>JBFIHA010000011.1:0-82833 GCA_041602035.1 Gemmatimonadales bacterium | reverse complement strand
CGACTGGGAGTATTGGGGGCGGCCGGTGCCGGGATTTGGTGATCCCCAGGCTCGGCTGCTCGTGGTCGGGCTGGCTCCGGCCGCTCATGGTGCCAACCGCACTGGAAGGATGTTCACGGGCGACACCAGCGGCGATTGGCTGTACGGCGCGCTCCACGCGTCCGGCTTCGCGAGTCAGCCGGATTCCACGAGTCGGGACGACGGGCTGACGCTGACCGACTGCTACATCACGGCAGGGGCGCGCTGCGCTCCACCCGGGAACCGTCCCACCCAGGAGGAATTCGACCGGTGTCAGCCGTTCCTCGAGGCGGAGCTCCGGCTGCTGACCGAAGTCCGGGTCGTGGTGACGCTGGGCCAGATGGCGCACCGGCAGTGGCTCAAGGCCTCCGGATGGTGGCAGCGACTTCCAGTGCGCGAGCGGCCGCCGTTTGCTCATGGAGCCCGACGGACCCTGGCTGACGGGACCGTGCTCCTCAGCTCGTATCACCCCAGCAGACAGAACACGAACACCCGACGACTGACCCGCGTGATGTGGCACGGGATCTTCCGAGAGGCCCGGCGGGTGCTGGGGGCGGCGTGACTCCTCCGGGCCGGCCCCTTGGCGGCGACTCCGGACGCCACTACTTTATCATACAAAGTCCTTTACTCCGCTCCACTTGGGGGGACCGTGACCATTCCGACGCACGGGGATCGCGAAAGCGCGAAAGAGACGCTGGCGTACATCCGTCGTACGATGGAATCGGCCTCGTCCTTCACGGCCGTCTCGGGATGGGGCCTGATCGTGGTGGGATTCGTCGGCCTCCTTGCGGCGTGGTTGGCCTGGAGCGGCACCCACGACGCCGATCTCCGGATCTGGATGCCCACCGCGGCGATCTCCATCGTGACCGCTTCCGCGTTCAACATCCGCAAGGCGAAGGTGATGGACGTGCCCATCTGGACGGGCGCCATCCGACGTCTCGTGTGGGTGATGGTTCCCGCTCTGGCCGCCGGAGCGGTGCTCACGGTGGCGCTCAGCCGTGGAGGCTCGGAGCACCTGCTGCCGGGCATGTGGCTTGCGTTGTACGGCGCGGGTGTGACCGCCGGAGCCGAGTTCTCCATTCGGGCGATCCGCTGGATGGGCATGTCGTTTCTGCTCTTGGGGGCCGCGGCCCTGCTCGAGCCAGCCATCGGGCTCTTGCTGATGGCGGCAGGATTTGGCGGACTGCACGTGGTGATCGGTCTGGACATCGTGATGCGCCATGGTGGCTAGCGCCGTGTCCGAAACGCTGGACCGCCTCATCCACGAGCGGATCCGCCTCGGCATCGTCGCCGCGCTGGCGGCGGAAGAGGGCATGAGCTTCGCCGACCTCAAGCAGGTGCTGAAGACGACCGACGGCAACCTCAGCGTCCATGCGCGCAAGCTCGAGGACGCCGGCTACATCCGGGTACTCAAGGGGTTCGAGGACCGGAGGCCGAAAACCGAGTACCGACTCACGCCCAAGGGACGACGGGCGCTGGAAACCTATCTCGAGCAGATGGAAGCCATTCTCAACGAGGCACGGGGCGCGTTGGAGCGAACATGAGTGGGATGCATGTCGGCATCATCATGGACGGCAACGGCCGGTGGGCCCGAGCCCAGGGCCGGCCGCGGTGGCGCGGGCATCTGGCGGGCGTAGACAGCGTGCGGGATGTGGTCCGTGGTGCTCCCGAGATGGGGATCACGACGCTCACCCTCTACGCGTTTTCGGCCGACAACTGGAAGCGCCCGCCGGGCGAGGTGGGGCGCCTGTTCTGGCTGCTCCGTGAATACTGCCGGCGGGAGCGGGCCGAGTTGGTGGAAAGCGGCGTGCGCGTCACGCACGTGGGCCGCCGAGACCGGATTCCCGCCTCCGCGCTCGGGGAGCTGGATCGCACGCTGAACGCCACGGCTCGGGGCGGCCGGCTCCATCTCCGACTGGCGATCGACTACGGCTCGCGCTGGGCACTCACCGAGGCCGTCCGCATCGTCTCCCGTCAGGTGTCGAGCGGCGACCTCGGTCCTGACGACATTTCGCTGAACTTGCTCGACCGGATCCTCGCCGGGAACGTCCCGCACCCCGACTTGATCGTGCGAACGGCCGGCGAGCAGCGGCTCTCGGATTTCCTGCTGTGGGAATCCGCGTACGCAGAACTGTATTTCACTAACGTCCTGTGGCCCGACTTCCGGCGCCAGGACCTGGCCCTTGCCGTCTCGGAATTCCAGCGTCGGGAACGCCGATTCGGTGCGGTCACCGCCCCAGCCGAACCCAGCCACGTCACGGCCGTTGGCTAGCAGTCGACGGGACACGCTCTCCGTCTTCGTCCGAGCCCCGGTGGCAATCGGCCTCGGCCTGCTTGCGACGTTGATGGCCGCCGCGGGCGCCCAGGATACGCCGACGCCGTCGGTTCGTTGGTACCCGGAGCAACCGCGACAAGGCTCGATCGTACACGTGGTGATCGACGGCGACGGTCCAGCGACGGTACCAGACCGGCCCGCCGCACCGATCCGCGGAACCCTTGCCGGACAGCCGCTGCATTTCGAGTGGGATGGGATCCAATCGTACCGGGCCCTCGGTGCGGTTCCCGTGACCGCCCAGACGAGCACCCCGCTGTTGCTCGCGATCCCCGACCGCACCGGGGCTGCCGTGGACCGCACCGTGCGTATCCCGGTGGCCGCCGGCGACTTCACGGTGGAGCGGCTGCGGGTGGCGCCGAGATTCGCCGAGCCGCCCGACTCTGCACTGGCAGCGCGCATAGCCACGGAGCGATCCAAAGCCGCCGCCGTGGCCCGTCGGTCTCACGGAACCCCCCGACTGTGGTCGGGTGAGTTCCTCGTCCCGGTAGCCGGCCGCGTGACGAGCCGGTTCGGCGACGCCCGCGAATTCAACGGCACCATCCAGAGCCGACATATGGGCACGGATCTCAATGGCGTGATCGGCACGCCCGTGCAGGCCGCCAACCGCGGGGTGGTGGCCCTGACCGGGGACTTCTATTACGCAGGAAACGTCGTGTATCTCGACCATGGGCGCGGGCTCATGACCGTGTATATGCATCTGAGCCGGATCCTCGTTCAGCGCGGCGATACCGTGGCAACGGGGCAGGTGATCGGCGAGGTCGGCGCCACCGGTCGGGTTACGGGTCCGCACCTGCATTGGGTCGCGCGCTACGGACCCATCTCCGTGGATCCACTGAGCCTCGCCACGGCGTCCCTCGTGGAGTTCGGTCCGCCGCACTGAGGACCCCAGCGACCGCACGTCAGCGCAAGATCCGGGTTGCTCCCCGGTTCCGACGCGCACACCTTCCGCACACGCACACCACGCCGGGGCAACCAGCATGTCAGAAGTCGACGCGCAACGGGTCGAGCGGGCCATTCGGTTTCTGGAAGACTACTGGAGGCGTCAACCCTCACTCGAAGAAACCGCCGCGGCGGTCGGACTGAGTCCGTTCCACTTCCAACGGCTATTCCGCCGCTGGGCCGGTGTCTCGCCCAAACGGTTCGTGCAGTACCTGACGCTCGAGCACGCGCGCACCGCCCTTGCGGCAGGCCGAAGCGTGCTCGAGACGACGTTCGACTCGGGGCTGTCCAGCACGAGCCGGCTGCACGACCTGTTCGTGACGTTCGAGGCAGTGACCCCAGGAGAGTTCAAGGACCGCGGCGGGCGGGTGGCCATCGAGTTTGGCTTCGCCGAGACCCCGTTTGGCGATGCGCTGTTCGGGGTGACTGATCGGGGGATCTGCGCGTTGATGTTCGTCGACCGCGGGACGCGGGCGGCGGTCACCGCCGACTTCCGGCAGCAATGGCCACGGGCGACGATGCGGCGGAACGACGCGGCCGCCCGAACCACGGCCAAGCGAGTGTTTGCCTCGGGGGATCGCGCGATTCCGCTCTCCCTCGATGTCCGCGGCACCAACTTCCAGATGAAGGTGTGGGAAGCGCTGCTCCGGATACCGTCCGGCGCGCTCGTCTCCTATGGCGACGTCGCATCGGCGATTGGCCAACCGATGGCACACCGCGCCGTAGCGTCCGCGGTGGCGAGGAATCCCGTCGCCTACCTCATTCCGTGCCATCGGGTCATTCGGAATTCCGGCGCCTTCGGCGCGTACCGATGGGGAACGGCCAAGAAGAAGGCGATCGTCGGATGGGAGGCCGCGCAGGGTGCCGCGGCCTCGGTGGCGAGCTAAACTCCCCGCTCCACCGGGTTCTTGAGCACGCCGACCCCTGGGATTTCCACCTCTACGACATCGCCTGGCTGGAGCGGCCCTACCCCCGCCGGCGATCCAGTCGCGACGAGGTCACCCGGTTCCAGGGTCATGATGCGCGAGATGTACGACAGGAGATACGGGATCGAGAATACCATGTCGCGGGCCTGACCACGCTGCCGCTCCGTGCCGTTGACCCGGCAGACAACCTCCAACTCGCGGAGCGGCGGGAGCGAATCGAGCGGCACGATCCGCGGACCCACGGGACAGAACGTGTCGAATCCCTTGGCCCGCGTCCACTGCGGGTCGGATCGCTGGAGATCCCGGGCCGTGACGTCATTGAGGCAGACAATCCCCCGCACGCCGCTCAACGCCGTTTCAGCATCGACGCGACAGAGCTGGCGCCCGATCACGACGCCGATTTCGCCCTCGTGCTCGACCCGCTGTGACATCGATGGCAGAACGATCGGATCCCCGTCCGATATCACCGCCGATGGCGGCTTGAGAAACAGCAGCGGGTGCTCGGGAACGACGTTGCCCAGCTCCTGCGCGTGTTCGGCGTAGTTCCGACCCACACACACAATTTTGGTGGGACTGACCGGCATTCGGGGGGACAACGGCGCATCCTCGGTTGGAATGAGACACAGCCGGCAACGGATATCGTCCGTCATCCGACTGGTGAAACCTACCATCCGGCGCTGTCGCCGGCGATGCAAACGTTGCAGCTTTCCCACGCCATGAGCCCAGCACGGACGTGAACGCACTCACCGCGGCCCTCGTGATTGCCGGGGGGCTGGCTTTGCTGATCGCCGGGGGCGAGCTGCTCGTGCGCGGTGCCGTCTCCATCGCACGATTGGCCCGGGTCAGCACCGCCGTCATCGGGCTGACGATCGTGGCCATCGGAACGTCCACGCCGGAGCTCGCCGTGAGCCTGATGGCAGCAGCATCCCAGCAGCCGGACATCGCCGTCGGCAACGTCGTCGGCTCCAATATCTTCAACGTCACGGTCATTCTCGGCGTGGCCGCGCTGCTTTTGCCGCTCAGCGTTCACCTGACCGCCGTCAGGCTCGAATGGCCCTTCATGTTCGCGACGGCGGGTCTCTTCCTGGTGCTCGCCCGCGACGGCCGCATCGATCGCCTGGAGGGTGGAGTTCTCCTCATGCTGCTCGTGGCGTTCCTCGCCTATATGGTGCGGGCATCCCGTCGCGAGATGAACTCGACCGCTCGACGCGAGTTGTCGGAGGCAGTCGAGGCACTCACGCTCCGGACCGCCGGGCGGCAAGCCGTGATCGATGCCACCATCGTGCTTGCTGGTCTCGTGATCCTGGTAATTGGTGCGCGTATGCTGGTGAGCGGCGGAACTGGATTGGCGCGCGTGGCTGGGATCTCCGAACGACTGATTGGCCTCACGATCGCTGCCGCCGGCACGAGCCTGCCCGAACTCGCCACGTCGATCGTTGCGGCCCGCCGCGGTCAAACGGACATCGCGATCGCCAACGTGCTCGGCTCCAACATCTTCAACGTGCTCGGCATCATCGGCACCGTCGCGCTCGTGACACCGCAAGCCGTGCATCCGGCCATCGTCAGCAGCGACAACTGGTGGATGGTCGGGACGGCGCTCCTGCTCTTTCCACTGATAATCTCGGGACGTCGAGTGTCGCGGTGGGAGGGAGCGGTGCTCCTCGCCGCGTATGCCGTCTACCTGCGGTCGCTTTGGTAGGCACCCGGCCCGGCTGGTCGACGCGCCGCCGACCGGTCTCCGAGGAGTGGACCGAGCACCTCCCACACCACAGCTGCGATGCGGCGGTGCCCCTCGGCGGTCGGATGGATCCCGTCCGACTGATTCAGCTCCGGCTTCCCCGCGACGCCCTCGAGGAGAAACGGGATGAGCACGGCATCGTTGGCCGCTGCCAGGTCCGGAAACACGCGGCGGAACGCCGACGTGTACAGACTCCCCATGTTGGGCGGAGATTCCATACCGGCAATTACGATCCGCGCGTCGGGATGGCGCACGCGGGTCCGATCGATGATCTCCTGGAGGTTGCGCTGCATTTCCTGCACGTCGAGTCCACGAAGGCCGTCGTTGGCGCCCAGCTCGAGCACGAGCACGTCCACCGGTTCCCTGAGCAGCCACTCGATCCGCCGCAGCCCCCCCGCCGAGGTCTCTCCGCTCACGCCGGCATTTACGACTCGATAGCGTAACCCAGCGCTGTCAATGGCATGTTGGACGAGGAGAGGGAACGCCTGGTCGGACGCGAGTCCGTAGCCGGCCGTGAGGCTGGTCCCGAGGAACAACACGACCGGTCGTGCATCGAGAACCGGGCGCCCTATCGAATCCACGCGGCTCGTGGCGTTCGATCTGGGGCGCTCATCCCCAACGCACCCGCCGATCAGCGCGAGCATTGCGATCGCGACTATTTTCCGAATCATGATGATCATCGCTCAGGATCTCGAACAAACATACATGAGTGGCGGGCGCCGGCTCACCGTACTTCGTGATGTGAGCTTTGCCGTCCCGGAACGAGACCTCGTGGCCATCGTTGGCCCGTCAGGGAGCGGCAAGACCACGCTTCTCGGGTTGCTGGCGGGTCTCGATCGTCCCGCCCGCGGCTCGGTCACGCTCGACGGTCAGGCGCTGGGCCCGATGTCCGAAGACGACCGGGCACGGCTCCGAGCCGAAAAAATCGGTTTCGTGTTTCAGACGTTCCAGCTCATCTCGACGCTCACCGCGCTCGAGAACGTGTTGGTGCCGATCGAGTTGCAGGCCGCTCCGACGTGGACGCCCGCTGCCGCCGTGGCCCATGCGCGTGACCTCCTTGACCGCGTCGGCCTGGCCGACCGGTGGCACCACTATCCGGCGCAGCTCTCGGGTGGCGAGCAGCAACGGGTCGCGCTGGCACGCGCGTTCGCGAACCGTCCGAAGATCCTGTTTGCCGACGAACCGACCGGAAACCTCGACGCCGAAACCGGCCACGCCGTCATCGATCTGCTGGTCGCGCTCAACCGGGAAGCGCAGACGACGCTGGTGCTCGTGACGCATGACCCCGAGCTCGCCGGACGGGCGCATCGCGTGATCGGGCTCGCGGGCGGCCGCATCGTATCCGATTCGGCTGCGACGGCATGATCGCCCCGTTTGCCCTGCGGCTCGCCCTGCGAGAAGGGCGCGCGGCCCGGCGCCAGATCGGGCTCTATGCCGGGGCGATCTCCCTCGGCGTTGCGGCGTTGGTGGCAATCAGTGCCTTCCGGGCGGACGTGACGGACGCGATCCACGCCGAGTCGCGAACCTTGATGGGGGCCGACGTCGAGCTCCGCAGCTCGACGGAGTTCGCCGGCAAGGCCAGCGCGCTGCTCGATTCCTTGCAGCGTACTGGGGTGCCTGTCTCGAGGGTGACCAGCTTCACCTCCATGGCGTTGGCCACCGCCTCGGGGACGAGCCGCCTGGTGGACGTGCGCGCCGTGGAGGGCGGGTTTCCCTTTTACGGTCGGATCGAAACCGCTCCGGCAGGTCGGTGGACGCACCTGCGCGATGGACACCACGCGCTGGTGGACCCTGCCCTCCTGGTCTACCTCGGCGCCGAGATCGGTGACACGCTGCGCCTGGGAGATGCGGTCTTCATCGTCGACGCCGAACTCCGCCGGGTGCCGGGAGAGATCGGCATTCAGGCAGCGGTGGGGCCACGGGTGTACATCGCGGCCGACTACGTGGAGGAGACGAACCTGTTGCAGTTCGGGAGTCGGGCACGGTATCACGCCCTGTTGAAGCTCCCCGACGCCGCAGCGGCCGAGCAGTTCGTCACGGCACACAAGTCCCTGCTCGATGGCGAGCGCGTACGCGCAACGACGGCCGCCAGTCGTGAGGAGGACTTCCGGGAGTGGTTCGCCGCGTTCACTCGGTTTCTGGCCCTGCTCGGGCTCACGGCGTTGCTGCTCGGAGGGATCGCGACGGGGAGTGCCGTACACGTGTTCGTGCGTCGAAAGCTCGATACGGTCGCCGTGCTCCGTTGTCTGGGGGGGACCCAGCGGACGGTGTTCGCGGCCTATCTCCTGCAAGCCGCGCTCATGGGGTTGGTGGGCGCCATGGTGGGTGTGGTGCTCGGACTCGTCGTGCAACGCAGCCTACCCAGCGTGCTGGCGGACTTCCTGCCCTTGGCGGTGCAGCCGAGTCTTCGCTTCGAGCCGATCGCCGCCGGCCTGGGCATCGGGCTGTGGGTCGCCTTGGCCTTCGGTCTGCTGCCGTTGCTCACCATCCGCAATGTGGCCCCGCTTCGCGCCCTGCGCCGCTCCGTGGAGGAGCCTCGTCGGCAACGGGACCTCGCGCGGTTCGCAGCGTACGCTGCCGTGCTCGGAACCATCGTGGCCCTGAGCGTCACGCAGGCTCCGGTGCCGGCAGCCGGACTGGCGTTCGCCGCCGGGATCACGCTGACCACCGCCGTGCTCTGGATGGCGGCTCGAGGCCTCGTCGCTGCGACGCGGAGGCTGTTCCCAGCCAGCGCTCCGTATGTCGTGCGGCAGGGCATCGCCAATCTGTTTCGGCCACAGAATCAGACCGTCTCAGTCGTGCTGACCGTCGGGTTCGGCGTGTTCCTGCTCGGCACCTTGCATGTCGTTCAGCGGAACCTCCTCGACCAGTTTGCCTTCGAGACCTCGGAGGCGCGCCCCAACCTCGTCGTGTTCGACATCCAGCCTGACCAAGTACACGACGTCCGGGACCGGTTGGCGGCGGCCGGTGCCGGAGAGACCTCGGCGGTGCCCATCGTGCCCGCCCGCATTGCCGGCATTGGTGGCGTGCCGGTCGACGAGCTGGTGACCGACACCAGCGGCCTGCGCCGGAGCCGCTGGGCGCTCCGACGCGAGTATCGCAACACGTACCGTGACACGCTCGTCACATCCGAGCGGCTCATCGAGGGCGCGTGGTGGACGGACGCACGACCCGACACGCTGCCGGCCCGCATCTCCATCGACCAGGACCTGGCTGAGGAGCTGCACGTCGAGCTCGGCGACCGCATCACGTGGGACGTTCAAGGCGTACACGTCGAGACGGTGATCGCCAGCGTGCGACAGGTCGATTGGGCACGATTCGAGACGAACTTCTTCGTCGTCTTCGAGCCGACGGTCCTGGAGCGCGCGCCGCAGACGCTGGTCACGCTGGCACATATTGCCGACCCCCGTCAGCGAGCTGAGGTGCAGCGAGACCTGGTCGTGCGCCACGCCAACCTGTCGCTCATCGACATCTCGCTCGTGCAACAGGTCCTCGAGCGGCTCCTCGGAAGCGTCGCGCTCGCCATCCGCTTCATGGCCGTCTTCTCGATCGCGTGCGGTGCCGTCGTGCTCCTGGGCGCGGCGGCCACGTCACGGTTCCAGCGGCTCCGGGAGAGCGTACTTCTCCGCACGCTGGGAGCGCGAACCTCGCAGGTAGTGCGCGTGCTCGCCGTGGAGTATGCGATGCTTGGGAGCCTCGCATCTGTCCTGGGTGTGGTCCTCGCGTCGATAGCCGGCTGGGTGTTGGTGCGGTTCTTCTTCGAGCTTCGGTTCACACTCCCGTCGGTCCCGCTCCTCGGCCTCGCAGCGGGCACCGCGCTCGTCACGACCGCGATCGGCATCTTCGCGAGTCGCGACCTCGTACGCCGTGCGCCACTCGCGGTGTTGCGTGACCTCGCAGACTGACGCATCAGCGTTTGGCCCTGGCGGGTGTTCCACGACCCCGTTTGATTTGAGTTGATGGCCGATCCGCTCAAGAAGCTCATCGTGGTGGGTGACCGCGTGCTGGTCGTTCCGCAGGAGGGTGAGGAACGTACCACTGTCGGATTGTACCTGCCGCCCACCGCCGTCGATCATCAGGCCGTGCAGGGCGGGCGCATCGTGGCCACCGGACCAGGAACCCCACTGTCGGCGCCCGCCGAGCTCGACGCCGAGCCGTGGAAGATCCCCGGTGGCGAAGGTCGCTTTCTGCCGATTCAAGCGCGCGCCGGGGACTTCGCGCTCTTCTTCCGCAAGGCAGCCGTCGAGATCACCTTCGAAGGAAAGCGATACCTCGTCGTCCCACAGGCAGCCATCCTGGTTCTGGTCCGGCCCAAGGACATCCTCGACGAGCTCGATTCCTCCGGCGGCTGAGGCGCGGCGCGATGTCGTCCGTTTCCCTCGCGGTCCTGGTTCTCCTCCTGCTCGCCGTACTCGTCTGGTTCACGCGCAAGCCGGGGGGATTTCGGCCGTCCCGACCCGGTCCGGTGGCCGACGATCCGGCAACGCTCGAGGACGCCGAAGAGGAGGTGCGCGACCTCGACGCCTTTGCCACGCCGGAGGATGCTGAAGACGATCTGCCGGATTGGGGACCTGGCGTGCCGCGTTCCTAGGGGGTAGGCCGCGCGATCCCGGAGAGATCGAAATCTCGCCGGCGCGCCCGCTCGGCGCCGACGACCACGGAGTCCGACGTCGCGGTGCTGCCTGGGGCCGTCACGCGAATCGTGATGGTGGCGTCAAGCGGCACTCCGCAGACGTGATAGTATCCGCTTTCGTCCGACCGGTGCTCGACGCCGAGTCGCTCCTCCTGGAGCACACCTCCCGTCTGACGCCAGCGGCTCCACTCGGCCGTGACGGCGGCGCCGGTGACGGGGAGACCAGACGCCGCGACGCGAACGAGGCCGGCGACGACGCCGGAATCGGCGGGCAGTGTGGGACAGAGCGCACCAATCATCGACGCGGGCGTACGCAGGCGGACATCGATGCGTATCGTATCGCCACGACCGATGGTGGTGGCACGCGGTGGCTGAATGTGGCGCTCGGCATCGAGCGCCGGGTGGCCAACCACGACCTGATAGCGCCCAGGGGCGAGGCTATCCATCGCAAACGCCCCGCGCCCGTCGGTCTGGGCCGACCGGTCCGTCCCCAAAAGATAGACGGTCGCTCCCCGCACCGAGCCACCCGACGCCTCATCCGTCACGACGCCTTGCAATCGGGCGGTGGGAGCGTACCAGACGGCGGTGCCCGCCAGGGAACGGACCTCGTCTACCCATCCCCCCTGCTCGAGCAAGCCGATCAGGACCCATTCGGTGCCGCGCAGCCCGCTCGGCAGCACTTGCCGCTCGCGATACCCGAGCTGCGGCATCCGAATGAACCACTTCTCCACCATCCAGGGTCCGTCCGGAAGCTGCCGGAACCGGACTTGCCCGCCGATGTGGGTGGCATCGACGTCCCAGGGAAGGCTACGGTACTGGAACTCCAGCTGTCGGAGCTCGGCGGTTTCGGCGTCGAGCCACATCACACCGGAGATGTCGACGAGGTCTCGGCCGCGTACCGGCTCGAACGTGAGACCCACCAGACCCGGGCGCTGGCGATGCGGTCGTTCGACCGCGAGACAGTGCAGGTCCGCAAACGCCTCCGAAAGCAGCACCCGAGCGTCCGGGGCCTCGTAGATCCAATCGCCATCGAGGGTCTCCCGAACGTACCCACGATCGGCAAGGAGCTGCGGCGCCGCCGTGACGAACGGGCTCCCTCGGTACACGCCCTCGCGCGTGGATTCCTCGTGGCGTCGTACCTCCAGCGAACGCGGATCCAACTCCCGTTCGTAGCGCACGATGCGATGGCGCAGCGTCCCTTCCCGTTCCGTCCACACGACCGCTTCGAGCGCCTTCCGTGCCTCATCCCACAGCTCGCCGGCCGCGACGCCCGCCCCAGGACGCACCCGGCAGCGTCGGTCCGCCTCCACCACGAGGGCTGGCAGTGCCACGGGCAGCATGCTCATGGTGACGTCGACGGTCCGCTCCTCGTTCACGGTGAGCTCGAACACCTCCGACTCCCAACCCACCCGACCCACAGCCACCGTCTTGAGCCGGTAGCGTCCAGACCGCGGTCCCACCACCGTGAATCGGCCGAGCGCGTCCGTGAGCACGCGCGCGACCTCGGCACCGTCCTCCCCGATGAGGAGCACGAATCCACCGCGCACGGGCTCACCGGTGGCCAACTCGTAGACCGATCCCCGGACGGTTTGCCCCGTCAGCACCGATCCCAAACACGTGAGCAGGGCACAGAGGCTCCCGACGATGCGGCGGGAGGTCACGTGATGGTCTCCACGCCGGTGGCCGTGACCCGGTGAGAGACCAGCGGGAGAGGAGGATCGGGTCGCTCCGCTCCAATCCGCACCGCGCCGTCGAGCGCGGCGATCGCGGTCTCTATCCCCGACTCGTCGCGGGCGTGCACCACCGCCATCGGATCGCCGCGATCCACCGGATCCCCCGGTTTCACCAGCATGACGATGCCTACCGACGGATCGATCTCGTCGTCGATCGTCCGGCGTCCGCCGCCCAGAGCCACGACCGCCCGGCCGATATCTCGGGACACCGTAGCGTGCACGTACCCCGCACCCCGCGCCTGGTACTCGCGAACGAGCGGCGCCCGTGGGAGCAGCTCCGGTCGATCGAGGACCGCGGGGTCCCCCCCCTGCTCCCGGACGATCTCGACGAACTTCTCCGCTGCGCGGCCGCTGGCGAGCGCGTCCCGTAGCCGCGCGCTCGCCGCGGCATGGTCAGCGTCCACACCGGCCAGCCGCACCATTTCCGCTCCGAGCGCGAGCACGACATCGCGGAGATCGGTAGGTCCACCTCCGCGCAGCGTCTCGACGGACTCGGCAATCTCCAGCGCGTTGCCACACGCCCGGCCCAGCGGCCGATCCATCGCGGTGAGGAGGGCTACCGTCGGACAGCCCCGCTCTTCGCCCAGTCGGATCATGGTGGAGGCCAACGCCAGTCCCCGGTCGAGCTCCGGTACGAACGCCCCGTTGCCCTGCTTGATGTCGAGCACCAAGCCGTTGAGGCCTTCGGCGAGCTTCTTCGACATGATGCTCGCTGCCATGAGGGGAATTGCATCCACTGTCGCCGTGACGTCGCGGAGGGCGTACAGCTTCTGGTCCGCGGGCGCGATCTCCGCGGTTTGGCCCACCATGGCCACACCGATCCGCTCCACCTGCCGACGCGTAGCGTCGATCGAGAGGTCCACCCGCAGCCCCGGGATGGACTGCAGCTTGTCGAGCGTCCCACCGGTGTGGGACAGGCCACGACCCGAGATCATTGGCACCGCTACACCTACCGAGGCCACCAGCGGCGCCAGCACGATGGACACCTTGTCGCCGACGCCGCCCGTCGAATGCTTGTCGATACGTGGCGGCACGTGGTCGCTGAACGCCAGTTGCCCTCCGGACGCGCACATCGCGTCGGTCAGCGCTCCCAACTCGACATCGTCGAGGCCTCGCCAGACGATGGCCATGAGGAGTGCGGCCATCTGGTAATCCGGCACCTGACCCGAGGCATAGTCGCGTACGAGTGCGCGCCATTCATCGGCGGTCAACGCCTGTCCGTGCCGCTTGCGCTCGATGAGGGAGGGTACAATCATTACTCGGTCAGTCACCTTTCGACGTCACTGGAGTCGTCTCGTCATGCGTGCTGCCCTCTCGCTCAGCCTCATGCTCCTCGGTGGAGCACCGGCACTCCTTGCTCAGTCATCCTACGCCGAGCTGATCCGCCGCGGCGACAGTCTCTCCAGTGCCTTGGAGCCCGCCACCGCACTCGAGGCCTACCGTGCCGCCTACATGGCCGATCAAACCTACGAGGCGATGTGGAAGTTCGCCGAAGCGCAGATCGAAGTGGCGAAGCAACTCGAAGATACGAAACAGGACAAGTTACGGGATAGTCTGTATGCCGTCGCCGAGATCTACTCCCGCGCCGCGATTCGCTCGGACTCCATGGATGCCGAGGGACACTTCATGCTCTCGAACGCCCTTGGTCGTCTGTCGCGAACCCGAGGTGGGAAGGAGCGCGTGCGCTTTGCCAAGGAGATCTACGAGTCCGCCACCCGTGCCCTCGCGCTCGACCCATCTCACGACGGCGCATACCACGTGCTCGGGGCGTGGCACGCCGAGGTGAAGCGCCTTTCCGGCATTGCGAAGTTCTTTGCGAAGACGTTTTTTGGCGCTGGGTTTCTCGATGTGGCAAGCTGGGATTCGGCAGCGGTCAATCTCGAGCGGGCCGTCGGGCTCCGGCCCGAATACCTGTACCACCACCTGGAGCTGGCCGAGATCTATGTGGACCTCGAACGGTATGCGGATGCACGGCGCGCGCTCGAGGCGCTGCTGGCGCTTTCGCCCACGAGCGACGTTCTGGACCCGCAATACGTGGCTGAAGCCCGGGCACTCCTGGCGACGATTCGCGACCGGCCCTGACGACGAGAGAGCGACCCTCAGTCGTCCCGGCGGAGGCGGCGACGTAGCTGACGCTGGCGGCGCCGCAGTTCCCGCTCCGCCCCGTCGCGCCAGTCTTCGAAATGCTCGCGCGCGTCATCCGAAACGTCGCGGATTCTGGCTCCTATTCGGCGTCTCGTCACGTCACCGCGCTCCGGAGCGATGAGGAACGCCACACCTGCGCCGATCAGAGCGCCGACGAGAAGGCCGCCAATGAACCCCACGATGCCGCTCGCGCCATAGTGGTCCTCGAGGGCGTCGAGCTCCTCCTGCTCCTCCTCCAATCCTTCCTCGTCGTCGACGAGGTCCAGCTCCCTATCGCGTGCCATGATTGCTCCCCGATCCATGCCGTCGTTGTCGTCCCGAGTCCACCGCGCGTCAGGCGCCGATGCCGATACGCTCGTCCCGCCTTCCTCAGATTCTAGTGGCTGGACGGCTCGGCGTCGAGGGCAAACCGACCCGAGCGCATCGTCCCAGAGGAGCGTCATCGCTCTTGCGTCACTCCCCTCGACTCCCCTATGTTGCCACGTCTGTCACTGGGTCTTCATCATGGCACACGCAGTGTATCAGCACGGGGTGGTTGGCATCGGCGCGAACGCGCTCCGCGTGCTTCGCGCCTCGCTGCTCCACGACCTCGGCGAGGATCAGGGCGCGACCCGTTTGCAGGAAATGGGATACGCGGCGGGAACCGAAGTGTACGAGGCGTTTCGCGAATGGCTGCCGATGCACACCGATGTCGAGGACCCGGCCGACCTCGATGCGTCGCTGCTGCCAGACGTGCTCTCTGAGTTCTTTCGCACGCTCGGGTGGGGGACCGTCCGAACCGAACGCATCGGGACTCTCGCGCTGGCGATCACGACCAACGACTGGGCGGAAACCGCACCGGCAGCCGGCGACGGACCGGCCTGTTTCTTCTCCACTGGCATGCTGGCGAGTTTTCTCACGGCGCTGGCGGGGGGAAGCCCCATCGCTGTCATGGAGATCGAGTGCCGCGGGCAAGGCGACGCGCACTGTCACTTCCTGACCGGATCGCCGGAAACCTTGGGGAGCGTATACGACGCGGTGAGTCGTGGGGAGGATTATCGAGCCGTGCTGCGGTGAGCGCGACCGAGGGAGATCGCCCCGCCTCAGTCCTCCCCGAGCTCTCCGAGTCGCTCCGCGTACTCCGGCCGCAGCGTGAGGTGTCCGTCCACCACGACCTCGCGGTCCCAGGGCAGAATGATGAAGCTCTTGGTCTCGAGTGCGTGGTAATCCGGCTCGTACCCCCCCGTCTTGATCGACACCGCTGTCCGCACCTCAGCCGGCCCGAGCTTGCGCACCGCAACCTGCGCGACCTTCAGCGTGTCTCCGGTGTCGCAGGTTTCATCGACGATCAGGATGCGGTGGTCCCGCACCGTCGGGGGAGGACCGGAGACCAGCGTCGGCCGACCGGCCGCCGTGCGCCGAGTGATCGACATGGCGGCGAACTCGCACCCCAACATCGAGGCGACCACGGCTCCCGGGACGACTCCGGCCTTGGCAATTCCCACCACCAGCTCCGGTGCGTAGTCGCGAGCAATCCGCAGCGCCAGCGCCCGGCACAATTCGCCGAACAGCGGCCAATCCACCTCGAGAATGTCCCGAGGACCCGAAAGGGCGGTAAAGTCTCGCATAGCCATCTCCATGATATCCTGGCCACCCGAGTCGGACAACCTGACGCCAACGTCATCCCCACGCACCGCCGGTCCCGCTAGGCGTCGACGCGGCTTCACGTTATCTTCCCGCTCGAATGGACTTCTGGAACCGACTCTTCGGTCGCCGCCGGCGGGTGAGCGTCCAGCCGCAGCGACTGGACTATCTCAACGAGGCGCTGGCGCTGGAGCGGCAAGGCGACTACGACGCCGCACTGACCTCGTATCGTCTCGCCCTGCGGGACCACCCCACGGACCTCCGAGTCCTTCAGAATATCGCCATCGCGTTCACGAAGACCAATCGGCACGACGAGGCCATCCGGCATTATCGTCGCGCGCTCGAGATCGACCCAGACCTCGCGGGGGCACACTACGGCCTCGGATTCCTCCTGCTGCGACGGGGGGAGACCGATCGCGCGGTGGAACACCTCAAGACCTTCCTCCAACGGCCGCCGCGCGGGCCCGACGCGGATAAGTGGGTCGAACACGCGCAGCGAGCGTTACGACAGCTGGCCAAGGAGGAGCCGTCCTGAAGCGCTGGATCGCCATCGCCATCGGCACGGTGGCGTGCTCCCAGATCGTGGGGGATTTCGATCGGGTCGTCGCGATCGAGATCCTCGGCGGCACAACGCGTGCCGTCGAAGAAGGAGACACGCTGCGGCTCGGCGCGCGCGCTGTGAGCGCCGCCGGCGCCGTCGTGCCGGACGCGCAGATCGTGTGGGGGATTCTGGATGTCGACTCGGGCCAAGTCGGGTTCACGCTCGAGAGCGGAACGGGGTTGGTGACGGCCGTGTCGCCTGGCGCTGGTCGGGTACGGGCCCGGGTCGACGACCTCACCTCGGGCACGGTGGTCGTGACCGTCAGCGCCGCCCCGGACTCGGTTGGCGCTTCGGGGGCAACCCGCATCACCGTGGACTCAACGGCCAGCGTGTCGGCCGCGCTCGTGGTACAGGTGCTGGACCTCACCACCACCCCCGGGGCACAACTCGCGCTGGCCGGAAAGCCGGTGCATTTTCTCACGATCGATCCGGCCCCCGGATCGTCCGCGGCCGATGGGTTCTACCTGAGCATGTCCGGCGCGGGCCCCGGCGCAGATCCGCATCGCGTGGTCGTCGCAACCGGGACGGACGGCTTGGCTAGCGTCGTCGTCGGACGCCAATCCGGAGTGCCGCAACCCGACAGTGCGACGATCGATGCCGTGGCGCTCACTGCCCGCGGTGATACGGTCACGGGGTCGCCGGTCAGATTCTTGGTGGTGTTCGAGAACAACTGACGCCGGAGCCTCTGGCTCCGAAGGGAGCCCAGTCCCGACGGGCTCGAGGAGGTACGCCGTGAACGCCCCACGCACGCTCAACGAACTGTTCTTCACCGCCGTCGAGCGGTTCGGCACAAAGCAGGCGGCGCTGCGGTCCAAGGACGGGGACACCTGGAAAGACATCACGCACCAGGAGCTGGCGCGGCGGGTCAAGCATGCCGCGCTAGGGCTCAAAGAGCTAGGCATCCGACCGGGGGAGCGGGTGGCGATCCTCTCCCAAAACCGCCCGGAATGGGCCATGGCCGATTTCGCGACCCTCACGGCTGGCTGCGCCGACGTACCGGTGTACCCTACCCTCCCCGCCGCCCAAGTGGCGTATATCCTGAACGACTCCGACGCCCGGGCCGTCTTCGTCGAAGATGCGGAGCAGTTCGACAAGATCGCCGCGGTCCGCGACGCCACCCCCACCATTGGCTCCGTGATCGTGTTTGCCGTTGCCGAGGGGATGGAGGGATCAGGCGTGATCAGCTTCCAGGAACTCCTGCAACGTGGGGCTGCCGCCGAGGGGAAGTACCCCAAGTACCGCGAGGAGGCGCTGGCCGTCGACCCGGATTCGATCGCAACCTTGATCTATACGTCCGGAACCACGGGCCCGCCGAAGGGTGTGATGCTGACCCACCGAAACTTCTGTTCCAACGTGCACGCCGGCTTGCAGGTGCTGTCCGTCAGTCCGGACGATTCATGCCTGTCACTCCTGCCCCTGTCGCACAGCTTCGAGCGGATGGCCGGCCACTACGTGATGGTCCACGCCGGGACGACGATCAACTACGCGGAGAGCATCGAGAAGGTCCCCATCAACCTGGGGGAAGTGAAGCCCACGGTGGTGTTGTCCGTGCCTCGGTTGTTCGAGAAGATCTACGCCCGCGTCTTGGAGAACGCGATGGCAGGGAGTG
The DNA here is from genome assembly GCA_041602035.1 of Gemmatimonadales bacterium. Classification (GTDB taxonomy): domain Bacteria; phylum Gemmatimonadota; class Gemmatimonadetes; order Gemmatimonadales; family GWC2-71-9; genus JAOTVV01. The sequence continues at coordinate 64,533 of JBFIHA010000011.1, read as the reverse complement.
CGGTCAAGCGACGGATCTTCTTCTGGGCTCGGCGCAACGCAGAGCGCTGGGCAGATCTCAAACTGGCCGGGCAGCCCATTCCCGCCTTCCTTGGCGTCAAGAAGGCGATTGCCGATCGCCTGGTGTTCTCCAAGCTCCGTGCGCGCACCGGGGGGCGCGTGCGATTCTTCGTCTCGGGAGGAGCCCCGTTGAACCCCGAGATCGCGAAGTTCTTCTTCGCCGCAGGCCTCCCCATCATGGAAGGGTACGGCTTGACCGAGTCATCACCGGTGATCGCGGTGAATCCGTACGATGCGCTCAGGATCGGCACTGTGGGTCCACCGGTCCCGGGCGTGGAAGTCAAGATCGCGCCCGATGGCGAGATCCTGGCCCGCGGCCCGAACATCATGAAGGGCTATCACAAGAAACCCGAGGCGACTGCCGAGGCCGTCGACGCCGACGGGTGGCTCCACACGGGTGACATCGGCGAACTCGATGACGCTGGCTACGTGAAGATCACCGACCGGAAGAAGGACCTCATTGTCACTGCCGGCGGGAAGAAGATCGCGCCGCAGCCGATCGAGAACATGATCAAGACGAACCGGTTCGTGTTGAACGCGGTGATGATCGGCGACAAGCGGAAGTACCCGGCGTTGCTGGTGGTCCCGGACTTCGATGCCGTCACGGCATGGGCAAAAGAGCGCGGCCTGACGTTTCGCGACACCGCATCGTTGCTCACCCTGCCGGACGTCGTCGCCAAGGTCGAGCGCGAGGTGATGGGCGGCCTGCGCGACTTGGCGAGCTTCGAGATGCCGAAGAAATTGCTCATCTTGGACGCGGACTTCACGATCGAGGGCGGGGAGCTCACGCCGACCCTCAAGGTAAAACGCCGAGTCGTCGAGGAGCGGTATCGCGAGCGGATCGACGCGCTCTACGCCGACTGATCGCGGCAACCGGTCGGGGCGGCCGCATCGGGCCGCCCCGATCCATGATCATGTCCGCTCACCCACCCACATCCCCGCGCCGGATACCAAACGGCGCACGCCCTGGATGCTCCCTGGATCGCCCAAGACGACCATGCGGAGCCCACGAAGCAGCAACCGGGCCGACTCGGCGAGCCACGGGGGCCGGGTATGGTCGTGACCGATCACGATGCCTCGGGCCATGGAGGGGGCGAGCGGGATTCCCTCCCTGCTGCGCACACTGCTCGTCGAGCCGATGGACCCAAGGCCGGTGGGCGGATTGACCAACACGCAGTGCACGCCGGGGAGCAGCGGCGCCATGGCCGGCACCAACCGACACGCGGAACCGAGTACGACGACATAGCCGCCGGGACCCGCGACCCCGAGGAGGGCGCGTACGTCGTCTGCCGCGGGGAGCGTCGTGTCAGAGGAGGAAGTGTCGGCAGCACGCTCGTCCGCCGCGTCGACGAAGTCCACAACCCCGTCGACGATCGGGTAGGTCGCGTGGCAGACGGGGCAGGCAACAGCTCCTGAACGAACATCGCGCTCGACGATTGTTTCCGGCATCAACACGCAGTAATCCCTCGGTCCGTGAGCCTGCGGGCACCGGAGGAACTCAGTCAACTCGATGTGCATGGATTCGACGCGAAACAGCTGCGGCGCACGGACCGACGGATCAGCTGACTGGCATCAGACGAATCCATTCCACCGCCACACGCTCAGGCTGCGTGACCGCGTACGCGACGGCCGCGGCGACGTCGTCCGGGGTCAGCATGTCACTCCGCGCCGGCATCTCGTCGGCTCCACGAGCCTCCATCGGATCCCACAAGCGCGTGTCTGTGGGTCCGGGAGAGATAAGCGTCGCGCGGATCCCCGTTGCTCGCAGCTCCTCGACCAGGATCTCATGGAGTCCCCGCACGCCATACTTGCTGGCTCCGTAGGCCGCATTCCCGGCATACGGCCGATGGTCCACCACGCTCCCGATCGTCACCAGATGGCCGTGTCGGACACGAACGAGGTGGGGCAGCATCGCTCGCACAACGAGAAAGGGACCAAGCGTGTTGACGCTCAGTTGTGCGAGGAACTCCTCAGCGGTCGTCTCGACCAGGGGCTTGAGCAGAAATGCCCCGGCATTGTTGACCACGATGTCGGGGACGCCGAATCGCTCGACAACGTGTTCGACCGCTCGATGAACATCGTCCGGCTCGGTCACATCGCAGGGGATTTCGAGGCGGGTCGCGTCGTGCACGCCCTCAAAACTGCGCGCAAGGCAGGCGACCCGTGCGCCGTCCTGCTGCAGTCGGTCGGCGACGGCACGCCCAATGCCTCGACTCGCCCCCGTCACCAACGCGGTGCGGTCATGCAGCACGCTCACTCGAGCCACGAGCCTCCGTGTGCCAGGCGGAGGAATTCGTCCCGTGTCGTCCCATCGAGAAACGCGCCGCGCAGTGCACTGGTCACAGTCTTCGAGTGCTGTTTCTCCACCCCGCGCATCATCATGCACAGGTGATAGGCCTCGACCACGACGCCGACGCCAGCTGGCTCCAAAACCCCCATGAGTGCATCGGCGACCTGATCGGTCAGCCGCTCCTGGACCTGGAGGCGCCTGGCGAACACGTCGACGATCCGCGGCACCTTCGAGAGACCGATGATCTTACCCTGCGGCAAATAGGCGACGTGCGCTTTGCCGAAGAACGGGAGCATGTGGTGCTCGCACATCGAGTAGAGCTCGATGTCTCGAACCAAGATCATACTCTCGTGGGGCTCATCGAATACGGCGTCGCGCACGACGTGCTCTACGGATTGCCGATATCCTCGGGTGAGCCACTGGAGTGAAGCCTCCACACGCTCGGGCGTCCGGAAGAGACCCTCTCGCGCGGGATCCTCACCCAGAAGCTGCAGCATGCGCCGTACCATCGCCTGGAGCTCGGTGTCTCCTGCGCCACCGTCAATAGCCACGATCTTCTCGTCAGGTCTCACCAGAAACTCCTGTCGTTGCGATTCGGCGCGCCCAACGTGAGTGGCGCAGACCGGAACGGCAATGTAGCAGATGTGCGTCGTGAGAGGTACGCGGAAACCGAGCCCCGCTTGGGGGGAGCACGAAGGGAGAAGAGACAATGCGGGAACGAAGAGCGCTTATTGAAGCCCGAATCCGAAGGAACCGTGTCAGCCCAGCCATGTTTGACGTCCCCGACGGGGCATGTCATCCATTGTCCAAAGCAGACACGCGGTCGAGCCTGTTGGCTCAATAATCCAGCTCTTCGCTCCCGCTGAAGCTATAATAGAGGACGCGCAACAACGCGTCAAGCAAGAATCATCGCAATCGAGGTCGCAATGCATCCGGCAACCGCCCTCGCGATCCTATGCCTGGTCGTTTGGGTCGTCTTCGTGTTCGTCGTCGCGACTCCGAGTGGGTGGGTCCACGTGCCGTTGGGGGTCGGATCCGTGCTCCTGGTACGTGGTCTGGTCGGGCGGCGACGCGATTGACCTAGATCTCCCAATTGGAAAACAGGATCTCGCCGCGCGGCACCCGCCCTTCGGGGCGACCGCGCAGCGTCATCCGAAGATCAGTCCACCGTACGCGGTACCCACACTCGACCAGGGAAGCGTAGGCAGCCTCGTAGCCGGTCTGACACCGAATCGCCACACGGCGTAGGCCCTCGGCGTGCGCACATTCCTCGAGCGCGGTCATCAGGCGCAGGAAACTTGGTGTGGAGTCGGCGAACAACTTGAGGACGCGCAGCTCGTCGGCCGACCGGCCCGCGGGCAGCGCCGCCGAGTGGAAGATGGCAAAGCCCGCCACACCGTCCGATCCAGTCACGATCACGGTATCCCCCACCCCGATCTCCGCGGTCAGGTCCATTTCTCGGCTGTAGTCGTATCCGGATACCGACTGCCGCAGGCGTTCACGGCAGCGACTGATCGTGGCGGTGCGTTCGGTAGGCGGAAGTTGGTTCAGTCGGATCGCGACATCCTGGAGCCTCCGGCGGGTCGCGTCACCGGTGAGGGTTACCGTCAAGTGCTGGGGCGCGAAGCCAAGCCGGCTATAGAACCCGATATTGTCGACAGTCCGCGGCATGGTTTCGAGCCCGACGGTCGTAGCCCCCTCGCGGACGAGCCAGTCGATGGCCGTCTCGACAATAGCCCGTCCCACACCGCGTTCTTGGCGATCGGGGCGAACCGCCAACGGCCCCATCCACCCCTCGGCGCCCGAGCGGTGGGCCATGTTGAACGCCACGAGTTCGCCATCTCGATCGAACCACAGCATCGCGCCATCGCCCGCGTCCCTGATGGCGTAACGCCAGATCTCAGGATTGAGTTGGGGCACGCGGACGCCAATCAGTCCATCCCGATGGTACCGCTCGGTGAACGACTTCGCGAACATGCGATTCAGTGCGGCGATATCGGCTGCCCGGGCGATGCGCGGACCGATAATCGAATCGTCAAGCGGCGACATCGGCTCCGTCCAGCGTCATCGGATCCTCGCTCACGAGCGAGGCCCCCGTCTCTGCCGAGAGCTCCACACGCAGCACGCGATCCACGCCTTCGCGCACCGAATCGATGTGGGTGATGAGGACGACCTGGGGAAATCGATCCGCCAACCCGCGCAGCAGCGACACCACGTTGTGACGGCGCTGCTCGTCGAGGCCGCCGAAGATCTCGTCCAAGACCAGTAGCGACAGCGGCTGTCCCGCTCGCTCGGCGACCATCTGACTGATCGCAAGCCGAAGCACCAGGTGGAGGAGATCCTCTTCCCCACCCGAAATCACCGGCTTTATCTGGCCGTCCTCAACCACGAGAAGACGATAGTCTTCGTCGAGCTCGAGCTCGTTGTAGCGTCCGTCGGTCAGGTCGTTCAGGAGGTCGGAGGCCCGTTCGGCCAGCTCGGGCCGCATGCGGGCATTGAGCTCAAGTCGCAGGTCGTGGAGCGCGCGGTCCAGCTCGTCGTGCAGTGTGAGATCGGTTCGAACGGCTTCGATGCGGCGGACCCGCTCCTTTCGCTCCTGCAAACGTCGCTCGGCACTTGCCAGCGCGGCCTCGGCGGCACGAACGTCGCCCTGAACCGACGCCAACCGCAGCTCCGCATCGCGGAGCGCCACCTCAGCGGCCTGATACCGCTCCCGCGCGGCGGTGAAGGCGGCGTCACTGAATCCGAGATCGGCAATCGCGGTCTCCATACCCTTGACCTTGGCCTCGCACTCCGACGCCGTCCGCTCGGCCGTTTCCGCCTTGCGGACCAACTCTTCCGCCTTGCTCGCCACCGACCGGAGCTCGGCGGCTCGGGTGATCATCGGCTCGAGATTTCGCAGCGCGTCGCGCACCTGATCGTGACGATCGGAATCGTAGGTTTCGGGAAGTGCGGTCATTTCGGCGTCGAGCTCCCTCCGCCGCTGGTCCAGCCGCTCGAGATCAGCCTCCGCGTCGCGCCGCTGGCGCCGCCGATCTTCGCACCGCGCCACCCGCTGCGCCGCGTCCTCAACCGCTGTCTGGGCCGCTTTGACGGCGGCCTGCGTCGCGCCCAGCTCGTCGGGCGGCTGTTTCAACTGCTCCATCCTCCGCTTGAAGAATTTGCCCTTGACCTCGATTTCCTCCATCTGTCGATCGAGCGTCTCCAACACTTCCTGGTATACCGCCCCGAGCGGCCGTTTGCAGATCGGGCATTCGCCTTCCGCACCGGCCGTTACGACGCTCTCTCGATGCTTCTGCAAGTCGACGTACTGGTCGCGGAGGTTCTGGCGCTTGGTCTCTGCGTCCTGCCGGTCCCGAACCCAGGTCGTCCGGGCCGTTTCCTCCTCGGCCTCCGCCTGCGCAAGCACTTTGCGAGCAGTGTCGAGCGCCGTCTGCGCGGCGACCAGCGCCTCGTCCACGTCGCGAAACTGACTCGCCCGCGTGCGCTCGCGCTCGAGTTGTCCGTCCACTTCCCGTAGCTGCCCCGCGAGAGAGCGGCGCTGTCCTGCCGCGCGGGCCTGTTGTTCCAGGGTTTCGAGCTCCTCCCGCAGCGGGACGACTTGTGACAGGTTCGACTCGAGCCCCGTCAGCTCCGTGCGGGCCGCGAGCGCCTCTGCGAGCTCCTTGTCCAAACGCTCGAACTCACGGCGCGCTTCGCCGACATCCCGCTCCGCGATCTTCAGTTCCCCTTCGAGCTCGAGAACCGACTCGCGCAGCTCCGCCATGCGCGTCCAGACGGGTCCTTCCCGCTCCAACGCCGCGGTCGCCTCCTCCCGCGTCTGCGTCGCCGTGTCCAGCAACTCACGCACCTGGGCCAGTTGCTCCGTGGCGTCGGCATGCTCTCGGGTCAGCACGTCGGCGTCGGCCAGCCCGCGTTCCAACCCAGTCAACTCGCCCCGCAACGCGGATCGTGCCTCCCGAACGCGATCCTGCGCCAGACGCAACTTCTCGTAGCCGAGAACCCGCGAGAGGAAGCGGGCACGGTCGGTCGGACCGAGCGCCGCCATCACCGCGAGTTCCTTTTGTCCGGTGAAATACGTGTTGAAGAATTCATCCCGGGTCATCCCGAGCAACCGCTCGATCCGACCCGACACCTCCTGATGCCCTACGACCGTCGGTGCGTCGAATCGGTCCTGGAACAGCTCGGCGTTGTAGAGCCCTCGTCCGACGCGAAACTCGTGCGCGCCCAGCGAGAACTCCACGTCGACTCGGACGGAGGCACGGGCCGGCGCCCGGTTCCAGCGAATGGTGTCCCGGCTGCCGCGGGCCGCCGGATTGCCGTAAAAGGCCCAGGCGATGGCTTCGAGGAGCGTGGTCTTCCCCGAACCGTTCGGTCCGATGATCGCCGTAATACCCTGGCCGAAGACGATCTCCGTGGAGGCGTGCTGCCGGAAGTTGAGCAGCTTGAGCCGGTGAAGCTGCATCTACTCCTCGCGGAGTTCCTGCTCCACCGCCTGCATGTACTGCCCGCCCAGATCCACGAGACCCTGACGATCCACGTCGGCATCGAGGGGGCGTCGCCTGAGGTAGTCGGTGAGCACGTCCGCCAACGTCTGCCGGGTGCCCGGCGTCCCCACACCCACCTCGCGATGGGGCACCGGTCGGCGGAGATCCAGATGAAAGTGGAGCGCCTGCGCCTTGAGCGCCCGAATGCGCTCGTGATCCAGATCGCGCGCGATTGGGCGCGGAACGTCAAAGACCACCTGCCGGACGATCTGGTCGTCGAGGCTGGGGGTGCACGACGCGACGTGGGCTGCGATCTCGGCGTCCACATCGGAGGGACTCAGGCCGGCCGCATGGATGGGGGGCAGATCCACCACCCGTCGAGCGAGGGAGACCGGTTGGAACTCCACTCGGAGCCGATCGCCCAACTCGACGAGCAGCCAGCCTTTCTGGCCGGGGCGGCCCTCGCGCGTTTCGTCCTGTATCTCCCCCCACGGATTCGTGCTCACATACTCCAGCGATCCGCTGTACCACGCATTGTCAGCCACCTGATGCGCGACGTGGTAGTGTCCCAACGCGATGTAGTCCCAGCGGTCGGCGTGCAGTTCGTTCGGATCGACCAGCGCCCCGCCGTGTTCGAGCGCCGTCGCGTCACGCCGCAGCACGCCGGCCACCTCGCCATGCGTGACGAGCACGTGGCGTCCCGGGCCGACGGGTGGGGTGAGGGTCGGACGGGCACCCATCAACCACGCCGCGTGCGGCACGCACGTCAGCGTCACGTCGAGCTCATCGAACACCAAGTCCGTCGGTCGCTCGGCCACCACCGACACACCGCTCACGGCCTCGAAGAGCCGCAGGATCGTTCCGGTCTCGACGGATCTCGGCGTGTCGTGGTTCCCGGCGATGATCACGATGGGAGCGTGCGGCAGGGCCTCGCGCAGCATCCTCAGGAGGCCGAACGAGTGCAGAATGGCGGGGTTGCTGGGCCGCACGGAGTTGAAGAGATCGCCGGCGATGACGACCATGTCGGGCACCGCATGCACCACCCCGTCGACCGCCTTTCGAAACGCGGCGGCGACATCGGCCTCGCGCTGGTTGATCCCGTTCGGCGTGAGCCGGTGGTATTGACGGAAGCCGAGGTGAATGTCGGCGAGGTGGGCGAGCTTCACGACTTAAGGGAGCACCGCGTGGCGAACCGTGGTCTCGATCTCGAGTCGCCGCGACGGGCGACCGCTCGCCCCGGTTTCGTCGGCGACCATCTCGTAGCGCACCGCAACGGAGACGACGCCGCGCCACCCAGACGACCAGACCACAGTGCCGGTCACCCGTCCCCCATAGACGACGCGAACACCGTCGGGGGCCGTCGAGGTCTCGGGTTCGATCGGGCCGCCCACGGACAGAAACGCGAGCGTGTCTTGCACCCGAGGGACCAGGCTGTCCACCGTCACGGTACTCCGCGCGAGCAGGACAGGCCGCTCGGACGCGAGATCGGTGTCGCCCCCCGGGGCATCCCAGGGAATCGTCACGACGGCACCCCACCGGTCGCCCGGCTGGACCGGTCGATCGGGTAAGGTCAAGCCCGGTATCCCCACGAGAAGCTGGTCGAGCACGCCGCGCTCCACGAGCGACGCGGGACGGACGACCCGGCGCACGCGAAGTCGGCGATCCAGCGTGAGCTGCACCCACTGGCTGTCGCGGGGAGTTGCTGCGAATTCCTGCCACGAGGTCGCCCCATCACGGCGCCGAAGGCGCACGGAATCGAGCGCGAGGTGCACCGAGAAGTCGTCGTCTGTCGCCGACAGCGCGTATTGACTTGCTCCACCCAATCGCGCGATCTCACGGATCACCCTCGTGCCCTGGGCCCGGTCCTCCAGGCTGACCCGGGTGAAGACCTGGAAGACCCGCCGGATCAGCGTCCCCTCGTCCATACCCGCGCGCAGATCGAGGGCTCCTTGTGCCGTGACCGACGACGGCCACGCGAGCGCCGCACCAAGAAGCAGCAGCCATCGTCGCGACGTCACTGTACCCTGAACCTCCCTGCGATCTCTGTGGTCGTGGTGTGAACTTCCCGTTCCTGCTCCGGCGTCCCAACATAGACGCGGAGCCGCACGCGGCGCTGCACCGTTCCCGACACGAAGGTGTGCCACGCCGTGGACCAGATGAGTCTCGCTCCGAACCCCCCGTCGATCCTCGCATGCCCCTGCGCCGTCTCGACTGGGGCCGTGAGCGTCGTGGGGAGAAAGCTGCCCGACACCTGGAGATACGCAAGCGTGTCCACCCCGCGGTCGACGAGGCTGTCCACCGTGAACGTCGAGCGGGCGATCATCGCCCCGGCCTGCGCGAGCCACCGTGCCGCATCGGGTTCCACATCGACGCCAACCACGGCCACCAGCGGATCGATCACGGTCTCTACCCAGCTGTCGCCGGCAGCGACCAATCCGTCAGGGAGCGGGAACTCGAAACCGGAGGCGAACGCCCGGAGTCGCCCCCGCACGAGGTCGCCCTCGGAGGTGCCACCGCTTAGGGAATCCAGGCGGAGACGATCGTCCACAACAATGCGCGCCGATGCTCGCCCCACGGGTGCGCGCGCCGGCTCCCACGTCCCGCCTCCCGAGCGTACCTGCAATGACGTCGAGTCGATCGTCACGTCCACCACGATGCGGTTATTCTCCCGCTCGACGATTCGCTGGGTCACGCTCGTGACCTCGGTCGCCTCGATCACGCGGACAGTCATCCCGCGTGGCGGCGTCGTGACACTACGGGTAGCGCTGTGCCGCCACACGGCCTGCACCATCGCGCTCGCCGGCGGGTCGTAGCGCAACTGGATGGCCCGTTGGCTGGACGCGTCCTCCGGGACGAGCACCACAGCGCCGAAAGCAGAGGCCGCTATCAGACCACTACGGCGCATACGGGTCCTCCACTGTCCGCAGCGGCACGCCCTCCCGGCGCACCGCGACCCGCTCCCGGGCCACGGCCGGCCCAAGTGACGCACGGAAATACTCGAAGGGGTCGTCCGGCATCGCACGTCTGGTGGCCAGCAATGCACGGCGTACGTCGTCGTCCCGTCGCCCGGCAATGAGGTCGCGGATGCGCCCCGCCGCGATCCGTCGATCCATACCCGTGAGCTGTCGCACCACGGCCTCCTCGAACGCCACGTCGGACGCAGGCGGGAATCGCTTACTGCCATTAGGACCGCTCATCACGGGCGGACGCGGGAACCGCACGAAGATCGGTTGCGTGAAGTGCGGGTGCCGCACCATCAACTCACCCTTCGGCAGCGTCGCCAACTTGATCTTCGTCGCGGGCGACAGCACCTGGTATCCAGGCGTGGCGAGCTCGTCCATGTCCATGCGTCCGAAGACAACGGTCCCGGCATTGCCGACCACCCGTCGGTGAACCTGCGAGCGGAACTGCTGTGCCGCAAACAGCACGAGCCCCAGATACCGTCCCCGTTCCGAGATATCCAAGAGCATCTTTCGCACGTAGGTGTCCTGACCGTCCCCCGGGGCGTACTTGTTCAACTCGTCGACGAACACGACGACCTGATCCACACCGAGCGCACGGCGTTCCAGATGCTCGCGAAGCGTCGAGACCACACGCGTGAACACCAGGTCTTGGGCGACCTGATCCATCCCGGCAACGTCGAGCACGTACAGCGCCCGGTCCTCGAACTGCCCGAAGGGCAAGTCGCTCACCGAACCGTCGTCGGTCACGAGTCCCTTGCACCGGGTGGAGATGTTGAGGAGGCGGTTGCGCACCTTGCGGATGGTGGCGATGTGGTGGGTTCGCCACACGTCCGAGCGTCCAGCTTGCTCCAGACCGTCGAAGACGGCGCGGAACAGCCGATCCAAGTCGGCAAAGCTCTGGACCCGGTGTGTCGCGCCCCATTCATCGCGGAACTCCTTCTCAACCACCCGATCAACCAGGAAGTCCAGCAAGCCGTCGGCCTTAGCGTCGAGGTCGTCGCGATTGAGCAGCACCTCGTGGAATCCCAGCACCTCGCGAAGGCCCCACACGAGTGGCTGCACGTCGGCCACGAGGTCCGGATGCGAGCGGAGCGTGTTGAGGTTGATCCCGTCGGCGCGATACGGAGCGAAGTACCGCACGCGGTCGAACGGGCGCGGGTCGATACCAAGGGTGGCGTACAGCTCGCGGTCGGCCGCCGTCAGATCACCCGGCTGATCGAGGAAACACAGATCGGGGCCTTTCACGTTGAAGCACACGGCCGCCACGGACCCCCTGTGTGCGGGGAGCCGTTGGAAGATGCTGGCGAGCAGGAACTCGACCGCGCTCGTCTTCGTGGCGAGGCCGGAGACGCCCGAGATGTTGAGGTGGGCCGACTCAGGCCCCAGGACGAAATCGGCATCCATCCAGACCGGCGCGGTCAGGTTACCGGCCCGGTACACGCCGATGGGAATGCCGGTTGGCCGTTCCCCGCGCACATAGGCGTCCATGCGCAGCGCGACCTCGACATCCTCCTTCGTCGCCAGGCGGACGTCCGCCAGCGGCACCGGTTGCACAGGCTCTTCAGGATCCTGGCGCAGCACGGCGGCCGTCCACAATCGGACCTCCGTGCGACGGGTCGGCGCCCGGTCACCGGCAGGATCGCCTTGCGCCACCACCACCTCGTGCAACGGCGACGCCAGATCGGAATATCCCTTTCCATCGACGACGACGGCGTACACCGAACGGGCCGCTCCATCGTCGACGCGCACGATGGCCCCGATACCGATCGGCGTGTCGATCGCACTCCAGAAAAAGAACTGGTGCGTGCCCGCCGGGAGAGACTCCGTCGCTACGACGCGACCGATCGTTGCGTTCCCACCCGTCTGAATCACCACCAACCTCCTGCGAGCGCGCGCAAGTACGTCTCCACCTGCCGGATCGGATAGACGAGCCGATCCCATCGGCCGTCGGGCGCCGACAGCGGCGCTCGTTCAGACAGCAACCAGCGGCTCACGGTCGTCGCCTCGGCCACGCTGTCTGGGCTCGGTGGTCGCTCGATGCGGACGAGACCGTGGAGCAACTCGTGGTCTTCCCACGGCCAGAGTCGAAGATACCACGTATGGACCGTGGCCCGCTCGCCAGCCGTTCGTGCAAACACGCTCGTCCGATGGCCGGCGGGCAGCGTGAGGGCCACCTCGAGATCGCCGCCGTCGAGGAACTGGGTCTCGTGGCTCTTGACGAGGCCGAGCACCCGGGGGTTGCCGTGGTCGCTCAGATCGTCGATTCCCGCGATGGAACCGTCGACCACCAGCCAGGTCCCGGGAGCCGCGACGACGGTGCGTCGCGTGATGTCGATCTCGACCCGCTCTCGACGATGCTCGACTATCTTGGCCGCCAGTTGCACGTCGAGAATCGGATGCGACCGTTCGCCAGCCGTGCAGTCGAACAGTGGAAGTCCACATCCCTCGAGCACCGCTCGCTGAGCGGCGGTGAGTCGGCGTAGGGGGACGACCAAGAACTCGTGGGTCGCGGAATCGACGACCTGAAGCTCGCCGCGCTCGCGCCGCAGGGCGGCGGCGGCAACGTAGCCGCGGACGATCGGCACAAGGCCAATCCGGCCTTCGACCGCGTATCGCTGAATGCCGTCAATGAAGGTCATGGGCTCGGGAGGTGGCAACGGGGTGCCCACGGGGATCGCCTGGACCGGCTCCCCCTCCACATGGTCGGCATGTCCGAACGGCGCCCCGAGCGGCGGGGGGGCGTGCGTGAGCATCGCCCCAGCCCCAACCGTCCCACCTGCCTGCTGCAGTGCTGCGATCAGCCGTCGGCGCGGCGAGTCCGTCACGATCACCTGCTAGGAACCGGGTCGCCGATCACGGATCCATGCGACTGCTTGCCCGGTACACCCACTGCCCGGCCACCATCGTCCCGAGCACCCGAATGCCCTTGATCATTTCCGGGAGGACCTCGAACGGATCGTGCGAGAGGACCACGAGGTCGGCGACGTAGCCGGGACGCAGCTGACCCTTCCAGCGCTCCTGGAACCCGGCATACGCCGCGTTCACCGTGTATGCGTCAAGGGCCTCCTGGACGGTCACGCGTTCCTCGGGATACCAGCCCCCTGTGGGCTCGCCGTCGAGGTTCTGCCGTGTCACGGCGGCATAGATCCCCAAGACGGGATTGGCTGGGTACCACGACGCATTCGTGCCCGGCCAATCCGACCCGAACACTAAGAGCGCCCCGCCGTTGGCCAGGGACCGGAATGCGTACGCGCCGCGCGCGCGCTCACCGATGCGCTCCTCCATCCATCGCATGTCGTCGATTGCGTGGTAGGGCTGCACCTCGGCGATGATGCCGAGCCTCCCAAACCGCTCGAAGTCCGCCGACGTCACGACCTGCGCGTGGATCATGCGGAATCGCCGGTCCTTGGGTCCATTGACCACGATCGCGTGTTCGAAGAGATCGAGAAGCGTGTCGACCGCCAAGTCGCCGATGGCATGCACGTGTGGCGTCAGACCCGCCGCATCGGCTTCGAGAATCAGCCGCTGCATGTTTCCCGGGGGGGACATCATGGCCCGCCACTGCCCCTTGCGGTGGGGCCGATGACGGTACGGTTCACGGAACATCGCCGAGGAGTTCCCCATGATCCCGTCCACGAACCCCTTCAGGCCGCAGATCGAGATCGTCTCGTCACCGTAGCCGGTCTGGATACCCACCGCGGCGAGATCCTCCCAGTGGTCGAGCGTCGGTCGGGCGCAGACCCGAACCGTCAGCGAATCGCGCTCGCGGAGATACCGGAACATTCGCAATTGCTCGGCGCCGGTAATGTCGTGGATGGTCGTGACGCCGTGCCGTGCCAGATCGGCCAACGCCAGGTCCGCTTCGGCACGTCGCTGCACGAACGACGGTGCCGGGATCGCAGCACGCACCTGGACCGCGGCGTCGCTCGTGAGCAGACCGTCGTGATCGGTCGTGTGCAGTCCGGCGGCTCGCAGGGCGGCCGAATTGGCCACGGACTGCGACCGATCCCATTTGGTGAGCACGACCGGACGGTCACCCACCAGCGAGTCGAGCAGCGTTCGGCGCGGCCTCCAAGTCGAGCTCAGATCATAGGCGCCCCAGTCTCCACCGACCATCCACGCATCCTGCGGCAGCCGCTCGTGCGCCTCGGCCACCCGACGGCGAAGTCCGGTGTCGCTCGCCACATCCAGTAGGTTGACGCCGAGCAGGAGTCGACCCGCCGACTCGAAGTGCGTGTGCGTATCGATGAACCCGGGCATCACGAATCGACCGTTCAGGTCCTCGGTGCGCGCCGCGGCTCCCACGACCCGCGCGACGTCCGCCGCGCTGCCGACCGCAATGACCCGACCATTATGAACGGCAACGGCTTCGGCCCATGGCCGCTCGGCGTCGCCGGTCCACACGCGCGCATTACTCAGCACCTCCGTTCCGGCGCCTCCCTGAGCGGCGGCGGGCGATGTGGTCAGCGAGCCGAGGACCACGACCGACCAGAGGGCGCGCCGTGCGGCAGTCACAGCTCTCGCTCCTGAGGGAACGGCGGGACGGACAGTAGCCAGAAGCCGGCGAGATCCCCGTGCTCGTCCAGGGCGAGCAGGAGGTGATCGGCGAGCGCGACAACCCGCGTAGGACGGCGGCGCCCGACGCCGACGTGAATCGTGGACTCGTCTGGCGTCGCCTCCGCCCAGAGCACCGTATCCAGCTCCAGGACCGCGATGCCGGGCTGGGAGGGGCGTGCGGGAACGACGAACCGCCCCCGCTCGCCGGGCAGCGGCACCTCCAAGCTCGTCCGGGTGGTCTCGGGCCAGATGACGACTTCCAGTCCCTGCAACGTGCCGCGAACGACATCGAGCGTCACCACGGCGCCCTGGGCATCTTCCAGCTCGATCGAGCCCGTCAAGCCTCGCGTGCCCTCGACGTCGAGACGGCAGGACAAGATCTCCGTCTCCGCATCCCACGCGTACGTGAGTATCGGAAGATCGCCGTCGAGCGGCTCGACCCTCCCGCCAAACAGACGCGTCTCGCTCATGTGTGGTCGCCTCCCACAAGGCTGCGCACGAACGTGGCCAGTCCTTCCAGCCCCCGCTCGATATCGCGATGACTGACGGCATAGTTGAGCCGTGCCCATCGGTCGTCGCCGAACGTCCCGCCGTGGGCCAGGGCGACGCCGTGCTCTTCCACCAACCGCTCACAGAACGCTCGCGCCGAGGTCATCGACCCACTGAAGCACCCGTCCACTCGGAAGAAGAAGAAGTACGTGCCTAGCGGTTCGATGAATTCGACACCGGGGAGCTCGCGGCGAAAGTACTCGACCACCGCGTCTCGATGCGCGCGCAGCGTGTCGAGCCACCGGGAGAGCTCGTGGCCGGCGCGGTCGTCGGCCAACGCGGCCGCTGCACCCCGTTGCGCTGGCCAGGGCACCGGCCCCATCGCGTGCTCCTGCACCCGCGCCATGGCCTGACTGACCTCAGCAGGGGCGAGCGCGACCGCGACGTGCCAACCTGCCAGTCCGTGGGACACGTCCAATCCCGTGACCACGACCGCCCGCTGCAGTAGCTCGTCGGGCAGATCGAGCGCGGAGGGCGCCGGACCCGACCCATAGTGGACCCGTCGGTAGGTCTCGTCGCACACGATCCAGAGATTCCGCTCGAGTGCCCACTCGAAGAGCGTCTTGAGCTCCGAGCGAGTATACGCAGCGCCAGTCGGATTCACCGGTGTCGCCAGCACGAGTCCGGCCGTGCGAGCGTCACTCCGGGCTGCGAGATCGTGCGTACTCACCTTGAGGCTCCACTCCAGGTCGCCCTGGATCGCCACCGGTGAGGCCCGCGCGAGCCGGACCAGCCCGTCGAACGCCGGCCACCCGGGCTTGGGGAGCAACACGTGATCGCCGTGCTCGAAGAGCGAGAAGAACGCGGTGAAACACGCGTGTCGGGCTCCGGCCGACACGACGACATGATCGGCGTTCACTGGCCGCCCGCCGGAGAGCAACGACAGATATCGGGCCGCGGCCGCGCGCAGCTCCAACCCGCCAGCGGCCGACGCGTGGCTGTACCCCTCCCGGAGCGTCCGCAGTGCCGCCTCGAGCGAACCGCGCGGAGGATCGATCGCCGGCTCCTCCCGCGCCAGGTCCGCCACCAAGTCCCCGGCGACGCGACGACGCTCCACCTCGCGATCGAGCACCCGGTGCGCATCCGAATCGACGTGCGCGAGGTTGCGCGACAGGCGGAGCGGTGGCGTGAGCGACTCGTGACTCATCGACGGACGACTCCGTAGCGCTCGAGAATCTCGAGCGTCGCCTCAATGGGCAGGGCCTCGCCAATCCCTCGATGGCCACGCACCGTGGTGGCACAGAGCATCGAGTTGTAGATCGCCTCCTCGGTGGCCTCGAGCGCCGCGAGAAATAGCGGGCTCATGAGGTCGTTCGGCACCTCGGCCACCTGCCGCATCTCGGCGACGCGCACGGTGCTGAACGCAATCACGTAGTCGCCAGACCCATTGGTCATCGCACTCCCGGTCCGAGCCAGCCCCGCAAGGGCTCGCCGCGCCAGCCGCTCCAAATTGCGGTGCGAGAGCGGCGCGTCCGTCGCGAGCACGATCATCACGGACCCGTCCGCACGGTCCTCGACCGTCGCGTCGGGGCGGGATCGGTTGACACCGTCCCGGTCCCTGTCGAGGCCCTCACGCAGGTAGTAGCGTCCCAGCTCCCGCCCGACCGGTGCTCCCGCGATGCTCAGTACCCCTCCGAAGTTGCTCTGTACCAGGGCGCCGACCGTCCAACCACCCATCGCCGGTGACAGCATCCGACTCGCCGTGCCAATACCGCCCTTCCAGCCGAACGCCATCGTTCCACGCCCCGCGCCGACGCTTCCCTGCTCCACTGGACCCGTTGTCGCGCTGAGGATGGCGTCGAGCACGTGATGCTCTTGGATCGGGCGGCGCCGAATGTCGTTGAGAAAACCGTCGTTCGTCTCTCCCACCACGGGGTTTGCCGACCGCACGGATTCGTTGCCCGGCAGCCCCAGGAGATACGTGAGGACCGCGTCCGCCGCCCGCGGCACGCACAAGGTGCACGTCAGCACCACGGGTGACTCCAGCTCCCCGAGCTCCTGCACCTGCGTGAAGCCGACCAACTTGCCGAATCCATTCCCGACTACTGCGGCGGCCGGAACCTTCTCCCGGAAGACGTTCCCTCCGTGCGGCAAGATCGCCGTGACTCCGGTATTGATCGAGTCGCCCTCGGACCGCGTCACGTGACCCACGCGAACCCCCGCCACGTCGGTGATCGCGTTGAGTGGTCCCGGTGACAGGATCCCCGGCTGCACACCAAGCGACCGTATCCCTCCCCGTTCCTGCGCCTCCCCCGGCATCGTGACTCCCACGCTGCCAAGGAGCCACACCACCACCAACGCCATCCAAGGTCGTGTCACCGTCCTACTCCGTCGAGGTCGCGCTGTGCGTCGATGGAGGCCGATGGCCGCTCGGCGATACCGATGGGCACCGGATAGGGTCCACGCTTCCATCGAAACGGAAGCTCGAGGAGTCCGCCCGAGTCGGCGACACCCGTCACCGCTCCCAAGGCGGCTCGTAACACCGCTTGCTGTTGCGCCACGTGGCCCGGCTCGCCCAACACCTGACCCAATCGGAACGGAACGAACACGTTTCGCGGTGCCGGGGTACCCTCAAGCATGCTGCGCACCACGCCCAACGAAACCGTCGGCGTCCCACGCGCTTCCAATATTCGGGCGACCAGTCCGACCGACCAGTGGCAGGTCGTTCACCCGGGCACCGTCAGCACCAAATCGACGCCATCTGTCGCAAACAGCTTCGTGATCGCGTCGGTCCCTCGACCAAGGAGCCGTTCGATCTGGCGACCGGACAGATGACCCATGAGACCCACGTGTCGGGGCGCGACCGCACCGACATCTCCCCCCGCAACGAGCTCTCGGAGTCGTTCGATGGGAAAGACGCAGTTGACGTCCTCATCGGCAGCCCGGTGATCGTAGTAGTCGTGCGTGATGCGGAGCGTGTCGACGGCAACGTCCCCCGGAATGACCCGAAACGACCCGTCGCCCTCCGGGTCCTGCATGTCGAATGGTGGGTCGGCGGCCAAGTGGACGCCACCGGCCGTGACGATGCCGACCCGCGACGCCGACAGCGGCGTGGCCAGCGGCGCGAGCCGCGGGAGCGGGACCTGATCGACACGCCGGAGCCGCCGGCCAGCGCGTTCCGATAGCGCGGGGACCCAGCCATAGACGCGAGACAGCAACTGATTCCACCACCGCGTCATCGGGAACCTCGGGTCATGGGCGCTCGTCCGTTGCGTCGGGATGGAGTGCAAACTACCATGCTTCCGGGGAGCGTACCACCGGATCTTCTTTGACAACCGAGGGCGTCGTGTCCTGGACGTTTGCGCCGAAGTTCGATGCCGCGCACCGCGCGGCCTTGGAGACGGGGAATCCCCTCATCTACGAGGGACCGCCGGCGGGCTGGGTCGCTCGCCCCCTGCTCGAGCAGATCCCAGCCAGAGCGTCGTCCGGACTCGCCACGCTCCTCCTGGTCCCCGACCTCCCGACCGCCGACGCTCTCGCCGCCGAAGCCCACGCCTGTCCCGATCTCCTGCCCGTGCACCAAGCGAGCGGCCTCGCGCGCACGCGCCAGCGACTTGCGGCGGGACGGGTCGCGACACTCCTCGCGTCCCCCGCACAGACCTTGGCACTGCTGGCGCACGGGGGACTTGGGCTCGACCGAATCCGACACGTCGTGGTCTGCTGGCCGGAGCTCCACGCGCGCCTGGATGGCACCGAGCACCTGGACGCGATCCTCGGCGACTGCACCCAGGCGCAGCGTCTCATCGTCACCTCCGACGCCGCAAGGATCTCGCCGTTCACCACCCGCCATGCACACCGCGCGCCGAAACTCACGACCACCACGCTGCCCGTCGAGCCCACGATTCCGGTAAGGTACGCGATCGTGGGGCAATCCCGTCTCGGTTCCACCGTGCGCACCACGTTGGACAGTCTCTCCCCCAACTCGGTCCTGATCTGGGATCCGACGGCCACCACGGCGCGATGGAATGAGTACTTGGAAGAGGATCAGATCCGCGTGGGCGCGGACGTCGGGAGCCAACCAGTGGAGCTTGCGATCGGCGTCGAGCTTCCGACCATCGAGGTCCTGGAAGCACTCCACGCGGTCGCCGGACGCGTCGTGCTCTTGGTCCGTCCCTGGCAGGAGGCCTATCTTCGACGCATCGCGGCGGCGCCGACCCCCATCCACCTCCATGCGGAGATCGACCGAGCCCGCGACGCCCGGAGGCGGCTCCACACCGCCGTGCGCGAGCGCATCACCCACGAATCCCTCGACGACAGCCTCCTGGCACTGACTCCCCTCCTGGACGAGTTCGATCCCGCCCTCGTGGCAGCGGCGCTCCTCGCCATGCGGGAAACGCCGGAGCCGCAGGGTCCGTCACTGCCCGAAGGCGTGCCCGTGTGGGTGCACCTGCGGGTGAGCATCGGCCGACGCGAGGGTCTCAGGCCCGGTGATGTGGTGGGAGCGCTGATCAACGCCGCCGGGCTCGCGAAGGATCAGGTTGGGAGAGTGGACCTGCGCGAGAGTTTCACCCTGGTCGAAGTGCGCGCGGAGGCCGCCGATGCCGCCCGGACGGGGCTCGACGGCCTCACGCTGAAGGGCCGTTCTGTGACGGCCCGCTTCGACCGGAAGTAACGCTCGCCTAGTTCAGCGCGTCTTTCAACGCCTGACCGGCCTTGAAGGCCGGAAGGGTCGCGGCCTGGATCTGAATGGTCGCGCCGGTGCGCGGATCACGCCCGGTTCGGGCCTTGCGTTTGCGGGCCACGAACGTCCCGAATCCCGTGATCTGCACCTTGCTGCCCTTCTTCAGCGCGCCCGCGATGAGCCCGGCGTCGCCGAAGATCGCCTCGATGGCGCGACCCGCATCGGCCTTGGACAGGCCGGCCTGCGATGCCAGTGCCTCGGTTAGCTCCGTCTTGTTCACCCCGTACCCCCTTGTGAGATAGGAATTGACCTTCCGGTCGGGTTACGGTCGCCCTCCGGCGCCGTGCTGGCATCAAAGTAAGGAGGGAGGGGTCGGGTTTGGCAAGCGCTTGCCCCGACTCGGCGGGCGCGATAGCCTCCTCCACAGGGTTGGAGGGTTCTCGCATGGTGCACAGCACACGTCCAGGATGGATCGAGGTCATTGCCGGCGTGATGTTTGCGGGCAAGAGCGAGGAGCTCATCCGCCGAGTTCGACGCGCCATCATCGCCAAGCACCGAGTCCAGGTCTTCAAATCCCATCTGGATGACCGCTACGGGGTCTACCAGGTCACGACCCACGACGGGCTGTGCGTCGAAGCCCAACCCGCCGATTCGTCGGCCGAGATCATGCGCGAGATTCGGCAGGACACCGGAGTCGTGGCGATCGACGAGGCACAGTTTCTCGACGCCGGCGTGGTCGACGTGTGCACCACGCTCGCCGCTGGCGGCCTCCGCGTGATCGTGGCGGGAACCGACACCGACTTCCGGGGGGAGCCGTTCGGCCCGATGCCGTACCTGTTGGCGGTGGCCGAAGTCGTCGACAAGCTGCACGCCATCTGCGTGTCCTGCGGTGACCCCGCCTGCCGCAATCAGCGGCTCATCGATGGGCGGCCGGCGCGCTATGATTCCCCGACGATCATGGTCGGCGGCAGCGAGAGCTACGAGGCGCGGTGCCGACACTGTCACGAGGTCCCGTATAAGGACGAGGACCAAACTCGACTCTTGTGATCGTCTCCAACCGCCGCATCGACTGACCGATGCTCAATGTGGGTCTCACGGGAAACGTGGCGAGCGGCAAGTCGACCGTCGCCTCGCATTTCGCGTCGTGGGGCGCCACGGTACTGGATGCCGACCAGCTGGTGCGAGACGTCCAGACGCCCGGGACACCCACCTACGCCGCCATCATCGACGCGTTCGGGACCGACGTGCTGCAGCCGGATGACACCCTCGACCGCACGTGGCTTCGCCGTCGTATCCTGTACGACGACGCCGCACGGTCTCGGCTCAACGGCATCGTCCATCCTGCGGTGGGGAAACGACGCGCGCGGCTCGCGGCGGATGCGGCCGCACGCGGTGATGCGATCCTCGTCAACGACATCCCGCTGCTGTTCGAGGTCCTGGACCCGGAACAGTTCGATCTCATCGTGCTGGTGGATGCACCGACCGAGACCAGGCGGCGGCGCCTCCTGGAGCACCGTGGACTCGGCCCGGACGACGCGGACCGACTCATGGCGACGCAACAGCCTTCGGCGACCAAGCGCGAGAAGAGCCACATCGTCGTCGACAATGCGGGGAGCCTTCCGGCCCTGGAGCGATCGGCCCACAAGGCATGGCGCGAGGTGCGCTACCGGGCGGCACGCGCCAGCGATGCCGGCCGAGGACCGCTCGTAGTGGTTGTCGCCCACGGCGACGACGTGCTCGCCACAATGCGCGGCACGATGGAACGGTACGCCGACGCCGGCGTCGAGATGTGCGTGGTGAGCGCCACGAGCACTCCATCTCTCGGGATCCCAGGTGAGATCGTGACCCTCGGGCGGGCGTCGGGTGGCCTCGATCCGGAGGACGCAAATGCCATCGACCGTGTGACGAGAGCGATCACCGAGATCCAGCCTTCGACGGTGGTCACGTTCGGACCCGACGGATTGAACCGCGACGCCGATCATTGCGCCGTCCACGTGTGGACTCGGCACGCCCTCCTCCGCGTCCCGGTACCCCCGCAGCTGGTCTACGTCGCAGCACCTCCGGATCCCGACCCGTCGGGCGGCGAGTCCTCTGTGTTCGGCGTCGATGTCCGGCCGTGGCTTCCGCCTGATCGGTCGCGCCACGTGACCACGGTCACACCGTGCGGGCTGGAACCGAGATCCAGTGGGGCAACCACCGATATGCCCGGGCGCGAGTGGTACCGCGCGGCCGTGGCGGGCGAGCACCCAGCGACAGGTCTCTTCCACCTGCGATGAGCCCGGTTGACAGGTCGACGGAGGGCGCATAACCTACCGTCGCCGTTGAACGCCTAACTACGGATCCACCATGTCCCAGATCCCTGACAGTCTCCACTACACGGAAGAGCACGAATATGTGCGGCCGACGGAGGATGCCGGCATCGTCGTGGTTGGCATCACCGACTACGCGCAAGGCGAGCTGGGCGACGTGGTGTACGTCGATCTGCCCGAAGTCGGTGCCAAGTTCAATCAGATGGACGAGTTCGGCACCATCGAAGCCGTGAAAGCGGTCTCGCAGCTCTACTGTCCCGTGACCGGGGAAGTCGTCGAGATCAACACGGCCCTCGAGGCCGATCCAGCTCTGATCAACCGCGATCCGTACGGCGACGGATGGATGCTCAAACTCGAGATCCGCAGCCCGGCGGACCTGCATCAACTGCTCACTGCGGCTGACTACGCCCAGCACATCGGGGAGTGAGCAGGCTTTCGGTCTCGGGGGACAACGCAACCGATCTGCCGTGAGACGCCCTGGGACCCCCCGGGGCGTTTGCACGCATAGAGGCACGACATCATGACCCACCACGCTCCGGTGCCACACCACGGTGATCCCTTCGTGCGGCGGCACATCGGTCCACGGCCGAGCGACATCGCGGACATGCTCGTCAGCCTCGGTCACGATTCACTCACGGGGCTCGTCGACGCCGCCGTCCCGCGGGAGATCCGGCTCGAGCGCGCACTCGACCTGCCCACCGCACTGTCGGAGTACGAGGCGCTGCACACACTCCGGACGATCGCCGCCAAGAACCAGGTGTTCCGGTCATACATCGGCATGGGGTACGCGAACTGCATCGTTCCGCCGGTGATCCAGCGCAACATCTTGGAGAACCCCGGCTGGTACACGGCGTACACGCCGTACCAAGCCGAGATTTCCCAGGGACGGCTCGAGGCGTTACTCGGGTTCCAAACCATGGTGGCCGACCTCACGGCCCTGCCCGTCGCAAACGCCTCACTGCTCGACGAGGCGACAGCCGCTGCCGAGGCCATGACGTTCACGATGGCGGTTGCCAAGGCCAAAGACGCCAATCACCCCGTGTACCTCGTGGATACCGGCTGCCATCCGCAAACGATCGCCGTCGTGCGGACTCGCGCCGAGGCAAGAGGCATCACGGTCGAGGTCGAAGATCCTCAGAACTTCGAGTTCACGGCCCATGTGGCCGGAGCACTGGTGCAGTACCCCGCCAGCGAGGGGCGGATCGATGACTTCCGTCGCCTGTGCGAGCGCGCGCACACCGCCGGCGCCATCATCACGGCCGCGACCGATCTATTGAGCCTGGCGCTCTTGGTGCCGCCAGGGGAATGGGGCGCCGACGTGGCAGTCGGGAACACGCAGCGCTTTGGCGTGCCGCTGGGATACGGGGGCCCGCATGCCGCGTTCTTCGCCACAAAGGAGGAATACAAGCGCCACGTGCCAGGACGGATCATTGGCGTCACGCGCGATCCGGAAGGACGGTCCACCCTGCGCATGGCCCTCCAGACGCGCGAGCAGCATATCCGTCGCGAAAAGGCGACGAGCAACGTGTGCACCGCCCAGGTGTTGCTCGCCGTGATGGCCGGCATGTACGCTGCGTATCACGGTCCGAGCGGCATTCGCCGGATCGCGGAGCGGGTCCGCACGCTCACCACGGCCTTGGCGGACGCCGTGCGCCAATTCGGCTGCCGCATCGCCCACGAGCCGTTCTTCGATACGCTCGCTGTCGACCTCGAGGCGGAGCGGGCAACCCAGGTCCACGAGCGCGCCCGTGCCCACCGCGTCAACCTACGGCCGATCACGCCGACCCGCATCGGGGTGACGCTCGACGAAACGACGTCGGAGCGCGATCTCGCCGACCTGATCTCGATTTTCGCATTCGACGGCGCACCCGACCTCGACGTGCCGGCCCTCGTCGAGCGCGTCCGACCGGTCATCCCCACACCCCTGGCACGGACCTCCCTGTACCTGACGCACGAGTGCTTCAATCGGTATCACTCTGAAACGGAGATGGTCCGCTACCTGAAACGCCTCGAGGATCGTGATCTCTCGCTCACGTCGGCCATGATTCCGCTCGGCTCGTGCACGATGAAACTCAATGCGGCTGCGGAGATGCTCCCGGTCTCATGGCCCGAATTCGGGGCGCTGCATCCGTTCGCGCCCCGCGAACAGGCAGCGGGCTATGCCCAGTTGTTCCAGGAGCTGTCGTCCTACCTGTCCGAGATCACGGGGTTTCCTGGTATCTCGCTCCAACCCAATGCCGGGTCGCAGGGCGAGTTCGCAGGTCTCCTGGTGATTCGCGCCTACCTCCGTGCCAACGGTGAGGGCCACCGCACCGTGTGCCTGATCCCACAATCGGCCCACGGCACCAATCCGGCTAGCGCCGTGATGGCGGGCCTCCGGGTGGTCGTGGTCAAGACCGACGAGAACGGCAACGTCGACATGGACGATCTGCGGGCCAAGGCCGACCAGTATCGGACTGACCTGGCCGCGTTCATGATCACGTATCCCTCGACCCACGGAGTGTTCGAAGCCACGATCCGCGAGATGTGTGGAGTGATTCATGCGAACGGGGGCCAGGTCTACCTCGACGGCGCGAATCTCAATGCCATGGTCGGCATCGCCCGACCGGGCGACATCGGTGCGGACGTCTGTCACCTCAACCTCCACAAGACCTTCGCCATCCCGCACGGCGGTGGCGGACCGGGCATGGGACCCATCGGGGTGGCCGAGCACTTGATGCCGTTCCTGCCGGACCACCCGGTTGTCCCGCTCGGGATCGCCCAACCCTGTGGGACGGTGTCAGCCGCCCCGTGGGGGAGCCCCTCCATCCTGCCGATCTCCTGGGCGTACATCCGCATGATGGGCCGTCACGGCCTCGTTGAATCCACGCAGGTGGCGATCCTCAACGCCAACTACATCGCGCATTGCTTGCGTGGCCACTTCGACCTGCTGTACGCCGGTCGTGGCGGGCTCATCGCGCACGAGTGCATCCTGGATACCCGCCCGGTCAAGCAGTCCGCGGGCGTGGATGTGACCGATATCGCGACCCGACTCATGGATTATGGATTCCACGCCCCTACCGTGTCCTTTCCGGTGGCCGGGACGTTGATGGTCGAGCCCACGGAAAGCGAGTCGAAGGAAGAGCTGGACCGCTTCTGCCGGGCGATGATCGCGATTCGTGAGGAGATCAGAGAGATCGAAGAGGGTCGGGCCGACCCCGAGAACAACCTCCTGAGGAACGCCCCGCACACGCTGGCCGATCTGCTGGTGGACGATTGGGATCGGCCGTACTCCCGTGAGCGCGCCGCCTTCCCTTCGCCCGAAACGCGGGCGCACAAGGTCTGGCCCCCGGTGGGCCGTGCCGACGCGGCCTATGGCGACCGGCATCTGGTGTGCACGTGCCTGCCGCTGGAGGCGTACGAACCGGCCGGAGCGGCGTGACGCGTCGCGGAACCACTGGTGGAAGCGCGCACGGCAGCGGACCCGCCCTGCACGACGCACCGGATCGCCGCACCGACCGAGCCACGGTGCCCTGGCGCCTGGCGATCGACCCCGTTGGCCGGTCCGGCGCCGCGAACATGGCGATCGATTGGGCACTCCTCCGCCTCGCGCAAGACGGCATGGCGACGCTCCGACTCTACCGCTGGAATCCTCCCTGCCTGTCCTTCGGCCGCAACGAGCCCGCCTGCCAGCGATACGACCGCCACGCGATCGCCCGCCTGGGCCTGGACACGGTCCGACGTCCCACCGGCGGCCGCGCGGTGTGGCACGAGCACGAGGTGACGTACGCGGTCGCGGCGCCCCAACATGTGTTCGGGTCCCTCAGGAACGCATACATTTCGATTCATGAGATGCTGGAACACGCGTTGAGGCGGATCGGGGTACCGGCGACGCTCGCCCGCCCACCGGCCACACCCCTGCGACCCGCAGCGGGACCCTGTTTTGCCGCACCCGTCGGGGGCGAGATCGTGGTCGGCGGACGGAAGCTCGTAGGCAGTGCCCAAGTCCGCGAGCGCGGCGGGATGTTGCAGCACGGATCGCTCCTGCTCGACGATGGTCAGGATCTCGTGACACGAGTCACCCACCGGGCTACCGGGCCGTCCGGCGCTACCGCCCTCCGCAAGGTGCTGGGGCGGACCGTATCGTTCGATGAAGTCGCCAGCGCAATCGCGACGGCAGCGCGCACCGCGTGGGGCGGAGCCTGGAGTTCCGGCCCAATCAGTCCGGAGCCCGACGACCGAGCCCATTTCGCCGACCCTGCGTGGACGTGGCGGCGGTGAGACGGCGCTCGACGACATGAACCGACCACGGAGGCCACCGATGCTCCGCATCCTCACCACCCTGCTAGCGGGACTCGTCGTCGCCGCGTGCGTCTCCGACCAGGGTGAGTCGTGTCCCGATGGGTGGTGCGGCACGGCCGTCATCGCGACTCCGGCCGAAGCCGACGTGCTGTTTCCCCCAAGCGCACAAGGCGACATCGCCCGCTCGATCATCGACCTCGTCTTCACCAAGCTGGCTGCCCTCGGCCCGGACTTGAACACTGTCGACACCTCGGGCTTCGAGCCACGGCTCGCCAGCTCCTGGATCCGCGAGGATTCCCTGACACTCGTTTTCTCGCTGAATCCCGATGCGCGTTGGCATGACGGCGTGCCCGTCACGGCCGACGATGTGGTCTTCACGTACGAGGTCTACCGCGACTCGCTGGTCGGATCTCCCGCCAGACCGCGTGTGCTCCAGATCGCCGGGGTGAACGCGCGCGGCCCCCACACCGTCGCGTTCCACTTCCCGAGACCGTATCTGGAGCAGCTGTTCGACGCGGTCTACCACATGTGGATTCTGCCGAAGCACGTGCTCGACACCGTGCCGCGCGCAGAGCTCGTCGCGCACCCATTCGGCCGCAATCCGGTTGGCGCCGGCCCCTATCGCTTCGTCCAATGGCGCGCCGGCGAATCGGTAGAGTTGGTGGCCGACACCGCCTCCTTCCTTCCACGACCGGGGCTCAGGCGCGTGATCTGGCGCACGACCGGTGGCGACATGTCGGCGGCGATTACCCAGCTCCTCTCAGGAAGCGTGGACGTCCTCAACTACCTCCCGCCGGAGGCCGTGCAACGCGCGGAGACGTCGGACGACGTGCGGGCCATCGCGTACGAGCCATCTACGTTCTACAGCTATTTGCTCTTCAACCTCCGAGACCCGAACGACCCGGCTCGACCCCACCCCCTGTTTGCCGATCGGGAGCTGCGTCGGGCCCTGACCGCGGGCGTTGATCGCGCGGCTGCCGTCCGCGCGGTGGACGGTCCGGACGGCATCGTGGCGGACGGGCCGGTGAGCCCAGCGCTGTGGATCTACGGCCTCGACTATACCCGCCTCATGTACGACGCGGCACGGGCCCGACGCGAGCTCACCGCCCTGGGGTGGCGTGATTCCGACGGAGACGGCGTGCTGGACCGGAACGGTCAGCGGCTCAGCTTCTCCATCATCGTTCCCGAGACCAGCGTGGCCCGCCGCCGGTTCGCGCAGATCATCCAGGAGCAGCTCAAGAGCCTGGGCGTGGAGATGCGCATCACCGAACTGGACTTCAACACATTTCTGCAGCGCGCGGAGTCGGGTCGGTTCGACATGTTCTACGGATCGTACGGCGGCGATCCGAGCCCCGCCTCGATCAGCGAGGTGTGGACCAGCGACGCGATCGGCGGCTTCAACTTCGGCTCGTATGTCAACCCTGAGGTGGATCGCGCCGTTCGCGCGGCGCTCGCCGCCCGGGA
Organism: Gemmatimonadales bacterium; assembly: GCA_041602035.1. GTDB lineage: Bacteria > Gemmatimonadota > Gemmatimonadetes > Gemmatimonadales > GWC2-71-9 > JAOTVV01. The sequence goes on along the minus strand of JBFIHA010000011.1, from coordinate 36,953 downwards.
CATCGAGGCAGCTCGGCGTCGTTGGACGGATGCGGTCTCCCTGATCAACGCCGACGCCCCCGCGATCTGGATCAGTTGCACGGTCCCGAAGGCGGGTGTGCACCATCGATTCGAGAACGTGTCCATCCGCGGAGACAACTTGACGGCGACGCTCCCCGCGTGGGGCGTCCCGATCGACCGCCGCCTCCCTCGGGATCGCTACGTCAACTGAGCGTGCATCGATTCGTCGCGGCCCGCCTACTCCAGGCAGTGGCGATCGTCTTTCTCGTCGGGACACTCACGTTTCTCCTGCTCCGGCTCGCGCCAGGTGACCCGCTCACCGGCACCAGCAGCTCCATCTTAGTTCCACGGTCCGTCGTCGAGCAGCAGCGGCGCGCCTTTGGGCTGGATCGCCCGATCCTCGAGCAGTACGGGCGATACCTCGCCAATCTTGCGCGCGGTGACTTCGGGTACTCGTACCGCGAGCATCGTCCGGCATGGCAGGCCATTCGAGATCGGATTCCCAACACGTTGCTGCTTGCCGCCGCAGCGTTGGTCGTCACCTTCGGACTCGGCATTGCCATCGGCGTGATCCAGAGCCTACGAGCCGGGTCGCGGGTGGACGACCTCCTGTCGTTGGCGTCGCTGACCGTCTATTCGACCCCGGTGTTCTGGCTCGGCATTGTCCTGCTCCTCGTGTTCGGCGAAACGCTGCGCTGGCTCCCGGTGGCCGGCGCCACCGACCCCGTCGTGTATGACCAGCTGCCGCTGCTCGGTCGGGCGTGGGACCGCCTCCGGCACCTCGTCCTTCCGGCGCTCACCCTTGGCGCCATCGGTGCGGCCGCCACCGCCCGATTCCAGCGGGCCGCAATGCTGGACGTGATCCGTCAGGATTTCATCCGCACTGCTCGTGCCAAGGGATTGGCGCAGCGGGCGGTCGTGATGCGTCACGCGCTGCGCAACGCCTTGCTCCCAGTCATCACACTGTTCGGACTCGCGTTCCCCTTGTTGCTCGGCGGCACGGTACTGGTCGAGACCGTCTTCGCGTGGCCTGGAATGGGCAAGCTGACTATCGATGCGATTCACGGACGCGACTACTTCGTCGTCACAGGTGCGGCGGTGCTCGCCGCGGTCATGGTGGTGATCGGCAATCTCCTCGCCGACATCCTGTACCGCGTCCTCGATCCACGGACCCGGGAGGCGGCGTGAGGCGTTCCCTCGGGCTCGTGTGGCGCGATCGGCGTGCCCGCGTCGGGCTCGCGCTCGTGGCGCTGTTCGCCATTCTCGCGGCGCTCGCCTCCGTCTTGGCTTCCCACGATCCGACGACGCAGCTCGATCTGGTCAGCAAGCAGTTCCAACCGCCGTCGCTGGCCCACCCCTTCGGCACCGACTTCTACAGCCGTGACCTCCTGAGCCGAGTGTTGCACGGGGCGAGAATCTCCCTCGGGATCGCCGTGCTGTCGGTCACCGTCTCGATCGTGCTGGGAACGGCCGTGGGCCTGGCCGCCGGCTTGGCAGGCGGACTCGCGGATCAAGTCCTCATGCGCGGTGTCGACAGCGCCCTCGCGCTGCCCCGCCTCTTTCTCGTCCTCGTCGTGGTGGCGCTGTGGGAGGACGTGGGGGTGGTTGGGCTCGTCCTGATTCTCGGCCTCACCAGCTGGTTCGACACCAGCCGCATCGTTCGCGCCGAAGTTCTGAGCATAAAGCATCGGCAGTTCGTCGCTGCGGCTCGCGCCGTGGGCATCGGCCTCCGTGGGATCGTCGTGCGGCACCTCCTGCCCAACATCGCCGGTCCGATCATTGTGATGGCCACGCTCGGGATCGGCCAGATGATTCTCCTGGAGGCGGGCCTGTCCTACCTCGGTGTCGGCGTGCGACCTCCGACGCCGTCCTGGGGACAGATCATCGCCGATGGCCAGCAAGTGCTGCGCACCGCGCCCTGGGTGGCCGTGTTCCCCGGCCTCGCCATCGTTGTCACAGTTCTGGCATTCAGCCTGTTGGGTGACGGACTGCGACGCGCCCTCGACCCGCGTGCCCGATGAATCCGCTCCTTCGGGTTCTCGACCTCCGCACCACGTTCCCGGGCACGCCCGCGACCCGGGCGGTCGACGGGGTATCGTTCGACCTCGAGGCAGGGGAAACGCTGGCCCTGGTGGGGGAGTCGGGGTGCGGCAAGACGGTCACCGCCCTTTCCCTGCTCGCGCTCGTCGACGAGCCAGGACGGATCGAGCCTGGGAGCACGGTAGAGTACGACGGGCGGAACCTGCTCGCGCTCGGACCGCGCGAGCTGCGCCGGATCCGCGGTGCCGAAATCGCCATGGTGTTCCAGGAACCCGCCACCAGCCTGAACCCGGTGCTGACGGTGGAAACACAGATCACGGAGACATTGCACGCCCATCGCTCCGTGTCCCGCACCGCCGCGCGCATGCGTGCTGCCGAGCTGCTCGAGCTGGTCGGGATCCCCCAGGCCGCGGATCGACTGGGTGCGTACCCCCACGAGCTGAGCGGTGGCATGCAACAGCGGGTAATGATCGCCATCGCGCTCTCCTGTGAGCCGAAGATCCTCATCGCCGACGAGCCGACCACCGCACTCGACGTAACCGTCCAGGCACAGATCCTCGAGTTGTTGGCGGACCTCCAAGACCGCCTGGGGATGGCCATGCTGCTCATCTCCCACGATCTGGGCGTGGTCGCCGGACTCGCCGATCGTGTTGCGGTGATGTACGGTGGACAGATCGTCGAGCGGGCGTCGGCCACGGCAATCTTCGAGCGACCCACCCACCCGTACACCGAATCACTGCTCCAAGCCGTGCCCCGACTCGATCAACCGGTGCGGCGACTACCGGCCATCCCCGGCTCCGTGCCCAGCGCGGCGGCTTGGCCGGCCGGTTGCCGGTTTCACCCGCGCTGTCCCCACGCGTGGGATCGGTGTCGCACGTCCCACCCGCCCCTCGCCACTACGCCAACCGGCGACGTTCGCTGCTGGCTGTCGGATGAGCCGCAGCGGAGGGCCCGATGAGCCGCGACGTGCTGCTTGCAGTGGACCGGCTGGTGAAGACCTTTCGCGCCGGGGGAGGCATGTTTGGCCGCAAGCGGGTGGTGCGCGCCGTCGACCACGTGAGCCTGGTGATTCCTCGGGGACACTCGCTGGGCCTCGTCGGCGAAAGCGGCAGCGGCAAGACCACACTCGGCCGGCTGATCCTCCGGCTTCTCGATGCGGACGCCGGCTCCGTGTACTTCGATGGCACGAGCGTGCTGACGGCGGACCGGCGAACCCTCCGCGCCCTCCGTCGTCGGATGCAGATCGTCTTTCAAGACTCGGCTGGATCGCTCAATCCCCGCATGACGATCGGAGCCGCCGTGCGTGAGCCGATGGCCGTGCACCGTCTGGCGGCGGGTGCCGACCTAGAGGCTCGGGTGCGGGCCCTCTTCGGTGAGGTTGGGCTGGACTCGACGCTCGTTGATCGGTATCCGCACGAGCTGTCAGGCGGCCAGCGACAGCGCGCGGGCATCGCTCGGGCGCTGTCGGTGGAGCCGGAATTCGTGGTGCTCGACGAACCAGTGTCGGCGCTCGACGTCTCGGTGCAGGCACAGGTGTTGAATCTGCTCGCCGACTTGCGCGAGCGGCGTTCCCTCACGTACCTCTTCATCGCGCACGATCTCGCGGTGGTCCGTCACCTCGCCGACCACGTCGCCGTGATGTATTTCGGCGCATTGGTCGAGACCGCGCCGACGGCGCCGCTCTTCGAATCTCCGACCCATCCGTACACGTCCACGCTCCTCGCGGCCGTGCCGGTACCCGATCCCGGAGTGGCCCGGAGGCGCGCTCGCGACGGGGACATGGTGCGGGAAGCCACGATTCCCGCCGAGGCTCCGTTTCAGGGGCGCCCGACTCATGCCTGCCCCTTTTACGCGCGGTGCCCGCACCCTGCCAAGGACCAGCGGTGCCGTCAGGAGGTGCCGCGATTGCGAGAGATCGGGGTCGGTCGACGGGTCGCGTGCCACCACGCCGATCCCGCGGCGCCTCATCCGCGCCCAGGGTGACATTGCCATCGATCGGCACGGCATTCATGTTATCGCGCCCCACGGTGTCTGCCCTGGCCGCCACGTCTCGAGGTAGGAGATCCCCATGAGCCTGTTTGCCATCGTCGTCCTGGCCTATCCGTTGGGCCTCATTGGCGTCAGTCTGTGGCGCGCACGGACCGTCAAGAGCCATGATGATTTCATGGTGGCTGGTCGCTCGGTGCCCGTGTACATGCTGGTGGGCACCCTGGTCTGCACGTGGATCGGATCGGGATCGCTGTTTGGCGGCGCGGGACTGGCCTTCCGGTCGGGCCTCTCGGAGTTGTGGTTCTCCTTCGGCGCGTGGGTCGGACTGATCGTCGCGTACTTCATTGCGGGTCGCGTGCGGCGCATCGCGCAGTACACCGTCCCGGATCTGTTGGAGCAGCGCTACAACGCGACGGCTCGAGTGCTCGGTACCGTGGCCGTCATCCTCGCGTACGTGACCATCGCGGCGTACCAGTTCCGCGGTGGGGGCTGGATCCTCACCATTGTGACCGACGGCGCGATCTCACCGACCCAAGGTATGCTCATTACCGCTGCCGCCATCGTGGTATTCACTGCGCTTGCCGGCATGGTCTCCATTGTGACCGTCGACATCTTCAACGGCATCATCATCACGCTTGCCGTCGTGTTCACGCTTCCCTACATGGTGTTCCAGATGGGCGGCATTGGTGCGGTCGCCGAACGATTGCCGGCCGAGCACTTGACCGCGTTCGGAGGACACAACGTGCTATGGGTGCTCGGCGTGTCGATGCCGACTTTTCTCTTGCTCCTCGGTGAAAGCGGGATGTACCAGAAGTTCTTCTCGGCCAAGGACGCCAATGCCGCGCGGCGAGCGGTGATCGGCATGGTCGCCGGAGTAGTGCTCATCGAGACGACGCTGGCGCTGGTCGCCATTGTCGGACGGGCCGCGTTCCCCGACCTGACGGCCCAGACCTCGATTGTCGGACGCGCCGCGTCGGAAACCATCATCATGCACACGGCCCGCCACGGGCTCCCGATATTGGGTGGGGCGTTCCTGCTCGCCGCGGCGGTCGCCATTGTGCTGTCGACGGGAAACACGTTCCTTCTAGTGCCGTCGACCAACGTGAGCCGAGACATCTACCAACGGTTCATCAATCCGCAAGCGAGTGAGAAGCAACTGGTCAACCTGCAGCGGGTGTTCATCGTGTTGTTCGGCGGCCTGGGACTCGTGCTCCTCACGCAGTTCCAGACCATCCTGTCGATGGCGTTGTACGCGTACTCGCTGGTCGGAGCGAGCCTCACCCCAGCACTCCTCGCTGCATTCCTCTGGAAACGCGTGACGCCGCAGGGCGGGGTGGCCTGTCTCGCCGGCGGCCTCGGGACCATCATCGGCATCGGGATTCTGGGGCGGATCCGGGCCCTGGCCGACATCTTCACCCTCACCCTGAGCGGGTCGGAGTTCAATTTCGCCAGCAGCGACTACATCGTGATTCCCGGGGTGATTGTCTCGATTACGCTGCTCATCGTGGTGAGCTTGCTCACCACGCCGTCACCGCGAGAGAAGTGGGAGCCGTTCTTCACAACGGGCGGGTAGGCGGTTGGGCGGTGAGAGGGACGGGGTCGACGGCGCCACCCCGCGCGGGCCGGACCGCCGTGGGGTGACTGACACGGCGCGAAGCCGCCTCTCAGTCGAACAACTCGTTCTGCTCGTCCGACGTCTCGGGCCCTTCCAGCTTCGTGAGGGTTCGGAGACGTCGGATCCAGGCCGGCACCTCGAACCGCGCTTCCGTGATCAATACGCGCCGAAGCACGTCCGGGATGTCGTCCAGAGCGTCGAGCAGGTCGCTGAGCACGGCACGGGCCTCCTGCATGCGAAATTGCTCGTCGCTGGCCACCGCCATGTCGCGCAGAATCGCGCCCTCGCTCCGCGAGGCGACGATCGGCGTGTCGAGGCTCGCCGTATAGACCTCCGTACGGCGACCCGGACCCCGCTCCTCTTCGATCGGACTCAGCCCAACGATCGCATCCGATCGCCAGTACTTGCCATACCCGAGATAGACCATCCGGCCTGCTCTGATCTCCACGGCCCTATCCTTTCCCCATCTTCTTCTTGAGTTCGCGCAACTGCTCCTCAGCCCGCGCCTCACGCGCCGACCGGTCCAGCTGCGAGCGCAGCAATTGGTCTTCGAGATCGGTGTCCGGCCGCGCTCCACCAGCAGCCTCGAGATCACGCCAAGCCGACTCGACGCTGCGCGCAGCATCTGTCGCCGGGCGCTGCCGCTCCACCTCCAGCAGCTTGGCCTTCATCTCCTCGAACTCGCGCTCGGCGAGCACGAGCTCGCTCTGCTGGGCCTCGAGCTTCCGCTCCAAGACGTCCACCCGCTCTCGGTGCTTTGCCGCGAAGCGCTCGGCCACCGCTTGCGTGTCAGCATCCTGGATCTCCTGCGCCAGGCGTCCACGCCGCTCCGCATCCGATAGGTGCTGCCGCTCGTGAGCCAGACGCTGCTCGGTTTGCCCGATGCCCTGCCGCATGGCCTCGATCGACGTACGCGCCTGAATGACGGCTTCCCGCATCCGCGATAGTGCGGCGCCAGGCTCGCCCGCCGCCGCCGCATCGAGTGCCGCGTTGATGGCGTCGCGAAAGCGCCGGAACACTCAGCTCTTCTTGGCGGTCTTGGCGAAGAACGCCGACAGCTCTTGCGAGACCTTGGCCGACTTGCACTTCGGGCATTTCGGCCTGGAGGTCCCATGCTTGGAGATCGATTGCACCACCGAGAAGCGCTTCCCACAATTCGCACACCGATACTCGTAGGTCGGCATAGCGGATTCCTCGAACCAAAAGGTCACCGGGCTGAGACTCGTCCGTGAGAAAACGATAATCCTCCGATCGAAGGGGGGTCAAGCGAGCACCGTCTGGCCTGCCCGGCGAATCGCCTCGACACCTGGTCGTTCCTCCCCGGCTGGCCTCCACCTCCGCACGCCCCTAGCTTTGGGTCATGAGACGTCTACTTGTGGTGTGGCCCGTCATGCTCGCCGTCGCCTGTGGTGAGCGGAGTTCCGAAAATAGCGCCTCCTGCGGGCTGGCCGCGATGGCCGGTGCCACGATGGCACTGGAGGAGCTCCGGGGGGGAACCAAGGTCTTGGTCCAGGTCCCTCCGGGCCTCGAGGGCACCGTGCCGGCCCGGGTCGTGGGCTACGGCACTGCGCTGGCCATCGTCGTCGCGGGGGACGACGGCCCGATGGTCATGTTCGGGGGCGACGGATTTCCCCAGCTGCCTGGCTTCGGGTTGGCGCTCGTGGAGGATTCTACAGACACCTTCAAGGGCGTGCTCATCTTTGAAAGCGAGCCGCCGCGTGGCTACCCGGTTCTGGGTGGGGTCTCGAGCGGAACCTACGCGATTCCTCTGTATGGCCTCCGCGTGAACTGGCAGATGGTATCCACACCTCGGTGCCCGCTCTTCGCCGCGATCGACACCCTCCAAACCTGATCGCTAACGACCGAGCTAGGCGGCGGTGAAACCGTCGGCCACCTGCCGTAACAGGCGGGCGGGTGTGTGGACGGACGGAAACAGCAGGCGATCGGAGATCTGGTTCAGCGCCACACGGATGCGCCGGAACGAGTCGGCGACGGACCGGTAAATGCCGGTCATGTCCAGCTGCCGCGCCAGTCGGTGCTCGGCCGCCAGCGAAAAGCCTCGCGTTCCCAACTCCTCGTAGTACGGGATCCCGGGGGCACCACGGCGCTCGTTCCGGGCTGTCACATGGTCCGGAAAGAAGCCGACCAGCCACAGGCTGAAATTCCCGAGGTGCACGCTCAGCAGAAACTCCCGCCGACCCGACTCGACCGAGAGGTCGCCCACGATGTCGACCAAATAGCGATACGACGCGTCGTCATACTCGGCGATGCGGAAGGCCCGGCCCCGGTTCCCAAACTCGAGCATCAGCGACGCCACGTAGTCGGTGAGGGTCGCATCGTCGATGGCCGCTGCCAGTAGCGTGTGCCGCACCGTGACGTACAGAAACAGCTGAGCGGAGGGGCTCCCCAACTCCGGGTGCGCGCGGAGGCGTTCCGGCAGGCCCTCTCGATCGAGGAGCCAGTCGATACCCCGGATCGTCACCTCCCGTTCGATCCGGCGCCGCGCCGCGTCGTCACCGTCGGCGAGCACGCGGGTCACCAGGTCGAGGTCGGCGGCCCCTATTCGCTGCCGGAGATTGGCCAGGATCATTGGCATTCCCTCCACGTCTCACTACCAGGACCGGAAGCCGTAGTTCCCACCCTCGCCACCCCCTCAAGTGTGCGGCGGTCCGATCGCGACCCCCGTGAGCCCCATCACACCGGCCTTCCACCATGATGTAGATTGCCGTTCTGAACTTTCGGTCCGTCCCGCGGTATGGGAGGTTGGAGGAGGGACGGCCCACAGGAAACGGGGATAGGTGCTGTGATATACGTGTGTATCGCGACACACAACGACGCCCAGACCGTCGGGGTGCTGCTGTGGAAGATCCGGAAGGTCTTCGCGGAGTTCCCTCGGGAATATCACATCCTGGTGGCCGACGACGGCTCCACCGACGGCACCGGAGAAACGCTCGACACGTACCAGCAGGCGCTGCCGATGACGCTCACGCGGTGGCCGACGCCCCGTGGCCGAGCGGCGAGCTTGGAGGCCCTGTTCCGCGACGCCCTCGAGCGGTCGGACCGGCCCCGCCGAGACGGCATCGCGACGCTGCCCGCCGACTTCTCGTTTTCGCCCGAGGTCGTGCTGGACCTGATCAAGCGCTTCGAGTCCGGCGCCGATGTCGTGATCGGCGAGTCCGATCTGGCCGGAGTGTCGCTCGGCATGCGGCTCGTCCACCGGTGGGCACCGCAGCTCCTCCGTCCAGGCATCGAGTTACCGGGACTGCGTGACCCGCTGTCCGGCGTCACACTCATTCGGCTCGTGACGCTGAAGAACGTGCTCGCGGATCGGCAGCGTGGCCTCTTCGAGACCGACGGTCCTCCGGCTCGCGCGGAACTGGTGGCGCGGGCAGCCACGAGGGCCCGGCAGATCGCCGCGGTGCCCGTGGAGCGCCACGTGAACGGGCTCCGAACCCAGGTGGCCGACGCGCCGCTCAGCACCGCCCTTGCGCTGCTCCGAGCGGGCCGCCGCCTGCGGATTCCGGCGCCCTCCGTTCCCATTCAACGCTCGGGGACGCCATGACGCGCGTTGCTCTGCTCACGATGGCGGTGCTGATCGGTCCCGGTCTGGCGACCGCCCAGACCCCGCCGGCCACCGACTCGAACCTCGCCGGTCGGTTCCCGGTGGGCGAAACCCTCGTGTACGATGCCCGGTTTGGCATCCTGACGTTGGGGGAAGGCCTGATGCACGTGGCCGGGATCGACACCATCCGTGGCGCGCCGTCGCTTCACGTGGTGTTCCGACTGCGGGGTGGCTCGTTCTTCTATCGCCTCGACGATCGTATGGATTCCTGGATCGGGATCGACGATTTCGCGTCACGTCGGTTCATCCAGGACTTCCACGAAGGCAGCTCCGAGCGGTATACCGCCTACGAGATCTTTCCGGATTCGGGGTTCTACCGACAGAGCGAGGTGGACACGGTGATGCCGACGTCGGCCGCGCCGCTCGATGACGCCGCATTCTTTTACTTCGTCCGGACCGTGCCACTCGACGTCGGCAAGCGCTACGAGTTCGAGCGGTACTTCCGGCCTGACCGCAACCCCGTAGTGCTTGAAGTCCTGGCCCGGGACACCCTCGACCTCCCCGCCGGGCGTTTTGCGACGATCGTGGTCCGACCGATCATTCAGGGACGGGGAATCCTCGAGGAGGCCAAAGAGCCGCGGATGTGGCTCACCGACGATGCGCGCCGCCTGATGGTCCAGCTGAAGCTGAAATTCGCCTCCGTCGCTACCATCACGCTGCGATTGCGCGAGATCCGGGATACCCCACCCGCGGACCTCGCCCGTCGCTGAGACTTCACCTACACGACGGTGCCGGCCGGTCGCTGCGTCCGACCGGCCGGCACCGTAGCTGGGGTGGTGGCGGCGCTATTCCGGCTCGCCCTTGATCTTCTCCTTGACCCGCGCGGCGGTCGAAGGGCTAATCACCTTCAACACGAGATAGAAGATGAACCCGAGGAGCGCGAGCCACAGCAGCGCCCAGAATAAGGTAAAGGCGATGCTCAACAGCCCGAACAGCAGCTTCAGGGCCAAGATGCCGAGTATGGCGAGCACCGCGTACCCGACGATCGTGCGTACCATCCCTTGCCTCCCGACGTGAGAGGGTTCAGTGTACAGTACGAACCTATGAGTCCACCGGTTTCAGCTCAAGCACATGGTCAGTCCTGAGGTCGTAGTCATCGGCGGTGGCATTATCGGCGCGGCGTGCGCGCACCGCCTGGCGGGGCACGGAATCACGACCATCGTGCTCGAATCGGGGCCCGAAGCGGGAGCGGCCACGCCGTCGGCGGCGGGCATGCTTGCCACGTTCGCCGAAACCGACCCCGACGACCCAATGTTCGCGTTCTCGGTTCGAGCCCGCGACCTCTACGCGGAACTCATCCCGGCGCTGGAGGAGGAGACCGGCCTCGACCTTGCCTACCGCACGGACGGCATCCTGCAGCTGGCGCTCGATGAGGACGACATCACCAGGCTACGGGAAGCGGTGTCCGTCCAGCGCCAGAGCGGCTTCACGATCGACTGGCTTTCGGTCGACGAGGTCCGAAAGATCGCCCCAGGCCTGGGCCCCGACGTGCTGGGCGCGGCGATGGCCGCAGAAGACGGGGGGCTCGACCCGGTGGCGCTCCACCAGGCGTTGTTGGAGAGCGCACAGCAGCGGCACGGCGTCGAGATCGTTGCGGGTCGCGCCGAACAACTCCTATTCGACGGCGAGCGGATCACCGGTGTTCGAACGGGGAGTGGTACGATTAGCGCCGGCGCCGTCGTCATCGCCGCGGGCTGCTGGTCAAATAAGGTACGGGGATTGCCACGGGCGCTGCCGGTCGAACCGATACGTGGGCAGATGGTCGCGCTCGACTGGCCGGCTGGCGAGCCTCCGGCCACGGTGTATGCCGGCCACGGTTATGTGATGGAGCGGCGGGGGGAGGCCATCGGCGGCTCCACCATGGAACACGTCGGGTACGATCCGTCCACCACCCAGCAAGGCATCGACGAGGTGCTCGCAAAGATCCAGCGCGTATACCCTGCGCTGGCGGACCAACCCGTGCGCCGGACCTGGGCCGGGTTACGGCCGGGAACGCCCGACATGCGGCCCATCATCGGCCGCGACCCCAGCGTCGCCAACCTGTGGTATGCCACGGGCCACGGCCGCAACGGGATCCTCCTCGCCGGGATCACGGGGGAGGTGCTCCTCGAGTTGTACAGGGGTGAAGACGTGGAACACGACCTCACGCCGGTCGATCCCGCCAGGCTGTGGCCGGCGTAATCGGGGTGCTCCCGCGACGTCCACGCCGAGTGGACTGAGCCCTACACGCTCGATCCGCACGCTGGTCGCATCTCCGGCGGCTGGCTATGTTTCGCTGCCATGGAACTCGTTCAACTCACGACGCGCGCTCTCACGCGGAAACCCCACTGGCTCAAGGTGAAGGCGCCAGGGGGCCAAACCTACGTGGACGTCAAGCACCTGTTGCGGGAACTCGGCCTCCACACGGTCTGTGAGGAGGCCCATTGCCCCAACATCGGCGAGTGCTGGGAGCATCGCGCTGCGACTTTCATGATTCTCGGCGACGTGTGCACCCGGAACTGCGCGTACTGCGCGGTGGCCCATGGGACACCCGAGCCCTATGACCCGGACGAGCCTGCCCGTCTCGCCGACGCGGTTGCCCGACTTGGCCTGCAGCACATTGTAATTACGAGCGTCGATCGGGACGACTTGCCGAACGGGGGTGCCGAGGCATTTGCCGGATGCGTGCACGAGATCCGAGCGCGACTGCCTGAGGCGTCCGTCGAGCTCCTGATCCCCGACTTCAAGGGGTCCGACCGCGCGTTAGCGATCGTGGTCGAGGCGAAGCCTGATATCCTCAACCACAACCTCGAGACGGTCGAGCGCCTGTACCGCATCGCGCGACCAGGGGGGCGGTATCATCGCGCCCTGCGTCTGCTCCGGCGCGCCAAGGAGATGGACGCCGGCCTGCTCACCAAGTCCGGCTTGATGGTGGGACTCGGGGAGGAGTGGGACGAGCTCTTGGCCGCCATACGGCACCTTCGTGACGAAGACGTCGACCTCTTGACCATCGGCCAGTACCTCCGCCCCTCGGACGGCCACTTGCCGGTTGCCCGGTTCTACTCGCCCGAAGAGTTTGCCCAGCTCCGCGAGGCCGGGCAGGCTATGGGGTACCGCCACGTCGAGTCGGGTCCACTCGTCCGCTCATCGTATCACGCGTGGGAGCAGGTGCAGCGCGCGGGCGCCGGCACCTGAGCCCCAGGGAGACGACCACGGTGTCGCAACCTGCCCGTGTCCATCACCTCGAACCCGGGCGTGCCGAGTTCTACCATCGGCTGCTGCGGCAGATGCTGCTGGTTCGCCGCTTCGAAGAGCGGGCCGGTGAGGCATATGCCCAGGGGTTGATCGGGGGGTTTTGCCATCTGTACATCGGGCAGGAGGCCGTCGCCGTGGGCGCAATGAACGCGATTCGCCCGGACGACTACGTGTTCGCCAGCTATCGTGAGCATGCGCACGCCATCGTGGCAGGGGTGACGCCTGGCGCGGTCATGGCCGAGTTGTTCGGCCGCGATAGCGGCTGTTCGCGTGGCAAAGGCGGCTCGATGCATCTCTTCGACGTGGAGCACAGCTTCCTCGGAGGCCACGGTATCGTGGGTGCGCACCTCCCACTGGCAGCAGGAGCCGCGTTTGCTGCGCGGTACCGCAGCACCGATCAAGTCGTATTGTGTTTCTTCGGCGAGGCCGCCGTCAACATCGGCGCCTTCCACGAGACGCTGAACATGGCCGCCCTGTGGGAACTACCGGTCGTGTTCATCTGCGAGAACAACCGCTATGGGATGGGCACGGCCCTCGAACGGGCGGCGGCCGTGTGGGACGTGTACCGGCGTGCCTGCTCGTACGACATGGCAGAGGAGACCGTCGACGGCATGGACGTGCTCGCCGTCTACGAGGCGACCCGCGGCGCCGTCAAACGCGCCCGTGAAGAGCATCTCCCGACCCTCCTCGAGGCCCGCACCTATCGCTACATGGGGCACTCGATGGCAGACCCCATTCACGGGCACTATCGGACCAAGGAAGAGCTGGAGGAGCAGAAACTGCAAGATCCGATTCAGCGTCTCCTCCGCCTCCTTTTGGACGACGAGCTCATGACGGACGCGGGGATCGAGCGGATGCGCGGCGACGTGGAGCAGGAGGTGGATGAAGCGCTACGCTTTGCCGAGGAGTCTCCCGACCCGCCGTCCGACGCCCTCTACACCGACGTGTACCGGGACTGACATGCCGGTCATCACCTACCGCGATGCGCTGAATCAGGCTCTCCGCGAGGAGATGGACCGCGACCCAAACGTCTTCCTTATGGGAGAAGAGGTCGGGGTCTACCAGGGAGCCTACAAGGTGAGCCGGGGTTTGCTCGAGGCCTTCAACGAGCGACGGGTCATCGACACGCCAATCGCCGAGCTGGGATTCGCAGGGATCGGTGTCGGCGCGGCCATGGTGGGACTGCGGCCGGTGATCGAGTTCATGACGTGGAACTTCGCGCTCCTCGCCATCGACCAGGTCGTGAATTCCGCCGCCAAGATGCTGTACATGTCGGGCGGACAGATCCCAGTTCCCATCGTCTTCCGCGGTCCGGGTGGCGCGGCGCTGCAGCTCGCAGCCCAGCATTCCCAGGCCTTCGAGGCCTGGTACGCCCACGTGCCTGGCCTCAAAGTCGTGGTGCCGGCCACTCCTCACGACGCCAAGGGCCTCCTCAAGGCTGCCATCCGCGACGACAACCCGGTCGTGTTTCTCGAAGGCGAGATGCTGTACAACATGAAGGGAGACGTGCCGGACGGAGAGTACACCGTGCCGATCGGCGTGGCGGACGTGAAACGGCAAGGCACCGACGTCACGGTGATCTGCCATTCGAAGACGGTCGCAGTGGCAGAGCGGGCCGCCGAGCGGCTCGCCGCGGAACTGAACGTCTCGGCGGAGGTGGTGGACCTGCGAAGCATCCGGCCACTCGATACTGATACGATCGTGGCCAGCGTGCAGAAGACCAACCGGTGCGTCGTGGTCGAAGAAGGCTGGCCCTTCTGCGGCGTCGGCGCGCAAGTGGTGGACGAAGTGCAGCGGCGGGCCTTCGACGCACTGGACTCGCCCATCGTGCGCGTGACGGGCGCCGACGTCCCGATGCCGTACAACAAGAAGCTCGAACGAGCGGCCAAGCCGAACCCCGACGCGGTGATCGCGGCGGTCAAGCGGGTCGCCTACCTCGACTGACCCGGACCCGACAGACCATGGCGACAAAAGTGCTGATGGAAGCCCTCTCCCCGACGATGGAGGAGGGTAAGGTCCTATCGTGGCTCAAGCGCGAAGGCGACGCGGTATCGAGCGGTGAGGTCCTCGCCGAGGTCGAGACGGACAAGGCCGTCATGGAGTTGCAGGCCAGAGGTTCCGGCGTGTTGCGGAAGATCGTCGCCGGCGACGGTGCCACCGTCGAGGTGGGGAGTCTTGTCGGCATCATCGCCGATCCTGACGAGGACATCGAGCGTCTGCTGGAATCGGCCGGCACGGCGCCGCCGGCTCCCCAACCGGCGGCCGAGCCGGACGCGGGGGCACCGCCGACAACGCCCACGCCCGTGCCGCAGCACACCGCGCCGGCGACCAGCCCGACCGGGCCGCCCTCCGGCGGGCGGATCAAAGCCTCACCCTTGGCACGCCGGCTCGCCGAGGAGCGTGGACTCGAGCTCTCCGCCGTAAGTGGCTCCGGGCCGGGAGGGCGCATTATCAAGCGCGACGTCGAGCGTGCTCCCACTCCACCGGCATCGATGCCCGCGGTCGCGTCGTCCGAATACGACGATGTCGAGCTCAGCCAGATCCGCAAGACGATCGCCAAGCGGCTGGTTCAGTCACTGGGGCCGATCCCGCATTTCTTCCTGACGACCGAGGTGGACATGGAGCGCGCCGTCGACGCGCGCGCCCACCTGAACGGGCTCGATGACGGTCCGCGCATTTCGTTCAACGACATCATCCTCAAAGCCGTGGCGGCCGCCCTGGCGCAGCATCGCGAGTGCAACGCGTGGTGGCTGGATGGAAAGATCCGTTACTTCAACGAGGTGCACCTGTCGATGGCGGTCGCTGTCACGGATGGGCTCATTACACCGGTCATCCGGAATGCGCATGCAAAGTCGCTGCGGCAGATCGCCGCCGAGTCGCGGGAGCTCGCTGAACGGGCCCGCGATCGTAAGCTCACCCCAGAGGAGTACACCGGCGGGACGTTCTCCGTGTCGAACCTCGGGATGTTTGACATCGACCAGTTCACAGGAGTCATCAACCCCCCGGAGGCCGGACTCATCGCCGTGGGAAGCATCGCTGAAAAGCCGGTGGTGGTGGACGGCGCCATGAGCGTTCGTCGTCGTATGCGCCTCACCATGAGCTGCGATCACCGCGTGATCGACGGCGCCACCGGCGCCCGCTTTCTCCAGACGGTACGACGAATGCTGGAGAATCCCTTGGCGATCGTGTGGTGAGCGCGGTGGTGGCATGATCAACCAGCTCGCGGCACGGCCACGTTACCCCGGACACCACGCAGCCCCTCAACCCAGACGCTGGATGCTCAATCGTGTCTCAGACCTTTGACGTCATCATCCTCGGCGGCGGTCCCGCCGGGTACGTGTGTGCGATCCGATCGGCCCAACTGGGACTCAAGACAGCCGTCGTCGAGCGTGACAAACTCGGCGGCGTCTGCGTCAACGTCGGCTGCATTCCCAGCAAGGCGCTCCTGCACAGCGCGTACGTGGCCAACCTCGTCCGTCACGACGCGAAGACGCTGGGCGTCACCACAGGCGACGTCACGTTCGACTTCGGGGCCGCCATCAAGCACTCTCGTCAAGTGAGCGATCAGAATTCCAAGGGCGTGGGATTCTTGATGAAGAAGCACGGCGTGACCGTGATCGCCGGGACCGGAAGCCTAGGAAAAGGAAAGACGGTCACGGTGGACGGGAAGACGTACACGGCCACCAAAGCCGTCGTCATTGCGACCGGGACCCGGGTCAAGGGATTGCCGGCCATCGGACTCGAACTCAACACGACGACCGTGATCTCGACCGATGACGCGCTCTTCCTGCCCAAGGTCCCGGCATCGGTGGCTATCGTAGGCGCGGGCGCGGTAGGATGCGAGTTCGCCGACATCTTCAATGCCTTCGGCTCCTCGGTCACTCTCGTCGAGGTCCTCCCGCAGATCTTGCCACTCGAAGATCACGAGGCGGCCGCGGCTCTTACCAAGAGCTTCAAGAAGCGGAAGATCGCCATCATGACCGGCGCGACGATCTCGGGCGCCAAGGTAGGTGACGCGAAGGTCACGCTGGACGTGGAGGCGAGTGGCTCGCGGCAGACGGTGGCCGCCGACGTGGTCCTGATGGCGGCCGGTCGCGCGCTCAACATCGAGGGCATCGGGTTCGACACCGCCGGGGTGCAACTCGCCGACACCGGGTTCGTGAAGGTCGACGCCAGCCTCCGTACGACCGCCGACGGCGTCTACGCCATCGGCGACATTGCCGGACCACCCATGCTCGCGCACAAGGGAAGCCGCGAGGGCGTCTTCGTCGCCGAAGCAATCGCGGGCAAGAAGCCGCACCCGATCCGCTACGACAACATCCCGAGCGTGACCTATTGCCACCCGGAGGTGGCGAGCATTGGGCTCACTGAGGCGCAGTGCAAGGAGCAGAAACTCGACTTTGTGGTGGGGCGGTTCCCGTTCAGCGCCAACGGCCGGGCACGCGCGGCCATGGAGACCGATGGGTTCGTCAAGATCCTCCGGGGCTCACGCTATGGCGAGATCCTCGGGGCTCACATCGTCGCCTCGCACGCGAGCGAGATGATCCACGAACTGACCGTGGCGCGCGAAAACGAGTACACCGTGGAAGAGATCGACCTCGCGGTCCACGCCCACCCGACCCTGTCGGAGGCCATCGCCGAGGCGGCCCTCGATTCCCTCGGCAGGGTCATGCACACCTAGGCGGTGCCCACCACCGATCCTGTCGGCACCGCGCTCGCCAGCCTCGGCGCTGGTGCGGCCACGGGCGCGGCGGTCATGACCGGCGGTGCCCTGACGCTGCGCCTCGTGCAAGCCGGTGGCGCAGCGCCGGTGTCGACCGAGACCGGGGCACTCCTCCTCGGTGGCTCGGCTTTGGCCGGTCTGATCGCTGCCGTGGCCACCGGATGGATCCGCGCACGTGCCATCGACGACACGTGGCGCCGTGCGGTCACCGGTGCAGTGGCCGCCTTCGGCGCGGTGCTGCTTGCGTTGGGAACCACCATTGCCGATATGGTCGCGGGGCCGCTCGGCATCGCCGGGTACTTCGCGTTGTTGTCAGCGGCCGCGGCCGTGGCCCACCGGGCGGCGCGGCGGGCAGCGTCACCGTGAGCACGACACTCGACGTGATCGGCCTGGGCCGAGTGCCGTATGGTGAGGTGCTCCAGTTCCAGCGACGGGTAGCCGACGCTCGGCTCGACCGACGACTGAAGCGGGACGTCCTGCTGCTGGTAGAACATCCACCAGTGGTGACGCTCGGTCGGTCGTTCCAGCCGCAGCACCTATCGACACCGCGTCCACATCTCGAGGCCCGCGGGATCGAGGTGTACGACATCGAGCGTGGAGGCGACGTGACCTTCCACGGACCAGGACAACTGGTGGGGTATCCGATCTTCGATCTGACGGAGCACCGCAAGGATCTGCACTGGTTCTTGCGGCAGTTGGAGGCAGCCATGATCGAGGCCCTCGATGGCTGCGGCATCGCTGCCGAGCGTCGCGCCGGCCTCACCGGGGTATGGACGCACGGCCGGAAGATCGCGAGCATCGGCATTCACGTGCGGCGCTGGGTCACCTGGCACGGATTCGCCTTGAACGTGCTCACCGATCTCACGTACTTCGACCTCATCGTTCCGTGCGGGATCTCGGATGTGACGATGACCAGCGTGAAGCGGGAGTTGGGTGAAAACACCCCTCGTGACGTGTGGGCCCGCGTGACCGACCTCGTGGTCCTCGGGTTTGCGAACGTCTTCGGGCAGCAGGCGCAGGCCGCCGACGTCAGCGATCTCCAGTCGCTGCTCGCGGCGGGGTAACCCTCGGGTCGGGTCAGAAGAGTGTGTCCTCGGCGTTCCTCCGATACGAGCGACCGTTACGCCCCAAGCTTGGTCAGGAATCGGCCGAACACACGCACGCCCTTGAGAAACTGGTCGACACCGAGCTTCTCGTTGGGAGCGTGGAGCCGATCGTCCGGGAGCCCGAGGCCGGCCAGCATCACAGCGGCGCCACGCTTGCCGAGCACCGGCACCACGGGAATCGACCCGCCAGACCGCGTGAAGACGACACCGCGACCTTCGACTTCCTTGAAGGCCTCGTCGATCACTCCGAACGCGGGATGATCGATACGCACCAACACCGGGTCCGCGCCGTGAATGAACTTGACGGACACCTCGGCGAATGGCGGCGCTAACGCTTTCACGGCCCGTTTGAGTTGACGCTCGACGGCCTTGACCCGCTGGTCCGGCACCAGCCGGAGACTCACCTTAGCGGCCGCTTCCGCCGGAATCACGGTCTTCGCACCGGGCGCGGTAAAGCCCCCCACGATCCCATGGATCTCGAAGGTCGGCAGACCCCACAGCCGCTCGAACACGGAGTAGCGTGACATGCCCGTGAGTGCCTTCGCCCCCACTTCCTCCCGCATGAAGCGGCGCTCGTTGAACGGAAGCTCCTTCCAAGCATCCCGCTCCACCTTGGCCGGCCGTTGAACGGCATCGTAGAAGTCGGGGATGGTAATCCGGCCGGTGGGTGATTTGAGCTTGGCCAAGATCCGTACCAGTGTCTCGTGCGCGTTGGGAGCCACCCCGCCATACAAGCCCGAGTGGAGGTCACCTTTGGCGGTGCGAACGGTGATCTCGCCGTAGCAGATTCCACGGAGCCCCACCTCGATGGCGGGCCACCCGGGCGCCCAGTATTGCGTGTCGGCCACGAGGGCGACGTCTCCCTCGACCAACTCCGGCCGCTGCTCGAGGAGCGCAAACAGAATGTCGCTCCCCGACTCCTCCTGGCCTTCAATCAGGAACCGGACGTTCAGGGGGGGCTTGCCACTCCGCATCACCGCTTCGAATGCCTTGACGATGGCGAAGACCTGGCCCTTATCGTCCGTGGCCCCGCGGGCATACAGGTTGCCGTCTCGAACCGTGGGCTCGTATGGGGGGGAATCCCATAACTCGAGCGGCTCCGCCGGTTGCACGTCGTAGTGCCCGTACACCAGCACGGTGGGCTTGCCCGGGACCCGCGGTCCGTCCGCCACGACGACGGGATGCGTCTCACTCGCCACCAAGTCGACGGTGGGGCATCCAAGCGCGCGGAGATGGTCGGCGACCCAGTCGGCGGCGCGGCGGCAGTCGCTCGCGTGATCGGGCGACGTCGAGACACTCGGGATCCTCAACAAATGCTTCAGCTCGTCGAGCATCCGATCGCCTTCTGCCGCGACAAATGAATCGAGATGACTCATGATGTGACTCACAGGAGATGTTGCCAGGTCATTGCGACGTGTGCCATGGTCCGGCGATCGCCGGAAGCGTGCCTTGTGGAGGGCCCTTCCCCACCCCGGTGCCGAACCTCGCTCAAATATACGCCGACGGCCACGTGTACACATTCCGTGCCGCGCGGACGGTCCCGGGCCGTCAGCGATCGGCCATCGCCGCCACGACCTCGAAGGGATCCCGGCCACCGCGATCGTCCATAGCCGCGCGAATCAGGCCGACGGTGCGTCGCAGATCTCCTCCGCGCTCGACCAACACGCGGTCGAACAGATCCACGTCGGTGAGGTAGATGCGGAAGGCAAGGAGGCTCGCGTTGTTGAGCGGTCGCTCGGCGACGCTCGCCGCGTCGAACACCTCCAACTCCTTCGCCAAGGGACCCAGCAGGCGCCCCTGCGCACGGCTGAACACTTGGAGTCGCTCATGCTCCCGGGCGTCGGGCGGCAGACCCCTGGCATACAGCGCCTCGAGCTCGGTCACGATCCCAGCGTAGAAGTCGCTCAGGCGAGTCTGGTCGCGCCAAATGGCCCGGATGCGCTCGGCCCGCACCGTGTCGCCGCGTCCGAGAAAGAACGCTTCCGCACCGCGGTATCCGACGAAGAGCGCAAAGCTCTCATTGAACGGCGTGGCATCGGGCACGTACAGGGTGTTGTGGGCGATCTCGTGAATCACCAGCTCCGCCAGCGATCCGGGTCCACGGTCGAGCGCGGTGGACAGCAGTGGATCGTTGAACCATCCGAGCGTGGAGAAGGCTGCGGACGGCCGCACATAGATGTCATACCCCGACCGTTCGAGCCGCTCTGCCGTTCTGAGGGCGGCGTCGAAGTCGAAGAACCCCTTGTACGGCACCTCACCAACGATCGGGTATCGCCACGTGTAGGGAGCGAGCGTATCCCGTCTCGCCGCCGTTACCACCAGCACGAGCGTGTCCCGGCCCACATCCGAGTAGGTCGTGTACGTGTCCCCGGCGGCTAGTCCCAGGCTATCCGCCGCGAAATCCCGAACGTCCAGCACCAACCGGAACATCGCCCGTCGCGCCTCGTCGAGGTCGGGATCGTCGAGGAGCTCGACGAGGGAACGGCGCGCCAGAAGAATGCGAGCCTCCTCGTAGCCCGCGCGCAGCACGAACCGAACTTCCGCACTCAACAGTACCGCGAGGAATAGCGTGACGGCCACGGTGACCGCACCGCCGATGGCGATCCGGACGGCCCATCGCCATGCGGACGCTCGCCGCTCCGTCACAGCGTCATGCGGAACCCGAGATGGTGGGCCCTCGCGTCGAGCAGATCGCGCTGTCGGTACGCGTAGTCGAGCTTGATCGCGGCGAGGGCGACGCTCCCTCCGAAGCTCCAGTTCGTATTGGGAAAGCCCGCGCCATCACCGCCGTACCCCGCACGCCCGATGATCCCCACCCCCTCGATCACCACCCCTGCCTCGCCACCGATCACCCAGCGGGTTGCGGCACCCTCGGGCCATTGCACTTCCAAGGTCGTAAGCAGGCGGAAGGACTCCTGGGGATCCACGTAGTTCATGGTGAACCCCAGCCGGGTAACGCGGGGGAGGACCATGGACGAGCCCTGCCAGTTGCCGCCAAGATTCTGCACGCCAAAGGCCAGCGCCATGATGTCGAAGAACGCGATAGCGAGTCCTGCATCGCCCGACAGTCCCCGCACGTGGACGGAATCGACACTCCGGCGCACGTACTTGCCGCTGAGACCCATGGCGATGAGGCCGAAGCGGTAGACCAGCGAGCCCACGCCCAGCACCTCACGCGTGTTCGATCCGAGCGGCGCCCCCGCGATGTACTGCGCCGGTGTGCCTCCGAAGTCGAAGTAGCGACCACCGATGCCGAGGTCGAACTGGGCAAGGCGCCACCCGAGCGCTCCCGTCAGGAAGTCGGCGTTCCCCGGTCCGGCCCGGTAGCCTCCTTCGACGGCGATGTGGGAGATCGTCGCCAAGGCGGCCGGGTTGGAGAAGAGTCCCCCCGCGTCGCCCACCAACGCGACACCAGCCCCGCTCAAGCCGATGCTCCGAACCGACGCGGGCAGCTCCACCACGTATGGGACCTCCTGGCCGCGTAGCGGCGCCGCCACCACCGCGAGGAGCAGGGCCGCGGGCGCCGCACCTCGCGCCACGATGCCGCTCACCGGATCCGCAGGAGGTTCAGTCGCGGGGTACCAGTGGATCCGAGCGGCGCCCCGGTGGATCCGCGGAAGGACAGGACGAACCCGCGCTGGTTTGCCGTTTGCGTGAGGAGGATGTATGCGCCCGCCCCAGATCGGAGGACGCCGCTCGTGGCGAAGGTCCCTCCGGTCACAGCCAAGGGGATGATCGGGAACGGCCGGTCGAACCGCTCGGGCACCTGCGTGTGAAGTGATTGATACAGCGATCGAAAATCCCAGGTCACGTAGCTGAGTTCCGGCGGTGGCGCGAACCCGGCGAGATCGGACGCCCAGTTGGCAAGGATCCACTCGCTGACGAGCCGTTCGAACGGGTCGCCCACGGCGGCAGCCACGTTGTCCGCCCCATTCCGTGCGGTCTCCGATAGGCGGCGGATGACCTCGGGCCCGACCTGATCGACCACCCACCGAAGGAAGAGCCACGCGGCGCCGCGCTCGGGCAGCGTGCCCGACCCATCCTTGAAGAGCACATACGTGTTGCCAGTCGTCTTCAGGAACTGGAACGCGTTGAACAGGTTCCCGATGGCAAACTGAGAAAACCGGGTGGCATCGCCCTTCAACTCGAAGTGCAGCGCCGCCAGCTCCTCCGACAGGTGTGACATCGCCTCGTTCAGCCACAGGACCTCGCCGTTCCCACCCCGGACCAGCACGTGCTGGTTGTAGCTGATCATGTGCTGAATCTCGTGCGCAAACGTGACCGGCACGAGGCGTTGAATCTGATCCGGCGAATGGGCACATCCCGCGCTACCCTGCGGGTCCGCGGCGAGCGCGTAGAACACCTCACCCTGATTCGACCGCGAGTCGTTCTTGAACGATGGATCGATGTCGATCGCAAAGAAGAACCCCGTGACGATCGAGGTCTCGCACTCCGTGATTGGGGTGAGGGCGTTCACGACCGGCGTCATCAGAATCAGCACCCGGCCGTTCCGGTCGACGTCGGACTCGGCCCCGAACGACCGACTCGCCACAGCATAGAGATCCTCGTCGAACAGCCGACCCAAGGCGGTGACCCCCGCAGTGGTCAGCGTGTCCGGAGCGTTGAGGTCGACGAAGATCGCCGCGTGACTGCCAACGTACCTCGCCCGGGCCGTGACCGGGGTGAAGTCACCCACGGCGCTACACGTAATGATGTTGCACACCCGGAAGTCGCGCCGGTCGCCGACCTGAATGTCGGCGAGCTCGGCGGCCAACGGCGACGCCTCAGGCACCTCGGGTTTCGGCAGACGCGCGAATTCGTCCTCGCGGGCTCGAAGGAAGTCATGAAATCGCCGAGCGGCATCGAGTGGCTCAGCATCGGGTGGGCGGGTCGCGACGGTCACCTGGATGGAGGAGTCACCCACGAGCTGGTACCCGAACTCCACGCCCGGAATCGGTGTCGCGGACTGCGGGACCAGGAGATACTCCGCACCCTGGGCGTCGGCCTGCGGGAAGGCGGCACAGCCGTCGACGGCTGCCGGATCGACCGACAGGTAGTCGCCAGGGGCGAGCGCGAGCGCCGCAGAGGCACCTTGATACGTCCCGGCCACGGCATTCGATGTCCAGCCCGGTGCACGCAGGCGCACGTTCACCGACCCCGGTACGAGGCACCCCGGCACCTCGACCGAGATCCCGGTGCCAAGCACCGCCGCCCCGAGCACCTTCGCTCGCGTCGTGCCAAATTCCACCTGCAGCGTATCGCTCAGGAGCGTACCCTGCACCACCACGGTGTCGCCGCTCGAGAACGTGGCCGGCGCCAGACCGGTCACGCGGGGCGCCGCCAGCGCTCCCACGGCGAACACCGCCGTCTTCGTCCGTTCGACCACCAATCCTGCGCGGATGCTGTAGGACCCTGGATCGGGTCCGAGCGTGACCACGACTTCCGCTCGGCCGTCCCCGTCGGAAACCGTCACCGAATCGGCGACCGTCGCCCCGACCCCACCGAGGACCGTCCACCGCACCTGGGCCCGGGTCACCGGCAGCCCGTCAGCGGCTGTGACGGTCACGGCGAGCGGACGAGGCAGCCGCGCACCGGCGAAGGCTTGCTGCCCGTCCGTGGTGGCATCGAGCACAATGTTGGCGGGGACCGGCAGATCAATCTCGTCCCCACCGCACGCGAGGGCAGTCAACACCAGTGCAACGCTCCAACGGCATGCTCTCACAACGCCTCCTCGACAGTCGGCTCGATCGGCTCCAGTCTCGCTATGGCCCGTAACCCATGACATCAGCAGAACATACGGGGTCCGGGGCCATTTTGACAACGCGGTGGAGGGGCGATTAAGCTTCCCTTTCCCATGGCGTTTGCTCACCTCCACACCCACTCGGAGTTCTCGCTCTTAGACGGCGCGAACCGCATCGCGGATCTCGTCGCGCGCGTGGGCGAACTCGGGATGGACAGCCTCGCCATCACTGATCACGGCAATCTTCACGCCGCGTACACCTTCTACGAAACCGCCAAGGCGAGGGGGATTCGGCCCATCCTGGGGTGCGAGGCCTACGTCGCCTTCGGCTCCCGGCACGAGCGGGAGCGGCCGGCGTGGGCTCCCGGCAACTACTCCCACCTCGTGCTCCTCGCACGGAATCGGGACGGCTACCACAACTTGGTCAAGCTGTCGTCCATTGGGTATCTGGAGGGGTTCTACCGGCGGCCGCGGATCGACCGCGAGGTGCTCGCGGCGCACGCGGATGGCCTCGTGGGCCTGGCCGCCTGTCTCTCCGGCGAAATCGCCCTGTGGCTGCGGCAAGATAACTACGCTGAGGCACGCAAGAGCGCCGAGTGGTTCGCGACCACCTTCGGACCGGAGGGATTCTGGCTCGAGGTGCAGGATCATGGGATCGCCGAAGAGCAAAAGGTTCGAGCCGGGATGTACCGCTTGGCCGACGACCTCGGGCTACCGATCGTTGCGACCAACGACGCCCACTACTTGGAACGTGCCGACCACGAGGCCCACGACTGCCTGCTGGCGATCGGCACCGGCAAAGACCTGGACGATCCCAATCGGTTCCGGTTTCAGGGATCGGAGAGCTACGTCAAGTCCGAGGCGGAGATGGCGGCGCTATTCTCGGATCGACCCGACGTGCTGGCCAACACGCAGCGGGTCGCGGATCTCTGCGAGTTCGATTTCGAGAAGCGCTATTTCCTGCCTGAGTTCCCGCTGCCCGACGGATACGTGTCCGATAACGATCTATTGGTGGAGCTGACGCACCAGGGCGCCGGCGCCCGGTACGGCGACCCGCTGCCGGCGCCGGTTCAGGAGCGCCTCGCGTACGAGCTTGGGGTGATCACCTCCACCGGGTACGCGAGTTACTTCCTCATCGTCCACGACTTCATTCGTGCGGCGCGCGAGCGCGGCATCCCGGTGGGGCCGGGCCGGGGCTCCGTGGCCGGCTCGCTCGTCGCCTACGCCCTGCGCATCACCGACGTCGATCCCCTCCGCTTCGGCCTGCTCTTCGAGCGGTTTCTGAATCCGGAACGGATCTCGATGCCCGACATCGACGTGGACTTCTGTTTCGAGCGCCGCAGCGAAGTCATCGACTACGTACGGGAACGCTACGGCCGCAAGAGCGTCGGCCAGATCATCACGTTTGGCACCTTAAAGGCCCGGGCCGCGGTCCGCGACATCGCCCGCGTGCTCAGCGTGAGTCCGGCCGACTCCGATCGTATTGCCAAGCTCATCCCGTCGGGACCCGGCTTCAGCCTGTCGGTCGGCGAGGCGGTACAGCGGGTTCCAGAGCTTGCGCAGCTGACGAAGTCGAACGACACCTACGCTCGCCTCACCGACTTGGCCCAGCGGATCGAGGGATTGGCGCGACATGCGTCGGTCCACGCCGCCGGGGTGGTCATCGCCCCGGGGCCACTGGACGAGTACGTGCCGGTCTGTACGCCGCCCCAGCGCAATGCGCAGGCGAGCGTCGATGTCGACGAGTCCATCATCACGCAGTACGACATGATCAGTCTCGAGAAAGTCGGCATGCTCAAGATGGATTTTCTCGGGCTCAAGACGCTCACGGTCATCCACGACACGCTCGCCATGATCCGGGAGCGGCACGGAGTCGCGCTCGACCTGGATGAGGTCGATCTCGACGACCCCGAGGTCTACCGCTTGCTCCGTGATGGGCGAACTGCTGGTGTGTTCCAGTTCGAATCCCCGCTGGCCACCGACATGCTGCGGCAGCTCCGAGCAGATCGGTTCGACGACTTGGTGGCGACGAACGCGCTCATGCGCCCCGGACCGCTGGATTCGGGCATGCATCACGCGTTCATGCGGCGCAAGCGCGGTCAGGATCAGGTTCGCTACCCGCACCCGGCGCTCCGCGAGGTATTGGAGCCCACCTTCGGCGTGATCCTGTATCAGGAACAGGTGATGCAGATCGCCAACGTATTGGCGGGCTACACGTTGGCGGAAGCGGATGTGCTGCGGAAGGCGGTCGGGAAGAAGGATCAGGAGCTGATCGAAGCCGAGCTCAAGCGGTTCGTCGATCGCGCAGTCGATCGCGGCCACGATCGACGGGTGATCGAAGACATCTCGTCCCAGATCCAGACGTTCGGACGCTACGGCTTCAACAAGTCGCACTCGGTGGCGTACAGCATCCTCTCGTTCCACACCGCCTGGCTGAAGGCACACTACCCGGCCGAGTTCATGGCGGCGCTGCTCTCGTCGGAGATCGGCGACACGGACACGGTGGTGGCCTACATCAACGAATCGCGTGAAATGGACCTCGAGGTCCTTCCACCCTCGGTCAGCGAGTCCGGGTGGAAGTTCACCGTGATTGGCGATGGCAAGATCCGATTTGGCCTCGGCGCCATCCGCAACGTTGGCCGTGGCGCCATCGAGTCCATTATTCACAGTCGTGATACCGACGGGCCGTTCGTGTCGCTCACCGATTTCTGCGAGCGGGTGGATCTCCGGCTGTGCAACAAGCGGGTCATCGAGTCGCTGGTCGCGGCCGGTGCCCTGGATCAACTCGACGGTCACCGCGCACAGCTCGTTGCCGCGCTCGACCACGCCCTTCACGAAGCACAGCTCAGGCAGTCGGAGCGGGAGAGCGGCCAGGTGTCACTCTTCGGCGCCGCGGATGCCGAGCCCGTGTCCTCCGCCGAGCGCGCGCTGCCCGACGTGCCCGCCTGGACGGAGGCCGAGCGCCTTGCGAAAGAGAAGGACGTCATTGGATTCTTCATCTCCGGGCACCCGCTCCAGCGGTATCGTGAGGAGGTCGCGCTCTTCGGCACCCGCACGACGGCGACGCTCGGCGCCTGGAGCGAGCACAAGGTGGCCGTCGCGGCGGTCGTGACGCAGGTGAAGCGCCGAATCAGCAAGAAGACGGGCGCGGAATACGCGCGGGTTACGCTGGAGGATTTTCACGGCACTGCCGAGGCGATCGTGTTCCCGGAAACCTGGGGTCGGCTATCCCAGACCATTGTGCCGGATGCGGCGCTCCTGCTTACTGGGGGATACAGCAGCCGAGACCGCGGGGAGGATCGGGTTCCCTTCATCGTCGAGGAGGTCCGACTCCTCTCGGAGCTCAAGGCCTCGGGGACGGTGGGTGTGGCGGTGGAGTGGCAGGCCGGGCAGGGCCCCGATCCCAAGGCATCGCGTGCGATCAAGGCCCTGTGCGCCGCGCATCCCGGCAGTGCCCCGATCTACGTGGTCTGGAGTGACGGGAACGGCGTGACGGCGCAGTTCCGGGCACGGGCGCTGACGGTGTCACTGGACGACGCCTTCTTAGAGGCGCTTCGTAAACTCGTTGGAGCCGATCGGGTGCGGCTCATCCGCACCTCGTAGGATCGACTATGGCACGGACGGAGTTTCATCTGGATTTCGAGAAGCCGATCGCCGAGCTCGAGCAGCAGATCGCCGGACTTCGAAAGATGGCCGACGACCGCCGGCTCGACGTGCGCGGCGAGATTGCACCGCTCGAGACCAAGCTCGCCGACCTTCGGCGCGACATCTATCGAACGCTCACCCCGATGCAGCGGGTCCAGGTGGCGCGACACCCGCGGCGTCCCTTCACGATGGACTACCTCGAGCGGGTGTTCACCGACTTCGTGGAGCTCAAGGGCGACCGGCTGTTCCGCGACGACCCTGCCATCGTCGGTGGCTGGGCCAGGCTGGATGGCCGCCCCGTGGTGGTGATCGGTCACCAGAAGGGGCGCGACACCAAGGAAAACCTGCGCCGGAACTTCGGCATGCCACACCCGGAGGGCTATCGCAAGGCGCTCCGCCTGATGCACATGGCGGAACGGTTCGGGGCGCCGGTCATCACCCTGATCGACACCCCGGGTGCCTATCCCGGGCTTGGCGCCGAGGAACGCGGCCAGGCCGAGGCCATCGCGCGCAACCTGGAGGAGATGGGGGCGCTGCACTCCCCCATCATCGCCGTGGTCATCGGCGAGGGCGGCTCGGGCGGTGCGCTGGCGCTGGGCCTGGCCGACCGGCTGCTGATGCTGGAAAACGCCATCTATTCGGTGATTTCACCCGAGGGATGCGCCGCCATTCTCTGGAACGACGCGACGCAAAAGGAGCGCGCGGCCGATGCCCTGAAGCTCACCGCCACCGACCTCAAGTCCCTCGGCATCATCGACGAGATCATCTCGGAACCCGCGGGCGGCGCCCACGCCGACCCGGACAGCGCCGGCGAGGCCCTCGGCGCGGTGCTCCGGCGCCACGTCGCCGAGGTCGCCGAACTCGACGCCGGCGACCTCCGGAGGCGCCGCGCCGAGAAGTACCGGCGCATGGGTCAGTTCATCGAGGCATGATGCCGACCGTCGTGGAAGTCCGGTTCAAGGGGAATCGCCGCGAGTTCTTCACGTGGGATCGGGAGGACGGGCTCAAGGTCGGCGACCCTGTCGTGGTACCGGCCGAGCGTGGGGAGGATCTGGGATACGTGTCGGCCGTGGGCGGGCTCGCGGAGAAGAAGTGCGGCGTGTCGTGCGAGGGATGTTCCCTCGGCGCCGCGAAGGAGCCTACGTCGGCCATCGTTCGCACGGCCAGTTCCGACGAGGCCTACGTCAGCGAGCAGCTGCGGATCGCCGAGCGGGACGTGCGACGCAAGGTGATGGAACGCGTGCGTGCCCACGGGCTCGCGATGAAGGTCTCCGATGCCGAATGGCAGTGGGATCGGAAGAAGCTCACGGTCTTCTTCACGGCCGACAAGCGCGTCGATTTCCGCTCGCTGGTGCGGGATCTGGCCAGCCTGTTCCGCACGCGGATCGAGCTACGGCAGATCGGGGCGCGCGACGAGTCGAAGCGGTTGGATGGTGTCGGTCGCTGCGGCCGGCAGTTCTGCTGCTCCTCCTGGCTGCCGGAGCTGCGCCCCGTGAGCCTCGCATTGGCCAAGGAACAGCGGCTGTCACTCAACCCCACCCAGATTTCCGGTGGATGCGGCCGTCTGCTGTGTTGTCTGCGGTACGAACACGACTTCTACGTTTCGGCCCGCAAGCGGTTTCCCAAGATCGGGAGAGCCCTGCTCACCTCCCGCGGTCGGGAGGTCGTCGAGGCGGTCGACATCTTCCGCGACCGGGTACTTCTCCGTGCGAACGACCAGACGCGCATCGAGCGGTTGGACGCCCTCCGGCAGGACGTGGCGGCGCGGGAACCGGCGCCACCAGCGAAGCCGAAGGAGGCACAGCCTCCCGCCGGGAAGCGGGACACGCTCACGACCGAACAAGCCGTGCAGGCCGTGTCGCCCCGGAAGCGACGGAGACGGCGGTCGCGCCGGCGCGGCTCGCGCGACCGTCGACCTCCGAAGACCGACGGCGGCGGTGGGAAGGGCGACGGGATCGGCGAGTGAGGGACCGGTTCTACATCACGACCGCCATCGACTACTCGAACGGCGAGCCCCATCTGGGGCACGCATACGAGAAGATCGGGGCCGACTGTGTCGCGCGGTACCGCCGCCTGCGGGGCCACGACGTGTCGTTCGTCATCGGGATGGACGAGCACGGGCAGAAGGTCGCCCAAAGCGCCGAGGAACAGGGCATCGCGCCGCAAGACTGGGTGGACGACATCGCCACACGGTTCCAGACCGCCTGGCGCGAGCTTTCCATCAGCCATACCGATTTCATTCGGACGACGGAAGACCGGCATCGACGCACGGTCGAGGAGCTGTTCCGCCGGATTCAACAGGCAGGACACATCTCCGAGGGCGTCTATGAGGGCTACTACTGCGTCGGGTGCGAGGCGTTCAAGCTGGAAAAGGACCTCGTGGACGGGCTCTGCCCGACCCACCCGACCCGACCGATCTCGTGGGTGAAGGAACCCAACTACGTCTTCGCCGTCGGACGCTTCCGACGCGCCCTGCTCGACCTGTACGACGCCCAACCCGAATTCGTCCAACCGACATCGAAGCTCAACGAAGTCCGGAATGTTGTGGAGGAGTGGACCGACGATCAAACGATCTCCGTCAGCCGGTCACGCGTGCCCTGGGGCATCCCGTGGCCGGATGATCCGAGCCACGTGGTCTACGTGTGGTTCGAGGCACTCATCAACTACCTCTCGGCCACGGGATACCCCGATGCCGAGTTCGTCGAGATGTGGCCCGCCGACGTCCACGTCATCGGTCCGGACATCGTTCGATTTCACGCTGCCCTCTGGCCGGCCATGCTGATGGCCGCGGGCGTGGAGCCACCGCGGCAGGTCTGGTGCCATGGCTGGATCACGACGAAGGGCGCGCGGTTCTCGAAGACCGCCGGCGTGCGCGTCACCCTACGCGAGATCATCGATCGCCACGGCCCGGACGCGTTGCGCTACTTCGTGCTCCGTGAGGTGCCGTGGAACGCCGACGGTAACTTCTCGTGGGAACGCTTCGACGTCCGCTACACCGCGGAGCTTGCGGACGGGTACGGCAATCTGGCCAGCCGGGTTCTGGCCATGGTGGGGCGGTACCTCGACGGCCGCATCCCGGACCGCGCCGAACCCACGACGCTCGACACGGCCGGAGACGAGATCGTGGCCGGCTATCGGTCCGCCATGGACCACCACCTGCTGCACGAGGGGGGCGATCTCACCTGGAAGCTCGTAGACCTGGCCAATCGGTTCGTCGAGGAGCGCGCCCCCTGGACGCTTGCCAAGGAAGGTCGCACGGCCGAGCTCGAGGACACGCTCGCCGCCCTGGCCCGAGGGCTGGCCCGGATCACGCTGCTGGCAAGCCCCTTCATGCCCGCGAAAACCCAGGCCGTGTGGGACGCGCTGGGCCTACCGGACACCGTGGCAGACGCGCCATGGGGGTATGTGGAGCGTCCCCCAACCGGTGGTGCGGCCTCTCGGAAGCCCCCACCGCTCTTCCCCAAAGACAGCCGTGTATCGTAAGTGGTTGTTTTACAATAATTTACATGTGTGACGCCGGTGGTTGACAGCGCTTTGTCCGCCACTCTATCTTTTCCGCCACCTCGCCCGCCTCTGGTTCGCCGCAGGGTGTGGCGATTGCGAAACACCGAGGTGCAGCGTCGGAATCGAGGCTGAGATGGCAGCGCGGAAGTGGACGGTGGTTCTGGTACCTCATGGGGCGGGCGAATCCCGCTCGGTGAGTGTCTCCCTGACGAAGTTCCGAGTGCTCGCGACCGTGCTCGCCGTCGCGGGTATGACCGCGTTGGTGTTTGGTGTCGCGACCACCAAGCGTGCCATCGACCTGTCCAGGCTGGATCGACTGGAGCGGCGGAACACCTTGTTGACGGTCGAGCTGGATCGTGCCCACGAGCACTTGGCCGCCCTGGGGGACACCATTCAGTCGATCGCGGAGCGGGACCGGTTGGTCCGCCTCCTCGCCGGCCTCGAGCCCAACGACCCCTCCGTGCAGCTCGCCGGCGTCGGTGGCCCGGCGGCGGCGTGGACCGAGGACGAGCACCTTCTCTCTGAAGCGCCCGAAGGTCGACGGGCCCTCGACCTGCGGAGCGACCTGGACAACTACATTCGCCGTGCGAATCTCCTCGCCGGCTCGTTCCACGAGGCCATCGATAGCCTCGAGTCGCATACCGACCGCTTGAGCCGTACGCCGTCGATCTCGCCCATTCCCGAGGACCAGGGCTGGTTCACGAGTGGGTATGCCCTGATCCGCATGCACCCGATCTACAACGAGCCGCGCCCGCACCCCGGCATCGACGTGTCGGCACCGTTCGGAACGCCGATCCTCGCCCCGGCCAAGGGGCGGGTCGTCGAGGTCCGAACCATCAGTGGGTACGGCAAGACGGTCACCATCGACCATGGGCATGGCGTGCAGACGTTCTTCGCGCATTGCTCACGGATTCTGGTGCGCGTCGGGGATTCGGTCACACGGGGCGACAAGATCGCCGAGGTCGGCAAGACCGGCATCGCGACCGGTCCCCACCTCCACTACGAAATCCAAGTCAACCGCAAGACGGTCAATCCGCGAGACTTCATCTTCCCCCGGGCCATCGTCGACTGAGCCACACGGCTTTGTCGTGACTTGGGACTCCCGCACCGCGTCTCCACTCGGGCCGCGACGCCGGTGAAGGCCATCAGGAAGCTTCGCGCCCCCTGGGCGCCCCTCATCCTGTCGGCGGCCCTCACATCGGGGTGCGATGGCGAAACCGAGATCTTCGTCCATGCCACCTGGGAGGACGGCCGAGCGATGTCGGCGCTCGACATTACGGCGCTCCCCTTCGATCCCGATCGATTACTCGATTCGCTCACGACCGCCGCGCCGACCCCTCGGCCCGACTTCGGCCAGCTCGAGCAGGAGCTTCGGGCGTACGCTCGCCCGGCCGACGACCCGTTCAAAGAACTGAACCGTCCCTGGCGGGCGCTACGCGATTCGGTGGTGGCGCTGTCGGATTCCCTGTTCGCGATGGACCGTGGGACACCCCAATACGCCGCACTGTACGAGCGATTCCGTCAGTCGTACGCTCGCCTCGCCGACCGCGCGTCCGAACGGGACGCCGCCCTGCGGCGCCTTGGGGCCTCCGATCTTGGCTTGGCCCGCCGCGCTCAGGCGGCGGCCGACTCCCTCCGCCGGTGGGAGTATGACGCGTACGAGGGCTATGCGGACGCTGCCGCCGCCGCGATCGCCGACGCTGGAGCGCGGGTGGTGGAGGGCACAACGGACGGCGACGGTCGGGTGACGCTCCGGGTCGACCCGGGGCGGTGGTGGCTCGTGACCCGCCTCCCCGACCCCGAAAACCCGTTTCTGGAGTACTATTGGAATGCCGCGGTCACGGTGACGCGGCTGGTCCCGGTGCGCGTTCCCCTGAATCCCGGGAACGGCGAACGCCGGTGGCGACACTAGGTGGTGGCAGGGCGGGCGCCAGTCATCCGGACAAGCGAGGGATCGTGACGCAGCGCAAGGCACTCCTCTTTGCGGGACTCGTTGGGCTTGGACTCCTGGCCGTGGGGGCGGCGCTCACCGCGCTCGATTCCAACGCCGACGAACCCGAGCTGCCACGGCCCACAGAGGCGCAGATCCAGGAGCTGCGCGACGATCTGTTGGCGGCGCGTTCGAAAGGTGACAGGGCGGCGCCAATCACGATCTTCGAGGCGAGCGATTTCCAGTGCCCGTTCTGTCGGGTGTTTTGGGACGAAACGCTTCCGATCCTCGAGCGCGAGTACATCAGCACGGGGAAGGCGCGGTTCATCTTCTTGAATCTGCCGCTGCCGTCGCTGCATGCCAACGCGCTCGCCGCCCACGAATTCGCCATGTGCGCCGCGCTTCAGGATCGCTTCTGGCCCGCACACGACCTGCTCTACAAGCATCAGAGCGCGTGGGCCAATCTCCCGGATCCGTCCCGGCTGTTCTTTGCCTATGCCGATTCAGCTGCCATGGACCGCGCCGCGCTACAAGAGTGCGTTGTGACCGGCGCGGTCCGCGAGTTGGTGCAGCAGGAGGCGGAGGCCAGCTTCCGATCGGGCATCAGCAGCACACCGTCGTTCGTGATCGAAGGTGGGCTGCTCCCGGGCGCCCAACCGATCGAGGTGTGGCGACCCATCCTGGATTCCATCTATACGGCAAAGACGGCGGGGCAGCCGCGCTAGCCTAGCAGCGCCAACCCCACGTCGTAGAGCGCGTGCGTCCAGGCGGCGACGCCGAAGCCGCGGAACACGTACAGCGCGCTCAGCAGCAGACCCGCGATCGCGCGAAACGTGAACGACGGAGTCGTGAACGGGTCTCCGTACGGACCTACGTAGTGGAACGCGCTGAAGATGAGCGCGCTTGCGACGACCGCCGCAGCGACGGCTGCCGAGCGTTTCCACTTGAAACGAAGCCCCAGCGCCACAAGACCCGACACCAGCAACACCCGGAAGACCAGCTCCTCGTAGATGCCCGCGCCAAGCGACACCACGAGCTGCGTGCCGAGCGGGAGCGACGCCACGGGGCTTCCGGCCTGGATGGCCAGCGACGGCCCTCCCTGCAGCAGCCAGGCGGTGAGGATTGCCACGGTCTGACCGAAGAACGCGGCATAGAGGATGCTCTCGCCGAACATCCCCAGGAAGACCCGCCAGTTGATCGGCGACGAGCGCTGGCGGTTGTCACGCCAGACGATCCACCCGCCGACGCTCACGAACAGAATGCCGAACACCAGGAGCCCCCACCGACCGCCGAGGCTCAGGAACAGCGTCTTGAGCAGTACGTCGGCCCCGTTCCGCACACCCGCCACAGCCGACCCCGACAGCGCGGCTGCGAGTCCCTCATAGAGCAGCAACAGCGGGAACGCGAACAGCACGCTGTAGCGCGCCTCGCGACTCGTGCGGAAGTACTGTTGCATGGTCATGGCCCGTAAGCTATCACCAACAGCATCGTATGTACCGTGCCGCCTATCACGGGGCTTCCCGGATCGTCCACCGGATACCGCTGCCGCGCAGCACCCTTCGCACTGCGCTCGCCGGTCGCCGCCACGCGAGTGACCGCTGGGTGCGGTGGGCCCAGGCACATCGGCCGGACGGCCGGTTGGTGTGGGTGCACGCCGCGTCGGTGGGCGAGGCACTGGCGGCCGGGCCCGTCGTCACCCGACTGCGGTCGGCCGTGCCGCGTCTTGCTCTCGTTCACTCGTACACCTCCCCGTCCGTGGCCGAATGGCACCCGTCCTTTGCGCGCGTCCACGCCGACTATCTGCCGCCCGACGAGCCGACCCCGATCCGCGCCGTGCTCGACGCCGTGCGCCCCGATGTCGTCGTCTTCTCCCGGGGTGACCTGTGGCCGGAATTCGTCCGGCAGTGCCGACTGGCACAGGTCCCCGTAGCGGTGGTTGGGGCCGAAGTGAGCCCTCGGAGCCGTCGGCTCTCCTGGGCGGGACGTCTTCTCTACGCCAGGGTTCTCCCGTCGGTTTCGTGGATTGGCGCGGCGAGCGAGGCCGACGCGGCACGGTGGCGACGGCTCGGCGCACGGCCCGACGCCGTGGTCATCACGGGGGACCCACGCCACGACGCGGTGCTCGAGCGCATCCCGGAGCTCGGCACCCTTGGCACACTACGGACATGGGCCGGGGAGTACCCGGTGCTCATCGGCGGGAGCCTTGAGCCCTCCGACGAGCCCGTGGTGCTCCGCGTCGTTCGGACCATCTTGGCTGCGCACACCGATGTGCACGTCCTGTTGGCGCCGCACGCGGTGACCCCCGCGAGCGTGGTCCGCGTGAGACGCCTTGCCGCCGCGCTCGGCGTCGACCTGGAGGAGTGGAACCACCCGGAACACACGCCGACAGCGCGCTGCGTGCTGATCACCGCTTCGGGAATCCTCTTCGATCTCTACCAAGTGGCGAGCGCAGCATACGTGGGCGGCGGCTTCCGCCACAACACGCTGCACGCCGTCATCGAGCCAGCCGCCTATGGGCTACCGATCGCGGTCGGACCGAGGTACGAGTCGTCGCGTGACGCCGCCGCCCTCGTGGACGCGGGCGGCGGGGTGGCGCTCCCGCGGCGCGGTGCAGAGCGGGTTCTCGCTGGGACCTTGCAGCGATGGATTGCCGACCCTGACCATCGGCGATCCGTTGGCCTCACCGCACGCAGCACCGTGCGCGCTGGTGCGGCAGCAGCCACCGTCGCGCATCTTGTCGGGTTCACCGGCGCTCCTACATTCGACTGCATCCACCATCCCCGGAGCCACCGATGAAGACCCGATTCCCAGCGTTCGCCGCGTTGTTGCTGTTCCCCGTCACCGCATACGCCCAGGGCCCGACGATCGAGATTGGGTCCGGACTAGGCGCCAGCATTCTCACGAACGGAGGCAGCCTCACCCACATCGGGGTGCCCGGTGCGGGCATCGTTGGTCAGGCACCACTGTATGTGAATCTCTTCTTCGGACGTGGCGTGCTCATCCAGCCCGAAGTTTCGTTCAACATTCTCTCCGGTGGCGGCGAGACGCTGACGACACTCGGCGTGGCCGGCCACCTCGGCTACGCATTCTCGGGAGCGGCAGCAAACTCTGCGTATGCCTCAGTGGGCGGTGCGGTCCAGTACGCCGACAGTGACTTCGGCTCCAACAGCGAATTTGGGGTGGGGGCCAGGGTCGGATATCGGGTCTTGGTCAACACCGGCTTCGCCATCGGCTTCGAAGGTGGCTTCCGGCGTTGGTTCGACTCGGAGGTCAACGAGATCACGATCGCGATTCGGCTTGGTGGGATCGTGTCCGCGCCCTAGAAAGCGTTCCATCGCACGGACCCGGGGCGGCGCGAGCACCGTCGCTCCGGGATCCTGCTACTGCCCCACCACGACGCCCTCGTACGTCACTGTTCGCGGGGCGACGAGCCCCACCGTGAGCACGGTGAAGAGCACGTCCGACCATCGGCTTCGCACTTTGATGCGCAGGTTCGTGACCTGCGCCGTCCCGGTCACCTGCGAGGCGAGCGCCTCTTCCAGCGAGGGCTTGGAGGCGCGGAGGGTGCCCCAGAGCAGGTAGACCGCCTTGCGGTTCACGCGGAATTCCTCCCCTTGCACCTGGGTGGCGGGCGGCGAGGCCATCGTGGCCTCGACGCCAAGCGTGGTCGCGTCGAAGGTCTGCGCGCACGCTCCGGCAATGAGGGCGGAGCATAGCACTGTCACGGAGAGAAACCGACGTCGCATTGATCTCGCAGTCGTGCGTGGCGTGGTCGAGCGCACCAAAGGAATCGGGGGGCGTCGGG
>JBFIHA010000010.1:0-92315 GCA_041602035.1 Gemmatimonadales bacterium | reverse complement strand
GGGGGTTCGAGTCCCTCCGGCCGCATACACGAGTCTCGCGGCGACGTGCCGCCTCGCGCATCGTCGCTGACCTCCGCGAGCGGTTGGAACCGGGCGGATGCCCGCCCGCAGAGCTAGTTGGGGGCGACCCTCCGCCAGACCCCGGGCTCACCCCACACATCCGAGCGCTCCAACACGCGCGGGAGCCACGTCCTCAGCTCGGCGCTTGTGCCCGTGAGAACCAGTTGCTCGCGGTCTTCGATGTGGTTCCCCGAAAACGAGAGATGGGGAGTCCGCAGATGGTCGCCACGGAGCGCCTCACGCACGGCGTCGATATCGAGCGGCGTCAGGCGCATCTCAGGACCTTCGAGTACCACCCCAAAGAGCAGGTGGCCCGGCAGCAGCAGGGCTTCGTACGCTTCGCTCGCGCCCCTGTCGGCCAACACTGGACGCACCTCCAACAGCAGGTGGTCACCCAGGCGGCCCAACCGTCCGGTGAACCGTCCCATGCCGTCCTGATCGGCGTAGTCGATCAGATATCCGCCCTCACCGTCGCGTGTCACGACCGCCGAATCCTTCTCGCCGGCTTCCACCCAGGTTCCGAGCAACTCCGGCGCGAAGACGCTCTCCGACGCCGGGATCGTCGGCTCGATCGACACCACACACGCCGTCAGCACCGCGCTCAACGAAATTACTGCCACGACCTTCACCATTTTAGTTCGCTCCTCGACAAGTCATGCCCGCTTCCCGCTCAAATCTTCCTCGGCTCCAGCTTGGCAAGTCGCCGGAGGTTCTCGCCGAACCGAATGACCAGCACCGCGAACATCCCGATGCACAGGAACGCCACAACGGCGTTCGCCGCGACCCGCACCCCAACCTCCAACCACCCGAAGTGACCGGCTGCGAAGAACAGCAACGTGTTCCCGAGAATCAGGATGATCCTGGCCTCGGTAGGGCCGAGGCGCGCATAGGAGATCCGGAACTTCCCAAACACGGCCGTCTCGAGGTACACGTTGATGGCAAGTGTCAGGAACGCAATCACCAGCAGCAGCGCGAGTTCGAGGCGGACATAGGGCGAGAACCCGATCCCCAGTCCCACCACGGTCGTGTTGACCGCGTCCACGACGTGATCCAGGTAATACCCATACCGGGGCCGTTCCGCCTTGCGCACCCGGGCGAGGGTCCCGTCCAGGCTATCACCGAACCAGTTCACCGCCAGCATGGCGCTCGCCAGCCACAGCCAGGCGACCGAGACCGATGACAGCGCATACCCCAGACCGGCGCCCACCGCACCGACGACGCCCAGCGCCGTCAGATGATTGGATCGCACGGCCTGGGGGAGTCGGGCCGCGAGGGCTCGCAGCGCGCGGCGCTCCGGCTCCGCGAGGAGGAAAGTCATCTCTCGAGTTCCGGTCATCGCGTTCTCCTCCATGGCAACCTCGTTTCCCCTCGACCCACTCCCTTCCCTGGGGCTGAGCATAGTCCGGAGCCGTCCCCGGGTCGTGCCCTCACCGTGACCCAGGTGACCCGGCAGCCTCGAACCTCCTCCTGGCGGAGGCAACCCGCTAACTTTCGATGGGTCAGACACATACGGGCTACCCATTCGGCGATCGGCCCGCCGGGTGGGTCGGGTGGGCGGCCCGGGGTTACATTTCGGCGCTTCGGTTGGGATTCGGGGCAGAGACCATTCGACGTGATGACCGTGGACACCAGCGATATCCAGATCACGACCGTCAAG
Organism: Gemmatimonadales bacterium; assembly: GCA_041602035.1. Lineage (GTDB taxonomy): Bacteria > Gemmatimonadota > Gemmatimonadetes > Gemmatimonadales > GWC2-71-9 > JAOTVV01. Next base: position 90,598 of record JBFIHA010000010.1, on the reverse strand, counting down.
GACGAGCCGGGGGCCAAGAACCTGAAGGTCGAGATCCCGGTCGACCGCGTACGGGCGGCGGAGCAGGCGGCAGCCGCCTTCTACGCCAAACGGGCGCGGCTGCCGGGCTTTCGAAAGGGCCGGGCGCCGATTGGCGTGGTGCGCCGCCAATATCGCCAGGAGATCCGGGAGCGCATGCTGCAAAGCCTGATCGGCGACGGGTGGAAGCAGGCCGTTGAGCAGGAGAACCTCAAGCCGATCGCCGACCCGGCCGTGCGGGATCTGCGTTTCGACGACGGCGTGCCGCTCACGTTCGAGTTCCGGGTTGAGGTCAAGCCAGAGATCGCCCTGCAGCGGATTGGTGGTTTCACAGTGACCCGCACCGTGCCTCCCGTCACCGACGAGGCCGTCGGCGACCAGATCGAGGAACTGCGGGCGCAGAAGGCCACCTGGGTGCCCGTCGACGGCGAACGACCCAGCAAGGGGCAGATGGCCTCGGTCAGTATCGCCACCGTCGAGAATGGCAAGGTAGGCGAGCCGCGGCAGTATCAGGTCGTCCTCGGGGAAGGTCAGGCCATCCCCGATCTCGAGGAGCAGATTGCCCGCCTGCTGCCCGGTGAGACCGCCGAGGCCACCGTGCGCTACCCGGATGACTTCGCCGACCAGGCAAAGCGGGGGCAGACGCGCACCGTCTCGGTGACGCTCCACGGGGTGAAGCGCCGGGAGCTGCCCGACCTCGACGATGCGTTTGCACGGGAGCTTGGTGATTTCGAATCGGTGGCTGCGCTGCGCGCCGCGGTTCAGGAGGATCTCCAGGCCCATGCGGAGCGTGAGGCGGACGCCGAGGTGCGCCGCCGGCTGATGGACGAGCTGATCGGAGCCAACGGACTGGAGCCGCCCGCGCCATTGGTCCAGCGGGTCCTCAGCGCGTACGCCCAGAGCTACGGCATTCCGGACGACCAACTCGAGCGGTTCGCCGCGGAGTTCCGGCCGCTGGCCGAGCGCCAGGTGCTCCGAGACCTCGTCATCGATGCCGTGGCGGAGCGGGAGACGCTCCAGGCAACTGAGGAGGATCTGGACCGCCGTATCGAGGAACTGGCCCGTCGCCGATCCACGGAGCCAGCGAAGGTCTATGCCTCACTCCAGAAGGCAAAGCAGCTTCGCGAGGTCGAGCGGGGTATCACCGAAGAGAAGGTGTTCGCCTACTTGCTCGCGCAGAGTACGGTCACCAACGCCTAACGGGATTCGGACGAAGACGATGCCAACGATCTTTCCGCCGTACGTGATCGAGCGCTCCAGCCGGGGCGAGCGCACCTACGACATCTTCTCGCGGCTCCTGATGGACCGCATCGTATTTCTCGGGTCGCCGATCAACGACGACGTGGCCAACGTCATCATTGCGCAGCTTCTGTTCCTGGAAGCCGACAACCCCGAGCGCGACATCTACCTCTACATCAACTCGCCGGGCGGGATCATCTCGTCGGCCTTCGCCATCTACGATACGATGCAGCACATTCAGGCACCGGTGAACACGATCTGCATGGGAATGGCAGCGTCGGCCGGGTCGTTCCTGCTCGCGGCTGGGGCGGCGGGCAAACGGGCCGCGCTCCCGCATGCGCGCATCATGATGCACCAGCCTTCGGGCGGGTACCAAGGAACCGCGGCGGACATCGAGATCCAGGCCAAGGAGATCCTGTACCTGCGGGACAAGCTCAATCAGCTCTACGCTCAGCATACGAACCGCCCGAAGGAGCAGATCGAACTCGACATCGACCGCGACCGGTTCATGTCGTCCGAGGAGGCTCGCGACTACGGCATCATCGACAAGGTGATTCAGCGTCGGGCCGAACTGGAGAGTGTCGTATCGTCTTGACGCTGAGACAGGGGAATCCCATACTAGCCGCAACGGCTCGGTGACCGATGGCCCAAGACAAACATCTGCGTTGCTCGTTCTGCGGGAAGTCCAAGGACGCGGTCCGGAAGTTCATCTCCGGTCCGTCCGTGTACATCTGCAACGAGTGCATCGCCCTCTGCAACGAGATCCTGGCCGAGGACGAAGAGCGCGAAGTTGCCGAATCTGTCACGCAGGTTCCCACACCCGTCGAAATCAAGGACGTGCTCGACCAATACGTTATCGGCCAAGAGCGCGCCAAGAAAGTGCTGTCGGTCGCGGTCTACAGCCACTACAAGCGGATCAACTCTCAAGCGGTTCGCGCCGACGACGTGGAGCTGGAGAAATCGAACATCCTGCTCCTCGGGCCGACCGGGGTCGGGAAGACGCTCCTCGCCCACACGCTCGCGCGCATGCTGGATGTCCCGTTCACGATCGCCGACGCCACCACGCTCACCGAGGCGGGCTACGTCGGCGAGGACGTCGAGAACATCCTGGTGCGTTTGCTCCAGGCCGGGGACTTCAACGTCGCCGAGTGCGAGCACGGCATCGTCTACATCGACGAGCTGGACAAGGTCGCCCGCAAGAGTGAGAACCCGAGCATCACACGTGACGTCTCGGGTGAAGGCGTGCAACAGGCGCTACTGAAGATCCTCGAAGGCACTGTCGCCTCCGTGCCACCACAGGGTGGGCGCAAGCATCCGCAGCAGGAGTACATCCAGATCAACACGAAGAACATCTTGTTCATCTGCGGTGGCGCGTTCGACGGTCTCGAGAAGATCATCGAGGCGCGCACCGGACGACGGCAGATCGGGTTCAGCAAGCAAGAGGTGGAGGAAGGGAAGGCGAGACAACTCGAGCGGAATCCCTACTACGAAGTCGAACCCGACGATCTGCTGCGCTACGGGCTCATCCCCGAGCTGGTGGGCCGGCTACCGGTCACAGTGGCGCTGGATTCGCTCGATGAGGAGGCGCTGGTTCGCATCCTGGTCGAGCCCAAGAACGCCCTGAGCAAGCAGTACACCAAGATGTTCGATCTGGAGGGCGTCGGGCTGACCTTCGACCCCGACGCGCTGCGGGCGGTGGCCACGCAGGCACTTGCGCGTGGGACCGGGGCGCGCGGCCTCCGAGCGATTCTCGAGGACGTGATGACGGACATCCTATTCGACTTGCCCAGTCGGTCCGATGTCCGGGAAGTGGTGATCACCAAGGAGTGTGTCTCCGAGCGCCGGGCGCCTCTCATCGTCACCGAGCAGCGTCGCGCCAAGAAAGAAGCCTGATTCCCGTCACCTTCGTCGGCAGCTACCCGACGGTCGACTTTCGTCTCACCCCCGTCCGCCCAGAGATCTGCTTCCTGGGGCGCTCGAATGTCGGGAAGTCCTCGCTCATCAACGCATTCGCCGGCCGAAGGGCGCTGGCCAGGACGAGCCGAACGCCAGGCAAGACCCGCATGTGTAACGTGTTCGACGTCGACAGCACGTTCTATTTGGTCGACCTGCCCGGATACGGCTACGCCCGGATCGGCAAAGCGGAGCGGCGCGGACTGCACACACTGGTACGGCGGTATCTTTCCGAGCGGCGGCCCCTCCGTGGAGCCGTGTGGCTGCTGGATGTGCGGCGCGACCCGTCCGCTGACGATCACGCCGTGAGCGCGTTGCTGGCAGCCCGCGCCGTCCCGGTACTGGTCGCCATCACCAAGGCGGACAAGCTCGCCCGCGGTCGCCGCCAGGAGCGCCTCCGGGCGATTCTCGACTCCGTGGGGATGCCCGAGGACCAATGCGTGCTCACGAGCGCCCGCACCCGGAGCGGCATCGACGATCTGCGCGATTCCGTCTTCGCGTTCGTCGCCCAAAAGCCGGCGGAGCCGCCCGAGAGGTCAGGAGGACAGCCATGATCCAGCGCTTTCCGATGCACCGACCGATCATCGCGCCGTGGGGACGGCCCTTCGCCCTCACCGCCGCCCTCGCGCTGGGCCCGCTGGGCTGTGCCCAGGCTCAGGAGCGTCCGCCCGTCGCCCCGGATGACCTGGATCTCCCACCGGCGGGGTACGGCACCTTGCGGCAAGACGACGTGTCACTGAGGCTGCGCAGCACCACCGTCCAGATCCAGGTGGTTCCCTTGGACGAGCGGATCACTCGGTTGCTGGCCCCGGACACGTATAGCTCGCTCCATCGACTCGTCGAATCGAAGGCGGACGAGGTAGCCGAGGCCGCGAACCGGCTCGGAATCAGCGAGCCGAGCTTGTTTCTCGTCACATTCTTCGGCCTGGAGCGGGACGCCCGCTTCAACCCGGATGATCTCACCATCACGAGTCAGAACCGGTTGTTCCGACCGGCACAGACCTTTCCACTCTCCCCCTTGTGGAGCGCGCAGCAGCTCGGACAACGGGAGACCGCTACCGCCATCTACCTGTTCGAAGACGGGATCCGCACGCTCGATCCGTTCATCGTGGAGTATGTCGGGCAGCGGAACGCGAACTGGGAGCAGATCCTTCGGACGGTGGAGCGAGAACGCGCATCCGTGATCGCGCGCGCCGCTGCCGGCAAGCCATAGGGATCCCGGACATCGGGAACTCCCACAGCCCCACCGCTCGTTTGGCATAGACCACACGGCGCGAGATCAGGCATGGCCCACCATCCCCTTCGGAAGATCGTGTTGTCAGGCGAGAGCGAGCCGCTGTTCGCACGCTGGATCGGGGAGTTAGACGAGCGCATCGCGGATCCTGGGGTCGATCGGTACCGGCTGTGCCGAGACACGCTGCTCCAGCTCCTCTATCCGACCCTCGGCCCGTATGAGGACCTAGTGGCCGACCCGACGGTCCCCACGGCGACCCGGGCGGCGTTACTGTCCCTCGACCCGCACAACGTCACGCTCGAGCCCGAGTACTACGACGAGATCGACCCCGAGCGGTATGCGCGCGTCAAGCCGCTCCTCTGGCTGTGGCAGAGTTTCGACCGGTCGCCGATGGGAGGCGGGAACGTCGACGTCGCCGTGAGACTGCGGCGGGTGCTGGCCCGGCACATCTTCCGACGCTGTGGCAGGAACTTCAAGTGTTTTCAGTTCGTGGAGTTCTCGTTCGGGTACAACATGGAGGTCGGCGACGACGTGGTGGTCCACCGGCACGTGCTACTGGACGATCGGGGCGGCATCGTCATCGGCAACAAGGTCTCGATCGCCGACTACGCCAACATCTACAGCCACACTCACAGTCTCGCCGACCAAGAAGACGTGACCAACGCCACGACCGTGCTCGGAGACGGCGTGCGCATCACCTATCACGCCACGGTCCTCGCCGGTGTCCACGTCGGCGAACAGGCCATGGTAGGGGCGGGCGCCGTACTCACGCGTGACGCCAAGCCGTGGCATCTCTATCTCGGAGTGCCCGCCAAGCCCGTTCGGGTCAAGCCTAACGCTCCACCGGGCATTGGAGCGGCGGGAGATTGATGGCTGGGGTGCCTTGGGCTAGTGGGCCGGCCGCGGACGGCCGAGGACCGCCTGCAGTCGCGCTGATAGTGCCCGCGCGCGGAACGGCTTGGAGAGGAAGTCGTCCGCTCCCAGCTCGAAGACCCGCACCTCGCTGTCCTCGTCGCCGTGGGCCGTCAACACCACCACAGGAATGTTCTCGGTGGCCGGTCGTGACCGCAGGTGATTCAGCACGCCGTATCCATCGAGACCCGGGAGGTTGAGGTCGAGCACGACGATGTCGGGGGCGTGCCGGTCGACCTGATCGAGTGCCTCGACCCCGTCGGCCGCTTCCTCCACCTCGTACCCATCCCGCTCCAGGAGATCACGCATCACTTTGCGAAGTTGTTCCTCATCATCCACCAACAGGACCTTGGCGTTGGGCCCGCGACGGGGGGGCGCCTCGACGGGATCGATCAGATCGAACTCGCCGGCCAGGGCGGCGGCGGTCGGTGCGTCGGTTGCTCCTGACGTGCGTTTTCGCTCCACCACCGCCGGGTGTCCGCCTGAGGGGCGTCGACGACGCGGCCCGGACGTCCGCTTCGCATCCGCCGCCTCGGTAGCCTCAGCGTCTTCCTGCGGCACGTCGACCACACGCAGCAACTCGTCGATGGTCGACTCGCCATGGAGCACGTGCGCGAGCCCGCTCGTCCACAACGTCTTCATTCCACCCCGCTCGGCTACCTGGGCAATGCGGTCTGCCGTCTCGTTAGCGCCGATCGTCCGTTCCACTTCGGGAGTCACTTTGAGAATCTCGACGATCGAGAAGCGGCCACGATAGCCGGTCATCGCGCACTCCGGGCAGCCGACCGCGCGGTAGAGCGGCGTATCGGGCGGAACCCACTGGTGCAACTTACGGGGGATCGCCTCCACCCAGACTTCCTTGCAGGTCGGGCACAACCGGCGCATTAACCGCTGTGCGATGACGCCGCGCAGGGCGCTGGCGATCTTGTATGCCTCCATCCCGATGTCGACAAGCCGGGTTACGGCATTGGGCGCATCGTTCGTGTGGAGGGTGGAGAGCACGAGGTGCCCGGTGAGCGAGGCCTGCACCGCGATCTGGGCCGTCTCGCGGTCGCGGATCTCACCAACGAGCACCACATCCGGGTCCTGCCGCAGGATCGAGCGCAGCGCCGCCGCGAACGTGAGTCCCGCCTTTTCGTGCACCTGCACCTGCACGATCCCCTGCATTCGATACTCGACCGGATCCTCAACCGTGACGATGTTGACCCCCTCACTCTGCACATGCCGGATAGCCGAGTACAGGGTGGTCGTCTTCCCGGAACCCGTTGGCCCGGTGACCAGGATGATTCCATCCCGGTTGTCCAGCAGGGCGGTGATCTGGTCAGACTCCCCCGAACTCAACCCCAGCGACGGCAGGGTGAGGACGGTCCGCGAAGTGTCGAGCACCCGGATGACGACCTTCTCGCCGAGCGACGCGGGCAGGGTCGAGACTCGCAGGTCCACCGGAATCCCGTTCACCGCGACCCGGGCGCGGCCGTCCTGGGGCCGCAGCCGGTCGGCGATGTCCAGGCCCGAGATGATCTTGATGCGGGAGATCAGCGGGAGCCCGGCCGCCCGGGGGATCTTCATGACCTGCCGCAGCACGCCGTCGATCCGGTATCGGACGGCGACCCCACCCTCCTCCGGCTCGATGTGAATGTCGCTCGACCGTGACGAGATGCCCTCGGAGATGATGAGATCCACCAGCCGCACAACGGGGCGCTGCGAGGCCTCCTCCTCCGACACCGCCAGGTCCTCGAGCTCCTTCTGAGCGTCGAGTTGCTGGATTTCCGCCGCGGCCTCCATGCCCTCCAATAACTGCGACAGCACGTTCTCCGGCTTGTAGAGCTCTTCGATCTTTTGTCTGATCTTGGCTGGGCTGGCCAGGTGACTGCGCACTTCTCGTCCCGTCGCGAAGGCGAGCATCTTCTCGCAGTCGAGGTCAAAGGGATTCGCGGTGGCGATATCCAGCGTGGAATCGCTGATGTTGAGGGGGAGAATCTGGTAGCGCCGGGCGACGGACTCCGGCACGACATCGCGCGCGGCCTGCTCGCTGCGCGACAGGTCGGCGAGCTTCAACCGAAACCGCGTCGTCAAGCTGCTCAGCAGGGCTTCGTCCGACGTGAGCTTGCGCTCGACCGCCGCCTCCCACAGAGAGGGGTGCTCCTGCTCCCCCTGCCGGAGCTCCTCGACCTTCTCCTTGCCGACGAGGTCCTCTACCGTCGGCCGGAGCCATTCATCGGTGAACGTGCGAACCTTGCCACCTCCACCCCCTCGAAGGGGCGACTCGACCTGCGATGGGATTTCCCAACCTCTTAAGATATCGGGGCCCCAAACCTGACGCCAGAAAAACGGCCCGCGCGTGCGCCCTTGGTTGCCCTCGGCCCAGCTCGGGAGGCAACCCCAACAAGGTCACAGGATGTCCCACAAATCGCGTGTGACGTCAATCACGACACGCAGCTTCGGGTCCCGAAGTCCCATGCCGAGGTCCACGCGGAAGAAGCGGTGGAACCACTCCACTCCGATCCCAACCACTGGGCGCACGCCGTCGCTGGGCTGCCACGGGAGGCCCGGCATGGCGCCACCGGCCCAGCCCGCCCCCACGAACGGCGCCACAACGATGCGACGACCGGTCGACACGAACGGACCGAGCGCCAGGGCCGGAAACGGTACGGGCAGCTGCCATTCCAACGTGCCGCCCGCCGCGTAGCGTCCCCCCCACGCCCGGAACGGTTCGCCGACCAGGGTACCGCGCCCTCCCAGGACGAACGAGCGATGCACGGGCAGATCCGCTGACCCCCACCCTGCCCAGCCCCGAGCGACCAGCCGAGTGGGCCCGACGCTCAGGTGGGCACGTCCGATCCCCCGGACGCGAACATACCGGACATCCTCACCGCTTCCGCCTTCCAACGACACGGCGCCGCTCACGCCGTGTCTGAGCGCAAGCTCCGCGCTGCGTCGCTCCAGCGTGAGCTCGGCAACGCCGAACGTCCCGCCGCCCAACGCGGGGTTGGGGCGGAAGGTCCCGGTGGCCGGCACGGCCGCGGTTACGACGCTCTCGGCATGCTGGATTCCCATGCGGAGTCCGAAGCCGCCGCGCACGCCGAAATCGCGCCGCAGCGACGCAAACGCCTCCGTGAGCAGGACGTAGTCGCCGAAGTCCTCACCCACTTCCTGGGCGAGGACCGTATTGAGCAGCGGTGAGATCACCGGGTCGTCGGCCACGTCCGCCATGCGACGTGTCCCACGAAGCTCCACACCGAGACCGCCAAATCGGTGTCGAACGCCGAGCCGACCCTTGGCCCGCTGATCGCTCGTGCCGTAGGACACCCACGCATCGATTTCTGTGGTCCCGCCGGGCCGGAAAATAGTGCCGATCCCCGGGGCGAGTCCTTCGACCCGGTTGAAGTGAAGCAAATCGGACAGCGAGCCGACGCTCAGCCTGGCCGAGGCGAGTCCCGAGAGCGCTTGCGATCCGGCGGTTTCCATGATACGGCCGCGCACGTCCTCGAGGTCGAACGTCATGACGGGCCCGGCCACCGCCTGGATGGCGGTATGCATCGGCACCTCCCACACGAACGAGTCCCGCACCGCCTGGGGTGCCGCCACGATCTCCGGCCCGCGGAACAGCGCGTCGTCGAGCCCGACGTTGAACTGGTAGTCGCGGATCTCCCAGCGACCGCGAATGATCCCGCGCGCGGGCATGTCGAGCCACTTGGTCCGGCGGCGGATCTCGACTTCCTGTCGGTTGGGCAGCCAGTACCGCTCCTGCCACAGCCCGTTCTCGAGCACGATCGTGATGTCCTCGAGCGTGTTGTCGAGGTAGGCGCTGCGGGTGAAGCTGAACCGGAAGATCACCACCTCGGCCGTCTCGACGTCGATGAACAGGCTGCCCACGACCCGCGGGGCACCGAAGTCTCGGGGGCGGACGGTTACCTCGTACACGCGCACCGTTCGCTGCGGCAGGTAGACGGTCAGCGAATCGACGAGGGCGTAGTCGTACAGCGTCGGGCCATCCGGAGCCAGTGGGTGGGGAACGTCGCGGACCTCGTCCCCTTCGCCCAGGCGAATCCGGTCGCCGAAGTTGTTCTGGACGATCCCCAGGTGATCACGATGGTACTGGATATCGGTGGGGAGATCGGCGCGGTCGCGCCATCCGATGATCTGCTGCTTGCTCCGGTCCGGCGCCTTCCAGTACACTTCCAGCACGAGTTCGTCGGACTTGACGAGACGCGGTGGCTCACGCAGGCCTTCGGCCAACTGACCTAGAAAGAAGACATAGCCATGCGCCCGCACGCGGAAGTCTCGAAGCGTACTGTCGGTCTGGCGCACCTGGCGCTGCGCAATACCGCGCGCCACCAGCGCACGGACCGCATCGCTGTTCCAGGCTTGCGCGACGACAGACGAGGGAAGCAGCGCACCGAACAACACACTGAGCACAGAGAGTCGCAGCAACATCGTTCCGCAATATCACGGAGGCCATGGATCGCAGCAAGCGCCTTGCTGGTGGCGGCAGTGGCGGCGTGCGGCGATCTGGACTTCATCGGCGACACGACGCTCCCGACGGCCGATCTGCTCATCCTTCCGCTCACGCCCTCGGCGCCGGCCGCTCCCAGCGCGATCTTCTTCGTCGCAAACGATCGTGTCACGACCCGGCGCCTGCTGCACACCGATCAGTTCAATTCGCTCTACCTGGAGGTACGATTTCCGGTGGGGTCGCTTGCCACCTTGAACGGTACTGCCGTCGGCCCGGCCGACTCGGCACGCGTGACGCTCGATCCCGAGCCCGGCGGGTTCGGGGTCACGGTGTCGCCGAACGGCCTCGAGTTCGCCACTCGGCCGACGGCCACCTTCGTGTTCGCCGCCTACGGTGACATCAGTGTGGCCACCGGCTCATCGTACGGCTCGCCGACCGCGTACGCCCAAGCCCTCACCCTGTGGTACGAGGTCACCCCCGGGCGCTGGCGTCGCGTGAGTGGGTCGGGGTACACCGGCAATGATGCTGTCTCGGGCAGCCTGGCGCAGCCGGGTACCTACATCGTCGCGGCCCCTCGCTGATCGGTCGCCGGCTCCCTGAGCCGCCCATATATTGATCGCAGCGAAGGAGCCGACCCGTGGCCGCGATCACGTTGCAGAGTACCGTCGGTGAGCAGTCCGTCGAGCTGACGGAGGGGCGGACGCTCGTGGTGGGGCGGGCGGTAACGAGCGACGTCCCGATTTACGATCCGACCGTGTCCCGGCGCCATGCGGAGCTCTCGGTCACGCCACGCGGCGTTCGTGTCGTCGACCTCGGATCCAGCAACGGCACCTTCATCAACGGAACCAAGATCCCGGACGGCGTGGCCGTGGATGGGGACGTCGTCACCTTCGGCAAGGTTCCTTTCAAGGTGATTGCGGTCGCTCCCCAGACCCAGCGAGCCCCCCCGTCACACGCGGCGCGTGGCTTCGTCGTGCCCCCACCAGAGCCGACGATCGTGCGGCAGGTACAGGTGAGTGGGCCACGAGACCTGGACGAGCGGGTCGCCGCCCGTCCCAGCGGCGCCTCACAGCTTCGTGTCGACGGCCTGTCCGTCGACGAGCGGCAGGCACAGAAGCTCGAGCTGCTGCTGGAGATCTCCAAGGAGTTGTCCAAGCAGCAGGAGGTCGATCTCCTGCTGGAAAAGGTCGTCGACATCACGTTCAAAGTGATGAGCGTGGATCGCGTCTCGATCCTGATGCTCGAAGGCGCATCGGGCGAGCTCGTGCCACGTGTCGCCCGCAATCGATTGGACGAGAGCGGCGGCACCCGGGTGCCCCGATCGATCGCGCAGCGGGCCGTCGAGGAGCGCCTGGCGATCTTGACCGACAATGCCGCCGCCGACGCTCGGTTCAAAGGTCGGTCGATCGTCACCCAGAGCGTGCGCAGTGCGATGTGCACTCCGCTGATGGGAACCGACGGCCGAGTGCTTGGCATCCTGTACGTCGACAACATGACGTCCACCAACTCGTTCAGCGACGAGGATCTCGAGTTCCTCATCGCGTTCTCGGGCATCGCCGCCGTCGCCATCGAAAACGGCCGGCTCACCGAGCGCGTGCGCCGCGAAGCGGTCGTACTCTCGAATTTCCAGCGCTATTTCGCACCGGACCTGGCGCACCAGATCGCGGGCCAGGCCGACGAGATCCAGCTTGGCGGCACCAAGCGACCCGTGGTCGTCTTCTTCAGCGACATCCGAGGGTTCACGACGCTGTCGGAGCACATGAACCCCGATGAGATCGCCTCGCTCCTGACCGAGTACTTCACCGAGATGGTCGAGGTCGTGTTCGAGCACGGCGGCACGCTCGACAAGTTCATGGGAGACGCGATCATGGCGTTGTGGGGCGCGCCCATTACCCACGGCGACGATGCCGACCGCGCCATGCGGTGCGCCATCGAGCAGCAGCACGTGCTCGAGGTGTTGAATCAGAAATGGGCGGGCGAAGGCCGGCATCGCATGCAGATCGGGATCGGCATTAATTTCGGCGAGGTCTTCGCCGGCAACATCGGAAGCGACCGCCGGCTCGAATACACCGTGATCGGGGATGCGGTGAACACGGCGCACCGGCTCTGTTCCAAGGCCGGTGGGGGCGAGATCCTGATTTCCGAGCCGTTCTACCGCGCGCTCACGTCGCCACCCGACGTGGACGCCCTGGAGCCGCTGCAGCTGAGGGGCAAAACGAGGGCCGTCCCGGTCTACCGCGTGAAACGGTAGGGACGTCCCGCGCCATCCAGCAGCTCCACCACCAGGCGCAACGGCAAGCCCATCACGCCGAAGAAGTCACCCTCCACCCGCTCGACGAGCACTGCGCCCACTCCCTGCACGCCGTAGCTTCCGGCCTTGTCGAGCGGCTCCCCGGTGGCAACGTAGCTCCGAATCGTGTCCGCGCCGAGCGGGCGGATCCACACGTCGGTCACGTCGCAGCGCTCATGCACTTCTCCGGTGGGAAGCGCCAGCGCCACGGCCGTGACCACCTGGTGCTTGCGGCCCGACAACAGGTGCAGCATGCGCTCCGCGTCTGCTGCGTCGGTCGGCTTACCGAGAATGTGACCGTCGATGACCACGACGGTGTCGGCAGCGAGCACCAGCGCGTCGGGTCGCTGACGACTCACGACCATCGCCTTCGCCGTGGCGAGGCGTACGGCCATCGCGGTCGGCAGCTCCCCGTCCCCTGGCTCCTCGAGCACGTCGGGTGCCACGACCTCGTGCTCGATGCCGAGCATTTCCAGGAGGTGGCGTCGCCGTGGCGAGCCCGATGCCAGAACGATCATCGCTCGAGGAGCAGGGTGACGGGACCGTCGTTCACCAGGGCGACCTCCATCACGGCTCCGAAGACCCCGGTCTCGACCGTGAGCCGTCGCTGTCGCAGCGCGTCGGCGAACCGGCGGTAGAGCGCCTCGGCGGTCTCAGGGGGGGCAGCGTGCACGAACGAGGGTCGACGGCCCTTACTGCTATCGGCGTACACGGTGAACTGGGAGACCACCAGCACCGCACCTCCCACATCGCGCACATCCCGGTTCAGTCGTCCCGTGTCGTCGCCGAACGCGCGGAGTCCGGCCACCTTATCCGCCATCCAGTCCACCTCCGCCTCACCGTCGCCCTGCGTGAACCCGACCAAGAGCAGATACCCATGCTCGATGGCGCCGACGACGGCGCCGTTCACCGTCACCGACGCCTGGGACACGCGCTGCAGCACCACTCTCATGCGAAATGGGCTGCCGCATCGGCAATCAACTGGTGTGCGGCGTCTTCCGATGGCGCCTCCGCAATCAAGCGGACGATCGGCTCGGTCCCCGAGGGTCGAACGTGGAGCCACCGATCGGCATACGCGACCCGGAGTCCATCTTGTCGGTCGAAGGTCGCGCCACGGGCCTGATCCGCCAGCGCGGCATACACGGGGTCCAGCTCCTGCCCGCGCGGAACCTTCGACTTCACGATCACGTACCGCGGGGCATCGTCGACCAACTCGCGTACCGACATGCGGGAGCGGGCGAGGAGATCGAGGATGAGCGCGGCCGCGAGCGGTGCATCGCGCCCCAAGTGCAGCTCGGGCAGCATCACGCCGCCGTTGCCCTCCCCACCCACGACGGCCTCGGCCTGCTGCATGGCCCTCGCTACGTTCGCCTCACCGACCGGTGCCCTCGTCACCGCCACGCCGAAGGGCCGCGCGGCATCGTCCACCACGAGTGACGTGGACAAGTTCACCACCACCGGCCCGACGCGGCGCTCCAGCACGGCTCGGACGCCAAACGCGAGGGTGTAGTCCTCACCGATGGGCACCCCCTGGCCGTCGACGATGGCAAGGCGATCCACGTCCGGATCCACGGCCAGTCCCAGGTCAGCGCCGCTCTGCCGTACCGCGTCGCCCAGCGCCGACAGGTGGGCCGGAACGGGCTCTGGCGCCCGTGTGAATCGTCCGTCGGTCTCCAGATCGATGCCTACCATCCCGCAGCCGAGCCGATCCAGCAGGCTGGGCATGATCGTTCCACCCGCCCCGCGCACACAGTCCAAGGCCACGGTGAACTGCCGCGCCGCGATCCGCTCGACGTCGACATAGGGCAGCGCAAGCACGGCATCCAGGTGGCGTCGGATTGCCGTATCGTCCGACCGGACCACACCGACGCCATCCCACCGTGCATGAGACACGGGGCCGTGGTCCACAAGCTCGAACAGCCGTGCAGCCGCGGTTACGTCGAGGAAGAGACCGTCCGCACCCACGAACTTGAGCGCGTTCCACTCGATCGGGTTGTGGCTCGCGGTGAGGATGATCCCCCCGCCGGCACCGTGATGCTCGACGGCGAGCTGGGCCGTTGGCGTTGGAATGAGGCCACAGTCGACCACGTCGACGCCGGCCGAACGCAAACCCGCGCGGGCGGCATCGGCGAACATGGGTCCCGACGTTCGGGAATCTCGGGCGAGCACCACATCACGGTGGCCCGCCTCGAGCGCGAGCTGGCCGAACGCCGCGGCGTAACACGCCACGATTTCCGGCGTGAGATCGCGCCCGACGATTCCGCGCACGCCGGAGACGCTTCGCATGAGGGTCTGAGACATGCGGAATAAGCTAACGTGGCGAGCGTCGCCGGGGCACGGAGACGGCGCGGCAGGATTGGTTGCCGAAGGTGCCGCAGCCGATATAGGTTCCGACGCGCCTTTCATCGATCACTCCATGACACGCGTCTTTCGCGACGACCTCGAATCGAGCTTCGGTACCCGGGCGGTGCATGCCGGCCAGCGGCCGGACGAGACGACCGGGGCCATCATGAGCCCCATCTATCAGACGTCCACCTATGTGCAGGACGGCTTGGGGCGGCACAAGGGATTCGAATACGCGCGCACCCGCAATCCAACGCGTGATGCCCTGGAGCGAAACGTGGCGGCGCTCGAAGGAGCCGAGCACGGGTTTGCCTTCGCGTCGGGACTGGCCGCGACCGATGCCGTGTTGAAGCTGCTCTCGGCCGGCGACCATGTGATCTGCGGTGAGAACGTCTACGGCGGGACCCACCGCATCATGACGCACGTCTTCGAGCGTCTCGGACTCCGATTCACGTTCGTCGACACCCGCGAGGTGACGCGCGTCGACGCAGCGCTCACGCCCACCACCCGCATGATATTCGTCGAGACGCCGACCAACCCGATGATGCATCTCACCGATCTCGCAGCGGTCGGCGCCTTGGCCAGGGATCGAGACCTCCTGCTCGTCGTCGACAACACGTTCGCCACGCCGGTGCTTCAGCGACCCATCACGTTCGGTGCGCAGGTCGTCGTGCACTCGACCACCAAGTACCTGAACGGTCACAGTGACATGGTCGGTGGCATGGTGCTCACCACCAGCGACGACGTGGCTGATCGGGTGGGCTTCCTGCAGAATGCGGTGGGGGCGGTACCGGGACCCATGGATTGCTGGCTGGCTTTGCGGGGCACGAAGACCCTGCACCTCAGGATGGCCCGGCATGACGCCAGTGGTCGTCGGATCGCCGAGTGGCTTTCGCAGCGGTCGGACGTACAGCGTGTCTATTACCCCGGATTGCCCGACCACCCCCAATACGACCTCGCCCGGCGCCAGATGCACGGTTTCGGCGGTATGATCTCGCTCGACTTGGGAAGTCTCGCGAAGGCCCGCGCCATGGTTGAGCACTCCCGGATCTTCGCGTTGGCGGAGTCGCTCGGTGGGGTGGAAAGCCTCATCGGCCACCCGGCCTCGATGACTCATGCGAGCGTGCCCCACGCCATGCGGGAAGGGATGGGCCTGACGGACGGTCTGGTCCGCCTCTCGGTCGGGGTCGAGGACGTCGAGGACCTCCTCGCCGATCTGGATCAGGCGCTGGGCGCGGCGCGCCGAGCCTGACGACGTTCAATGAAACTGCGTTTTTCGGTGTGCGTACGGTCTAGAGACGACTCAACCACGCCGAGCATCCGGCCCCTGCGGAGGATACCATGACCGACACTACGGGCAGCGTTCCGTCGCCCCGGCCTCAAACGATCCTGTCGAACATCGCGGCCGTGAGCTGGGAGCACCCTGCGGACCGGGCTGCCCTGCAGGCCGTCCGCGCCGTTCCCGGCTTCAACGAGGCCGTGAAGAAGATCGTGGGCTTCTTCGGCGAGCGTGGGATCCGCCTGATCTTTCAAGCCAACGCGGTCCGGGTCGGGCCAAACCAGTTCCCTCGGCTCCATCACCTCATGACCGAGGTGACGACCACGATGGACTGGCCCGAGCAGCCGCCGCTGTTCGTGTCCCAGACCCCGATCGTCAATGCCGGAGCGGTTGGCGTCGATCACCCGTTCATCGTGCTGAACTCGGGTGCGGTCTCGCTCCTGGACGACGACGAGCTGCGCGTGCTGCTCGGGCACGAACTGGGCCACGTGATGAGCGGGCACACGCTGTACCGCACGGTCACGATTCTCATCCTCACCCTCGGATTCCGGAATCTTCCGTTCCTCGCCGGGATCGTGTTGCTCCCGATCCAACTGGCGCTGCTCGAGTGGTACCGGAAGAGTGAGATGTCAGCCGACCGAGCGGGACTCCTGGCAAGCCAGGATCGCAAGGCGGCCATGCAGGTCTTCCTCAAGCTCGCGGGTGGTGGGTCGATGAAGGAGATGAACCTGGATGCGTTCATGGAGCAGGCCAAGGAGTATGAGGAGATGGGCGGGCCCGTGGACGCGATCTACAAGGTCCTCAACACCATGGGGATGACCCACCCGTTCCACACTTTGCGGGCGGCCGAGCTGCAGCGGTGGATCGATGGGGGGACCTACGAGACCATCCTCAAGGGCCAATACACCCATCGTGGCGCCGAAGAGAAGGAGCGCCCATTGACCGAAGATATCGGCGAAGCCGCGCGCCACTACGCCGAAGAAGCCAAACACACCGTCTCGCAGGTCACAGACGCGGCCAAGCGCGCGGCGGCCGCCTTCACCGACGCCCTCAAGGACAAAGGCAAGAAGTGAGAGTACTGGTCGTCGGCGGGGGGGGACGGGAACACGCCTTGTGCTGGGCCCTCGCCCGATCGGCGCAGGTGTTCTGCGCGCCGGGCAATCCAGGTACGGCCCAACTCGGCACCAATCTTCCGGTCCGACCGGACGACCATGCCGGCATCACTGCTGCCGTTCAGACCCACCAGATCGACCTCGTGGTGATCGGCCCCGAAGCGCCGTTGGCGGCGGGGCTCACCGATCATCTGACCGCGGCTGGTCACTACGCGTTCGGCCCGACGGCCGCCGCGGCCCGAATCGAGGCGTCCAAAGCCTACGCCAAAGAGATCATGCTGGCGGCGGGGGTGTCCACACCTGCCAGCGAGACGTTTCGCGACCAGGCTCGGGCGCTCGACTACATCCGGGGGCACCCCGAGCCACTGGTGGTCAAGGCATCGGGGCTGGCCGCCGGCAAGGGGGCCATCGTGTGCGAATCGCGGGCCCAGGCGGAAGCGGCCGTGCGCGAGATGTTCGGCGGCGCCTTCGGTGACGCGGGGAACGTTGTCCTCGTCGAGGAATTCCTTGCTGGCGAAGAGCTCTCGGTCCTCGTACTCACCGACGGCGAGCAGGGGCTGGTGCTACCCCCGTCGCAGGACCACAAGCGGATCGGCGAAGGCGATACGGGCCCGAACACCGGGGGCATGGGAGCCTATACGCCGGTGTCCATTGCCGACGACACGCTGATGGACCGCGTGGATCGGGAGGTCATCGAGCCCGTCCTCCACACGCTGCACCACCAGGGGACCCCGTACGCGGGCGTGCTCTACGCCGGGTTGATGGTCAGCGATGCGGGTGATCTGTCCGTGCTGGAGTTCAACTGCCGGTTTGGCGATCCCGAGGCCCAGGTCGTCCTGCCGGCTGCGGACCTGGACCTCGCAACCCACGCGTGGGCGATTGCGTCCGGACAGCGGTGGTCACCGGGACCGTCACGGTGCCGCGCCGCCCGCGCGGCCGTGACCACCGTGCTCGCCAGCCATGGCTACCCAGCGGCTCCACGCCAGGGTGACCCCATCTCCCTCCCCGACGAGTTCCCACCCGACACCCTGCTGTTCCACGCCGGGACGTCCACCGACGGCGAGGGAACGCTCACAACCGCGGGCGGCCGGGTGCTGAGTGCCACCGGCCTCGGGCGTGATGTACCGGAGGCCGCCGCCCGAAGCCGCACGCTGGCTGAGTCCATCACGTTTGCGGGCCGACAGCTGCGGCGCGACATCGCCTGGCGCGAGGTGGCGCGTGCCGGAGCTTCCTGAGGTCGAGACCATCGTTCGAGATCTCCGTCCGAAACTGGTCGGACGGACCCTCACCAATCCCCGACTCCACCACACCGACGTCCTGCGACGGGTCGCGCGCGCGCGTCTGCTTCGCACCCTTGCACGAAACACCGTCGACGCAGTCGATCGTCGCGCCAAGCACGCGGTGATTCGATTGGGCAGTGGCCACCGCTTGGTCATCCAGCCACGGATGACCGGGTCGCTCGTGGTGCACGAGCGGAGGCTCACCAGCGACGAGCGCCGGTACGCCGTGCTCCAGGTGAGTCTCGGGCGGGGGGCACAGCTCGTGTACCGAGACGTCCGGCGCTTGGGAACCATCTGGCTGCTCGACGAGGGCGGATGGCGTGCCTATTCGGATCGCATCGGACCGGAGCCGCTCGATCCCGCTTTCGACGCGGCCGCCTTCTCAGAGCGACTGGGTGGATCCCGGCAAGCCATCAAGAAGGCGATCATGGACCAACGACGCTTGGCCGGCGTGGGCAACATCTATGCGAACGAGGCGCTATTTCGGGCCGGAATCGACCCATCTCGACGAGCCGACCGCCTGACGGCGGGTGACTACGAGGCCCTGTTCGGTGCGGTTCGCGCCGTGCTCGGCGAGGCCGTCGCCGCCCGCGGCACGACAGTCCGCGACTACCGGACCGGCACCGGCCAGCGGGGATCGTTCCAGACCGGCCTGGAGGTCTACGGTCGCGGGGGGGAGCCGTGCGTCCGGTGTGGCACCACGCTTGTGACGACGCACGCTATCGACGGGCGCGCCACGACCTGGTGCTGGCGGTGCCAGCCGCAAACCTGAGTTGACTTGTTAGCTTTGGTGCGGCAGGCGGCCCTGTGCGGGCCGTCCCACGACGAGCACTATGACCCAGAGACGACACCGACACCCCACCCCGCAGGCCGACCTGCGGTGCAAGTGCGGCCAGGCCATCAAGCGCTTCTGGTCGTTTTGTCCGTCGTGCGGGCGCACGCTCGTCTGGAAGGACGACCCCCCGATCACGAACGCCGAATGCTACTACTGCGGGTGGGTCGTGTCGGACCTGCACTCCCACTGCGGCTGGTGCGGAGCCGACATCCGCGAGGAGGCTGTCTCCTCGCCCCAGCCGCTCAAGGCCCCCCGAGGATTTCGGTTCGACGGTTGGTGTGACTGGGACTGCGGCGGCGGAGTCCAATACCCCATGGGCTATTGCCCGTGGTGCGGTGGCGACCAGGAGTGGGAGGACACGGCGTTCGAGGGCACCTGCCCACATTGCAACCGCGGGGTGGACGACGTGATGGAGATCTGTCCGTGGTGCGGGTTCGATGCCACTGGGTCGGATCTG
This sequence comes from Gemmatimonadales bacterium, assembly GCA_041602035.1. Taxonomy (GTDB): domain Bacteria; phylum Gemmatimonadota; class Gemmatimonadetes; order Gemmatimonadales; family GWC2-71-9; genus JAOTVV01. The sequence goes on along the minus strand of JBFIHA010000010.1, from coordinate 71,190 downwards.
ATCGACCGCGCCCTGACCCGGGTCCGGCGCCTGCTCCTCGTGTCCCGGATCCGCGACTGGGGCTACCGTGTGCTGCTGCGTCCCGGCGTATCGGGTGTCGATCCCCGGTCGCGGAACATCGTGGAAATCGACCGCAGCTATGTGGTGGGGGTACGCAGTCGTGACGAGATTCCCTGGTCGCTCCTCGTTGGGCTCATTTGCCACGAGCTCGGTCACAGCTTCCTGTATCACCACTGGTCGTTCACCCGGACCGAGCAATTCAAGCGGGTCTTCGGCGAAGCGAACAAGGCGTATCGTGTAAGCGACGACACCTGGGTCGACTTCCAGCGCAAGCGGGTCAGCGCGGGCAACGCGCAATACGTGACGGCCTACGCATCGACCCACCCGCTCGAGGACTTTGCCGAGGTGTTTCGGTTCTATGTCACCCGGCGTGGACGCATGAAGGAGTTGCTGGCCGAGCTGGGCCGGCACCGAAAAGACGTCATCGTCTACGAGAAGTTCATCCTGCTTCACCGTTTCGTGCGATCGCTTCGGGGATGGCGGTAGCTCGACCGCTGACGCTCGCTCTGGGTGAGGTCGGCACGCTCAAACGCCGAGTCGCCGCTCTCGCTGAAAACCGCCCCGCTGTCTACCGCATGCTCGATCCCACGCGGAGGGTCCTCTACGTCGGGAAAGCCAAGCAGCTCCGCGGGCGGCTCCTCTCGTACTTCCGTGCACGGTATCCCGAAGACAAGGCAGCACGCATTCTCCAGGCGACCGCGGATATCGAGTGGGACTACGTGCCGTCAGAGTTCGCGGCCCTGTTAGCGGAGTTACGACAGATCAAGCGTCACCGCCCCCTCTTCAACGTGCGGATGAACCGCACCCGACGGGCCGTCTTCATCAAGGTGTCCGGCGGGCCTGCGCCGAAGATCTACGTGGGCCGCCATCCTGGGACGCATGATGTACGCCATTACGGCCCGTTCCCCGGTGCCGGACGCCTGCACGACGCCGTCAGGGTTTTGAACGATCTGCTGGGGCTACGCGATTGCGCCATCAAGATGCCGATCGCATTTCGCGACCAGGGCGATCTCTTCGAGAGCAGGGCGCGAGCTGGCTGTCTCAGACACGATTTGCGGACGTGTCTGGGCCCGTGTGCCGGATTCGTCACGGAACGCGAATATCGGGAACGCGTGGACACCGCCGTGGCCTTCGTCGAAGGCCGGCGCCTGGCGCCCATCGACCGGGTGATCGCCGGCATGGTGGAAGCGAGCGACCAGGAGGACTTCGAGCGGGCCACATGGTGGCGTGATAAGTTCGATGCCCTCACGTGGCTGCTCGCCGCCTGTACGCGAGCCCACGCCACGTTGAACCAACTGAGCTTCGTATTCGTGGATCCCGGTGTGTACGGTGACGACCGCGCCTACGTCGTGCGGCATGCCCAGGTTCGTGCGTCCGCTCCGGCACCACGCACGCCCATCGAAATCGAGGCGTTCCGGGCGCTCGTGGAGGAGCATGTCGGCGTGACGACCGACCCCGGCCCCATTCCGGCGGTCGCTATCGACGAGACGTTGCTCGTGCTGAATTGGTTTCGCCGTCATCCTGCCGCGCTGCGACACACCACGCCGCTCGAAGACTGGCTTGCCCGGCACCGTTCGACGGACGTCGCACCATGCTGATGCCGCTGGCGCAACTGATGTTCGGCCTGATTCTGTTGTTCGTCGGGGGGCACTACCTGGTGAAAGGGGCGGTGGTCATCGCGCTGCTCGCCAGGGTCTCGACCGCTGTCGTTGCGCTCACGGTCGTCGCGATGGGGACGAGCATGCCCGAGCTGGCGGTGAGTATCGACGCCGCCGCCCGTGGAGCGACCGACATCGCCTACGGCAACGTGATCGGGTCGTGCATCTTCAACTTGGGGGCGATCCTAGGCGTGACCGCGGTGATCGGAGCTATTCCGGTCAAACGTCTCACGATCCGCCTCGAGTACCCGATCATGCTGTTCGTCTCCGGTCTCGCCATCGTGCTGGCACACGACGGCATCGTCGATCACCTGGATGGCTCCCTGCTGGTCGTCGGGCTCGTGATCTTCATCGGCGCCATGGTTTTTCTCGCCCGCCGAGGTGTGCCGCTCGACGAGGCGGATGCCCTCGAGCGAGATGTGCAGCGAGCGTCCCACGTGCGTGACGGGACCGTGCGCGCCTGGGGTCGCAACGGGTTCTTCGTGCTGTTCGGCATCGCCGGGCTCGTTCTCGGCGCCGACCTCGCCGTCGCGGGGAGCGTGGGGATCGCTCACATCCTTGGCATCACCGAGCGTGTCGTCGGGCTCACCGTGATCGCCATGGGAACGAGTCTGCCCGAACTCGCTACGTGCATCGTGGCCACGGTCCGCCGAGAGCCCGACATCGCGCTGGGGAACGTGGTGGGGTCGAACATCTTCAACCTGCTCGCCATTCTCGGCATCACGGCCACGATCTTCCCCGTCCCGGTGGATCCCCGCGCCATTGCCATCGACAACTGGTCGATGCTCGCGTTCGCCATCGTGCTGTTCCCGATGATGCTGCGCGGACACACGATCGCCAGGTTGAACGGCTTGGTCCTGCTGGCCGGCTTCACGGCATTCATGGCGTACGTCTTGACGGTCGGGTAGCTCGCACCGTCGCCGTTCGATCGGCGGGATCAGACCAGTGGCACGATCCGCGCGCGCGGAGGGAGCCCCGCCTCGAGCTCCATGATGCCGACTGACGGGGGGACGCCAAACCGCGCCGGCCCCGCAGCGCCCGGGTTCATCACCGTGATGGTACGATCGACGAGCTCGAGCAACGCCCGATGGGTGTGACCATACACGATGATCTCGGCGTCCGGAAATGCGGCCACGAGCGCGTTGGGCTTGGGCGATCCAAAGCGGTCCCCGTGGGTGACGACGGCAATCAGCCCTTCGAGTTCCACCGTGGCCACTTCGGGGCACCGCCGTCGCAATTCAAAACCGTCGGTGTTGCCGTACACAGCAGTGACCGGGGCCAGGGCCTCGAGCGCGGTCAAGACATCCTCGTTCCCGATATCGCCGGCGTGCAGGATATGCGCGACCTCCTGGAACGCATCGAACACCTCCGGCCGCAGCGACCCATGGGTGTCGGAGATCACACCGACGCGCACCGGTCACCGCCCCCGGCGGTTCGGCGTGGGGGTCTTGTGAGGATGCCGCACCGGTCCGCTCGGCGGTGGACCCTTGGGCCCACCCGGCCGCCGACGACGCGCCGAACGCCGGCCCGGGTCAGGCTGCGGCCCTTTCCGCTTGCCTCCATCCCTCCCACCGCGCCGCCCGGACAGCGACGTCAACCGCGCACTCCGGTGTGCAGCGCGGCGATCCCGAACGTGAGCGATCGATGGCGCACGCCGCTGAACCCGCTCCGCGACAACTGGGCGGAGAGCTGCGACGGCTCCGGAAAGTCCTGTACCGATGCTGGCAGGTAGGAGTAGGCGCTCGTATGTTTGGACACCAGTCGACCAACCCGCGGCAACACGTGTCGGAAGTACAGGAGATACAGCGACCGGACCGCGCGGCTGGTTGGAAGCGAGAACTCAAGGATCACCAAGCGTCCACCCGGCTTCAGCACACGCGCCATCTCGGCCAACCCCGCATTCACGTCCGCCAGGTTTCTCAGGCCAAAGGCGATCATGCAACCGTCGAACGTTGCAGCGGGGAACGGTAAGTCGAGCGCATCCGCACCCACTGCCCTGAGCTCGGCGCCTTTCGCCATGCCAAGCCTGAGCATCGGAATGACGAAGTCGGCACCGACCACCCGACCGCGGAAGCCATGCTGGCGTGCGAGCTCCGCGGCCAGGTCCAGCGTCCCAGCGCAGAGATCGAGGTACCGACCCGCAGGGATCGCCTGCCACTCGAGCTCCGACACGGCGCGTCGGCGCCATGACCGGTCGGTGTTCAGACTCAAGACACGGTTTAGGACGTCGTATTTGGGGGCAATGTCCGTGAACATCTGCCGCACGTACGTCCGGCGAGCTTGGCCTTGCGGCACGCCAACTTGGGGTGGCGGTGTTGGCATAGGCGCGAAACGTACGGACGGGCGAGAAGGCACCGCAAGCGCGGTGCATCCTGAAACTCCGGCACCCCGTCCGGGATAGCGTCGCGACCTAATGACGAGAGCCTCGGAGATCAGCGCGGCCACCGACCAGGAGATCGTGGCGTGGGCTCTCGATGGCGCCGAGGCGGCCTACCGGGAGCTCCTGCGGCGCTATGAGCGTCCGGTCTACTCGCTCATCTACCGCATGGTGCGCGATCGAGAACTGGCAGAGGACCTCACCCAAGAGACGTTCGTCAAGGTCCTGAACGCCCTCGACCGGTATCGGCCCGAGTACAAGTTCTCGTCGTGGGTCTTCAAGATCGCCAATAACGCCGCGATCGATCAGTTGCGGCGCAAGGAGCTGGACACCCTGTCCCTGCAGGGTGGCCCCGACGCCACGACGCCCGACCAAATTGGTGCCACGTCCCTCCAGGTCGGCGCGCGCGGCGAGTCCCCACTCGAGGAGCTCGAGGCCCGGGAGATTGGCAACGCCATCGAAGACGCCATTGGGCGCCTTCGTCCCGAGTACCGAGCATGCATAGTCATGCGGCATATAGAGGGCCGACCATACGACGAAATCGCGGAGGCGTTGGATCTGCCACTAGGTACGGTGAAAACCTATATCCACCGTGCACGTGCCGAGCTGCGAGAGCTGCTCGGACCGCTGCGGGAGTGAAACCGATGAATCAAGAGTCCGTAGGGAAAGGCGAGATGACAGACGCAAACGCGAACGGGCTAACGCCTGCAGAAGAGGATCCAATCCTTCATCGGTATTTGGGCCTGGTGCCGGCGGCCGTGCCGACGGCGGGCCTCGGCGAGCGGGTGTTGTCCGGCGTGTGGCGACCGGCTCCCCGTTGGGTTCGGCGGAGTCGAGCGGCGATGGAGGAGATGGTCGCCTCCGGTCGGATCTGGCTCGTGATCGGTGCGTTGGCGGTCGGGAGCCTCGTGGCGCTGGCCGCCTCGCTCGTGTTGGTGCGGATGTTCGCCGACAGCATCGGCGGCGGGCTACGCTGGTTCGTAACCGACGGTATCCCCTTCGCCTGGGTTGCCTTGACGGGAGACGTCGCGTGGGTCGCGGCCGAGATCACAAGCGTCCTCGGGGGACACGGGCTGTCACAGGGTGACCTGATTGCCGGAGGCATCGGTGCGACCCTCGCAATGGTGGGGTGCGCTCTCGGGCTTCGCCGGACCATGACGCCGTCAAGGAAAGCAAAGCCATGAAGCACGTTCCGTGGGGTGCGACAGCGATCGGTCGGGCCATCGTCGTGACAGTATCTCTCATGGTGGGCACTGGTTCCGTGTCCGCCCAGGAGATCGTCGGGCACTCCGCCGAGCACGCTGGCAACGAGTCCCTGCTCACGTTTCAGCTCGAGGACGGCGGCGAGTTGGTGATCGCGCTCAAAGAGGGGCGCGTGTTCTTGAACGGCAAACCGATCGCCACCGTGGAGCAACGCTACGCGACACAGTCCATCCAGACGGTGATCGACAGTGCCGCCGTGCTCAGCACCGGTCAACTGCTCACCGCGCTGCAGGACCTTCGCATGAACGAGATGGGGCTCGACAGCCTCGCGGCCGCGATCGCGAGCCTCGCCGCGGCGGACGCGGTGGTTGCGGAAGCGGTGGCCGGCACCACGAGAAGTACGGGCGCGATCGCCCGCGTGGAGGCACCGCGTGCACCGAGCCGTGTTCGCGTCACGGCCGTCCCCGACGTCAGGGTTCGGGTGGGCGGTGAGCAAGCGTCGTTTGCGGGAGGGGTCGTCGCCAGCGGCGCCAATCTCATTGCCGTCTTCCTCGCGATGGGGTTCATGGGGCTCGGGTTGCTCTTCTTTGCCCCGAGACAGCTCGAAACCGTTGCCGACACGGTGTGGCATTCGTTTTGGCGTTCCTTCCTCGCCGGGTTGTTTGCCCAACCACTCATCTTGCCGGCCCTCGCCATGCTCGTGATCGGTCTCGTGCTGACCGTCGTCGGCATCCTAGTGGTTCCCTTTGCGATCGTCGCGTTTGCCGTCGCGCTATTCGTTGCGGCCGTTGGCGGATTCCTCGCGGTGGCGCGCACTGTTGGTGAGATCTACCTACGGCGCCGGATGGCCCGTGGTGAAGCCCTCTCGACCTGGGGGTCCTACCGGTACATCGTGTACGGACTGTTGGGCCTGCTGTCGATCTGGTTGCCCGCGATCCTCCTGGGTGGCGTGCCGGTGGCCGGCACGATCTTGACCGTGAGCGCTGCGTTGCTGACCTGGGTGCTCGCGACGGCGGGCTTCGGCGCAACCATCATCTCCCGGGCAGGCCTGCGAGGGACCTTCGTCAGGCAGATCGACCTCGCCCTCACCGACGAACAGTATTGGACTGCCGACGGCATGCCGGCCCCGCCCGCGAGACGCGTCACGGGATCACGGTGATGCTCGGGAACTCCCGCGTGGTGGCACTCGCATTTACCGTCGCGATCCTGCCCACCTCCATCTCCGCGCAAAGCTGGCGTACCGCTACGTCGACACGGCAGGTGCGCGGCGAGGAGCGAGTGGACGTGAGCGTCCAGTTCACCGCGGGCACGTTTCGCCTTCACCCCGGGAATCCCGCCAGCCTCTATCGAACCGACGTTCGCTACGACCAAGACCGGTTCGCAGCGGAAACGCGGTACGATGCAACACGCGGACAGCTCGTGGTCAAGCTGACGCCGGGCGAGCACCTCCGCGACGTGCGGCACGAGGGTGACAGTCCGCAATACCTCGACCTCGCTCTGTCACCGGTCGTGCCGGCCGACCTGACGCTGGAGTTCGGCATTGCCAATGCCGACCTCGAGCTAGGAGGTCTCTCCCTGCGCCAGCTGGCGCTCAAGACCGGAGCCAGCGAGAGCATCGTGCGGTTCTCCGAGGTGAACCGCATCGAATGCCGCCAGTTGGATATCGCGGTGGGCGCTGCGGAACTGGCTGTAGAAGGCCTGGGCAACAGCCGCTGTCGGGAGATCTCAGTGGCCGGCGGTGCCGGCAGCCTCGTGGTCGACTTCACCGGGGCGTGGATCGAGGGCCCCGCAAGCGAGGCGGAGATCATGGTGGGCCTCGGATCGCTCACCCTCCGACTTCCGGAAGATCTCGGAGTCGAGGTCAGGATGACGCGGTTCTTGGCCAGTTTCGCCAAGGAAGGCTTCGAGCGCCGGGGATCACGGTACGTCTCGCCCAACTACGATCAGGCACGGGCGCACGTCCGGATGCACATCAAGGCCGCGCTGGGAGACATCAACGTCGAGTGGGTGCCAGCCAGCCAGTAGATAGGGTCACTTGACCGGTCGCACCCGGACCTCTCCACCCACTCCCACCCCTGTCAACTGCGCGGCCGAGCGGTCACGCACGGCGATCTCGAGCGTACCACCCGACCCAGCGAACGCCACGAGATACCCCGGGTCGACGTCGGCGAACGTGCGCTGCACCATCGCCGTGTGCTCGCCGCCCATGACCACGGTCGCGCCGAGCGTGAGACCGGCGGACGGAATGTTGGTGATGAGCGTCCCGAAGCGATCCACATACACCACCTGACCCACAACCGTCTCGCCACGCCGCTCGGGTGTGGGCAGCGCCAGGCGCACGGGGTCCACGACGGCCGAGCCCAGGTGCTCGACTGCTGCACCGAGTGCCAGGCGTGCGGCGGCCGGCGCAAAGACGTCTCGGCCGTGGAACGTCGGCGCCACCTCTGAGCCGATGGGCAGCGCCACGACGGACGCATGGTCCAGCACGGTCTCCAAGACGCCGTTGTCGGGTCCCACGAAGCAGTGCCCGCCCGCCGACGCGGCAAGCGCCCGCCGCGACGAGCCAACACCAGGATCGACCACCGCCACGTGGATGGCGCCAGCCGGAAACCGCCTCCACGATCGATGCAGGAGGTATTGCGCGGCAACAATGTCGCCCGGCGCGACGCCGTGCGTAATGTCGACGATCGCGGCATGAGGGACCGGTCCGAGGATCGCCGCCTTCATCTCCGCGACGTAGCTGTCGCGGAGGCCGAAATCGGTCAGGAACGTGACGATCGGTGGCGCTGTCTGACGAGACATCGGCGTGGAACGCCGGCGGCGTACCGGGCTCAGCCTGTAATGATGGGGAGCGAAACGCTCTTGCCCCCTGCCTTGGCTTTCACTTCCTTGGCAATTGCGGCGAGTGCTTTCCCGGCCGGCGAGTCGGGCTTGTTCACCACCACCAAGCGTCCCTGATCGGCCTCCACCGTCATATCCGCCTGCAGCGGGATCTGACCCAGTAGGGGCACCCCGAGCTCATCGGCCAAGCGCCCGCCACCTCCACCCGCGAAGATCTCGCTGCGCTCACCGCAGTGTGGGCACTCGAAGTAGCTCATGTTTTCGACCACGCCAACCACCGGCACGCCGACGCGCTCGAACATCTTGGCGCCGCGCAGTGCATCGCCGGCCGCCATCTCCTGCGGGGTCGTCACGATGATGCCCCCGCGCATATGGACCGCCTGGGCTAGCGAGAGCTGCGCGTCGCCCGTCCCCGGGGGGAGATCGACGATGAAGTAGTCGAGCTTGCCCCAGTCCACATCGTTCAAGAACTGGTTGATGATCTTGGTCACGATGGGTCCACGCCAGATCGCCGGCATGTCCCGCTCCACAAGGAATCCGAGCGAAATCAGCTTCACACCGTACGCTTCAAGCGGAACGATGCGCCCGTCCCGTACGGGCGGCTTCTCGTTGATGCCAAACAGCCGAGGAACGTTCGGGCCGTAGATATCCGCATCCATGATCCCCACGGCATTCCCGTCGCGGGCCAATGCCGCGGCAAGGTTGGCGGCGACGGTCGATTTCCCTACGCCGCCCTTACCACTCGATACGGCGATGACGGTCCCGAGGCGCGGAAACTCGACCGGTTGCTGCGGTGGTGGTACCGTCCCGGCTGCGGGCGCGGTACCGACGGTCGCCCGCGGCGCCGGCGATGGTCCGGAGGGCTCTACCACCTCGATCTTCACGTCCCGCACCCCGTCCACCTCGCGAACGGCCCGCCGGGCCTCGCGTACCAACGACGAGGGGTCGTCTCGCGACAGGACAAACCGGAACGACACGTGTCCGTCCTGTCCTACGACGAGGTCCTCGATCATCCCGGCGGAGATGACGTCGTTGTCGAGCCGGGGGTTGCGCACGTTCGTGAGTGCCCCGGCGACCAGTGCCTGCAGTTGTCTGCTCATGGTGCTCGAATGATAGGAGAGGCCCTACGGCCGGGCAACCGAACGGGCGGCGGACAGGACACGCGCCTGCACCTGCGCCAACTCACCCGCAAGGGAAGCCCCGGCCGCCCGGCGGTGACCGCCGCCACCGAATTGCTCGGCAAGTGCCGCGACATCCACTCCTCCGACAGAGCGGAACGAGACCTTGATGCGCCCGTTGGCGAGCTCACGGAACAGAATCGCCGTGCTCACCCCACGTACGGACCGAGCGAACTCCACCACGCCCTCGAGCTCGTCCGGCTCCACGCCGTGCCGCTCGAGCGCGCCCGGCGGGACCGTAACCCACGCCAAACGATGTTCCCGCTCCACCATCAGTGTTTGCAGCACTTCGGCCAAGAGCCGGATCTTCCCCTCCGACTCCGAGGCATACACGTCGCGATAGATCTGCTCTGCGCTCAACCCACGATCCAGCAGATCCGACGCGAGCCGCAACGTGCGGGACGTGGTGTTGCTGAATCGGAAGCCGCCCGTGTCGGTCAAGAGTGCAACGTAGATCGCGCGGGCGACGTGAGCGCCGATGTCCCATCCGGCCACCCGTGCGAGGTCGTACACCAGCTCGCCGGTGGCGCAGGCCGCGGCATCCACGAGGCGAGGTCCCGGCGGTAATGTCCCGTCACTCAGGTGATGATCGATACACGCCACGGGCACCGTCGTGCCCTTCACGACTCGGCCCAGATGTCCCAAGCGTCCGAGGTCGGCGATATCCAAGACGACGATCAGGTCGGCGCGCTTCAGTTCGTTGACGGCGTGCTTCGATTGATCGGCATGCTCGATCCCTTCGAGCAGGAAGCGATACCGGGCCGGGAACGGCGTCGGGTTCACGACGCTGGCAGTAACGCCACACTCCTGGAGGAGATACCACAGCGCGACTTCACTCCCCGAGCCGTCGCCGTCCGCATTCACGTGCGTGGTGAGGGCAACACGCATCCGGGGCCGCAACACCTCGATCAGCTGTTTGGCCCCGCGACGGCGCGCGGCGGGCACACCGGGCCCGCGACGCTGACTGGGAGTGGGCTTCGATCGAGCCATGGACGGGAAGGTACTGCGGGTCCCAAGCCCGCGCGACGGCACACGACCCTTGCTCGATCCGGCATGCCCAACCCATCTTGAGCCCTTCACGAGCTTCGCTGGAGTATCATGGACACGCTCGAACGCATCGTTGGCACGCTGAACTACTGGGTGTGGGAGTTCGGCGTCCCCGCTGGCGCCGAGGTGATTCCCGTCGCGGTCATCGCCTTGCTCGGCACCGGGGTCTTCCTCACGCTCCGGCTCCGGTTCATTCAGCTGAGGCGCTTGGGGCACGGCTTCGCCGTGACGTCGGGCAAATACGACGATCCCGAGGAACCCGGCGACGTCCCGCACTTCCAGGCGCTCACCACGGCTCTGTCGGCGACTGTCGGGATCGGCAACATCGCGGGTGTTGCGATCGCCATTCACTGGGGCGGACCGGGAGCCCTCTTCTGGATGTGGGTGACGGCGCTACTCGGCATGGCGGTGAAATACGCCGAGGTGACACTGGCGCAGCACTATCGCCATGTCGAGGACCCCGATGCCGGACGCTTGCAGGGTACGGTGTCGGGCGGCCCGATGTATTACATCGAGCGCGGATTGGGACCGGCATTCAAACCCCTCGCGGTGTTCTTCGCGCTGATGCTCGGATTCACGGCGTTCCTCACCGGCAACGCCGTGCAGGCCAACACGGTGGCAGACTCGATGCAGACGACGTTCGGGATTCCAGTCTGGGCGACTGGCTTCGCGACGGCTACGATCGTCGCGCTGGTGGTGCTGGGCGGCATTCGTCGGATCGGAAAGGTCACGAGTGTGCTGGCTCCGGCGATGGCGGCGATCTACGTGGCGGGGGCGCTCACGATCATCGTACTGCACTTCGACTGGTTTCTCCCCAGCTTTGCCACGATCTTCCGCGAGGCGTTCAATCCCACGGCAGGCGTCGCGGGCACCGGGGTGGGAGCATTGCTCGTGACGATGATGTGGGGCGTACGCCGCGGCCTGTTCTCGAACGAGGCCGGCCAGGGCTCCGCACCCATCGCGCATGCCGCCGCGAAGACCGACGAGCCCGTGTCCGAGGGTGTCGTCGCCCTGCTGGAGCCGTTCATCGACACCCTGGTGATCTGCACCATGACCGGCCTGGTCATCATCATGACCCAGGTGTGGGACGACCGTCACCCCACCCAGATCACGCTGACCGGGGGTGACCTGTCGTACGTCGCGTATGAGGAGGAAGGCAATCGGAGGACGGTGACGCCGGACGGAGAGATCCGGATCGTGGACGGTCGCCATGTCGAGACAGGCGTGGGCGCTCCGCTCATCGCGTGGCACGAGGTGGAGGTCGATCGGCTGTATGTCGATCCCGCGCAGACCATCCCGTTCACCGGGGTGGTACGCCCCCGACGTGATCGAGCGCCGGGCGTTGCCTCGGCTGACGACGGCGCCACGTATTCCTCCCTGTACGGGGACGCGGTCGAGAGCGGCGCTCCACTCACGATGCTGGGATTCGAACGGGGACTCCCGGGCCAATGGGGCGATTTCATCGTCCTGATCAGCGTTTTGCTGTTCGCGGTCTCGACCGCAATTTCCTGGAGCTACTACGGCGATCGCTGTGCCAACTACCTCTTCGGACCCAGGGCCATCCTGCCGTACAAGATCGCCTTCGTGGGCATGCACTTCTTCGGCGCCCTGGTGTCGCTCAACGTCATCTGGTTGATGGGTGACGTCGCGCTCGGCATCGTCATTCTGCCGAACCTGCTGGCCTTGGTGCTGTTGTCCGGGAAGGTGAAGCAGCTCACGGACAGTTACTTCCAGCGTCAGCCGTGGCGGGAGAACTACGAGGTCCATCGGAGATTGAAGGGCGAGAAGCGGGGCCAGCGTTGAGTCCGACCGCCGAGGTCCGGTGAGCGAGCGGCCGATGGTGGCCGCCCCACCGGACCTGGGCCCGGTGCGATCTAGGCCGAGTAGTTCGGTGCCTCGCGAGTGATGACGACGTCGTGAGGATGCGACTCCCGCAGGCCGGCGACACTGATCTGGACGAACTCCGCCTCGGTGCGTAGCGCCCCGATGCTGGCACAGCCGCAGTAGCCCATCCCGGAGCGGATCCCGCCGACCATCTGATACAGCACGTCGCCCACGGGTCCGCGGTACGGCACGCGCCCCTCGATACCCTCGGGAACCAGCTTTTGACCCGAGACGTCACCTTCCTGGAAGTACCGATCCGCCGACCCATCCTGCATGGCACTGAGCGAGCCCATGCCTCGAATGGTCTTGAAGCGGCGGCCTTCGAGCAGGAAGCTCTCCCCCGGGCTTTCCTCCGTTCCGGCGAGCATGGAACCCAGCATCACGCTCGCCGCCCCGGCCGCGAGCGCCTTCACGGCGTCTCCGGAGTACTTCACGCCACCGTCGGCTATGACGGGGATGTCGCCCGCTCCCTCCACCGCACCGACTACCGCCGTGATCTGGGGAACACCCACGCCGGTGACCACCCGCGTGGTACAGATCGATCCCGGGCCGATACCGACCTTCACGGCGTCCACGCCGCGCTCGACCAGGGCGCGTGCGCCGTCGCGGGTCGCGACGTTCCCGCCCACGATCTGCGCCTCGGGAAAGCCCTCACGAAGGTGGGCGATGGCGTCGAGCACGCCTTGCGAGTGACCGTGAGCGGAGTCGACCACGATGGCGTCGGCACCAGCCGCGAGTAGCGCGGCTGCTCGATCGCGGGTATCCTGCCCCACGCCCACGGCTGCTGCCACCAGCAGGCGTCCATGCTCGTCCTTGTTGGCGTTGGGGAACTGCTGCCGCTTGATGATATCCTTGACGGTGATCAGGCCCTTCAGAATGCCCTGCTCGTCCACCACGGGAAGCTTTTCGATCCGATGCTCGCCAAGGATGCGTTCGGCCTCTTCGAGCGTCGTGCCCAGCGGTGCGGTGATCAGGTTGTCCTTGGTCATGGCCGCCCGCACCGGCCGGTCGAGTTGGCGCTCGAACTGCAGGTCCCGATTGGTGATGATGCCCACGAGCCGTCCCCGATCGTCCACGATCGGGACGCCGGAGATCATGAATCGGCGCATCAGGACGGCCGCCTCCCGGATCGTACGGTCGGGGCCCAGCGTAATCGGGTTCAGGATCATGCCGCTCTCCGAGCGCTTGACCCGATCCACTTCGGCGGCTTGGCGGTCGATCGGCATGTTCTTGTGCACGACCCCGATCCCACCGAACCGAGCGATGGCAATGGCCATCTCCGATTCGGTGACCGTATCCATCGCGGCGGAGATCACGGGGACGTTGAGCGAGATGGCTCGCGTGAAGCGCGTCGTGACATCGACGTCACGCGGATGGACCGTCGCGTGACGGGGAACCAAGAGGACGTCGTCGAAGGTGAGCGCGTATCCCGAACGCAGCGGCATTCCCACACCTCTCCCCGTACATGAATGCCACGGACCCGCCGCGCGCCGAGCGCAGGGCGGGTCCGTGGCGGTCACAAAAGCGGTACCATGTACCAAGGTACCAGCCGCTCGCGCGGGCGGTCAAGCGGGCGGTGGTTCCTCCGATTCGGGCTCTTCGGACGGGGATTCGTCGCCGTGAGGCTCCTGCCCCTCCCCCAACGACGTGCCGACTGGTTCGAGTTCCTCGGCCACCACCCGGCTCGCCGCCGCGAGTCCCTCCATCAAGCGACCCGCGGCTTCCAACACCTGCGCGCCCCCCTTAGCCGCCACATCCGCGATCCGCACGGTGCCAAGCCGATCTTCGAGATTTTCGGTTAAACGTTGCACCGTGGAGGGCGCACGCCGGCTCCGGTTGTACTTGGAGTCCAGGAACTCCAAATAATCGAGTACTTGGCGCCCGACTTCGTCCGGCAGGGCGTCGAGCCTGCCGACGATCTTCGCCTTCAGGTTCTCATTCATGGCGCACTCTCACTTGTCGCGTCGACGAACCATCTCCACCAACGACAGCACCGGATTGCCGAGGTAGTGGGAGCGGCCGGTACGGACGTGTCCCACGATGACCAATTCGGTCAGCGGTTCCATCTTTGCTAACTGCCCCACCTGGTCGTCGGTGAGGATGACGTACACGAAGCCGGTCTCGGGCAGCGGGCCGCGAGCCAACATGTATCGCTGTCCGGTCGGGATGTCCCGGCGGACCTCGTCGGCATCCTGCACCGCGATGAACTGCACGATCCACTGTACCCGCTTCCCCTCGAACTCCGCAGGGCGCGCGCGGACCTCGGCCCCGGTCACCCCGACCAGCACGCCCGGCGTCGACGGTCGCAGGTCCGTGTCACGGGCCCATCCCTCGACCTGCACCCGCACCCATTCCCCCGACCGGGCAATCACTCGCACCGGGGCGTCCGGGACGAGTACGCCCGCCGAATCGCCGTCCGGCGATCGACGCAGCACCGTGCGGTCCGCGGTCACCGCGCGGTCCAGCACGGGATCGGCCGCAGCGGCGACCGGTGGAACCGGGCGAGGCGGCTCCGCACGCCGCCCGGCGGATGCGCTGCCGAGTTGCTCGAGCGATTGCCCGAACATCCACCCGACACGGCGGACACGCACCCACCCCGGACGCCGCTCGACCTCCTCGAACAACGCACCGGTGGATGCCCGAGCCAGGATGCGACCGTTCGGCTCGCTCCGTAGGTTTTCTCCGTCGCGGGCGCCGACGACCAGGTCGTAGCCCTCACGGTCGGTCTCCTCCAGCGAGCGACCCCAGATCCAGCCGTCGAGCACGACTTGCACCCACCGCCCATCCACCGACTCGGCTCGCAGCTCAACACCGCCGTTCACGGTGGCGAGGAGTGCCGCCGTGCCCGTCGGCTCGCGGCGAAAGTTCTCCGTGCGGATCACGCGGTAGCGATTCTGCGCCTCCAGGCGCTGTGCCGTACCACTGCACAGCACAACGGCACCCACGATACAGGCTGGTAGTGCCGACAGGAGGTGGCTAGATTGCCTCATTCTGACTCTCACGACGATTGTAGGAGCCCCCGAGTTTCATGTCAAACCGCGCCCGGCACCTCGCACGAACCATCATCCTCGTCCTGGTAGCGGCTTCCGTGTCGGTGTCTGTGGGTCACACCCAAGTCGGGCATCCCCCGGGGTCCTCCCCGTACAGGGATCTCCGTTCAAAGTACCAGATCTCGGCGACCGGTGGGTACTCCTGGGGTGGCGGCGGTAAGGTGGAGGTGGGACCCGCCCGTGGCCGCTTCGGCGGGATGCGGTTCGACCTGCACCTCGCGGGACCCGGCGCCGTCCAGCTCGGCGTCAATGTCGGCAACTTTGATCGCCTCCTCCTCGATCCGAGTCAGGCACCCGATGCCCGTATCCTCGGCACCACAACGCAATCCGTCATCATGGTCGATGCGGGACTCAACCTGGTACTCACCGGCGCTAAGACCTGGTACGGTCTCGCCCCGTACGCCGGCGCGTCTCTGGGCCTCGCCCTGGGCGGCGACGTCCCGGCAGCGGATTCGCTGAGCCTGTTCAAGTTCTCCACCAAGTTCCTCGTCGGGCCACAAATCGGATTCCGCTGGTTTCCGTTCCGCCGCGTCAGCTTTCGGTTCGAGGCCCGGGACGTGATCTGGCGTCTGTCCTACCCGTCGCAGTTCTTCGATCCACCCGCCAATGCGCCGGACGACGATCCCGTACTGGACTCGCGGTTCAACAAGACCACCCAGTGGACGCACAACCCGATGTTCCTCGTGTCGGTGGGTTGGGCCTTCGGTCGGTAGCCGTTGGAGCTCCTCTGGGATGGTCTCCGCCGCGGCGTCGAGTTGATCCTCGGCGGCGACCCGGACGTCGTCGATATCACCGCGCTCTCCCTCCGCATCGCCGTCACGTCCACCCTGCTGGCGTGCCTCGTCGGTGTGCCGGTGGGCTTTGTCGTCGGAACGACACGCTTCTTTGGACGTCGCGCAGCCCTCACGGTACTCAACACGATGCTCGCGTTCCCCACCGTGGTGGTCGGCGTGATCATCTGGGGGCTCCTGGCCCGCCGCGGACCGTTCGGTGGTCTCGAGCTGCTCTACACGTGGTGGGCCATCGTCATCGCCGAGGTCGTCCTGGCCGCCCCGATCGCGGCAGCCCTCACGGCAGCAGCCGTTCAGGGCGTCGATCCACGGGTGCGCCGCACCGCGCTCATGCTCGGCGCGAGCCCGTGGCGCACCCATCTCGCCGTGGCCAGCGCTGCCCGGTTTGCGCTCCTCACAGCCGTGACGGTGGCGTTCGGCCGCGTCCTGGCGGAGGTGGGTGCGGCGCTGATCGTCGGAGGCAACATCCGGCACTACACCCGCACGCTCACGACGGCGGTCGCCTTGGCCACGTCGCAAGGTGACTTCGCGTTGGCCATGGCCTTGGGGCTCGTGCTGCTGGCCCTGGCACTGACCGTCAACGTCCTCCTCCAGCTCTTTCAGGGACGCGGTGATGCTTGAGGTGCGCGATCTCGAGCACGGATACGGCCGGCGTACGGTCCTATCGATCGAGGAGCTCACGATCCCGCGGGGAACGGTCACGGCAGTTGTCGGACCGAATGGCTCCGGAAAAAGCACGCTGCTGCGCGTCCTGGCTTGCCTCGAGGCGCCGCGCGCGGGCATGCTGCGTCTCGATGGCACGCCGATTCGTGGGTCGGCCGACCGCCGGCGTGCCCGGCGGCGCGTGACCCTGGTGGAGCAGACGCCGTTTCTGTTTCCCGGAACCGTGCAGGACAACCTGGCGTATGCGCTCTCGCTGCACGGAATTCGCAGCTCCGAGAGCGCTCCCAGGGCCACCCGGGCGCTGGAGCGGGTTCTGGGCGGCGATCTGGCGCCGCGCCGTGCTCAGCAGCTGAGCAACGGTGAGATGCAGCGGGTGGCGATTGCACGGGCGTTGGCCCTGGAGCCGGCGGTCCTGCTCCTGGACGAGCCGGCGAGCGCCGCGGACCGGGCCACGAGCACTCGGCTCTACCAGGTGCTCGACGAGGAACGCGCACGTGGTGCCGCGGTGTGTTTCGCGTCGCATCAACTGGAGGACGCATACCGTTGGTCGGACCATCTCGTGGCGCTGGCTGACGGTCGTTCCGGCGTCGCTACCCCGGAGAACCTGTTTCGCGCCGTCCTGCCGGAGGGCACCGGTTCCAAGACGGCACAGGTCGGAACGCTCGAGATCCGTATCGTCACGGATCGCTCGGGGCCGGTGACCCTCGCACTGCCTGCCGACGAGGTGTTGGTGAGCCGCACGCCGCTCCACTCCAGCGCCCGTAACGAATTTCCTGGCCGAGTAGTGCGCATCAGCGAGCACGGTCCCGATCGCGTGACCATCGTCGTTGACGTTGGCGTCGATCTCGCGGCCCGCATCACGCCGGCTGCGCTCAAGGAGCTCGATATCCAGGTCGGCTCCACGGTGGTCCTCGCGATCAAGGCGCTGGCCGTGCGGGTCTACTGACGCGACTGTACATTCCGCCGTATGAGCCTCGTCCACCTGACCAGAGTCGTTCCTTTTGCCGCAGCGCACCGATACTTCCGCACCGAGTGGTCGGCCGAGCGGAATCGGGAGGTGTTCGGCGCTTGCGCCGGCGAGCATGGGCACGGGCACTCCTACGAATGTCACGTCACGGTGGTGGGGCCGATGGATCGCGACACGGGTATGGTGATGGACTTACGCGAGCTGGACGCGATCCTCAGCGAGGAGATCGCGGCCCGCTTCGATCATCGGTTCATCAATCACGAGGTACCGGAGTTCGGGCCCGATGGACTGGTCCCCACCGGGGAGGCGCTCGCCGTGACCATCTGGGGGTTTCTGGCCAAGCGACTCCCGGACGGAGTGAGATTGGCGCGGGTACGCGTGCAGGAGGAGCCCCACCTGTTCGCGGAATACCGTGGAGAGGAGACACCCGGATGACGACATCGGGCCGGGTGGTGGCGTACCTGGTGACCGCCGCGATGTTGGCGTCCGGGCTGCCGCTGGCGCTGCACGCGCAGGAGCGCCCGGAACCGCGGCTCATCTTCTCCATCTTCGGCGGAGTGGTCAACGCGGGTGGCCTATGGGACATTCCGCAGCAGCCGTTCCTGCTGGTCTTTGGCCCAGCGCAGTGGGACACCATTCGTCTCCGTCGACGCATGACCACGGCCCCCATCGCCGGCCTCAACGCCACCATCTACCGATCCTCGCACGTGGGCATCACGGGCGAAGCGGCGTATCTCGGACTCCGCCTCGACGACGACTGCACCATGTTGTTCGAGAACACGGACGTGCAGCAGCGCAACGCGCAGGTGTGTAACGACGTCACGCGGCGCACGCGGACCGTCTCGAACGTCGGGTTCTCGCTGGGAGCGGCCTACCGGTTCGTCTCGCGGAGCGCCGTCACGCCGTACGTCCGGGCGCAGGGCGGCGTGTCGGTGCGGAGCTCTAGCTTGATCGCCGTCGCGGGTCGGTACAACGAGGTATTGCCAAACGGCTCGGTGGTCGTGCGCGAGCGGGCGGTGATCGACGAAGAGAGCCGCACGTCAGTCACTCCGATGGCCGCCCTCGCAGCCGGTGTGATGTTAGCGATAACGCCGGGCTATCACTTCCGCGCCGAGATCCGAGATCATTTCCTGATCCTCAAGCGATTGACCGGCCCCGCCGACGACCAGGCGCGGGTGACAACTGAGTCGTTTCTGTCACACGCACCGGCGCTGGTCTTTGGGTTCGACATCGTGCTCGAACGACGACGCGGTCGGCGCTACTAGCCCATGCGGAGCGCTGTCCTCGCCGGCGGCGCGTCGACGCGATTCGGCACCCGACCCAAAGGGCTCCTCCACCTTGGTGGCCGCACGCTTCTCGACCGCGCGGTGGGCCTCCTGACCCACGCCAGTGGCACGGCACCGCTGCTCATCGCCAACGATGCCGACGCCACCAGCTGGCGCCCCGATCTCACGACCATCGCCGACGCCCTTCCCTACCGGGCAAGTCTTTCCGGTCTGTACACGGCGGTTTCCTTCGCGGCGTCGCCGGTCCTCGTCTTGGCCTGGGATATGCCATTCGTCCCAGTGGCCCTGCTCCACGCGCTGATCCGAGACCGCGGCGACCACGACGTCTTCGTCCCGAAGAGCACCGGCCCGCGTGGCCTCGAGCCCATGTGCGGCGTGTACGCGCCGACATGCGCGCCGGCGATTCGGTCGTGTCTCGAGACCGGACGTCTCGAGGCGAACGCGTTCTATGACGACGTGCGCACCGGTACCCTGCCGCTCGAGACGGTGCGGCAGTTCGGCAATCCCGAGCGGCTATTCCTCAATGTGAACACCCCCACGGACCTCGCCCGAGCCGAGCGACTGCTCGACGCGTCCGACGACTCGTAGCGACGCACGTGCCGTGATCCCTACACCGACCCCTGGATCGGACGCACCCCGCACACGGATCACGCCGCGCGACGCGGCGGACACGATTCTCCAGGACATCCGTCCGCTGCCGACCGAAACCGTGCCGATCACGGACGCCGTCGGCCGTGTCCTGGCGCGCGCGATGACGAGCCCGATCGACCTGCCACACTGGGACAATTCGGCCATGGACGGGTATGCCGTCCGCGCGTCCGACGTGCCAGCGACCGGCGTCATTCTCCACGTCGTCGATCAGGTTCCCGCAGGAGCGTTCCCCCAGCGCGGGATCGGTCCCGGTGAGTGCACGCGCATCTTCACGGGCGCCCCGATCCCTGACGGCGCTGACGGTGTGATCCGCCAAGAAGACGTCACCCCAATCGACGCTACGACGATTCGCATCGATGATGTGCGTGATGCGGGACGCAACGTGCGCAAGCGAGGGGAGGACCTGAAACGTGATTCCGTGGTCTTCGAGGGCGGCACCGTCATCGGCCCGGCGCAGGTGGGCGTGCTGGCATCGATTGCCGCGTCGGCGGTGGAGGTCCATCGGCGCCCGACGGTCGCGATCCTCTCCTCGGGGGACGAGCTCGCGGACCTGACCGAGCGCGAGGCCATCCTGAGCGGACGGAAGATCGCCTCGTCGAACAATTACACGATGGTAGCGATGGCTCGCGCGTCGGGGGCCGACGTCCGCGATCTCGGAATCGTGAAGGACGACCTCGACGAAACGCGCACGCGGCTCGCCGGTGCTCGCGGGTCGGCCCTACTGGTGACCTCGGGCGGGATGAGCGTCGGGGCGCACGATTATCTGCGGCAGATTCTCGGGGGAGCGGGTACCGATGCGCGGTTTTGGCGCCTTCGCATGCGACCCGGTGCGCCCGTGGGATTCGGCCTTCTCGGCGACACCCCGTGGATCGGACTCCCCGGCAACCCGGTGAGCACGATGGTCACCTTCGAGCTGTTCGTCCGACCGGCGATTCGGAAGCTGCTGGGACATACACGGTTATTCAGGCGTACGACACAGGTGCGAATCGGTGAGCCCATCGTCACGCAGGCGCCGTTGCAGCACTTCCTGCGGGTCACGCTGGCGCTCGAGGGAGGGGGTCTCACGGCGCGACTCACCGGCCCACAGGGATCCGGCATCCTCACCTCGATGGCCAGAGCCGATGCCCTGCTGATCGTGCCCGAGGACCGGCAGCGTGTCGAACAGGGTGAGACTCTGCAAGCCCTCTTGCTCGATGAGACAGTGCATGTCGGAGACGCGCCCTATTGAGGGAGGCATCGCCGGGTGGGGGCCGTGCGCAGCGGCGGGGAATTTGCTAAGGTGTTGCTGAGGGAGAGGTGAGCATCGGAACGGCCGTGCACCCGGGCGGACCCGATACGACGGTGGGTTGAGGAGGGGAGACGCGTATGGAGTGGCTCGAGCGGTTGCTCGTCGCGATCGTGTTGGTGGCCAGTGTGGCCGGCTTCGCGTACGTCTTGTGGTCGCGTCGCCTGCGGCACGTGTGGCCCAAGCGAGGGGAGCTCGACATCGTCAACGCCGGCGGACTGTTCTCCGGCATCTGGGAGGTGCTCACCCAACGGGTGGTGCTCCGGAATCGGCCGTGGGTTGGCCTGCTTCACCTCCCGCTGTTCTTCGGGCTGGTGGCGTTCCTCGCCAAGAGCGTGCTCCATGTCCTGTACGGGTTCGGCATCGAAATCAACGCCCCCGACTGGTATGGCTGGACCCTCGACGTAATCGCCGTCGCGGTCCTGGCCTCGATCGTCCTGCTCGCCATCCGCCGCTACCTCCTGGAACGCGCGAAGCTCACCCACCCGCTGGAGTCCGGAGTGATCCTGGGCCTCATTGCCCTGCTCATGATTACCCACCTCCTGGAGCGGGTCTTCCCACTCGTCTCCATGTCCGGTCGGGTGAACTGGTGGGCGCACTACCTGGATCTGGCCGTCTTCCCCGCCGTCATCGCCTACGGCAAGCACCTCCACCTGTTTCTGGCGCCGGTGAACGTGGTCTTGAAGCACATGACCGAGGTGCCGTCCGACCGGCCGGTGTTCGGGAACGATTTGGACATGGACCTGGAGGACGAGTCGAAGCTGGAGGCCGAACTGGCCCGGCTGGGGATGCCGGGCGGGGTGATCGACTTCGGTCTTGGCGCGCTGTTCGACCCGGCCGCGTGCATTCAGTGCGGCCGCTGCAACGACGCGTGTCCGGCAGGTCCTGAGCTGAAGCCACGAGAACATTTCGTGCTGGCCCTCCAAGACCCGTCCCTGTCGGCGGAGCAGCTGGCACAGCTCATCGATCCAGATGTCACCGCCACGTGTGTCCAGTGTCGGGCCTGCGAGGTGGCGTGCCCCACTGGGTGTCGGCCGGGACGCAACGGGCTCGAGATTCGGGGACGCCTCATGACGGACGGCCTGTATCCGCCACGCGCGCTGCGCGACACCGCCATGAAGGCCCTGATGTCGTCCGGCAACATCTTCGGCCAGGACGAGAGCGAACGGAGCCGATTCCTTCAGGAGCATGCGCTACCGATCTTCGATCCCAACACGCACGACGTCCTCTTCGTCCTCGGATGCCAGGGAAGCAACAGCCCGGAGGTGCAGCCCATCGTGCTGGCCACTGGGAGACTGCTGGACGCTGCACGGGTGCGATGGGGTGTCCTTGCCGAAGAGCGCTGCTGGGGAGAGGGGCTGCTGCACGGGGGCGGTCTCATGGAAGACTGGCCACTGTGGGCCCAAGAACGCATCGCGTTCCTGACCGCCGCGCTCGGGGGTGATCAGGGCCGCACCATTCTCACCATCTGCCCACACTGCCGAGATACCATCCGTACCCAGTATCGAGCATTCGGCGCGAACTTCAGCGACGTTCGACTCCACACGCCGTTTCTGGCCGACCTCGTTCAGTCGGGTAGGCTCAGGCTCAAGGCGCACACCATGGACGCCGCCCTCCATCTCCCGTGCAAAGTGGTACACAACGCCGAGCACGCCGGGATGCGCAAGCTCCTCACCTCGGTTGGGGTCACGCTACACCAGCCGGCGTCTAGCGCCGCGGCATTCCCGACGGCGTGCTGCGGTGGCGGCGGGGGTGGATTCCTCTGGGACTCACCCGCAAAGGTGAATCAGAAACGCTGGGCGCAAATCAAGGCGACGGGACAGACCGCAGTGGTAACCGGCTGTCCGGGATGTCACCGGATGCTGGGCGTGGTGCGGGACGAACAGACCCGCATCTGGGATGTGGCCTCGATCCTCGCTGACCGTCTGGACGCGTCCGCAGGGAACTAAGGTGTCTCAGTCGCACGGATGACGTTCGCCTGCGGGTGGCTACCCGTCGCGCGCCTTCTTGATCTCCTCGGTGAGTTTGGGCACGACTTCAAAGAGGTCGCCCACGATCCCGTAGTCGGCGACCTTGAAGATCGGCGCGTCCGGATCCTTGTTGACCGCGACGATAGTCTTGGCGGTCCGCATGCCCGCGAGGTGCTGAATCGCCCCGGAGATGCCGATGGCAACGTACAGGTTGGGGCTCACGGTCTTTCCGGTCTGCCCCACCTGCTCGGCGTGAGGGCGCCATCCCGCATCCACGACCGCCCGTGAGGCACCGACCGCCCCACCCAGTGCGTTGGCAAGGTCCTCAATGAGGGCGAAGTGTTCGGGTCCCTTCAACCCCCGTCCGCCCGACACGATGATCGATGCCTCCGCCACGTCAAGCGCTACCCGCTCGGGTTGCTTGATTTCGACGGTCCGCGCCCGGGGCTCGCCCGCGCTCACGGCAACCGACTCCACCGTGCCCGGCTTAGCGTTCGCCACCGGCGTGACCGCATTGGATCGGACCGAAATCACACACGGACTGGCAAGGATCTTGAGCGTGGTATTCGCCTTGCCTGCGTAGAGAGGTCGGGTGACAGTGATGCCGCCGTTGTACTTCACCGCCGTCACATCCGAGGCGAAGGGGCAGGCCAGCCGGGCAGCCAGCCGCGGAGCGAGATCCTTGCCGAGCGCCGTGGCGGACACGAGCGCCGCCGCATAGCTCCCAGCCCGCACCTGGTCCGCGGCGATGGCGGCATACCGGTCCGCCTGATAGTTGGTGAGCGAGGCGTCTGACGCCACGAGTACCTTGTCAGCCCCGAACGCCCCCAACCCCTCCGTGGCCACCCCAGGTCCACCCACGACCAGCCCATCGACCCCACCACCCATCCCATCGGCCAACACCCGCGCCGCCGTCAGCACCTCGTGAGACACGCGCTTGATGTTGCCGCCACGTTGTTCGAGAATCGCGAGCACGTTCGGCATCAGAGTACCTTCGCTTCGTTCTTGAGTGCTTCGACCAGGGCTGGAACCGCGGCGGCTCCCTCGCCGACGATGCGGCCCGCTTTCCTCTCGGGCGGGTAGCTCAGACTCAGCATTTCGAGCCCCGCAGCCTCGAGCGTCACGTCCTTGACTTCCAAGGGCTTCTTCTTAGCGAGCATGATGCCGCGCAGGGCTGGATACCGGGGCTCGTTCAGTCCCTTGTCTGCCGTGAGCACGGCGGGCAGCGGAAACTCAACAACCTCTACCCCCCCTTCGATCTCACGCTCGGCTTTCCCCTTATCACCGCTCACCTCGAGCTTCGAGATCGCGCTCACGCAGGGCAACTCCAACAGCTCCGCCACCATCGGGCCGATGCCGTGGCTGTAGTCATCGATCGCGAGCTTGCCGAAGAGGACGAGATCGTACCCGCCGTCCGCGAGTTCGGCGGCCAGCACCTTCGCCACGGGCAACGGATCGAGCGGGACGTGCTCCGTCTTCAACAACACCCCCCGGTCGGCCCCCATTGCGAGCGCCGTGCGGATGGTTTCCTGCGATGCGTCGTTGCCCACGGAGATCACGACGACTTCGCCGGACCCGGCCGCTTCGTTGAGTTTGAGCGCCTCCTCGACGGCAAACTCCTCATACGGGTTCAGGACGAACTTCACGCCACCCTCGTCGATCGCCTTCCCGCTGGCGTCGATCTTGATGCGGGCCTCCGAGTCCGGTACCCGCTTCACACACACAGCTATCTTCACGGTAACCTCTTGTATTACTTGATGTTACGTATCTCGAAACCCGGCGGCGGCCGGGAGGAGGAAGCTAACTCTAGGCGCCGGGTCGGTGCAACGTCACAACCAGTGCTTGCGTCGGAAATACAGCAGCATGATCGCTCCGACGGTCAGCATCATCGCCCACACGTACCAGTATCCCCAGGACCAGTGCAGCTCCGGTATGTTGTCGAAGTTCATGCCGTAGATGCCTGCGATGAATGTGAGTGGAATGAAGATCGTCGCCATGATGGTGAGGACCTTCATCACCTCGTTCATCCGGTTGCTCACGGTCGAGAGATAGATGTCGATCAGTCCTCCCACCATCTCCCGGAAGCTCTCCATGACGTCGACGACACGAATCGTGTGGTCGTATACGTCCCGAAGGAACACGATCGTCGGCTTGCGTATCAGCCGCGAGTCGCCCCGAATCATCACGTTGAGCACGTCCCGGAGCGGCCACACGGCCCGTCGCATCTGGATCAATGCCCGCTTCATGTGCTGCACGTCGCGCAGCGTCTCGCTCGTGGGGTTCTCCATCACTTCCTCTTCCAGCTCCTCGGCCTGATCACCAAACAGCTCGAGCACGGTGAAGTAGTTGTCGACCACGACGTCCAACAAGGCATAGGCCAGGTAGTCCGCACCCATCTTGCGAATCTTGCCCTTGTTCTCTCGAAGGCGGCGACGGACCGGCTCGAACACATCGACCGGGTCTTCTTGGAACGTGAGCACGAAAGTGGGACCCAGCACTAGGCTGATCTGCTCGCTGGCGACGCGGAACTCCTCCTGCTCATCGTCATTCTCCACTCGCGACACAGTCAGCATCCGCATCACGATGTAGAGTCGATCGTCGAAATCCTCGAGTTTCGGGCGCTGATCGGTGTGGGCAACGTCTTCCAAGAGCAGCTGATGGAGGTTCAGTTTCTCACCGATCCTCTCGAGGACCGTCGGATCGTGCACGCCGTCGACGTTCACCCACGTGACGCTCGACGGGCTCATGCACTCGGTGCACTCGTCGATTGTCGTGACCTCCCGGTCGTCAAAACGTTCGGCATTGTAGTCGATGAGGCTGATGCGAACGGGCTCGGTGCGCGCGGGACCCATGTGGTGCAGGTTGCCGGGTCCCTGCCCAATCCGGGCCGAACGACGGTGGAACAGCTCTTCCATGGCTATCTCCCTAGACTTGAATCAGGGGCACGACGTCCTGGCGGTTCCCGGAAGGCGTGGGCCGGGAGCCAGGCCGTGGGTCACCGATCGCTGCTGAAACCGACCTGCTTGTGGGATCCGTCGCAGAACGGCTTGTTCGTCGACGCACCGCAGCGGCACAGGGCGAAGTTTTCCTTCGTCTCGATGACCGTTCCCTCATGATCGGTGAGCACGCAAACCCCCGTCACCAGATAGGGACCGTCCTTGCGGGCTTTGATCGTCACGCTCATGGTCGCTCCGTATCCCGAGAATTGGTGAACGTTCGACTGAACGCACAGTAGAGCCATCGCTCCAGCGACGCAATCATTGCTTCTGCAGGGTCCGGAGCAACCGCTTCAACGGAAAGGTATTCACGACGTCGTGCGTGCTGAGCCAGGCCCGTCGCGCTTGATCCACGCCGTACCGCATGAGATCGAGATCACCGATCCGGTGCGCGTCGGTGCTGATCACGACCTTGAGCGCCAACTCTTTGGCGCGAATGAGATGCGAATCCTTGAGGTCGAGACGATCCGGATGCGCGTTCAGTTCGACGATCACGTCGTGCTCCGAGGCGCACTGGAGTACTGCTTCGAGATCGAATTGCATCGGATCTCGACGGTTGATCTGTCTGCCGGTGGGATGCGCCAGGATATTCACCGCCGGGTGCCGGACCGCCGTTAGGATACGCTCTGTCTGTTGGGTTGGCGGGAGATCCAACAACGAATGGACCGACACGAGCACGACATCGAGTCGCTCGAGCAGCTCGTCTTCCAAATCGAGGCGACCGTCGCGCAGGATATCGACCTCCATGCCCTTCAAGATCCGGATCTCCGGCCGGCGCGACGCAATCTCGTCGATCTCCTCCCACTGTGCCGCCAGCTTCTCTGCATCCAGCCCACCCGTCATGGCGAGCGCCTTGCTGTGATCCGTGATCGCGAAATAGTCGTAGCCCCGCGCGAGACACGCGTCGAGCATCTCCTCGATCGAGTTCTTGCCGTCCGACCAGGTGGAGTGCATCTGGAGATCGCCCCTGAGGTCATCGAGCGTGATCAGCTCCGGGAGCGCATTGCGCTCGGCCGCGGCGATCTCGCCACGATCTTCGCGCAATTCAGGGGCAATCCACGGCAGCTCGAGTGCTGCATAGACTTCCGCCTCGTCGCGACCGGCGACCATGGTGCCGGCGAGCGGATCGTCGGAGTCGGCCTCGGCATCGGTCACCCGGAACACGCCGTACTCCGAGACGCGCAGCCCCTTCGCGACTGCCCGCTTCCGCAGCCGGACATTATGCTCCTTGGATCCCGTGAAGTACTGCAGCGCCGCTCCGTAGCTCTGGGGCGGTAGAAGGCGGAGGTCGACCTGGAGTCCCGACCGCAGCACCACCGTGCCCTTGGTGTCACCCGCCAACTCGACCTTGCGCACCTCGGGGTACGCCGTGAACCGGTCCATCACCGGGCCCGGCTCATCGGTGATGGCCAGGAGGTCGATGTCCCCGACCGTTTCCCGGCGGCGACGATAGCTGCCGGCGACCTCGAGCCGCTGCACAGCCTCGTGCTGGCGCAGATAGCCAACGAGCGGCTCCACGTGCTGGTCGGCATCGGCGATTTTGAACCGCCCCTGACGACGACGATACGCCTCGATGCCCGTTAGGATCTTCTGCTGGCTCTTCTCGCCGAACCCGTCGAGCTCGGCAACCTGTCCGGCCTGTGCGGCCGTGTGCAGGGCTTCGATGGTCTCGATCCCGAGCGTTTCCCATAGCTTGCGCGCCTTCTTGGCCCCCACACCTGGAAGCCGAGTGAGCTCGATCAGGGAGCGCGGAATCTCGGCGGTGAGCTCGTCGAACACGGTGAGTCGGCCGTCCCGCACGAGTTCCGTAATGTGGGCGGCGATCTCCTTCCCGATCCCCGAAAGGCCCGTGAGTGCCGCGCCATCCTCGACCATCTTCCTGAGCGGGGTCGAGTGCTCCTCCACCGTGCGAGCCGCGTTCTGGTAGGCGCGAATTCGGAACGGGTTGGCACCCTTAATCTCGAGGAGTGTCGCGACTTCCTCGAGCACCGCCGCGATCTCGACGTTCTCCACTCAGACCTCCACGCCCTTCGACCGCAGAAGATCGAGGAACTCGTCTTCACTGAGCATCGGGATCCCCAGCCGCAGCGCCTCGTCGTACTTGGATCCCGGGTTGGCTCCATGAACGAGATACCCCGTCTCCGCGCTAACCGCGCTGGTCACCCGACCGCCGAGGGATTCCACGAGAGCCTTGCCTTCTCGCCGCGAGAAGCGCTGCAGTCCGCCGGTGAAGACGATCTTGATGTCCTCCAGAACCGTGGCGGCGGGTCCTCCGGTCTCCCGCACGGTCAGCTTCCCCAACAACCGGTCGAGCAGCTTCGCATGCCGAGGGTTGCGGAAGAACCCCGCGATGTGCTCGCTCATCTTGGGCCCCACGCCGGGGACTGCCTCGAGCTGTTCCAAGCTCGCCGACCGTACCGCCTCGACCGACCCGAAGTGGCGTGCGAGATCGTTGGCCACGGCAACTCCGACTTCCGGGATGCCGAGGCCCAGCAGCAGTCGGGGCAGATCCACCACGGAGGCCTGGTGGATCCCGTCGACCAGCTTGGCGGCAGACTTCGCGGCGAACCCCTCCAGCGTCACGAGCTGTTCCGGTCGGAGATCGAACAGATCAGGCAACTGGCGGACGAGACCCTCCGCGACCAACTGTTTCGCGGTCTCTTCACCGAGTCCCTCGATATCCAGCGCGTCGCGGGAGGCGAAATGCTGGATGCGGCCCGCCAGCTGTGCCGGGCATGCGAAGCTATTGGGGCAGATCGTGTAGGGACCACGTTCGATCAGCGATGTGCTGCACGACGGGCACGCATCCGGCATCCGGAATCGCCGAGCCCGCTGCCGTCCGGGTTCCGCGAGTCGCTCGACTACCTGCGGGATGACGTCACCGGCCCGCTGAATCCGCACCCGATCACCCTCACGAATGTCCTTGCGGGCAACCTCCTCCCGGTTGTGCAGGCTCGCCCGGCTCACGGTCACGCCGGCGAGCTCGACCGGCCGGAGCACGGCCACCGGCGTCACGACGCCCGTGCGGCCCACGGACGGCACGATCGCGAGCACGCGGGTTACTTCCTTGCGCGGCGGAAATTTGAACGCGAACGCCCACCGCGGGTGACGAGACGTCTCGCCCACCCGCTCGCGAGCGGCCAGATTGTCGAGCTTCACCACGACCCCGTCGATCTCGTAGGCCAGGTCATCCCGCTGCCCGGCCAACTCGCCGTGATAGGCGACGATATCGTCGACAACGCGAGCGTGACGTACCAGATCGTTCACAGGAAATCCCCAGTGCCCCAGCGCCGTCAACACCATCCACTGCGTGTCGAGAGGGGAATCGTCTGCCGCGAGTACGTCGTAGACGTAGAGGTCGAGCGGGCGACTCGCCGTCACTTGCGGATCGAGCTGACGCAGCGAGCCCGCGGCCGCGTTCCGGGGATTGGCAAACGGCTCCCGTCCCTGCTCGAGCAGTCCTTCGTTCAGCTGCTCGAACGCCGCAGCGCGCATGATGACTTCTCCCCGCACGGCGAGGAACGATGGTGGGGGCGGGGCGTCGCCCCGGAGCCGGAGCGGTGCCGTCCGGATGGTTCGGATGTTCTCGGTGATGCCTTCGCCTGTCCGGCCATCACCACGTGTGGATGCCCGCACCAACACGCCCTCCTCGTACACGAGCTCGACCGAGGCACCGTCGAGCTTGGGCTCGAGCACGTAGGCGATCTCGGCGCCCAACGCCTTCCGCAGCCGCTCATCAAACCGCCTGAGCGCGTCGATTTCCTGACTCGAATCCAGGCTGAGGAGCGGCGCAGCGTGCTCCACCGACGGGAACTTGTCGAGCGGGGTGCCGGCGACGCGTTGGGTGGGGGAGTCCGGGGTGCGGAGGTCCGGAAACCGCTCCTCCAGGGCGACCAGCTCTTGGAACAGCCGGTCGTAGTCCTCGTCGGTGACTTCCGGGGCGTCCTTCACATAGTACAGGTAGTCGTGATGCCGCACTGCCGCCCGCAACTCCCGGATCCGTCCCTCAGCTTGTGTGCGGTTCATGGCGTGAAATCTGACTGACCGAGAGGAGGGCGGGAAGACGCCGATCCTCGCACCGATCGGCCCGGCTCACGCCCCCGGGGACCCACGGATCACACGCACGAGCGCTGTCAGCAACCCAGCGGCAAGCACGGCACCGATCCAGAACGCCCATCGCAGACCCAGTAGGGCAAACGCCGTACCCGCGAGGAGTGGCCCCAGCGTCTGACCGAGGCGTAGCAACGTGCCGTTGACCGACATGAAGATCGCTCGGTGCTCGTCTGGTGCCGACCCGGCGACGATCGTGAGAATGCTCGGGATCGTGATACCGTTCGCCGCCCCGAACCCAGCCACCACCACGAGGAGCATCCAGAGCGAGGGCGCGAGCGGCATCAGCACCATCGTCACGATGTAGAGAATGAAGCCGGTCAATACCAGCGTGTCGGCGCCGCGAAGGCGCGCGAGGCGCTCCAGAAAGAAAGACGCAATCCCAGTCGCCACTGAGGCCACGGCGAACACCAACCCGATGCCGAGCGGCGTGGCGCCGAACGCACCTTCCAGCACGAACGGGAGGAACGACAAGAACGCGCCGTAGATCAGCACGAAGGTCACGACCCCCGCAACGAACATGACGACCACCCGTTCCTCCCGCATGCCGCGCAGGGCGTTCCGGAGGTACGTGCGCAGGTCACTCTGCGGTGTGGGTTCCGGGTTCCGGAGCGTAAGCACGGCGAAGACGGCGACCGGGAGGGAGGCAATCGGCAGGAAAAACGGCGCGAACCAGGCGAGCATGGCAAGCGCGCCGCCGATCGCGGGGTAGAGCGCTGTCCCTACACTCAAGACCGCCGAGTTGTACCCCATGGCAGCCGTCCGTCGGGAGCCCTCGAACAGGTCGCCGATCAGTGTGATGTTCAGCGCGCCGAGCGCGGCGCCGCCCATCCCTTGCAGGAAGCGTAGCGCGACGAGGGTATCGAACGAACGGGCCAGGCCGCATGCCGAGCCCGCGAGGCCGAAGAGGAGCAGGGACGGGACGAGGATCGCCTTGCGGCCGATACGATCGGCAAGCACACCCAGAAACGGCGTCAGAACCACACCGGGCACGGTAAACGCAGAGATCAGCAATCCCACCGACTGCGGACTCACGTCGAGGGCTCGCGCCACGGCGGGAAACGCAGGCGTGATGCTCGCCACCCCCAACATCGCCATCAACGTGATGCTGAACACGACCCGGAGATTGCGATCGCGCAGAAGGGACGTGGTGGATAGAGACTCGTGCAGCGTATCTGGCTCGGTCACCGTGAGACGAGGCGATACACAGTCCCGTTCTGCGACAGGAGATACAGCTCCCCGGCCGCATCCTCGCCGAACGACAGCACATTGCCAACGTCCCCGACTTCCCACTCGGTGTGCTCGCGCACGCCGCCGTCACGAACGCGGAAGCTCCGCACCCACCCCTGGCACCAATCGGCGTAGAAGTAGTGGCCTTGCACGGCCGGCATCGCGGTGCCGTGATACACATAGCCCCCGATCACCGAGCAGCCGTCGTCATGGCCGTAGTCGACGAGCGGACGCCTGAGCCCGTCTTGATCGCACACGGGCGAACCGAAGCAGTGCGTCCCCTCCATGACGTCCCAACCATAGTTCACGGCTGCCGCTGCAGCGGGCACCACGTCGATCTCCTCCCAGGCGTTCTGGCCGACGTCGCCAATGAAGAGCAACCCGCTCTGCCGATCGAACGAGAACCGCCACGGATTCCGGAGTCCGATGGCCCAGATCTCCGGCGCGGCATCCTGCCGGCCGACGAATGGATTGTCGGCCGGG
Organism: Gemmatimonadales bacterium; assembly: GCA_041602035.1. Taxonomy (GTDB): domain Bacteria; phylum Gemmatimonadota; class Gemmatimonadetes; order Gemmatimonadales; family GWC2-71-9; genus JAOTVV01. Next base: position 39,460 of record JBFIHA010000010.1, on the reverse strand, counting down.
ATCGCGTAGGGATCCCCGCCGTCGACGTCCAGGCGCAGCAGCGTGCCCAGCAGGGTGGCGGGATTCTGACCGTGACCGTGGGGATCGTTGGCACTCCCGCCATCTCCCATGCCCACGTACAACATCCCATCGGGGCCGAACGTCACGTGGCCACCGTTGTGGTTCCCATACGGCTGGGCCACGCTGAGGATCATCTTTCCCGACCCCCGGTCAGCCAAATCCGTATTCGCACTGACCGTATAGCGCACGACCCGGGTATCCCCATTGCGGTCGGTGTAGTTCACGAAGAACCACCCGTTGGAGGCGTACTCCGGGTGAAACGCCAAGCCCAGCAGTCCACGCTCACCACCCGCACTCACCACGTCGCTGACGTCGAGAAACGGCGTCGGCAGCAGCTGACCGTTTCGCACCACACGAATCCTTCCGCTCTGCTCGACGATGAACAGCCGAGCATCACGTACGGGGCTCGTCAGAAAGAGCGGACTCTGCAGACCCTGGGCGACAACCGTGACGGCGAGACCGCTGTCTGGAACGGGCGCACTCACGTTTGAGCCGACGCCTCCCTCGGAGCACGCCGCGATTACCATCCACCCCACTCCCGCGACTACGGAGCGCCCCAGCCGTTGCATCACTTCTTCACGAACCCCAGTAGCAGGAGCAGCACGATGGCACCGACCGTGGCGGTGATCAGCGAGCCAAGAACGCCGTAGGCGGCCAAGCCAACGAGGTTGAACAGGAAGCCGCCCAGCAGCGCCCCCAGCACGCCGACGATCAAGTTGCCCATCAAGCCGAAACCCCTGCCCTTGGTGATGCGGCCAGCGACCCATCCGGCAACGATGCCGATGACGAGAAACCACAGGATTCCTGGCACGACGCTACGCTCCTCCCTGGGACGGTGGTGGTCGGGTGGCGACGGGACGGGGGCGGGACACGGACCGTTCCCCCTCGGGCCTCAGCCCGAATACGCCGCAATCCCGGTGATGTCCTCGCCCAGGATCAGCGTGTGAATGTCGTGTGTCCCCTCGTAGGTGTACACACTCTCGAGATTGGCCGCGTGGCGCATCGCCTGGTACTCGGCCAGAATGCCGCTCGCACCGAGCAAGCGCCGCGTCTCGCGCGCGCACTCACACGCCATGTTCACGTTGTTCCGTTTCGCGAGCGACACCTGCACGGGCGTCATCGTCCCGCGGTCCTTGAGACGCCCCAGTTGCACACACAGAAGCTGGGCCTTGGTGATCTCAGTCAGCATTTCCGCCAGACGGTGCTGCTGGATCTGGAATCCGCCGATCGGCCGGTCGAACATGACGCGGTGCTTCGCATACTCCACCGCCTCGGTATAGCACGCCATGGCCGCTCCCACGGCGCCCCACGCAATGCCGTACCGCGCCTGGGTAAGACACATGAGCGGGCTCTTCAGGCCGCCACTCTTTGGCAGGAGATGTGCTTTGGGGATCTGCACGTCTTCCAGCACCAACTCGCTGGTATCGCTCGCTCGGAGCGACAGCTTGCCCGCCTGGTCCTTGGCCGCGAAGCCGGGAAGGTCCGTCGGCACGATGAAGCCACGAATGGACGTCGCGTCGTCCAGCGCTCCGGTCTTCGCCCACACGACGGCGACGTCGGCCATGGAGCCGTTGGTGATCCACATCTTCGCGCCGTTCAAGACCCAGGAGTCGCCGTCCTCCCGCGCCGTGGTGATCATACCGCCGGGGTTGGAGCCGAAGTCCGGCTCGGTGAGGCCGAAACACCCGATCAGCTCACCGGAGGCGAGCTTGGGGAGCCACTCCCGTCGCTGCTCTTCGCTGCCGAAGGTGAAGATGGGGTACATGACCAGAGCGCCCTGCACGGACGCAAACGACCGGACGCCGCTGTCGGCGCGCTCCAGCTCCTGCATGATGAGACCGTAGGCCACGTTGTTGAGTTCGGCGCACCCGTACTCCGCCGGGAGGTTGGCGCCCAGAACCCCGAGCTCACCCATCTCCGGGATGAGCTGTGTTGGAAACGTGCCGGCGAGGTAGTGCTCTCCGATGACCGGCATCACCGCATTGTCCACCCAACGCCGAATGGTTTCCCGCACCGCCCGCTCCTCCTCGGTTAGGAGCGAATCGATGTCGTAGTAGTCTACCCCTTGGAACGGCATCGCCTGGATCCTCCGTCCTCCCACTCGATCATGTGTATGGCCTCGCCCCCAACGGCGCGTCGGGCAGCCGGCGTGATGCCGACCGCTCGCGCCTTTTGACGGAAGCGTCTTCCGTGGTCCGGCTCCCCGCCGGTTTCCACCTGCCACTGGTGCACCATCTCATGCAGCAAGGTGCCGCGAACCTCGTCCCATCCGTCCTGTACCACGTGGAGGCGGCTGATGGCGATCTCCACCACACGGCGCGATCGGGCATCGACCGTCACGTCGCCGAGTCGCGTCACCATGCGATTCGAGATGCGGAGCGCCACGGACTCGAGGCCTCCACCGAAGTACTGCTCGTTGAGCTCCGCGTGAAGGCTGCGGAGGCGCCCGAGCAGCCGGCGATCGGCCGGTCGCGTCGCGACCCGGCGGCGACGACGCGGTCTCACGTAGCTCTCCGCGGCGAAGTCACCGATCAGTCGACGGGCGCCGTCCCGCTCCCGGCGCGACGTCCGGGGGGCTACGAACGCCACTACCGCTCGGAGCACACGGTCCGGCCCGTACGCGAACCCGCGATGAATCCGAAGCACGGGGCGCTCGGTGACGCTCACCATCACGGAGCGATTCACGTGCATCTCGACCGGTACCGTTCGATCGAGTCCTAAGCGATGCAGTCGGGCCACGAGGAGCGCCTGATCGGCCTCCCACGCCGCGCGGTCAGCGCGCGCCCGCGGGGACCGGTGCGTCATGAAGCCGTCGTGGCCTCGGAAAGGTGTGCACGTCGGATCGCTTGAACACGCCGTCGCCCGCTTCCCAACGGAAGCACTCGACGTGGATCGCGTGATCGTCGATGGAGACGCGATTGAACACGGAGGGACGGTTCCCGCGCGACCGGGTCGACAGCGTCCCCGCGCATGAGATCACCACGCGCTCCTGGAGCAGATCGGCCTGTTCCTGGTGGTCGTGACCGCATAGCACGATGTCCGTGCCCGATTCGACGATGCGGCGTTGTGCCTGTCGCCACCGCGCGAGCCCCATGCGCTGCGAGAGCTCGCCGCGCAGCACATTGTGATGGACCACGAGCACCCGCACCCGTTCGTTGCCGGCGGCGCTGAACGCCTCGTGCGCCCGTTCGATCTGGGATTTCGGCAGATGCCCCTTCACGGCGAGATCTCGCAGTCTTGGCGTGAGGGATCCCCAGGCGATGCCGTGCGAGGTGTTCGCGCCCACCACGATGGCCTCGGGAAAGTCCATGATCGGAGACAGGAGCGGGCCGAAGTAGCGGGCGTATTTCCGATATTTCGCCTGCGCCCCCCACGGAATGAGCGGCCTCCACCACCACTGCACATCGTGGTTCCCCGGAATCGCGAGAACCGGCGCGCTGCGCTCCAGTTCCTGCACGAACGCCCTCGCCGCCTGGAACTCCCCATGTCTCGCGCGGAGCGTGAGGTCGCCCGTTAAGACGATCAATCGGGCGTCGAGGTCCGGCACCAGATCTTCTACCGCCTGGATCTGCCGCAAGTCGGCGACGTGACCGAAATGCGTGTCGGAGAGGTGCACCATCCGGAACGTCACGGCGCGATTACCGTCATTTCAAGCATTCCCGAAGGACCCGCCGAGCGACGAGGTTGGTGAGCAGATACCAGATGGCCACGGCGGCACCGCTGACCATGCGTGCCGTCGGATCGGGCGGGACCCGGAGCAGCACATAGATGCCGACGGCGACGGTCGAGAGCAGCGCCACCGTGCGCGCGATCCGCGAGGCACGTCGCTGGATGGCGCGTTGGCACGCCGCGCAGATCTCGCCGAGTGGGAGATCGACCGGCTGCTGGCAGCGCGGGCACTCCCGCTCACGCAAGTCGCCGAACAACGGCGTCCGTGAATTCCACTGTCGTAGCATGTCCCTTGAGATCCGGGGTACGGACTCGGTCGTCCCTGAGCACCGTCGTCAGTGCTTGCCGCACCCGCTGCGCCGCGGCGGCTTCACCCAGGTGATCGAGCAGCAGGCACGCCGCCAAGATCAGTGCCGACGGATTGGCCACGCCCTTTCCGGCGATGTCCGGCGCGGATCCGTGCACTGCCTCGAACAGTGCGGCCCGATCGCCGATGTTGGCGCCGGGGGCGAGACCCAGGCCGCCGATCAATCCAGCGATCTGATCGCTGAGGATGTCACCGAACATATTGGTGGTCACGATCACGTCGAACTGGCACGGGTCCAACACGAGCTTCATGGCCGCCGCATCGATGATCACGTCATTAACTTCGATCCTGCCACGGTACCGCTCGGACACCTCGTGCGCGACCTCGAGAAACAGTCCGCTCGACGCCTTCAGGATGTTCGCCTTGTGACAGATCGTCACTCGGCGCCGGCCATGGTGTACGGCGTATTCGAATGCGAACCGGGCGATCCGCTCGCAGCCAGCCCGCGTGACGATGGCCGTGGACTGCGCGACGGCCTTCGGGTCGCCGGCAACGGGGATCACCGCCTCGTGGCCGACGTACAGCCCCTCGGTGTTCTCTCGCACGAGCACGATGTCGACGTTCTCATACCGACCACCCGGAAGGATCGACGCCGCCGGCCGCACGTTCGCATAGAGATCAAACTCCCGCCGCAACGCGACGTTCACCGACCGGAAGCCGGTGCCGACCGGAGTCGTGAGTGGCCCTTTGAGGGCGGCGGTTGTCTCCCGTATGCTCGCCACCGTCGCGTCGGGCAGCGGGGTTCCCGCCTCGTGCAAGGCCGCGACACCGCCGAGCTGTTCATCCCAGTCGATCAGGACGCCGGCGGCCTCGATCACACGCAGCGTGGCAGCGGTGATCTCGGGCCCGATACCGTCACCCGGGATGAGTGTGACTCGGTGCATCGTTACGGCAAATCCGGCACCAATGCCCGGAGGGCGTTCCACATCGCCGACCACGCGTCGTCGCCCTCTCCGTGTGCGATCGTCCGCCACAGCACCGTTCCGAAGCGGACGTCCGCGATGACGACCGACAGATCGGCGGCGCCGTTGCCCGACGGCATCCGCTGGAACGTGAGCGCGGCTGGCACCAGCACGAGCCGGTCCGCCGCGACGGCGGTCAGGTTCCGCATTTGTGAGCGCAGCGGATCGGGGATTCGATCCAGATCGCGAGCGCGAAGCAGTGCCGTCCCAATCCTATCCGGATCCGGGAGGACGCCGGGCGCCTGGCGGGCTGCACGCCGGAGCGCGTCCGGCAAGACCCATTGGGCTTCCGGGACCCGCTCGGTGAGAAAGGCGGCCAGGAGGCTGTCGGCCGTGCGCAGGGCGGCGGCGCGGTCACCAAGTTGCTCGCTCCACCCGAGCTGCCTATCGGCGGCCACGAGGGTCACGGGGTACAGCGCCACGATCCGCCCCCCGAGCACGACAGTCGGGAGCGGTGCCGTCTCGGGCGGCACGCCTTCTTCGGCCTTGCTCCCGCCACAGGCGATGCCTGCAACGGCGAGCAAGAATGCGGCGAGTCTCACGCGTCTCGCCACGTCGGCGCCCGCTTCTCCATGAAGGCCCTGATGCCCTCGTGCGCATCTTCGAGCGCCATCAGTTCCCGCAGGTACAGGTTTTCGGCTTTGTACAGTGCTTCTTCGTAGGCCGCGTAGTACGACTCGGTCTGGGCCCGCTTGGCCAGCGTGAGGACAGGACCGGACTTGTTGGTGATCCTCTCGACAAACGCCGCAAGCTCGTCATCGAACCGATCGTCGGGAACGATGCGGTTCACCAGACCGTAGGCACTGAGTTCCTGCGCGGTGATCTCCTCACCCATGAGAATCCACTCCATGGCCTTGCGGCGCGGTGCCGCCCGAGGGAGCACCACACAGGCCAGTGGCGGGAACACGCCAAGCTTGATCTCGGGAAGCGCGAACCGCGCCGACTCGGAGGCAACGACCAGGTTGCAGCCGATGGCCAGTTCGAAGCCGCCGCCCAGCGCCCGGCCGTGCACCGCCGCCACCGCGATGACGTCCAACAGCCGAATGGACTCGAAGATCCGGTGAAACACCTGGATCATCCGGGTCACCTTGTCCTTGGTGTGGTCCGCGACATCCACACCGGCGCTGAAGGCCTTTCCCTTTCCACGGATCACCAGGACCTTCAAATCCGTGCGTCCGCGGAGTTCAAGGATCGCCTCGTTCATCTGCTCCATCATCTCGATGTTCATCACGTTGAGCGGCGGGCGGTCCAGGGTCAGCGTGGCCACACCTCCCTCGTACGTGAGCCCAACGAAGCGGTCACTCACAGGCACTCTCCCGTAAGCGTTCAATCATGTGACGGTCGGCTACGAGTCACCGCGGATCAGTGAAGCGTCAATCCGCCGTCGACAAAGATAACCTGTCCGGTGATGTGCCGAGCTTCGTCTGAGCAGAGGAACAGGACCACATGGGCCACGTCTTCCGGCTCGGCGATCCGTCCGAGCACCGACTCGTGCTCGGCGTCACTGAGGACCTCTGGAGGGAGGGTATCGATCAGCTCCGTCCGCACGAAGCCGGGCGCGACGGCATTCACGTTGACATTGTAGGCACCGAGCTCGACGGCGGCAGCCTTCGTGAGGCCCACGACTGCAGCCTTGCTGGCCGCATAATTGGCTAGTCCAAAGCCCGGCGTGTACGCCTGGTGCGAGGCGATGCTGACGATCTTTCCGTACCGCTGTTCGCGGAAATAGGGTGCCACCGCCCGAATGGCGTTGAAGCTCCCCGTGAGATTCGTGTTGACGACATCGTCCCACGCATCCTCCGGCATCCGCCACAGGGCGGCATCGCGATGGATGCCGGCGTTGTTCACGAGGTAGTGGATGTCGCCAAGCTTGTCGCGGGCATCGCGAACGAACCGCTCGAGCGCCCGGCGGCTCCGCACGTCACAGTGCGCGCTGTACACCTCCACGCCGCACCCGCGAAGGGCCGCTTCGGTCAACACCGCCTGCGCGGACACGTCACGCTCAGGTAGCTCGATGTAATTGAACGCCACATTCACCCCACGGCGGGCAAAGGCCAGCGCGATTGCTCGGCCCATGCCCGTCGCGCCGCCCGTGATGACGGCGGTGTGACCCCGCATCTCCCGACGCTCGACCTGCTTCGGTTGGGGGCGTTCGGCGAGCACTGAGCCGGTCCCCTGGCCCCGTCTGGGGCTGAACTCGACCGGCTCCGAGGGATCGTAGGGTATCAGGCACCCCCTCTGCGAGAGGTATCGAACGTACGTGCCAGCTGGGGCTCCAGCAAGCGCGTTCGGGGTGGGTGCGTCAGCCGCCGCCCGCGCCGCCAACCGCCCGGCGGACCACCCCGGCGGCCTCGAAGATGAGCCACAGTTCCAGCACGAACACCATGCCGCCGACAGCGAGCAGGACAGCCTGGCTGTCCACCCAGTAGCGGACGAGGTTGAGCACCATGGCCCACGTGGTCATGAAGAGCAGAAAGCCCATCGGTACGACGGTGACCCAAATCGGGCGCCGCAGCCTGGCCAGAAAGAGCGTGATGACCAACAAGGTGAGCGCCCCGGTGAGTTGGTTGGTGGTGCCGAACAGGGGCCAGAGCCGCATCCCCCCGGCCCCGCGGTCCAAACCAAGCGCGAGGAGGGCACAGCTCGCCACGGCAACGAACGTGGCGAACCAACGATTTTGCGCGATCCGCACGCGGTACTGTGCACCGAGCTCCGAGATGATGTACCGCTGGAGCCGTACGCCCGTGTCCATCGTCGTCGCGGCGAACGATATGACCACGACGGCCGCAAAGATCACGGCGACGGTATGCGGGATGCCCACCCCTTCGGCCAGCACTCCCACGCCATTGACGAAGGCCGACGTGGCTCCGCTCGAGGCGCGGGCCCAGGTTCCATAGTGCTCGAGCCACCCATCGCGACCCACGTACACCGCGAACCCCGCCGTGGTGGCCAGGATCGAGGTCAGCGCGAGCGTCCCCTCACCGATCATGCCTCCGTAGCCCACGTAGCGGGCATCCGACTCCTTGTCGAGCTGCTTAGCAGAGGTTCCCGACGCCACGAGTCCGTGGAACCCGCTGATGGCACCGCAGGCAATGGTGATGAACAGCAGGGGGAACCAGTGAGGGGCATCCGCCGGCAGCTCCCGGTTCACGGCGGGCGCGACGATCTCGGGATTCACCAGCACGACACCGAGACCGATGATCGCCAACGCGACGAACAGCTGGTGACTGTTGACGTAGTCGCGTGGCTGGAGGAGCACCCAGACGGGAAGCACGCTGGCGAAGAACGCGTAGACGAACAGGATGAGCACCCAACCCGTGCGCACTCCATCGATCCGAGCAGCCTCGGCAGCGTCGGCCACCGCACCCTGCGCCGCCTGCAGTTGGAGATCCGACGGGGCGAACCCAAACACGTCCGGCAGGGCGAATGGCGCGTACTGGCCCAGCCAGATGAGGACATACAACGCCAACAGCGCCGCGATCGACGGCCACAGGATCCCCACGCCGGTCCGGTAGATCAGCAGTCCCACCACCACCGCAACCACGAGACTGCCCCACACCGGCAGCACCGCTCCGTGATTGGCGATGAACAGATTGGCGATCACGACGGCGAAGACGGCGTTCACCAACAGGAGGAGGAAGAAGATGATCAGCAGAAACAGCACTCGCGCCCGGCTGCCTACGATCTGTTCCGTGAGCGTGCCGATGGACGTCGCCTTGTGCCGAGTGGAGATCCACAGCGCGCCGAAGTCGTGCACCGCCCCGGCAAAGACCGTCCCCAACACCACCCAAAGGAACGCCGGGAGCCACCCCCAGATCACCGCGATGGCCGGCCCCACGATCGGCGCAGCTCCCGCGACTGACGTGAAATGGTGACCGAACAGGACGTGGCGATTAGTGGGAACGAAGTCCACACCATCCTCGAATTCGTGCGCCGGCGTCACGAAGTCCGGATCGAGTCGGTAGACGTATCGGGCAACGTACCGGGAGTAGAGCTGGTACCCCGTCAGGAAGGCGGCAAGGCCGATCACAAGCAGGGCGATAGCGTTCACAGCCCGAACCTCCGACTCGGCTGAAGGTGCCCCAAGGTATCGATCGGTGTCGACCGTCGCGAGCGACGGCCTACGATCTCAAGAGATGCGACGCGATCCGGTCCAGCGTGGCGGGTCCCCCATTGTCGATCTCGAGTAGGGGAACCTGGAACACCGGATACTCGGCAAGCGTCGTTCGGATCGTCTGAAGGCACTCCTGTTCCAGCTGCCGTCGGCGTTCGAAGCGCGCACCGACCGTGGGTTCGGGAGTCACGCGGTTGACAACCAAAGCGCGAACCGGGATCCCGTGCTTCGCCACCGTCTGCACCGCGCGCTGGGTCTCGAGCAGCGAGAGTCGCTCCGGGACGAGGACGAATACGAATCCGGTCCGTTGCCGATCGGTGATAACTGCTCTCGTCCGGTGAAACCGGGCCCGTCGCTCCTCCAACGTGGCCAACACCGGATCCTCCTCGCGCACCGAGGCGGCAGCGGCGGCGCCGGCGACCCTGCGCCACATGCGGCTCAGCGCGGTCACCTTCCGACGCCGGCCGATCAGGCCACCGATCCACGCCGCCATGTGCTCGGGGAGCGCCAAGAGCCGGAGCGTGTGACCCAGCGGCGCGGTATCGATCACTATGCGTTCGTAAGGGTTGCCGAGCTGGTCGATGAGCCTCGTGAACCGATCGAACAACGCCGCGTCCTCTGCCCCCGGACTCACTCGGGCGATATCGATCTGCCGCTCGACCTCGGCCACGAGTCGGGGCGGCGTGACCTCCGCGATCTGCCGCTTCACCTCGGCGATGTAGCGGTCGGCCTCGAGCGTCGGATCGATCTCCATCACCCAGAGGTTGGGGCTGACCGGGGTCGGCTCGGGGCCGAGGGTGCGGCCCAGCACATCGGCGGTCGAGTGTGCGGGGTCCGTGGATACGAGGAGTGTACGCTGCCCCTCCCGCGCCGCGCGCCAGGCAATCGCGGCGGCTAGCGTCGTCTTTCCGACGCCTCCCTTCCCACCAAGAAAGAGAACGGCCCGATCGAAGACGACGCTCGCGTCAGCGGACATGACCCGTGCCCGTCAGCAGCAACGGAACCCTCCCTCCGGTGCCCGAGGCATTCCCATGCGGAGGTGCCACTGGTGGAACTGCTCGATCAACTCTGGATACAGCTCCAGCGTGTAGAACAGCACCGGGCTGGGTGCGCCCATCAGGTCGCTGAAGCCAGAGAGCAAGAACAGATCGCGCTCCTCGAGATACGCCCGGTAGATCTGCGAGCGATACGGCGCGACATACAGACCTTCGTAGATATCGCGAAACGCCCTGAGCCTGGCCCGGACGGTCCCCCACACCCGGCGCACCCGTGAGGTCACGATCGGCCCGGGTGGGGACCGCGCCCGTCATGCCCGGCAGCCGTCCCAATCACCGCCAACCCGGCAGCGACGGCGCCGCTCAGTACGAGCGCCCACGGACCGCCCCAGCCGGCGTACAGCGTGCCGAGGAGCACGGAACCAGGCAGGGCGGCGAGTCCTACCCCGGCATGATACGCGCCGAAACGCCGCCCTCGACCAGCGGTGTGGCCCGCAGCGGCCACGAAGGTCCGTTCCGGTGACTCCGTGGCGGCGGCCACGAGGCCGAACGCCAGGAAGCACGCTGAGGCAGCAAGGGCGGTGCGGGAGAGGGCTAGCCCGAGGCAGACCGCGGCGTAGAGGAGCCATCCAGCCACCATGGTTCGCCTCGGACCCAGGAGGTCGCTCGCCCACCCACCGGGATAGCTCCCGAGCGAGCGCACCACGTGCAGCAGGGCCCACAGGAGCGGGATGGCCGCCACCGCGACGCCGAGATCCTGGAGCCGGAGGAGAAACAGGGTCTCCGGAAAGCGGATAAAGGCGAACGCAATCACCAGACCGAACAGGACCGCACCCTCCGGCTGAGCGTCAGGATTGGTCTCCCGCTCCGATGCCCGACTCTGTTGCTGTCGAGGGACGTCGAGCCGCCTGAGGGCCCACACGACAGCCGCCACGGCCAGCACGCCTGGCACCAGACTCCAGCGAATCACGGACACCGGCTCGGCGCGCCCCCATGTCAGCGCGCCCCACGCGATGAGCGGGCCCAGCATGGCTCCCGCATGGTCCATCCCGCGGTGGTAGCCAAACGCGCGACCTCGCATGCGCGGAATCGTCGCATCGGCAATGATCGTGTCACGTGGAGGCGTCCGGACGCCCTTGCCGACCCGATCCGCCGCCCGCAAGCCGATGACCTGCCCCGCCCCACCCACGAGTCCCATCGCCGGCCTCGCCACGGCTGCGATGCCGTAGCCGACCACGACCAGGGGACGACGCCACCGCACCCGTTCGGCGAGCCATCCCGATGTGGCCTTGATACCGGCCGACACGGCCTCCGACAGCCCATCTAGGAGACCCAGGGTGACCGCCGAGCCGCCGAGCCGTGTCGTAATCAACGCCGGCAGCAGCGGGTACACCATCTCGCTAGCGAGGTCGTTGAAGAACGACACGACGCCCAGCCGTTTGACGACGCGAGGGAGAGCCTGGGGCGGATGCCCCGGCCTATTCATCGAGTTCCAACCCCCAGCGAATGAGACTCACCGGCAGGGCACCGAATTGCAGCACCGCTCGATGGAAATCTCCCAGCGAATAGGCAGAGCCACGAGCGGCCCGGTAGGCAGACCGCAAGGCGAGGAACTCCCGCCGGCCGATGGCATAGCTCAGCTGATACACCGGTTCGGCGCAGTACCGCCGGACTTCCGCCTCCGCCAACGACCGGTCGAGCTGGGCACGATCGACGAGGAACGCCACGGCCTCGTCGAAGCGCATGCCGCGGGTGTGCAGCCCCACGTCCAGCACAACCCGACAGGCGCGCCAGAACAGCGCCACCTTCTGGAACAGGCGCTCCTCTCGGCTGCGGAAGAAGCCCAACTCCCCCATCATCTCCTCGCAATACAAGGCCCATCCTTCGAGGGTGATCGGCGAGCGGACGATCTTTCTGATAGTTCGAGGCTGCGCCTGCGCGGCGAGAAACTGCAGGTGATGCCCGGGGTAGCCTTCGTGCAGCGCGGTGGCCGGGAGCTCCGCTCGCGCGTGATCGCGCGAGGCCTTTCCGCCCCCGCGCTCAGGGGGCGGCGTGGTCACATACAACCACCCACGCCTCTCAGCGGCGAAGATGCCGGGCGGCTGGTAGGCGGCGAACGGAATGAGGGGCTGGAGAAACCGAGGCGTCTCGGTGACGTCCAGGGTCCCGTCGGGAATCGAGGCGATCTCCTGCTCCCGGATGAACGTGAGCGCCCGCTGAGTTTCTGCGGCGTAGGCGGCGACCAGATTCCTCGGGAGTGGGTGATCGGTGCGCAGGCGGGCCACGAGATCATGCCAAGCAACGCCCGGCTCGATCTCGCGAGCGAGGACGGTCAGCTCTCGCTCAACCCGCTCGACGAACGCGACCCCGAAGCGCCACAACTCCGGCGCGGTGTTGCGCAACGCCAGTTGGTAGTGGAGACGGAAATTGAACGCTTCCTCGCCAATGGCGAACTCTCCATCACCGCTCCATGCCGCTTCGCCCAGGAACGAGGCAAAGGCATCAATTGCCCGTCGCGCCTCGTCGCAGTCCTCAGCGAACCGGTCGTCGCCTGGGGGGGCCAGCGCCTGTCGGACCTGGTCCACCAACGGTCCACCGAGCTGGATGACGCGACGAGCCGTCTCGACAAAGACCTGCGGGCAATCGTGCAACGTCTCCCGAGCCTGCGTCAGACACGCCGGAATGCCGCGGATCCGGTCGGCCGCCGCCTTGGACCGAGCATCCTTCGGCCGATCGGTGAACACGAGCAGGAGGTACAGGCCCTCGAGCACATGCGACACCCAGAAGGTCGGGTTTCGCACATGCGGTTGCTCGTTCTCGAGAAGGTGCACGGTATGCCGGAGATCGCCGAGCAAGGCCGTCCGGTCCACTTCGTCCTGCAGTGTCTCCACCGGGCATTCCTCGAGATAACTGCCAATCGATTTGAGCGCCGCGGCATACTGCCGAACGTCGTCCTCGCCAAACGTTCCCAGTCGGCCGTCGTGCGAAGCCACGCCGGCGGCCGTCGCCTCCACGGGATCCATGGTCCACTTGAGGTCGAGATACGAGTCGACCAACTGGGTGAGGGCGGTCGTCGACGTCATATCACGTCTCATTCGGTCGGTGATCCATCGAGCAGGGATTCCAGCGGGCGTGTTTCCGCTCCATGCTCCGTGCAGACGGCATACTCCGTCTCACCTGACGCGTAGAGGGTGACCCCCGCGTGCTCGCCCCGCTTGTCGAGCACGAAGAACCGAACGTTGAACCGTGGCAGACCCCGATCGTTGAGCAGGCGCCGCTCGACCGTGTTGGCTTGGATCCGTTGCAGGGCTTCCATGCCGGCGTCTGTGGGATGGGCGCCGCGACGGAGGTGCTCCACGATCAGGAACGAGGAGAGATTGTACAGGTTCGCCTCGCCGCGGCCCGTCGACCCGGCCGCGCCAACCGCGCCGTCGACATACAGGCCGGCTCCGAGGATCGGCGAGTCCCCTGCCCGGCCCGGGATCTTCCACGCCAGGCCGCTCGTAGTGGTCACGGCACCGATCTCCCCGTTCGGGGTGATGGCGCTGCAGTGGATGGTTCCCCAGTACTGCGCCTCCGCGATCCATCCGTCCCGGAGCATCTCCAGGCCGATCTCGTATCCGCGGTGCGATCGCGCCTTGGGATCCAAGAAGTGCTCGGGGTCCATGCGACGTTTCCATTCGAGCCAGAGGGCGCGCGACCGTTCGGTGTTCAGATCGGCCTCGATCTCGAAGCCCAAGGATCTCGCAAACTCCTGGGCGCCCTTCCCCACCAGCAAGTGGTGATCCGTCTGCTCCATGACCGCCTTCGCGACGAGCGATGGTGTGCGCACACCCTCCAGCGCCGCCACCCCACCGGCCCACCGCTTGGGTCCATGCATACAGCACGCGTCCAGTTGCACGACGCCGTCAGCATTCGGGAGGCCGCCGTACCCCACCCCCGCTTCCTCGGGGTCCAATTCGGGAATGTTCACGCCGGCAACCACCGCATCCACGACGTCGGCGCCATCGACGATGAGTTGATATGCCTTCTCGACCGCACTGACCGGCCCGCCGTTGGTGTACCGAATCCCACTCAAGTCCGCAATCACCACCGGCGGAACTGTCTTGGGAACGTAGGCCGTTGGCCTTGACCCTCGTGCGTTCAGCGGCACGAAACCCGCCGCGGTGGCCGCGGCGGTCGTGCGCACGAATTCTCGACGGTTCATCGGCGATGTCATCGGGGAGCTCTCCCTTGAGACGAAGACAATAAAGCCATCACCCTGATCGACGCCGTCGCTCCACGAGATCGACCGCCACCCGCACGCCCACGAGCGCCAGCGGAACGCCGTGTAGGAGGAGGTCGCCGATATCGAGGGGACGGGTCAGCGTTCCAGACCAAAGCATGCGGAGCTTCTCGACGAGGTGGGGCTCCGGCCGAAACGGGGCGGCTCCGAGCACCAGGGCCACCGGGATCAGCACGCCGTACGGGAGGAACCTCGCGAGGCGACTGGCTGCACCCGCAGCGCGAGCCACCGTCATGGCACGAGCGCGGGAGTCGGCGGCGGCGGTCGGCGGTGCCGCGTTTGCTGCTCATACGCATAGGCGAACCGGATAAGCGTCGGTTCGGACCAGGCGTCGCCGAAGAACTGGAGTCCCACCGGCAACCCGTCTCGCACGTAGCCCATGGGGACCGTGATCGCCGGAAAACCGGTCGGCGGCGAAAGCAGCGGACTGTTGTTGCCGTGCGGCGAGTTGAGATCGCCGATGAGTCGCGGCGGGTTGCTCCAACTGGGATAGACCAACGCCTCAAGCTGCCGGTCGCGCAGCACGCGCCGGACGCCGCTCCGCAGCGTCTCCACGTTCGCCGCTGCCTGGAGGCAGGTAGCCTCGCGGTCAGGTGGCTCCTCGAACGCTTCGAATTCCCGGAGCCGCAGCTCGATGGACGGATGGAATCGGTCCGATTCGATGATCTGCGTGAGGCTGGTGACGGGGGCGCGCGGACCGAGCGTCGCCAGGTACGCCCGGATATCGGTCTTGAAGCTCCGGCACCACATGGATCCCGTGATCGTGTCCAGCTCAGGGATCGTCACGGGGTCGACGAGCGCGGCCCCGGCGGCCCGAAGATCGGCCAGAGCCTCGTCGAACCGCTGGAGGACTTCGGGATCGGCGTTGGGCCGATTCGCCAACTGCCGGGCCACCCCGATTCGCGCGCCGCGGAGCCCGTCCGCGCTCAGTTGGTCCGCATACGAAGGAGGGTGCCGGCCCCGCCCAGCAGCCGTCACCGGATCGGCCTCATCGTAGCCAACGATGACATCGAACACCGCGACGGCGTCAGCAACCGTTCGCGCCATCGGACCACCGATGTCCCGGCTCAAATAGAGGGGGACGATGCCATCTCGGCTCGTGAGCCCCATGGTCGAGCGGATGCCCACCAATGCCGTATGCGAGGATGGGCCGCGGATCGAGTTCCCGGTATCCGTCCCCATCCCCACGGTGCCGAAACTCGCGGCCACCGCGGCGGCCGTTCCCCCGCTGGAGCCCGCCGGGACGCGGGTGACATCATAGGGGTTGCGGGTGTATCCGGGGAGCGCGGATCCCACCGTCTCGTAGGGCGAGAAGGCGAACTCCGCCATGTTCGACTTGGCGAGCACGATCGCCCCGGCCTCCCGGAGCCGGCGCACCTGAAAGGCATCATCCGGTGGGATCACTCCCGCGAGGACCGCCGACCCCGCGGTCGTGGGGAGATCGGCCGTATCGTAATTGTCTTTGACGATGACGGGAATACCGTGCAGTGGACCGGCGAACTCGCTCGTTCGAGCAAAGTGGTCGTCGAGGGAATCTGCCCGCGCCAGCGCTCCGGGATTGGTGACGACGATGGCGTTGAGGGCGGGTCCCCGTTTGTCGTATGCGTCGATACGGGCCAGGTACGCTTCGACCAACGATCGCGCGGTCACCCGCCCCTCCCTCATGGCGTGGTGGACGTCGGCGATCGTCGCTTCCACGACCGTGAACCCGGACACACGAGGAGTCGCCGATTGCTGCCCCGCGGCACTGGCCGCACTCCACATCGAGAGGGCGACGACACGTACAACACGGGTGAGGTAGCGACGCATGCGACCTTCCGTCTGGCGGAACGGTTCGATATTCGCCACCGGGCCCACAGGCGTCCAGAGCCTAGTGGGAATGGCCCTACCGCCCGCCCGCAGTGCGCGCGTCCGCGAGCGCAGAGTCGAGACGCTCCGCGGATACGCGGTAGTGCGACGCGTGCCACACTGCGCGCCCCTCACATACCAGGATCACCTGGGGCGACTGATGGCGCACGTCGAGCTGTTCGGCCAGACGCTGGGACAGTGGGCGCTGAGCGATGACGTCCACCACGTACACTGGGACCTCCGGATGACCGGCGGCGAACTGTTGCACCTCGACGAGGGCTCCGCTGCAGATCCCACAGCGAGAACTATGCTTGTAGACGACGGCCAGCGGTTCGGTGAGGATGCCCTCCAGATCCGCCTCCTCGGTGAGGTGGCGAACTGCGTCGTCCGTCACGGCGCCTCGCCGATCTCGTCCCCGGCTGCCACCATGTTGTGCAAGGTCAGACCTCGCAGCGTCGTCTCGGGACCGATGAGCGAGTGACGGACCTCGGCATCTTCAAGCACCGCTCGACCGCCGACGATGGCATCACGCACGGTGGAGCGTCGCAGCACCGCGCCCTCCTCGACCGACACGTTCGGTCCGATCGTGCAGTCCTCGAGGATCGCTCCCTTGGCGACATAGACCGGCTCGATCACCGTCACCGTAGCGGAGCGCTCGGGCACGCGACGTCGACCGTGTTCGAGGAGGTGGAGGTTAGTCGAGAGCACGGTCTCCACCTTGCCGCAGTCATACCACCCTTTGACCTCGGCCGTCTTGAGTTTCCGGCCCCGGTCGATCATGTACTGGAACGCATCGGTCAGAAACCACTCGCCTTTCTGTTTCGGTCCGGCGAGGGTCTCGCCGATTCCCTCGAACAAGAGCTTCCAGTCACGAATGTAGTAGAGGCCGATGTTGGCGAGATTCGAGATGGGTTCGCTGGGCTTCTCCACGATTCGCTGCATGTACCCGTCCGCATCGGTCACGACCACGCCGAATCGCTGGTAGTCCTCGACCTCCTTCACCCAAATGATACCGTCCGCGTCGAGGGATGTCGTCACGGACAGATCGGCGTCGAACACGGTGTCGACGAACACGATCAGGACCGGGCCGTCGATGTACGGACGAGCGAGATTCACGGCCCCCGCCGTTCCATCCTGCACCCGCTGCTCCACAAACCGGCTCGGGACGTCATACGTCCGGCGGGCATAGGCTTCGATCTGCTCCTTGAGGTGACCCGTTATGAAGATCAGCTCCTCGATGTCAAGATCGGCCAAGGTGTCCATCACATAGTCCAGCACCGGCCGACCCGCCACGCGGACCAGCGGCTTGGGCACGTGCTTGGTGATAGGGAGCAGGCGCGTGCCCTTCCCGGCCACCGGCAGAATCACTTTCATCACACCCTCCCATATCGGTCCTGCAGCCGCACGACATCGTCCAGCTCCGGCGTGGAGACCTCGAGGAGATCACTCGTCTCGACGGCTTCCATTTGATGGACGGTCCCCGGCGTGATGTGATACCGCTCCCCCTCCCGCATCCGTCGCTCGGTCAGCGCACCGTCGACGTGGACACGAAACACGATCTCACCGCGGAGCAGGAAGATCGTCTCGTCCTTGCGCTCGTGATATTGGAGGCTCAGCAGGTGACCGGCCTCGATGTGCAGGATCTTGCCGACGTAGCGATCCGTCTTCGCCCAAATGAGCTCATGCCCCCACGGCTTCTCGACTCGGTGTGGCAGCTTCACGGTGGTGTCCTCGTTCACGTGTTCAGGTGCAGCTTGAGCGACGACGGTGTCGTGGGACAGGCACGGACGCACACGCCACAGCCCACGCATCCCTCTTGGTGGATGACCGGCCGACCCTCGGTATCCAGCGTCAACGCGCGCTCGCCCACGGGGCACTGCCTCGCACAGGTGCCGCACTCGACGCCCTGGAACACGATACACCGCTCGGGCACCAGCTCGAGCACGGCCAACCGATAGCCGTCCCAGAGGTTAGCCGGAACGACCAGGGCGCCGGTGTCGCAGATCCGGGCGCAGGGCATGTCCAGGCACACGGTGCACGGCTGGATCGACGGGTCGATCATGGGCGTGCCCACCGCGAGCCCGGCTCCCGGAGGGGCCTGGACAATGGCACGCGCCGGGCACACCTCGATGCAATCTCCGCACCGCGTGCACGCGGCGAGAAAGGCGATCTCCTCGATTGCCCCCGGTGGCCGCAGCGCATGCATCGGCGACACCCGCCGCTCCGTCCGGCGCACGACCTCTCGCACCAACCGCCCGACGGTCTCGCGAAAGAACGAGCGGCGATCGCCCTCCGACCCGGTCAGAAACTGTGTTCGAGGCTCATCAGCCATCGGAACTCGATCGTCTCGGTTCCTTGCCGCCGATTGTGGGCAAACTGCGGCCGGGTCACGAGGAAGGGGAATTCCACACGCAGGGGCACGTCCAGGTCGCCAAGGCGGAGCCCCAGCCGAACGCCGGTGCCGGCATCAAGCAATGGTGTCACAGCCCCACCCCCGGTGGACGGGACTGCCAGCGAGTCCGCAAGCGCGCCGTCGCCGAAGACCACGACGGACAGGCTCCGCAGCGGGCCCCGATTCGAGCGATAAAGCGCCCGCTCGACTTCCAGGTTGAGCGCGGCGAGCCAACGCCCGCCGAGGCCTGGGGCATAACCGCGCAGGTTGCCGTTACCGGGCGCATGGTAGAAGAACTCGGGACGCACGAACGCCGCTCCGCGAGAGCGGATCAACGGGTTGTCGAAGCGCTCGTACGCATCGGCGCCGTCGACCGGGATCGCTCGCTGCATCAGTGGGGCACGCTCACCCACATAGCCGCCCGCGAACGCCCGAGCACCGACGATCCACGACCCTTCCGTCGTGGACCAGCGCACCGCCGCACTCGCCGTCCCTCGGCCGAACGGCTCTACGTCGTAGCGTCGCTCGAAGCGGAGTCCCACGTCGCGGGCGGCGTAGGCGATCCCACCTCCGTAGCGGACCTTGAACCGCCACTGGGTGGTGCCGGTCGAGCGGTCCCACTCGGTCGTGTGCGTGATCTCCCCGGTTCCGCCGTTCTCCCACTGGGATCGGTCGAGGAACGCCATGTTACGGGTGACCATCCACGTTGCCGTCACTCGATCGCGGCGAGTGTTGGGATCCGCAAACGACCGTCGCCGTTCCCATTCCCACGAGACCTCCGCGCCGGTGCGTCCCTCGAGCATCCAGAACTCCAGCGACTGCGAACTTCGGGGAACGCGGAGCCACAGGGGGTTCCGGAGGCGCATTCGGACATCGACCCAGCCATCCTCGCGCTCGGTGGTCGGGTCGTCCCCAGTGAGACCTCGAGAGAGCCACGTCTCGTATCGCTCATACCCTCCCAGATAGTTGGAGCGCACCCGTGCACCGATCGTGAGGCCGCCTGCCTCGTTGTACCACACCGTCGGCGCCACTGAGCTGACCAGACGATCGCGGCGAGATGGCTCGTGCACATAGGTATCGAGCCGCCACGCATCGTCCAAGAAGCGCAGGAACCGTCGTTCCCGATTGTTCAGATAGTTCCAGTCATGCGTTCGGAGGCGGGGGTCGAGCATGAGACGACCGGGCCGGTCGGGGGTCCGGAACCGAACGACGTCTCGCTCTGGTCTGCCCGACGCTCGAGCATACACCGTTCGGTCGCCATCGGCCGCAGTCCCGATCTCGACCGGGATCATCCCATCTCCCAACCGGCGCACTTCGACGCTGGTGTCCCAGCTTCCGTCCGCCACTTGCCGTCTGGTGACTTTGCCGATGGCGTAGTCGTAGCGCGGGGTGCCGTGGAGCCACTGGCTGAAGAACGTGCGGAGATCCAAGCCACTGACCGACTCCGCGACGTCGAGCAGGGCAGCCTCCGTCACGTGTTTGAGTTTCCAGCGAGCGTAGTACTCCCGGAGGATGGCCCGCATGACCTCATCGCCGACGATGTATCGCAGCTGGTGGAAGAACAGCTGTCCCTTGGTGTAGATCATCGTGCCGTACGTCGCGAAGTCGCGGTAGTCTTCGCTCACCAGGCTCACCGGCTCGGACCAGCTATCCAGATCCTGGTGCAGCACGAACCGCTCAGGGCCGACATAGCCATCGAAGTCGGGGAACTGTTGCTCGAAGTACCAGGCGGTCTGAAAGCTGGAAAACCCTTCGTCGAGGAAGCCCTCTCGCCACTCGTTGTTCGCCAGAATCCCCATCAGGTAGTTGTGGCCGACCTCGTGCAGGATGAGTCCGAGGCTCGAGCTACCGTTCATCACCATCATGGGGAACTCGGTCCCACCGCCCTCGATGCGATGCACGTTGGTGAGTTGTGGCCACGGAAACGGACCGAACAGCGCATTCAACCAGCGTAGCGCCTCGACCGTGCGCGCGACCACGACGCCGTCACCCCAGCGCTCACGATCCTCTGGGAGGTACAGAACGCGCACCACCACATCGTTGAACCGACCCTCTTCGTAGACGTACTCGGGGTTCAGCGACATTGCGAAGTGATGCACGTCATCGGCATAGAATCGCACGCACTTGCGGCCGGCCCCGATGGACAGCGTCCGGCATCCCGTGTCGACGGCTACACGATCACCGTACCAGTCCCGTTGATGATCGACCGCAAGACCGGGTTCGGCCTTGCGACGCTCCCAGCCCGGATCGCCCTCGATTGGAACGCCGGTCGCACCGATCACTTGATCTGCGGGGAGATCCAGGGTCACATCGTATGTGGCGAATTCACCGTAGAACTCGCCGGCCGGGTAGAGCGGATGCGGTTGCCATCCCAGTCGGTCGTAGACCACAACCCGTGGATACCATTGCGCAAAATCGAAGCGCCGGCCCTGTCGTCCCTGACGGCGTGGCACGGTGCTGAGACGAGCATCCCAGACGATCTCGATCTCGAGGCTACCCCCGGGTTCCAGGGGCGCCGGCAGCGGGAAGCGGGCAATCGTGGAGTCCGGTGCGAACGGGAACTCGGGCTGGACAGTCACGCCGTGGACGCTGGCCCGCTGGATGCGCTCATACGCGTAGTCCGGATCCTCGAGGTCGTTGAACCGTCGGACGCCCTCGAGACTGTCGCGGTCAGCCCAGCGTGACCCCGGACGAAACGCGTTGAGGTAGAGGTGGACGTAGAAGTCGGCGAGCGTGTCCGGTGACCGATTGGTGTACCGAATGCGGGCTCGTCCCGCCAGCACTCCCGTCGCCTCGTCGAGCCTGGCCACGATGTGGTAGCGCACCTCCTGCTGCCAATAGCCCGCAGTGTCGACCCCGACGGACGGACCAATCGGGGCGGATGCGACGGCTCCCAGCAGCGCGGACAACCAGATCACGACGACTCTCCTACGAGGCGACGACGGCGAAAGGTACCATGCCGACTCCGAGGTTTCGAGCGGCGGGTCGTGGCGCGCCGTATCTTTGGGATATGCGGGGATTCACGTCCCCGGTCCCGACGGAGCCAACGGCGCCATGATCTCGACATCGACCACCCACCCTGCCTATCTGCGCCTGCCGCCGGGCGAGCTGGCGCGGCGGGCTGACCGCGCCATTCGCGGGTTGGCCGACTGTCGCGCCTGTCCGCGCGACTGCCGCGTCGACCGACTGGAAGACAAGTGGGCCGCCTGCAAGACCGGCCGGTTCGCGGTGGTGAGCAGTGCCTTCGCGCACTTCGGCGAAGAGGATTGCCTGCGGGGATGGCGGGGCTCGGGGACGATCTTCTTCTCGCACTGCAACCTGCGGTGCGTCTTCTGCCAAAACTTCGACATCAGCCAGGGCATCCGACCGGGGTCAGCGATGCCGGGAGTGCCCCCCGAGGTCATCGCCAACACCATGCTGGCGCTGCAAACGGCCGGATGCCACAACATCAACTTCGTGACCCCCGAGCACGTCGTCCCGCAAGTGTTGGAGGCGTTGGCGATCGCCGTGGAGCAGGGCCTCACCCTTCCCATTGTGTACAACACGAGCGGCTACGACGCGATGGAGAGCCTTCGGAGCCTCGACGGCATCGTCGATATCTACATGCCCGACTTCAAGTACTGGTCGCCGCAGGCCAGCCGTCGCTATCTCAAGGCGGAGGACTACCCCGCGGTGGCCCGAACGGCCATCCGGGAGATGCATCGACAGGTGGGCGATCTGACGTGCGACGCCGACGGCATCGCCCGGCGCGGGGTCCTGCTGCGTCATCTGGTGATGCCGGGCGGTCTGGAGGAGACGCGCGCGATCCTGGCCTGGGTCGCGCGGGAACTCGGCCCGGCAACGTACGTGAACCTCATGGACCAGTACCGGCCGGCGGGACACGTCGGCGGTGACCGGTATCCGGAGCTCGACCGGTGCGTGACGGGCCGCGAGTTCGCCGATGCTCGCCAATGCGCCCTCTCCCTGGGCCTGCGGCTGGACCAACGACGCCCCCGGTTCTGACCGCGGTCCCGCCCACCACTTATCTTCCGTCGCTATGGTGTTCCTGCTGCTCGCGGCATTCGTTCAACTCCAGATCCCCGCGCCGGTCGGCTTCGTCAACGACTTCGCCGGGGTCATTGATGCGGCGGCGGAGCGGGAGATGCTTGCCGTCATCGACGAAGTGCGAGCGCAGTCACGCGGCGAGATCGTGGTGGTGACCCTCGCCGATTTGCAGGATCGGCGGGCCATCGACGTCGCCCGTGACATCGGGAGGGCATGGGGCGTGGGCGCGCAGGGCGCAGCGGGCGACCAAGCGCGCAACGCAGGCGTGGTCCTCCTGCTCAAGCCCGGTGAGCGACCCGGGGATGGCGCTGCGGATCTCGCGATTGCGACCGGGACCGGCGCCGAAGGGTTCGTGACGGACGCCCGGGCCGGACGCATCCGCGACGCAATCGGGCGGGCGGCGGTCGAAAGTGGGAGTTATGCGGCGGGCCTCGTGACGGGGGTCTGGCTCCTGGGCCAAGCGTATGCCGAGGAGTTCGGGTTCGAGTTGACGGGGCAGCCATCGGGGGTGCCGCCTGACCCATCGGAATCGTCGGGCGGTGGCGCCTGGATCATCGTTCCGATCGTGATCATCTTCCTTCTCCTGAGCGGGTTCGGCGGCCGAGGGGGAGGTGGGCGACGTCGATCCAATGCCAGTATGCTGCGCTGGCTCCTGCTCGGGATGCTGCTCAGCGGAGGGCGCGGTGGCGGACGGGGGGGCGGCTGGGGCGGTGGCTTCGGCGGGGGCGGGTTCGGTGGCTTCGGCGGCGGCGGGGGTTTCGGGGGCGGCGGCGCTTCAGGGAGCTTTTGAATGGCGAAAGACGCGAAAGCACAGCTCACTCGGCTGGCGAAACACATCGAGGCGGCGTTGGGACCCAATTTGGTGGCGCTCGCCCTGTATGGACCGGCGATCCGCCACGACACCAGAGACGGCGAGCGCCTCTTGACCACGTTGCTCATCGTGACGGACGCGTCGCCCGTAGCACTCAAAGCCGTCGAGGCACCCATTGCGGAGTGGACCCGTAACGGGCACCCCGCACCGCTCGTGTTTGCGGAGGACGAGTGGCGACGATCCACCGACGTCTTCCCCATGGAGATTGAGGACATGCGGGAGGCGCACCAGATCGTGCTTGGAACGGACCCATTTTCGGGGCTCGCCACGACGCGGGCCGACCTTCGACGGGAGTTGGAGCGCGAGATCCGGGGCAAGCTGCTGCGACTGCGAACCGAGTTCGTCGCGGCGGCGGCGCACGGTAAGGCGCTCGAGGAGCTATTGCTCGATTCCGCCGGAACGTTCTTCGTCATCTTCCGCGCCGTGCTGCGATTGACCGGCCAGGCACCGCCACAGACCCCCCGGGCGTTGGTGCAGGAGACCGCTGCGGTCGCGGGTCTCGACGTCAAAGCGTTCGAGTGGGTCATCGACAAGCTCGTGGGGCACAACGTCCCGTCCCTCAAGGCCCACGATCCGACGGGCGACCGCTACTTGGAACAGATCGAGCGGCTCGCCCAATTCGTTGACCGATATGAACCAGCGGGCGCCGATTCGGGCGCCGAGGTGGGAGAATCGCAATGAAGCGTGCGTTCGTGTTGTCGTCCTGTGTGGCCCTCATCGCATCGGGATGCGGGTACAACCGCATCCAAACCCTCGACGAGCAGGTGAGCGCGTTCCAAGGCCAGATCGAGGTCACCCTCCAGCGACGGGCCGACCTGATCCCCAACCTCGTGAACACCGTGAAGGGGTTCGCTCAACAGGAGCAGACGATCTTCGAGCAGTTGACCGAGGCACGGGCTCGGCTGGGAGGCGCGATCGAGGGTGGGGACCTGGCCGAGATGGCGGCCGCCAATCAAAACCTGACGTCCGCCCTGGGACGGCTCATCGTGTTGGTCGAGGACAACCCGGAGATCCAGTCGAACGAGAACTTCCGCATGTTGCAGGACCAGCTGGAGGGAACAGAGAACCGGATCGCCACCGCCCGGCAGGACTACAACGCGGCGGTGCGCGAGTACAATGCCTACATCCGGCGGTTTCCACAGGTGCTCACGGCAAAAGCGATCGGCGCCGGTGCGAGGGAGTACTTCGAAGCCGACGAGGGCGCGCGGGAGGTCCCGACGGTCGAATTCTGAGGCGAGGGGGAGGGAGAAGGGAACCCTCCCTGCTCCCTCCCTCTCCTACCGAATCTCCACCCCCGCCGCTTTCTCGATCTCCTTGATCAGCTCCACGTGATCTGCTTCCTCGCCCAGGGCCTTCCGACCGCGGGCGAAAGCCTCCCGGACGACGCCGATGGCGGCGTGGGGCACGCCCGTCTCCTGAAGCACCTTGAGCGCAATGCCGATGTCCTTGTCGAGCAGCGCTAACCGGAACGTGCGGGGCCACCGTCGCGTGAGCACGCGGGCAGGGATCAGGTTCTCGGTCACGTTCGAACGTCCGCTCGACGCGTTGATGACCTCCAGAGCGATCTCGCCCGACACGCCGAGCTTGACCAGCGCGGCAAGGGCCTCACCTGACGCTTGGATATTGACAGCGAGCAGCGCGTTGTTGATGGCCTTGAGCGCGTGGCCTGTACCGACCGGACCGACGTGGACGACCTTCCTCGCAAAAGCACTCGCCACTTCCCGGGCTCGACTGATGGCCGGCTCCTCACCACCCATCATGACCGTGAGCGTCCCCACAGCAGCCGCACTCGTGCCACCACTCACCGGTGCATCGACGAACTGCACGCCGGACCGATGCAGCCACTCTGCCATGGCGCGCGACGCCGCCGGGTCGCCGGACGTGCAGTCGACGAGCAGTTGGTTCGCGCGCCACGTGTCCCCGACGGTCTCGACCACCTCACGCACTTGCGTGGAAGTCGGAAGACAGGTGATCACGACGTCGGCCCAGCTGACGAGCGCGGTGGGGTCGGTGGCGACGGACGCCCCGGTCTCCCGACCGAAGGTACTCGCTCGGGACGCCGTTCGATTCCACACCATGCTCTCGAACCGGTCGGCCACCCGCACGGCCATGGGCCGTCCGATCGCACCGAGGCCGATGAATCCCACACGGGGTGCCATACTCCCTCCTGAAGACTGCGCGACCCCGGGTCGACAGCCCCCGGGGTCGTGCTCGAGACGGATTACGAAGTGACAGCCGCCCCGGCGATGCCGCCGGCGACCATCCGTCCACCGTTCACGTGTTCAGCAGCTGCTGTCTGAGGCGCCCCATCCGACGTCGCAGCGACCCGTCGATGATGCGATCGCCGATCCGCAAGATCACGCCACCGAGGATGGCCGGATCTTGCCGGAACCGCAGGATCACCTCTTTGCCGGTCACCTCACGCAGGCGCTCTCGAATCGCCTCACGCAGCGCGTGGTCCGGCTCCCGTGCCAGGGTGACGCCCGCGCGCACGCGGTTCAGTTTCTCGTCGACCAACGTGGCGTACTCGGAAGCGATGACCGGCAGTAGACCCTGGCGGCCGCGCTTGATGACGGCTGCCAGAAACCGCAGGAACGGCTCCGGCACGACCTCCTCGAGGGCGCCGCGGAGGATCTGTTCTTTCCTCGCCTTCGGCACCCGAGGCGATTCGATAGCCACTCGAACGGCGGGCTCGAGCTCGATGGCGCCGGCCAGCGCCGACATCACGCTCAGGAAGTGTTCCGTCTCCCTCGCGCGCTCGCCGAGTTCGAACAATGCCTCGGCGTAGTTACGGGCAATGGTCGGATCTCTCACGCCTCGTCCTTCAGGGACCCCAGGTATTCCTCGACGATCTTGCGATCTGCGTCGTCGTCCAGACGCTTCTCGATCAACTTCGTCGCCGCGGCCAGCGAGAGTTCGACGGCTTCACGCCGCAGGTCGCTCACCGCGCGCTCACGCTCGGCATCGATCTCTCTGCGGGCGCGCTCGAGCAGTGTTTCCTGTTCCTGCGCCGCCTTGGCCAGGAGCATCTCACGCTCCTTCTGGGCGACGCCCTTGGCCTCGTTGATCAACGCCTGGGCCTCTTGCTTCGCCCCCTCCAAGAGGGTCTGGTGCCGCTCGACCGCCGCCTGCGCCTCCTTCCCAAGCCGTTCGGCCTCGGCGAGTTGGCCGGCGATCCGTTTCTCACGCTCCTCCGTGAGCCGCACGATAGGTGGCCACGCGTACTTTCGGAGTACAAAGAACAGAGCGCCGAACACGATCCAGGTCCAGATGATGAGGCCCGGCTCGGCGGCGAAGGGACCGCCGAGCCCGCCTTCCGCTCCTTCTTCTGCGACCGCAACCACCAGCAGGAAAGGAAGCATAGCCATCAGGCGATCTTCGCCACGAACGTCATGATGATGGCGATGATCGTGGCGCCTTCCATCAGGAAGGCGATCAGCAACGAGGTTGCCCGAATGCTGTCGGCCGCGGCGGGCTGCCGCGCAATCGCCTGCGCCGTCTGCGACCCGATCCAACCCAGTCCCAAACCGGCGCCGAGCAGCGCCAACCCGATTCCCAGGCCGACCCCCAGCAGGGGGTCGCCGGCAGCCACCGGCTCGGCCTGCACCAGCATTGCCGCAAGCAAGTTCACCATATGCCCCTCACGTTCGTAATGCGGGAGAATCCGTAGTGTCGTTGCGCTTCCCGCTGTGGGCATCGGGTCTCCCGTTCCGATGCCTTCACGGCGCCCCGCCAACGGTCCCACAGGACCAGCGGGCTTCCCCGATCATTCGATCGGGTACATGCCGGGTGGCGCGAAGCGCTCGGGCCACCCCCACCTTCCGTCCTCCTGCCTTCCCGTCCTACCGTCGCTCCTAGTGCTCGGCCAGGATCACTCCGACGAGCACCGCGGTAAGTAGCGCGAATACGTACGCCTGGACGAGGGCCACGATGATCTCCAACGCCATCACAACGAACACCACCAGTGCCAATCCGCCGGCAAGCGGCCAACGCCACAGTTCGATGTGTCCGATCAGGAAGATCAACCCAAACAGGGCCAGAATGACAAAGTGTCCGGCCGTCATGTTGCCGAACAGTCGGACGCAGAGCGCGAACGGCTTCACCAGCTTGCCGATGATCTCGATCGGTGCCATGGCGACGGAGATCACCACTGCCCCGGCGCGACCCATGCCGCCGATCGGCAGGAAGATGGTCCGCATGTAGCCGCGCACACCCAACTTCAGGAATCCGCTCAATTCGATCACCACGAGTGACAGCAGGGCAAGACCACCGGTCACGGCCAGGTTGCCCGTGGGGCTCGCGCCCCAGGGTAACAGCCCCAGCAGGTTGCAAAACAGGATGAAGAAAAACAGGGTCATGATGTACGGCGCGTACTGCGCACCGTCATGCCCGATGTTCGCGATGGCAACATCGTTGCGCACCCAGAGGGCGAACGACTCGATCGCGTTGGCGAAGCCTCTGGGGGCCTTTTCGCCGGCTCGCTGTCGCTCGAGCCGCCGGCCGGCCGTCCACATCGTGAGGAACACGAGCAACGCGGCAAACGCCATGTAGATCGCGTGCTTGGACGGTGTGAGGTTGATCGTCAGGCCGAGCACGTGGATGTCCGGTATGAACTTGCCGTAGTCCCAGACGAAGAACGGCGAGAAATCCAGTGCATATGCATCAGCCGTGTGATGCATCAGCAGCCCGCCGATATCGACCTCGTGTTGCAGCATCATCGAAGCAACCGTATCTCACTGAACAGCAGCGGCAGCAGGACCCCTACGAACCCGATCGCCGCCGGCAGCGGGGGCACCAGCTCCCGCTGCGTCATCACCAAGACCGCGAACACCGCGACGCCGAGCAACCGCAGGCCCATCCCGGCGGCCCACCGTCCGAACAGCTTCGTCGTGCTCCCCCGGAGCGCCGGTTTGAGCAGCGCCACGGCCACACTGTGGAGCACCGTCGCGAGGAGCCCAAACCCCGCCGCGGCCTCGGCCGCCACCGTGCCCCACACGAGCCACACGACCGCCGAGATCGTCGCCGTGAGACCGAGCCCCAACACCAACTCGATCATGGTCGGTCCCGGCCGCTCGGTTCCTCGCCAGGCCCGCGACTCGTCTCGAGTCTTCGGTAGATACTCAGCGTGCTGAGAGCTGCTCCACCGAGCGCACCCAACACCATGAAGACGGGGAACGACCCGATCACCCTGTCCACCAGCCACCCACCGGCCATGAACACCATGACGCCGGCGGCAAAAGCGCACCCCAGTCCGGAGTAACGATAGACCCAGACCATCGTGGGTCGCGGGGCGTTCATGGGGCCCATGAGCGCACGAAATGTACTCTGTCCGGAGCGCCCTGCAAACCGTTGCGGAGAGTGGCTCTTAGGGCCCTTTTGGGGTACGATTCCAGTGGCCGAGTGGCCGCAACGATGCTTTGGAGCGGAGCATGACCACGACCACCATGCGCGACGATCGCGACGTCGAGCTTCTCCAGCGCCTCGCCGACGCGAAGGCGCGGCTCTTGGAGCAGGTGCGGCGCCGCATCGTGGGTCAAGACGACGTGTTGCGGGGAATCCTGACGGCGATCGTGTCGGGCGGTCACGCACTTTTGATGGGCGTCCCCGGCCTTGGCAAGACGCTCATGGTTTCGACGATCGCGGATGCGCTGGACCTCGCGTTCTCCCGCATTCAGTTCACGCCCGACCTCATGCCGAGCGACATCACCGGCACCGAGATTATCGAGGAGGATGCGAGCACGGGGAAGCGCAGCTTCCGATTCGTTCATGGTCCGATCTTCGCCAACATCATTCTGGCCGACGAAGTCAACCGCACACCGCCCAAGACGCAGGCGGCCTTGTTGCAGGCGATGCAGGAACACGAAGTGACCGCGGCCGGCCAAACCTACCCTCTCCCGGCACCGTTCTTCGTGCTCGCCACGCAGAACCCCATCGAGCAGGAGGGCACGTACCCGCTTCCGGAGGCGCAGCTCGACCGGTTCATGCTAGAGATCGCCGTCCGCTATCCGGATCGCGCTGAGGAGGAG
Organism: Gemmatimonadales bacterium; assembly: GCA_041602035.1. Classification (GTDB taxonomy): domain Bacteria; phylum Gemmatimonadota; class Gemmatimonadetes; order Gemmatimonadales; family GWC2-71-9; genus JAOTVV01. The sequence goes on along the minus strand of JBFIHA010000010.1, from coordinate 9,827 downwards.
CGCATCGTCGAGACCACGACCGGCGACCGCACCTCAGACATCGACGCGGTGCTGCATGCACAGGACCTGCTCGAGATCCAGCTACTCGTGCGACGGATCCCGGCGCCTAAACCCGTGGTGCAAGCGGCGGTCACGTTGGCGCGGATGACGCGGCCGGACGACGAGGCCCCGGACTTCATTCGCGAGTACGTGAGTTGGGGAGCGGGGCCACGTGCCTCGCAATACCTCGTGCTGGGCGCCAAGGCACAGGCGGCCCTCGATGGCCGCCCGATCGCCGACCTCGATGACGTGCGGAGTGTGGCACTGTCCGTCTTGCGGCATCGTGTGGTGGTCAATTTCGCCGCCGAAGCGGCCGGTCGCTCGGCCGAGAGCGTCTGTCGAGAGTTGGTGGACCGTGGGAACTGGGACGCCTAGTGGGCACGAAGGGTCGGCGAACGAAGGCCATTCTCCTCGACGTCCCACGGTTCGAGCAACCGGACGATGAAACCTGCGGCCCGACGTGTCTGGCCAAAGTATACCAGTACTACGGTACGCGAGTCCCCATCGCAGAGATCGTTGCTGAAACGCCACGTAATCCCGGCGGTGGCACGCTGGCCGTGAACCTCGGGATCAGCGCGATCGGTCGCGGCTTTCACCCAACGATCTACCCATTCGGCCTGCGCGTCTTCGACCCGACGTGGCTCCGGCTCGACCCGCCGACCCTGGTCGACAAGCTCACCCAGCGGGCGGCGGCCGTCGACAATGCCACCCTCCGCAGGGCCGTCCACGCGTATGCCAGCTTCTTGAAGCTCGGCGGCCGGGTGCGGTTCGCCGATCCAACCGCCGAGCTCCTCGTCGGAATTCTGGAGCAGGGAGACCCGATTCTGACGGGGCTGAGTGCCACGTATCTCTACGGCACGGCTCGAGAGCACGAGAACCACTATGACGACGTTCGAGGCCATTCCGCCGGGCATTTTGTGGTGGTGTGCGGATATGAGTGGCGCACCCATCGGTTCATCGTGACGGATCCGTTCCGCAACGTGCCACTCAGCAAGACGGGGCGGTACACGGTGCCGGCCCAACGCCTGCTCCTCTCCATCCTGCTGGGAGACCAGACCTACGACGCGGTGTTGTTGACGCTCGGGCGTCGAGAGGCGAGCACGTGACCGCACCCAAGCGCACCCGCGGGGGCCTGGTGGTCGTGACGGACCTGCCGCTTCTCGACAGGCTCCCGGACGTCGTTCAGCACACCGCGCAGCAGTACCTCGCCGGTGAGGAAGGTGCCGACGCCGAGGGCCTGACCGTCATCAACCTCTGCCGGTCGTACCAGTACCTCTCCCGCGGCTACTACGTCTCGCTCTTGGCGGACGCTCGGCGCCAGCGTGTTGTGCCTACCCTCGAGACCATCCAGGCCATCACCGACCCCTACGTCTACTTCCGGGCACTGGAGGAGACCGGCCTCGACACGATCGACTACCGGATCGTGCGGGGCGGCCACCGGCTCCTCCCGCGTTTGATCATCCCAGAGCACGACCCGGCGTTGCACGACGATGCCGATCGCCCGCTCGCGCAGTCGCAAGCCGAAGGCGCAGGACTCCGCTACGAAGACGTCACGCAGACCTATCGCGAGATCACGAGCGTCCTTGGCCGCACGCTGGATGCCCAGTTCCGACGCGTGTGCGCCACCATCTACCGCGCCTATCCCATTCCGCTCCTCAAGATCCGCCTGTACGAGAGCCCGGAGGAGAAGTCGTGGCAGGTGGGACAGCTCTACCCCATCGCCCTCGATCGACTCGAGCCGGCCGAGTTGGATCTCCTCCGAGCGGAGCTCGGCAAGGACCGCCTCCGAAGGGAACCAGCCGAGCCGAGCGCGGAGCGGCCCCACCGTATCGCCTGTCTCTTCGACGAGCGAGATCCGCACGCCCCGTCGGACGAGGGCACGCTCGACCGCTTCGAGCGTGTCGCCGCCAAACACAACGCCTTGTTCGACGTCATCGGCAAGGAAGATCTCGGGACGCTCGCCGAGTACGACGCGCTCTTCATCCGGACCGTGACCGCGATCGACCACTACTCGTTCACCTTCGCGCGCACCGCCGAGAGCCTCGGCATTCCCGTGATCGACGATCCGCGTTCCATCATCCGTTGCTCGAACAAAGTGTTCCTTCACGAGTTGTTTCAGAAGCACGGGATTCCCACGCCGCGCACATTGACGATCTCGCGAAAGACGCCGACGGGCGACGTCGCACCGCTCGGGTTCCCCCTCATCCTCAAGATCCCCGACGGCACGTTTTCGCACGCGGTGAAGAAGGCAGCAAGCCCGGAGGAGTTCGACGCCATCCGCCAGGAGATGCTTCGGCGATCGCCACTCCTGATCGTGCAGGAATTCACGCCGACCCCCTTCGACTGGCGGATCGGGGTGCTGGACGGTCGCCTCCTGTTTGCGGCGAAGTACCACATGGTCAAGGATCACTGGCAGATCGTCGGACAGTGGAAGACGGGACGCACCCGTTTCGGCAAGGTAGAGGCGGTCCCGATCGATGCCGCCCCCAAGGCGGTGACGGCCATGGCCCTGGAAGCGGCGGACCTGATCGGCGACGGCCTCTATGGCGTCGACATCAAGGAGTCGCCGACCGGACCACTCGTCATCGAGGTCAACGACAACCCGAATCTCATCGAGACCGACGAGGACGCCGCCGAGGGAGACCGGATTTACGAAGCCGTCATCCTGACGTTGCTCCGACGCATCAACGCGCCCCAGGGACCACGCCCCTCGTGACCGCCGGCGATTCCGCCGCGTACCGACTGTTCGAGGTGGTGGGCCTGGAGTTGGAGTATCCGGTCGTGGACGGCGAGCTTCGACCGCGATGCCTCGTCGAGCCCGCGTTTCGGCGGCTCCACGGACGACCCACCTCGGATCTGGAGTTCGACAACGTCGGGTTCGGCAATGAGCTCGCGGCGCACGTGTTCGAGATCAAGACCGTCGATCCACTGCCCACCCTCGATCGCGCCGAACGTCTCCTGGTTGGCGGGCTCGCCCGGTTCCAGCGGCTGCTGCACGAGGAGTACGACGCCCGCCTGCTCCCGACCGGGATGCATCCGTTCATGCGACCACACGAAACGACGCTCTGGCCACGAGCCGGCAGACGCATCTACCGCACCTACGACCGCATCTTTGGCATCCGCGGACACGGCTGGCTCAACGTGCAGGCGAGTCACGTCAACCTCCCGTTCGGGACCGAGGCTGAGACGATTCGCCTGCATAACGCGATTGCGTGTCTGCTGCCGTACGTCCCAGCGCTTACCGCCAGCTCGCCGATCTACGAAGGGAAGATTGGACCGTTCGTCGACAACCGCTTGGCATTCTACCGGACCAACCAGCAGCGCATTCCGATCATCACGGGCAACGTCATTCCGGAGTTCGTCGACTCGTTCTCGTACTACCGGAGCACGATTCTCAAACGGATCTACCGCACGCTCGACGACGTGCCAGGTGGCGACGTCATCCAGCACGAGTGGGTGAACTCGCGTGGGGCCATCATGCGCTTCATGCGCCGAGCCATCGAGATCCGGGTGTTGGATACCCAAGAGTGCATCAAGGCCGACGTTGCAGTGGCCGTCTTCGTGCGAGCTGCGCTACGGTGGATGGAGCGGGCGATCGCGGATGGGATTATGGCGCTCCCCCCGCACGAGGTGCTTGTCGACGATTTCGACCGCGTGATTCGGCGCGGGTCCGGCGCCGCCGTCGTGGCCCCCCACATCGTACGTCAGCACGAGAAGCGCCGGATGCCCGCCCGCGACGTGCTCAGCTGGCTGCTCGACCGGGCGAGAGGGGAGGTTGCCCGGGAAGAACGCCCATATTTGAAGCTCGTGGCCGACCGACTGCGAGACGGTAATCTCTCTGAACGGATCGTTCAGCGGGTCCGTCGTGACGCGGCGCGGGACGGAGCGCGCCGCCGCGACGCAATCAGGCGCACCTACGAGGAGCTCGCGGACTGCCTGGAGCGCAACGTCGTATGGTCCGCCTGACCCGCGGCTCGGCCCACGTGGTCGTGACCTGCGAGCACGCGTCACGCCGCATCCCGGCCTCACTCGGCAATCTCGGACTCGGCGCCCGAGCGCGCACATCACATGTGGCATGGGATAAAGGAGCAAGAGCGGTTGCGACGGCACTGGGGCGCCAGCTCGACGCGCCGGTGTATCACGGTCGCTACTCCCGCCTCGTGGCCGACCTGAACCGCAGCCGCCACACCCCAAGGGTCATCCCGTCGATCGCGTTCGGGACACGCGTACGCGGGAACCACGATTTGACCCGTGACGACCGCGAGCGCCGCCTGGCGCGGTATTACGACCCGTGGCGCCGCACCGTCGAAGACGCGATCGCGGAACAGATCTCTCGGCACGGTCGCTGCCTGCATCTCAGCGTCCACTCGTTCACGCCACGGCTTCGCGGCCACGAGCGCCGCGCCGATCTGGGCCTCCTGTACGACCCGTCGCGAGTCGCAGAACGTCGCCTGGCTCGCGCGATCCGCACAGGCTGCAGGGAGTACGGTGTGTCCGTGCGGATGAACTACCCCTACCGCGGCACCGCCGACGGATTCACCACGCACTGCCGGAAGCGCTATTCCGCTCGTTGGTATCAGGGCATCGAGATCGAGCTGAATCAGCGCATCGTGGGGAGTGGCGGGACGGTGACGGCCGTGCTCGACGCCGTCGCGCGTGCCGTTGGAGGGTGAACCGGGCGCGGCTCGCTGCCGCGGCTAGAGACTGTCCGAGTCCACCGGAGCCACTGGCGCCCCTCCGATGTGCCGCCACAGGAACGTCGCACGCGCCATCCGGCTCTCGATCTCCTCGACGTAGCCACGGTACGCGGAACTTTCCACGCCGGGATGCCAGCGACTCGGCCGAGGAAGGCCCGCCGCGAGCTGCGCGGCCTCGTGCTCGGTGAGGGACGCGGCCGGCTTACCGAAGTAGCGCCGTGCTGCAGCCTCTGCTCCGTACACGCCAGGTCCGAGTTCCACCACGTTGAGGTAGATCTCCAGAATTCGCTGCTTGGACAGCACCCGTTCCAGCTGCCGCGTGAGGATCACTTCCTTGAGCTTTCGTACCGGGTTGCGGGAGGGCGAGAGCCAGAGGTTCTTGGCCAGTTGCTGCGTGATCGTCGATGCACCCCTGGGCGCCTCTCTGGATTCGAGCGCTTCTCGAAGGGCTACCTTGATTTCCGCCGTGGAGAATCCATCATGGGAGAAAAACTCCATGTCCTCGGCAGACACCGCGGCACGCTTGAGATGCGGAGAGATCGCCTCGGCAGGAACCCAGCGCCATTCCACCCGATCCGATTGGCCCGCCGCTCGCCGCTGCGCACGGTAGCGCTCGATGAACGCTGTCGTCTCGGGGTTGGTGCGAACCAGTGCGGCAACGTCCGGCCAGGTAAGGAGCTGGTAGCCCACAATCGCTACGACGACCGTCAGAGCTACAAGGGTTATCGACCAGCCTAGCGTCCGGGCGTGTCCGGGGTCCATCTTCCGCACCTCCGTTGATGGCAGGCACGTCGCGCAACGCCTGCCGACGTCCACGTGGAGGGGTATATTCGCCGATCGACACCCGCAAGGAGTCTCAAATGAGCGCCCCCGTCGTGCACTTCGAGCTGTGGTCGCAACACCCCGACAAGCTCGCCGCGTTCTACCGCCAGGTATTCGACTGGGACATGAACTTCCTGGAGCAGATGAACTACCATCTCATCGAAGCAGGCGAGGGTGGTATCGGTGGTGGGATCATGAAGCCGCAGCAGGGACCCTGGCCCGGAAACATGGCCTTCTACATCAGTGTGAACGACATCGAGAAGTACAAGGCACGCGTACTCGAGGCAGGTGGGAAGGTCGTCGTGGAACGACAGGAGGTGCCGGACATTGGGACGTTCGCCCTGTTTGCCGATCCCGACGGACGCGTGCTGGGTATCTGGCAGCAGTAGCACGCCATCGGCGCGGGCCGGACTCTCGCTATCGGCCGGACGTCGCCACGATCCCGGCCGCCGTCCCGGCCACGGCAATCGCCGTACGCACGGCGTCGGCCAGTTCCTTGGTGGCCTGCCCTTCCAGGCTCTGAGCCGTCAGGCGCTCGAGCCGCTGCTTGCGATCCTTGAGGCGCTTCTTGTCGAACACGTGAGCGAGAACCCCGGTCGCGTGGGTGAGCGCCACCAATACGGCTGTCCGCGTGTCCACATCGGCGGAGTAGGTGAAGATGACCTGTTTCAGCCGCTTCACGAGTTCCCGCCTCGGCCTGCCATCGCGCTCCGGATACACCGTTCGTGGAAACACGAGGAGCACTTTGGTGTCGATACTCCGTAGAATGCCCTGCTTCACGAGCCCTTCGGCCACCCGCGACTTGAGTCGCCGCAGACCGGCGAACTTGGTGATCCACGTCTTCGGCGGCACGGGCCGCTTCGCCGTCGCGACCATCTCCAGACATTCGTCCAGCAACGGATCGCCAACAGCGCGGTTCTCCGCCACCGTCACTAGCTGCTTGCCGTTCTGCCCTTCGACCGCAAGGCGTCGATCGAGGAGCAGCTCTGCGAGCAACGCCGCCCCGACGCCAAATTGGTATTGGAGGCCTGTGTACGGCGTGCCTTTTCTCCGGTCGAGCGCCAGCAGCATCACATCCTCGTAGAGGAACAGCGGTCTGCGTTCCATCATGGATCCGTTTCCTCCCCGAAACGCACCGTGGTGATTCGTCCATCCGGTCCCACGAGCCAGCCCGTCGCGGTGCCGGCAACACCGATCCCCCAATAGGCGAGCGTGTCGAGCGACACCCACTGCTGGCCGAGATCGCGCGAGTAGCTGGCGCCACCCGGCCCAACCGCGATGACGATCGGCGGGTGGGCGTTGGGAACCGCCGCCACCCCGTACACGGCGCCCCGGAACGTGGGGTTGCCACCCGGGCGCCAGGAGCGGCCGCCATCGTTCGTCACCGCCACCCTCGCCGAATCGGCCAGTGGCCGGCCAATCTCGCCACCCGCAGCAACACCGCGGCGCCTATCCGCGAAGGCCACGGAGGTGATGCCGGCCGCCTCGCCTGCCACAACCGGTGTCTCGATGGCAGTCCATGTGCGTCCACGATCCTCCGTTACCAGCACTCGTGCTCGCGACGCATTGCCGGTCCCAATCCACCCCACTCCATCCTCACGTGCAATCACACACGTTCCGCTTGCGGCGAAGCCTCCTTCACCGGGGAGAGCCGGAGGGATGCGTTCCGGCGGTACCGGCATCCATCGCTCCCCGTCTTCGGTACGCATGATGATGAACTGCCCGTCCACCGCGTCGCTGAACGCGACGCCGTGCGAACCATCCCAGAAATCCAGGCAGTCGAAGAAGGCGTCCGGCTCATCGCTCACGAACTGGGGCGTCCACGTCGCACCGCCGTCGGTCGTGCGATAGATACGCGACCGCTCGCCGGGACCGGCGCTCAGCAGGTAGGCCGTGTCGGCACTCACCGCATGGACGTCGCGAAACTCGAGCGAGTCCGCCCCGGTCACCACGCCAGATTCCCAACTGGCACCACCGTCCAGTGTACGGGCGTAGGTGCCAGCGATGCCGCTCACCCAGGCGACCTGCGAACTGACGGCGCTCACGGCCTGGAGTCGTACTCCGGAATCGAGGTGCCGGGTCGTGAGCGTCGGCGTGGAGGAGCCCGGTCGACCGCACGCGGTGACGATCACGAGGAGTGTCACGGCAGCGGACAGCCGCCGACGGCGAGTGACGTTCCTCCACCTGGATCGGGAGCCCGGGGTCATGTGCTCAAAGGTAGCGGGGGCACCCACCACGGCAGCGACCTTGCGGCCCCTTCGCGCGGCCCGTACTTGTTGAGACCTGACCGCCGGACCGCCGTATTAGGGCCAAAACTGCCACTAAGTCTTTGTCGGATAATGTGTTGAATACTATTTGACCCCTGCCGGTCATCTTGAGTCCACGCAGAAGGCCAAGGCCAGCATGCCCAGCCAATTCTACCTCCGCCTGTTTGGACCGCCGGCGCTGATGCACCGTCGGCGCGGGGAGCTCCGGTTCCGGACGCGGAAGCAGCTGGCCTTGCTCGCCTACCTCGTGCTCGAGGGGCGGGATCGGGCGTTGCCACGTGACCAGCTGGTCGATCTCTTGTGGCCGACGGTGCCGGTGCAACGGGGCCGACACTCGCTGTCGCAGGGTCTGACAGCCATGCGTGAGCGACTGGGGCCGCGGGTCGTGAGTCGCGGCGGCCGCACGGTGCGTCTGATGGGTGAGGTCGGCAGCGAATTGGAGGTGCTCGCCGCCAACGGGGACATCCTTCAGCCCGCCGATCTCGACCGGCCCCTGCTTGGCCTGGAGGACGTCGGGGGCGCAGCGTTCGGGCATTGGGTGGATCGGACTCGCGAGCGGCTGCGCCGCGAGGCGCGGGAAGCGTTGGCTGGCGAGTTGTTGGCGGCACGTGCGCGGGGCGACGTGAGCCGCGTGTACGAACGCGCGGCCCAGCTCTACCGCGTGGATCCCATGAGCGACACGGCCGTGCGCGCCTTGAGCGAGCGCATGCTGCTGGACGGAGACACCGTGGGGACGGTTCAGCTGCTTCGCTCGCACGTGGAGCGGCTGAACGAGGCCGGAATCGAGGCGGATGCGGGGTTGCGTCGCTTCCTCACCCTTGTCGAGCGTGGCCTGGTACGGGTTCAGCGCGTCGATCACACGGCGCCGAAGGCGGCGCGGGCGCGTCAGCCGGAGCTCTTCGTCGGACGCGAAGCCGAGATGAGCCGACTGGAATCCCTGTGGACACGCGCGTTGGGTGGGAGGCTCACCACGTGCTTGATCGCGGGACCCGGCGGCATCGGGAAGAGTTCGCTGCTCAAGCGGTTGTCGACCTCGATGGCGTCACGGTCAGCCGCCGTGTGGGAGGTCGCCTGCCAGGAAGTCGGGCGCAACATCCCGTTTGCGTTCGTATCGGAGCTGTTTCATGCGCTGGGGCGCGATCCAGCGGTCGGGGCCACGGATCCGCGCTGGCTCGCGGAAGCAAGCCGCGTAACGCCCGGACTTCGGTCCGTGTATTCCGGGATTCCGGATCCGCCTCCCGCGCCGGCGGAGGCGATTCGGCTTCGGCTTGCCGAGGCACTGCTCAGGATGATCGAGGTCGTCGCCGACGGCGGGCCGATCCTGCTCGCGATCGACGACCTCGCCTCCCTCGATCCGGCGAGTCGGGACATCCTGTACTTGCTGTTCCGTCGGCTGGCGAGCTTGCCGGTGCTCGTCGTGGCGTCGGCGAGGACCATCGAGGAGCACCGGCTCACGGCGGTCGAGGATGGGTTCGACACCGGGTTTCACTGGGACGAGGTTCTCGAGCTCACGCCGCTGCCCGCCGGCCTGGCCACGGCGGTGGTCACCGGGCTCGCGAGCGCCATGACGCCGCCCGCGGATGTCCCCGACGATGTCGTTGCCGTGATGGTGGACTTGGCCCAGGGAAATCCGTATCTGATCGAGATGTTGGTGTCGGATTGGCGACGCGATGCACGCTCGTCGCTGGTGGCGGCGCACGCGGGAGGCGACGGCTCGTCAGCCCAATGGCGCCCGCCCGAGACCATGCGCAAGGCCTTCGACCGTCAGTATCGCGGTGTTTCCCCCAACGCCGAGCGCCTGCTCAATCTGCTCGCCGTCGCGGGCCGCACGATGCCAGCGGCGGAGGTCGGGACCTTACTCGACCTCTCGGCCTCCGAGTCCGATGGGGCGGCGCTGGAGCTGCTCGATCGGGGGATTCTGCGGATGGAGGATGGGGGGCTCCGGTTCAAGAACCAGCTACACCGGTCGTTTGTGTACTACGCGATGTCGGAGGGGCGGAAG
>JBFIHA010000009.1:0-108790 GCA_041602035.1 Gemmatimonadales bacterium | reverse complement strand
TGGTGGCTTTGCTGCGGCGCAAGGCATTTCACCGCTTCGCTCCGTACTGTTGGGCGCTGGGGTCGGTGACGATCACGTGGGCGCTGCTGCCATGACCGCGTACGACGGCCACACGGCGTCGATGCTTCGTGGTCGGTGGGCTCTGCCGCGGGTCATCGTGCGAGATCGCGTGTCCAGCACGTTGGACGTGGTCCACGAAGTCGCCGAGCAGGATGGGGACGAGGGGACGTTGGTACTCGCCGACGAGCAGACGGCCGGTCGCGGGCGACACGGACGGCGCTGGCACAGCGCGCCAAGGCAGGGCGTCTGGCTCGGCTACCTCGTGCGACCTCGTGATCGCCCCGTCGGGGGGGTGCTCGCCCTACGGGTCGGGCTAGCGGTAGCGGTAGCAATGGATGACCTTGGACTGTCGATTCGACTCAAATGGCCAAACGATCTCATCGTCCGGGATCGGAAACTTGGTGGAATCCTGTGCGAAGCACGGTGGAGAGGGGAGACACTCGGATGGGTGGCGATCGGCGTGGGTCTCAACATCAATGGTCCCATGCCGGCCGAGTTGACCGAGCAGGCCATCGCCGCGGACGCGGTGATGCCGGAGGTGACGCGGATGGCCGTGTTGGATTGCGTCGTGCCGGCCCTTCGCGGCTTGGCCCCCGCATCGGTGCTCGATCCCGAGGAGCTCGGGCGCTACGCCGAGCGGGACTGGTTGCGTGGTCGCCGTCTCGAAGCTCCTGTGGCGGGCATCGTGCGGGGAGTCGACGGTGACGGCGCACTGGTGGTCGCCAGCGCGGAGGGGATCGAGCGTGTGCTAGGAGGCACCGTTGTCCCCGTCTGATCTTCCGCTCTGGGCGCGCGGCGTGGCTGGCGCGCTGCTCATCGTTGCCTCGTGGTGGCTCCTCCAGGCCGAGCCGATCCAGTCCGTTGTGGGTCCGTCCGTCGCCTTGATCGGCCTGACGGTCGTTGCCGTCTCGTTGCTGCGCGGTATGCACCTGCCGCTCGGCCTCTGGCCCGCCGGCCCCTGGCGGGATGCAGTCTCCGGCCGGGTGATGGTCGGCGTTGGTCTCGTCGTTGCCCTGCTCATCGTGATCGCTGACCCGGCGGTTCCCGAGATTGTCGACCGCATCGACCCCGGCATGTTCGTCGCCGTGATCGCCGGAACGGTGGTGTGGGGACTGTCGTGGGCGATCGTGTCACAACGGGCGTACGTGGGATGGTACGGCCTCGCCACCATGTTTGCCGTGCTGCCCCTGCTCGCGGGCGTCGTGGAGCTGGCGGCAACGAGGGGCAACCTCGAACTCTGTATTCTCACGGCCAGCCCATCTGTGGAGGCCGGGTGCCCCGTCTCGGGCATTCGCACGTTCGGATTCATGTTGCCTGTGTACGTCGCAACCCTCCTGATCACCGTCGAGCTTGCCTTTCGTCGCTTGCTCGTCGGCAACCCGAAGAAGGCCGGTCTGGCACTCGTGATCGTCGCGGCGCTGTTGTACGGGGGGTGGGTCGCGGTCGTCGCGCGAGATTTGCAGGCCGTTCCCCATACGTGGTGGATGGGTATCCTCGGTGCCGTCGGTGCGGGGAGTCTCTACGTGCTCTCGAAATCTCTCCAGGTGTCGTGCTGGTTCACCGCCCTGCTGCTAGCCGGTCAAGCGGGGCTGACCGCCTCGATTCCACACGCGATGGAAGGGGGCGATCCCGAGCCCGCCACCCTCCTCACCTACGGCGTCGTGCTTGGGGGGGTCGTGCTGCTGCTTGCCATTCTGGTGGTGCGCCGCCGCGGCTTCACCACCGGCCTGCGCGCCTAGGCTGCCCATGCTGTTAGCCATCGATGTCGGGAATACCGAGATCACCCTGGGTCTCTTTGCTGGCGAGCGTCTAAGCGGACACTGGCGGGTCACCACGGTCACGGCGCGAACACCAGACGAGTGGGGAGCGATGCTCACGTCGTTCCTCGCGCATGCCGGCCACTCGACGCACGAGGTTCGGGCGGCCGTGGAGGCATCGGTTGCTCCGGCGGTCACGGAGGTGCTCGCGCAGGGGATTGCCAGAGCGATGGGGATCAGCCCCACGCACGTGGGACCCGAATCGCCACTGCCCATCGTCTTGGACGTCGACGAGCCACGTAGCGTGGGTGCGGACCGCGTGGTGAACACGCTGGCAGCGTCCGCGTTGTACCGGCGAGACACGATCGTCGTGGATTTCGGCACCGCGACGACCTTCGATTGTATCACGAAGGATGGGAGATTTCTCGGTGGTGTGATTGCACCGGGTGTCCGGACCGCGGCAGCATCCCTCAGCCGCCAGGCTGCCAAGCTGCCGGACACGGAGCTCCTCGCTCCCGTTCGGGTCATCGGTCGGCGCACCGAGGAGTGCATGCGGGCTGGCGTAGTGTTCGGCACGGCTGATGCTGTTGACGGCATCGTGCGACGCATCAAGAGCGAGTGGCCGGGCACCATGGTGCCCTATGTGGTCGCCACCGGTGGACTGGCTGCCACGGTGTCGCCCCATTGCACGGAGATCGAGACGGTCGAGCCGAACCTGACCCTCGTCGGGCTCCGGATCGCCGCCGAGCTCTTGGGACTCGAGTGGTAGCCCACACCGCGGTAGTTTCGCTCGATCGGATCGAGTATGTTGGTGGCCTAATGGGACGGGGAAGAACATGGAGCAAGGTGTGATGACGTCAGCGGCTGAACCGATCAGCGTTCGTACCGATGTCCGCACCATTGTCGGGAGCGGCGTCCTCCTAGGTGGACTGACGGCCATCGGGGTCGTGGCCTTTTCCCTCTTGTCGCGCGCGCTCGGCGGCCAGACGGAGACGGTGGTGCAAACGGCGATCGTTCTCGTGGGCGCGGCAGTGGCTGGCTACCTGCCGGCGGCTCGGGTGCGCCCCCAAGACGCCGACAGCATTGCCTGGGCAGCACTGGTCGGGTTGCTCGGGGCTCTGGTATTCACGCTGGTTGACGCTGCCCTGCTGCGGCCACTCGATCTCTACCACTGGCGCTGGGATGCCGTGGGCGGGGGAAGCGGTTTTTGGTATATCCCCGTCTGGTGGATGGGTGCGGCCGTCCTGGCATGGCTGGGCTCGTGGGTGACAGCGATCGTAGGCCGCGGCGAAGGCCGCTCGAGTGTGCTCTCCGTCGCGGCACAGAGCGCCGTGCTCGCGGTCCTGATCCTAGCGGTCGCGGCGCTCGTCCGCATCCTTCCGTTCACTGCCGCCACGATGGCGCTGGCCTTTGCCGCAGCGCTCGTGGTGCACGTTGCCCTGGCCTCGATCCTGGTCCGTACCTGACGCCGTGACGCGTGGCCGACTGATCCGCATCGTCGGCTGGCTGCTCACACCCGCCGTGGTGTGGGCAGCTTCGTTTTTGGGCGGGTGGGTTGGCGCGCTCCTCGCCGCCCGGCTGGCGGTGCCCGAGCACGGGCTTTACTGGCTCGTGGGCGGCAGCATCATCGGAGGGTCGACGGGATTGCTCGGTTGGGTGTTGCGGCTGCGGCACGCTGCTGCGCCCAAGCCGCGCGGAAGCACCCCGATCGAGCCTGGCTGACGTGACGGACCCTCGGAACGCTACGCCTGACGCTGGGTCGGTGTGACGTCGTCGTCGCCAGCACCCAGCGCCCGGCCAGCCACGAGCGCTACCCGATGGAGAAACGCGGCTGCCACGGCGAGGGCGCGCTCGTCGAACGCGAACCTGCCGGAGTGGGTAGGGGCAGGGACGGCGCCACTGCTGGACGGTCGGGCACCGAACCGCACAAAGACCGCTCGGGCACGCTCACCGTAGAACCCGAAGTCTTCGCCGCCCATGTTGGAAAGCGGCGTCGTCACCAGCTGGCTGCGACCGACCACATCCGCCGCCGCCTCTCGGGCGAGCCTCGTCGCGCCAGGATCGTTCACGACCGGCGGGGTCCCGTCGCGCAGCGTGACCGATGCCGTTGCGCCATGGGCAGCCGCCGTTGCCCGGGCCACGTCGGGCACAACGGTACGCAGGAGCGCCCTCGTGTCCGCGTCTCGAGCCCGCAGCGTGCCTTCGAGCAGTACCGACGACGCCAGAACGTTAACCGCGGTCCCCGCCTGGAATCGCCCGATGGTGACGACCGCCTCCCGATCCGGCGGCACGCGTCGTGACACCACGGTCTGCAGCGACGACACCACATGGCTCGCTGCGACAATCGGGTCGATGCTTTCGTGCGGCCGGGCGGCATGGCCGCCGGGGCCGACGATCTCGATGGAGAATTCGTCCGTAGACGCGTTCACCGTCCCGTCCGGCACGACGATGGTCCCGGTTGGGAAACCGACGTCCAGGTGGCCGGCCACGGCCAACGCGACGCCCTCCAGAGCCCCTTCGGCAATGAGCGCCGCGGCGCCCTCCCCGACCTCTTCCGCCGGCTGGAAGAGGAGCCGGACCGGAGCGGGCAGTGCAGTCTCCGCGGCGAGGAGCATGGCGGCACCCAGGAGCGCACTCGTATGACCATCGTGACCGCACGCGTGCATCACGCCGGCGCGTTCCGACGCATAGGGGAGGGTGGTTTCTTCGGTGACGGGGAGCGCATCCATGTCCGCCCGCAAGGCGATGACGGGCATGCCGGCGGCCCCCGGGAGATCGGCGATAACCCCCGTGCGCGCCACGGACCGGGTCATGATGCCCAGTTCGGCGAGGGCGTCGCGCACCAGGCCGCTGGTTCGGTGTTCCTGCCAACTGAGTTCGGGGAACCGGTGCAGCTGGCGGCGCATCGTCACGATCCGCTCGAAGAGGGCATCACTCACCGGGATCGGTGGTCGATCAGCTGCCATGCGTCAGTCTCCGATCGTGTCCGCGCGCGTGGTCAAATCATCGACGTAGTCGAGATCGACGTCGACGCCGATGCCACTCCGGTCGGTCGGCACGCCGAGGGTACCGTGAGTCATCGTCCAAGGGGGCGTGACGATGTCCCGGACCCAGTATCGCTCGCTCGGGCTCAGGTCCCCCGGCAACTCGAACTGAGGCAGGGAGGCAAGGGCGACGTTGTGTGCTCTGCCCACACCGGTTTCCAGCATCCCCCCGCACCAGACAGGGATCCCATGTCGGCGCGCATGATCGTGAATCCTCCGCGACTCTGTGAATCCGCCGACCCGTCCCGGCTTCAGATTGACGATGCGGCCCGCGCCCAGCGTGACCATGTCCTCAAGCCGTGCCATTGATGTGATCGACTCGTCGAGACAGATCGGTGTCCGTAGCGCGCGTTGCAGCGCCGCATGCCGCACCAGGTCGTCACCGTCGAAGGGCTGTTCCAGCATCGTCACGCGGAGATCGTCCAAGGCCTTCAGCTGCTCGGTGTCCGCCGGCGTATAGGCGGCATTGGCGTCGACGCTGAGCGGAACGGATGCACCGACAGCCTCTCGAACGGCCGACACGAATGGAAGGTCACGGCCCGGCGCGATCTTGAGCTTGATCCGTCGATAGCCGGCGTCGCGGGCCGTGACCGCTTGGCGCACGAGCGTGTCGACATCTGGCTGGAGGCCAAGTGATATCCCGGTGGCCACGCGATCGCGCACACCTCCCAGCAGGGCCGACAAGGCCACGCCCTGCCGCCGCGCCACGAGGTCCCACATGGCCATCTCGACAGCCGCGCGCGCCATGCGATGTCCGCGGATCGCGGTGTCGAGGCGCACATGGAGCTCCTCCGGACCCGGCACCGGATGGTGCACGACTCGCGGTGCGATCCAGTCACGAATGGCAAGCCACGCGGTATCGACCGTCTCGGACGCATAGTGCGGTGCTTCGCCGGCTACGCACTCGCCCCACCCCTCCGCGCCGTCCTCGTCCCCGAGGCGCACCAGCACCACGCGCCGCACATCCGTGAACCCGCTCGAGATGTGAAACGGCTCCCGGAGCTGGAGGGCGATCTCGCGCAGCGAAAGCTCAGCGATCGCGATCATCGCGCTCGAGAACATAGGTGCCCCCAAGCGGTGCGGGCGCCGATGCGAACCCGCGCACGACGTATCCGCGCGCGAGGTAATGGGTGAACCACGCACGGGTCGCCATGCGCCATTCTCTGGCCTCCTCGGGTCTCCGCGCCTTCAGGTCTTGGATGTCCGGCGGAATACCGATGCGCACCGCCGGATCGTCTGGAGGGCTGGTGGGGGGTACCGACCCCGTGGCGAGTTCGAGGAGCGGGGTGTCTAGGGGTACCGGGAGTGGTGCAGAGCGGGTCGGAGCCTCAGCGACGAGCCACTCCACCACGAGGCGATCGCTGCCAATGATGCTGTCGGTGCGGCTCATCGGGTTTTCCCCGTACATATCTTCCACGTACTCCGACACCCGCACGCCCAGCACCGCCACGTTGAGATGCGCATTCCGAGCCACGAGCGGGTCGAACGACCACTGCATCCGCCGAACGCCGAGGGCCTGCATGCGATCCCGCTGTGACAGCTTCAGCATTCGTCCGATCCCGCGGTCCCGCCGGTCATTGCGCACCGCCAGCATGTGCGACCAATGGATCAGCTCCCCCTGTCGGATGCCGGTCATCCCGAACACGAATCCGGTGAGCGACTCATCGCGGGCGAATGCCCCGATGGCGACCCCACCGAGCTTCTGAGCGATCATCAGCATGGCCGGGGGCACGAGTTCTCGGAAGTCGTTCCCCCACGTCGCCCGCTGGACGGCAACGCACTGCACGTAGTCGTCGTGCGTCGAGAGGTCCCGCACCACCACGGGGGGTGTGGATTCCGGCATGCTCTTGCGATGATCCCTACCGGACGATTCCATTCCTGGACACCCTCGGCAGCCGAACTCCATCGATACTACTACGACCGGCCAGGCGGCGGTATCACGGAGGAGCGGCGGGCATGCGCCATGCGTGCCCCGCCGGATGGGCGAGGCGTTATCGTACGCTAGGGTTCTCTCGGGAGAGGTGATGACCCATTTGGATCGACTTGCGGCGAGTCTGCTCGTTGCGCTCACCCTGGTCGCAACGGGGGTGGCAGGGGCGCAGGAGCAGCGACAAAGAAGCGTGGACCCTGCGCCGGACCGGCGGGCCGACGAGGGCGAGGGTCCGTACGAGCGGCTGATCCTCCGTGGCGTGACCCTGATCGACGGCACGGGTGCCCCCCCGCGTGGACCCATGGACATTGTGATCGAGCGCGACCGAATCACCGAGGTTCGAAATGTTGGTGCGCCCGGTGTTCCCATTGAGGAGCGCCGCCGACCGGGTGACGCCACCCGGGAAATGGACTTCAGTGGCATGTATGTGCTCCCTGGGTTTGTCGACGTGCACGCGCACATCGGGGGCGCGTCGCAAGGCACACCTGCCGAGTACGTGTACAAGTTGTGGATGGCGCACGGCGTCACGACCGTTCGCGACCCGGGGTCCGGCAACGGGATCGATTGGACCGTGGGCGAACGTCAGCGCAGCGCACGGAATGCGATCGTTGCACCGCGAATATTCGTGTACGCGCGGCCCGGAGCCGGCTGGGAACGTGGGCCCATCACCACGCCCGAGCGGGCGCGGGAGTGGGTCCGGTGGGCGGCCGGGAAGGGTATCGACGGACTCAAGCTCGATGCGTACGACCCGGCGATCATGACCGCCCTGATCGACGAGGCCCGTCGGCACCAGCTCGGGACGCAAGCGCACCTGAGCCAGATGGGCGTGGCTCGAATGGATGCGCTGGATGCCGCGCGGCTCGGGCTTGGCTCGCTGGAACACTGGTACGGCTTGCCGGAGGCGCTGTTTGCGGACCGCACCGTGCAGGACTTTCCCGCCGGGTACAACTACAACGATGAGTACCACCGGTTCGGTCAGGCGGGCAGGCTGTGGGCCCAAGCGGCGGCTCCGGGGAGCGACCGGTGGAACGCGGTGCTCGAGGAGCTTCGCGACCTTGGCTTCCAACTCAACCCCACGCTGACGATTTACGAGGCCAACCGAGACGTCATGCGGGCCCGGGAAGCCGAATGGCACGCCGAGTACACGCTGCCGTCGCTGTGGCAGTTCTACCAGCCGTCACGGGAGAGCCACGGCTCGTACTGGTTCGACTGGACGACCGCCGACGAAATCGCCTGGAAGCGCAACTACCAGAAATGGATGGCGTTCCTCGCGGCCTACAAGAACGGCGGCGGGAACGTGTGCACGGGCTCGGATGCCGGATTCATCTACAAGCTCTACGGCTTCGCATTCATTCGAGAACTGGAGTTGCTTCAGGAAGCCGGGTTCCATCCGCTGGAAGTGGTGCGCGCCGCCACCTTGTGCGGGGCGGAGCAACTCCACGCCCCTAAGGGCCAGCCCATCGCGTTCGGCATCGTCAAGCCGGGCCTCCTGGCGGATCTGGTGGTGCTCGAAGAGAACCCGCTCGAGAACCTCAAGGTGCTCTACGGCACGGGTACCATACGCCTCGATGACCAGTCGGGGGACGTGATACGAATCGGGGGTGTCCGCTACACGATCAAAGACGGAATCGTGTACGACGCCGCCCAGCTGTTGGCGGATGTTCGTCGAATCGTTCGAGAGGCCAAGGCCCTCGCGGCACCCTGACCGACGCGCCGCCTCGTAGGCGGCCCATTAGGGCGAGAGCGGCAGGAGGAGGACTTGATCGGCGGCGAACAGCGGGATGAGCAGTCGCTTGCGCTGCCGGTCGATGCCGAAGTCAGCCGGGGTCTCCACGTCGGTCACTGCCGTGACGTACAGCCCACCGCCCTGCATGCGGTACACGGCGCGCCCTTCCCAGCTCGCGATGAGATAGCTGCCGTCGGCATCGACAGCGACGCCGTCTAGTTGACCGCGTTCGGGCGCTGGCAATCCGCTGATCTGTCCGGACGCCGCATCGATGAGGATCACTCGGCCCGTGCGGTAGGTCACCACGACAATGCGCTCCTTGTCGATGACGATCCCGTTCGGTCCCCCTAACGCCGTTCCGCTGACCAACGTCTCTGGCATGCCCGACGCGTCGAATCGATGGACGGCGTCCGTGCCGCTCG
Organism: Gemmatimonadales bacterium; assembly: GCA_041602035.1. Lineage (GTDB taxonomy): Bacteria > Gemmatimonadota > Gemmatimonadetes > Gemmatimonadales > GWC2-71-9 > JAOTVV01. Next base: position 99,851 of record JBFIHA010000009.1, on the reverse strand, counting down.
GTTCCAATCCTGTGGCCCCGGCCCGAAGGCCGGTATCGGTGACGTAGACCGTGCCATCGGGGGCGACGACCACGTCGTTGAGAAACGTGGCGCCGGGCACGTGCCAACTCCCGACGGCAGTGCCGGTCACACGATCGAACAGGCGGACGGCGTCGATGTCGGCTACGAACAGCGTGTCACCGCGGGTGGCCATGCCTTTGGGAGCATGCAGCGTCACCTCCGCCGAGGCACCGTCGATCCAGCGTAGCGCTTCGACACTTCCGTCAGGCAGCAGCCGCGAAATGAATCCGTTTCCGTCCTTTGCCGACGGTCCGCCATTAACGTTCGTGACGAGGTAGCGGTCGGCCACCGGGTCGTGGAGTACGGACTCGGGTGTCTTGAGGCCGACATCCGCCACGGTGATGGGCTCGTCGGTCGGCGGTTCCTGCTGGCGGCGGTCGGTACAGGCCAGCAGCGCGCCCATCACCAGTAGGGCTCCCAGCGACTGAGTCACAACGACGGTCCCGGTGAACAGGTGCTGTCCTACCCGGCGAGCCCGCCGACCGCCGCTGAGAAGGCGGCGAGCGCGATGTTGGCGAGGAGCCACAGCGCACCCACGATCAACAGGGGGCCGCCAAGGCTCTTGGCCCCGACGCGAATCTGATTGCCGAGCGCCAGCAGGAAGGCGTTCCACGCGCCGAACGGAGTGAACTGCACGCCCAGGTGGTGCAGGAAGCCCTCCTCGAACAGAAAGCCGAGAGAGAGTTGGAGATCGGTGAAGCCGGCAAAGCGCTGCAGCACGAAGATGAGCACAAGGCCAAGCAGTTGAGGCACGAAGGCATGCGCCGCGATCGCAAACTCGTCTTTGAACTTGAGCGGTGTGCTGCCGTAGGCGTTGAACACCAACAACAGCACCGTAGCCACGAGGGCCAGCGAGAAGAGACTGACAACGGTGCCACCGGCGGTGAGGATCGCGCGATTGGTGACGCTGCCGGCCCCTTCCAGGATCTCGATGCGGCGATCCTCGGTGAGGCGGTCAGGCGCCCGTTCCTCGAGGAGGCGAACCTGCTCTTCGGCGCGTTCACGCAGGATCGACTCCGGCGTGCCGAACCCGACCAGGACGAAGGTCACGACGATGAGGAGCAGTGGAACGAGCGCCCTTGGGCGCATGGCGAGCTGTCTGAACACCTCCACCGGCTCATCAATGACACGGAGAGCGAGCCACCAGGGGTGCCGAGTCTCAGGCGTTGCCGTCGAGCGGTCTTCCATGAGTCTCACCAGTCACGAGTTCGTGGTTGGGGTTGTCAAGGGCACGTCGCTGTCCCAAACGGGCCGGACGCCCCCCGATCGATCGCCCGGATCTGGGTGGCGACCCAATCTGGCTGGACATCCCCCTTGCCAAGCACGGCGTACCGCTCGCCGCCCTTGAGGAGCAGGCCAACGGCCAGCGGTCGCAACTCCGCCTCCACGTCGAAACAGCCGTTGGGAGGACGAACCTGGACGCGGAGTGTCCGACGTGGGCGCCGGTCGAGCGACTGGTACACGCGATAGCCCGACACCTCCAACGGGGGTGGGACGGATTGGGCTTGGCCTTCGTTCACGACGCCGAGCAACGTCAAGGCGCCGTGGACGGTGCGCTCGGGGGAGCCAACGGTCAACCCCTGCCACGAGCGGTTGGGGACACCGATGGTGATGGCGTACACCCGGTCGTTGATGGCGTCCACGTAGAGATCGGTTCCATACGAGTAACGCGCCAGCCGTGGTGCTCCCGGGACGCTGTGCGGTACCTGCGTGCCGAGCACAGCAAACACGGCGGTGATCGATTGACCGGGCCGAATGGGGAAGGGACGGACATCGCCCTGGTAGGGCGGAGGATCGACGGCCGGCACAAACCGCGGCCCACTGGTGATGATCGCCACGACGAGGAGAATGGCGAGCGCAGCCACGGCGATTCCGAGGGCTCGCCGCTCGCGCAGACGGTCGAGTACGCGGGTCAGGGCGCTCCCGGTATCTACCGCCTCGGTGGCCTGTGGTGTGACGGTCCATGTCAGCGCCGGGGGAGTTTTGATGGTCTCGGGCTGACCCTGCTCGTCCCCACGGACCGATCGGGATACTCGGGCCAACTCCCGCATGACGTCCGACTGGTCGGCACCTGCTTTTTCACGGGCACAGGCGGGACACCCCCGGGGATTCTCGTCGTTGTACGGGATCTTGTGGATCGGACACCGAACGAGCGGCATCGGGGCGCCCTGCTAGATCCGTGGCAGCGTGACGCCACGCTGCGCCTGATACTTGCCGCGCCGATCGGCGTACGACACCTCGCAGACGTCGTCTGCATCGGCCTCGAAGAACAGCACCTGCGCAATGCCCTCGTCGGCGTAGATCCTGGCCGGTAGGGGCGTCGTGTTCGAAATCTCGAGCGTCACGTGGCCCTCCCATTCGGGCTCGAACGGCGTGACGTTCGTAATGATCCCGCACCTCGCGTAGGTGCTCTTACCCACGCACAACGTGAGCACGTTGCGGGGAATGCGGAAATACTCGACGGATCGCGCCAGCGCGAACGAATTCGGCGGAATGATGCAGACGTCGCCCTCGAACTCCACAAAGGAGCGCTGATCGAACGCCTTTGGGTCGACGATCGCCGACAGCACGTTCGTGAAGATGCGAAATTCCCGGGCCACGCGCATGTCGTATCCGTACGAGGAGACGCCGTAGCTGATCACGCCCTCCCGCACCTGCGACTCGCCAAACGGCTCGATCATGCGTGCCGTCCGCGCCATGTCGCGAATCCACCGATCCGACTTGATGGCCATGCACACCCTTCCCCAGAGTCGAGGTCTGTCACGCCGCTCCACGCCGGGTGGGGCGAGCCACCGAAAGATACGTAAGCAGTGCTGCTTTGCCAGCTTAGCTTGCTTGACACCCGTTCGGAGCGCTAGGTAACTTCCCTCCGCCACGACACCGGAAATTCACGCTGGAGTCGGTTGCAGTGCTGCAGGAATACATCCCGCTCGCCATCCTGATGGGCCTGGTGGTGTTCACGGCCGTTGCGATCATCGGTCTGTCGCACATCACCCTCCCCGAACGCTCCACTCCAATCAAGAAGACTCCCTACGAGTCCGGCATGCCCCCGCTTGGCGGGACCCGCGAGCGGTTCAGCGTGAAGTTCTATCTCATCGCCATGCTCTTCATCGTGTTCGACATCGAGACCGTCTTCATGATCCCGTGGGGGGTATCGTTCCGCCAGCTCGGGCTGTTCGGTCTGCTGGAGATGTTAGTCTTCGTGGTGATTCTGCTCGTGGGCTACGTCTACGCTTGGAAACGTGGGGCACTCGAATGGAAGTGACTCCTGCCTCGGGCGGCAGCACGCCCACGGCGTCAGCGGGCGACCGCACGGTCGTCGGACAGGTGTCGCCCAACTGGGTGACCACCCGCCTCGACTTCCTGGTGAACTGGGCGCGGTCGAACAGCATGTGGCCAATGCCGTTCGGCACGGCGTGCTGCGCCATCGAGTTCATGGCCACCGCTGCCAGTCGCTTCGATATCTCGCGGTTTGGGATGGAGCGGTTGGGGTACACACCACGCCAGGCGGACGTGCTCCTCTGTGCCGGCCGGTTGCCGTTCAAACTCGCGCCAGTGATCCGCCGCATCTACGACCAGATGCCGCAGCCCAAGTGGGTGATCTCGATGGGAGCCTGCGCCTCGTCCGGGGGGATCTTCGACACCTACGCGATGGTTCAGGGGATCGACACGGTGGTGCCCGTTGACGTGTATGTGCCCGGCTGCCCGCCGCGGCCGGAGGGGCTGCTGTACGGCATTCTCCTGCTGCATAAGAAGGTCAGGGGTGAGACCATCGCCGATCCGACGCTCCGACGGGAGCGCGACTTCCGGCGCGGCGACCTGCAGATTCCTGCCCGCTTGATCGACGAGTTGTCGGAGCCGTTCGGCAACTCCATCCATCAAACGCGTTCCGCGTAGCGTCGTGAATCCTTCCGTCGACTCCCTGCGGGGCGCGTTCGGAACGGCAATCGGGCGCGCGTTCGTGTCGTGTGGGCAGACGGTGGTGTACGTCGATGCGGCGGAGCTGCGAACAGTTCTTCAGTGGCTCAAGGATACGCCGGACGAGCACTACGAGTATCTGGTGGACCTCACGGCCGTCGAATATCGCGACGCCGAGCGGCCTCTCGAGGTGGTGTATCAGCTGCGATCGCTGTGGCGCGGGGCCGAGTTGCGGGTGAAGGTGGAACTGTCGAAGGACGAGCCGCTCGAAGTCGACTCTGTGGTACCGCTCTGGCGCGCGGCCGATTGGCTCGAGCGTGAGGTCTACGACATGTTCGGCATCACCTTCCGCGAGCACCCCGACCTCCGGCGTCTCTTGATGTGGGAGACGTACAAGGAAGGATATCCCCTGCGAAAGGACTTCCCGTTGCGGGGTCGCTTCTCCAGGTCCGAACAGGTACGCCAGGCGCTCGCGGCCAATCCGGAGGCCCACTACTCGTTGGAAGAGCTGTCCATCGCCCAAGTGCAGTATGACCTCCCGGGTGACATGCGTGAGCGGTTGGAGCGGGGTGAGCGCGGCCTCATCCCCGAGCCCGGGGAGAGCGACGATGGCTGACAAGCGAACGGTCACCGTGGACCTCGCCACGCCGGGCACCGACGTCGAGGGGCGACCGATCCGAGTCCCGGTCGGCGTGGGGGAGAGCCCCGAGCCCGATTTCACAGCCGAGCGCATGCTGCTCAACGTGGGGCCACAACATCCCGCTACGCACGGGGTGCTTCGCCTCGTGGTGGAGTTGGATGGCGAAGTGGTGACCCGCGTCGTCCCGCACATCGGATACCTGCATTCGGGATTCGAGAAGCTCGGGGAATACCGCCACTACAATCAGATCATCCCGTTGACGGATCGGACCGATTACCTGGCGCCGATGGCCAACAACGTGGCGCTCGCCATGGCGGCCGAGCAGCTCATGGGCATCGAGGTCACGGAGCGGTGCACGGTGCTGCGGGTCATCGCGTGCGAGCTGAGCCGAATCATCTCGCACCTGGTGTGGCTCGGCACCACGGCCGTGGACATCGGGGCCTTCACGCCGTTCCTGTGGACGTTCCAGGAGCGGGAGAAGGTCTACAACCTTCAGGAGGCGTGGACGGGGGCGAGGCTCACGACCAGTGTGGCACGCGTCGGCGGCATGATGGCGGACCTGCCCGAGGGCTTCGAGACGCAACTGCGGGAGTTCTGCCGAGAGTTTCCCCCTGTGTTGGACGAGGTCGAGCGGCTGCTCACGAGGAATGGTATCTGGATCGCCCGATTGCAGGGGATTGGTGTCATGACCGGCGAGGAGGCGATCAACTACGGGCTCTCCGGGCCCATGCTGCGGGCGAGCGGCGTCGCGTACGACGTACGCAAGGACCGGCCGTACCTCGACTACGAGACCTACGATTTCGATGTGCCGATCGGGGAGCACGGCGATGTCTACGATCGGTATCTGGTGCGGATGGAAGAAATGCGGCAGTCGGTGCGCATCCTGGAGCAGGCGCTCGACCGCCTCCCGGACGGCCCGCTCAATGTCGATGACCCACGCGTCATCTTGCCTCCGAAGAGTGCCGCGATGTCCGACATGGAGGCCATGATCTTCCATTTCAAACAAGTCATGGAGGGAGTACCCGCTCCGGTCGGCGAAGTGTACGTCGCCATTGAGAACGGGAAGGGTGAGCTTGGCTACTACTTCGTGTCCGACGGCACGGCCAAGCCGGTGCGGTGGCGGATTCGCCCGCCTTCGTTCCTCAACATCGCCGCACTGCCGAAGATGGCTGAGGGGCATCTCTTTGCCGACCTTATCGCTATCAACGCCAGCGTGGACATCGTGATGGGAGAGATCGACCGCTGAGGGCGGTCGGGGGCTGCGAGGAGTCGACCACGGCCATGCACGAAGCGAGCACCCACGAGTCCGTGTTCACCGGAAAGCGGCGGGCACGGCTCGACGAGATCATGAAGCGCTATCCAACCAAGCAGGCAGCGCTGCTGCCGGCGCTCTGGATGGTGCAGGAGGCCCAAGGGTGGGTGTCGGACGTGGCCATGGCGGAGGTGGCGGAGGTGTTGGAGCTCACGCCAGCGTATGTCAAGGGCGTCGTCACGTTCTATACCATGTATCACCAACACCCGGTCGGGACGTACTTCATTCAAGTGTGTACCACGACGCCGTGCAACCTCTGCGGCGCCGAAGGGGTGACCGAGGCGTTCCTTCGCCACACGGGCTGCGGTGAGCTCGGGAGCACGTCCGAAGACGGGAAATACACGGTGATCGAAGTGGAGTGTTTGGGCGCCTGTGGATTCCCCACGCCCGTCCTCATCAACGACGATTTCATCGAGAACGTGACGCCTGAGACGGTGGCGGACATTCTGGAGCGATACGGATGAGGGCAAGGCGCCGGGTCCGATGGTGTACCGTGGCCGTCTCGCGGTGGCAGTGCGCCGCGATGGAAGGACGGGGTTGATGGGGTATCCGCACGAGCCACACGAGCGGGAGACGGTCGTCCTCAGCGAGCACTTCGGCGATCCGGCTGCCCGGACCTACGATGGGTGGGTGGACCGGGGTGGCTACCGGGCGCTGGAGAAGGCGCTCGGGATGGAGCCCCAGGCGGTGATCGACGAGGTGAAGGCCTCCGGCCTCCGTGGTCGGGGCGGGGCGGGATTCCCGGCAGGGGTGAAGTGGGACTTCATGCCAAAGCAGAAGACCAGGCCCCACTACTTGTGCTGCAATGCCGACGAGTCGGAGCCCGGGACGTTCAAAGACCGGGAGATCATGCGATGGACGCCGCACGCGCTGATCGAAGGGTGTGCGATCGCGGCCCACGCCATCCGGGCCGAAGTGGTCTACGTCTATATCCGAGGCGAGTTCACCGAAGCGATCGCGGTGATGCAGCACGCGCTGGACGAAGCCTATACGAAGGGGGTCTTGGGTCGGAGCGCCATGGGCTCGGGCACGTCCATCGACATCTTCATCCACCGCGGTGCCGGCGCGTACATCTGCGGAGAGGAAACCGCGTTGATGAACTCGATCGAGGGCAAGCGCGGCAACCCTCGAATCCGACCACCGTTCCCGGCGGCCTTCGGCGTGTTCGGCATGCCGACGACGATCAACAACGTGGAAACGCTCACGTCGGTGCTGCATATCATCAATCGCGGCGCGGAGTGGTACAAGTCTCTCAGCCTTTCGAATCCCAAGAGCACGGGGACCAAGCTGATGAGCGTCTGCGGACACGTCGCGAAGCCGGGCAATTACGAGATCACGATGGGCTTCCCCATGAAGGAGTTGATCTACGATCTCTGCGGCGGCATGCGTCCGGGGCGGACCCTCAAGGCCGTCATTCCCGGCGGGTCGTCGGTGCCAGTGTTGAACCGCGAGGAAGCCGAGAACTGCGTGCTCGACTATGAGGGCTGTGTCGCGGCCGGCACCATGCTCGGCTCCGGCGGCATGATCGTTTTCGATGACAGCGCCGACATGGTGTACCAGATGATGCGCATCGCGAAATTCTACGCGCACGAGTCCTGTGCGCAGTGTACACAGTGCCGCGAAGGCACGGCGTGGATGGTGCGGATCCTTCAGAAGATCCTGTCCGGACGGGGTGCAATCGGGGATCTCGATCTGCTGCTCGACGTAGGTGAGATGATGACCGGGAAGACGATCTGCGTGTTGAGCGATTCCTGTGCCGCACCGGTCGGCAGTGCCGTCCGGAAATTCCGCGGCGAGTTCGAGGCGTATATCAAGGGCGCGCGGCAGCCGGCCGTCGCGCTGGTGTGAGGCACGGATGGCCGACCGGGAGGGCGTAACACTCACCGTAGACGGGATGGAGGTCACGGTCCCCAAGGGGACCACCGTCCTCGAGGCGGCCAAGCAGGCCGGCGTTCTGATCCCACACTACTGCTACCACCCGGGGCTCCCTGTCGCCGGAGTCTGCCGGATGTGTCTCGTCGAGATCGAGGGGGTGCCGAAGCTCCAGATCGGCTGCGCCACGCCCGTCGCGCCGGGCCAGACCGTGCGGGTCAACGACTCTGCCGAAGCCCGGAACGCGAGGCAGGGCGTCTTGGAGTTCCTGCTCATCAATCACCCGCTCGACTGCCCAATTTGTGATCAGGCGGGCGAGTGCGAGCTGCAGAACTATGTGTTCCAGGAGGGCCGCAGCCGAACGCGGTACTCGCCGACCTATCCCAAGCGCTTCAACCCGGTTGAGGATTTCGGCGGCGACGTCCTGTACGTTCCCAACCGGTGCATCCTCTGCACTCGCTGCGTGCGATTCATGGACCATGTGGCCGGCGAGCACGTCTTGAACGTGAGCGAGCGCGGCGACCGCGCCTTCATCGGGATCCATCCGGATCGACAACTCGACCACCCGTGGGCAGGGAACGTGGTGGATCTGTGTCCGGTCGGGTCGCTCCTGTCGAAGGACTTCTTGCATAAGGCGCGCGCCTGGGAGTTGGATCATGCCCCGAGTGTGTGCACGGGATGTTCGCAAGGCTGCAACGTGAACCTGGACACGCGGGCGCACTCGGTAGTGCGCGTCCGCCCCCGCCCCAACGCCGAGGTCAACAGCCACTTCATGTGCGACCACGGGCGGCACACCCATCGGGCCATGAATCGCGGCGACCGCATCGAGGCACCGCTCGTGGCCGACGGCGATACGCTCGTGGCGGCCGATTGGGACCACGCGCTGGCGCGGGCAGCTGAGATCATCACGGGCTCGAGCGGGTCTGCCGTGGCGCTCGTGTCGGCCTCGATGTCGACCGAAGCCCTGCACCTCCTCAAGGTCGTGCTCGAAGGGTTCGATGTGACGGGAGCGTTTCGCGTGGAGCGCGCCGAAGGCGGCGAGGAGCCACTCGCTGGGGTACCCGGACTGGCGCTTCGGAGTGAGCGGGCACCCAACGTGGCCGGGGCGACCATGCTGGGCTACGAGGAAGCGTACGATCGCGGCGTCGAGGCCATTCGGCACGCTGCGCTGGTCGTGGTGTTGGGCGAGGATCTCGATGGGGTGTCCCCGGACCTGCTTCAGGGCGGTGGGAACCTCATCTATCTAGGCGCGGCCCTTCCCGAGGTGGCGCGATCAGCACGGGTCGTGCTCCCCGTGACCACCGTGGCCGAAGAGGACGGATCGTTCGTGAGCCGGGATGGCCGGGTGCAGCGGTATTTCCAGGCCAAGCCGGGTCCCGGAATGGCGCGACCGTCGTGGTGGGTCTTGGGCGAGTTGCTCGCGGAGCTCGGTCGGGGTGAGCCCCTCGCCAGCGCCGCCGAGGCGTTCGATCACTTGGCGTCGGCAGAGACCGCCTTCGGGGGCCTGTCGTACGAACGTCTGGACCTCAAAGGCATCCGTTTGGAACAGAGGACGGCGGCGGAGGTGACGGCATGACCCCTGAGCTGAAGGGGTTCCTGCTGGTCAGCAGCATCAAGGTCGCGGTGGCTTTCGGGACGATGTTCTTGATCATTGCGTTCGTCACGTGGCTCGAACGACGCGTGGCCGCGTGGATCCAGAATCGTCTCGGGCCGAACCGGGTGGGTCCGTTCGGCCTGTTTCAACCCATTGCCGACGGCATCAAGAACTTCGTCAAGGAAGAACTCCTCCCGGGGCAGGCCGACCGCACTCTCTTCATTCTGGCGCCTGCGATGGCGTTCGTGCCGTCGCTGCTCCTGTTCTCGGTCGTTCCGTTTGCTGCACCGCTGCCGCTCTCGTTCGATTTCACTCTTCCGGTCTTGGGGCGCTTCGTCCACGCGGGCCCGGTGCCGATGGTTATCGCGGATCTGCCCATTGGGTTCCTCTTCATTCTCGCGGTCTCGAGCCTCGCCGTGTACGGCATCGTGTTCGCCGGCTGGTCGTCGGGAAACAAGTACTCGCTGCTCGGCGGGTTGCGTGCCAGCGCGCAGATGGTGAGCTACGAGATTGCGCTGGGGATGAGCTTGGTGGCCGTGCTCCTCGTGGCCGGGAATGTCAAGCTGTCGGAGTTGGTCCGGCTGCAGCAGGAGTCGCTCTGGTTCGTCCTGGCGTTGACATTGGGCTTCGTGCTGTTCGCGATATCCGCCCTCGCGGAAAACAACCGGCTCCCGTTCGACCTCCCGGAGGCCGAAGGGGAGTTGGTCGGCGGGTACCATACGGAGTACAGCTCGATGCGCTTCGCGATCTTTTTCCTCGCGGAGTACGGGGCCCTGGTCACCATGTCGGCCCTGATGGCAACCATCTTCTTCGGCGGGTGGGATATCCCCTTCACCTCGTGGGACGAGGGGGAGCCGTCGGCGATGGTGTCGCTGGCCACACTCCTGATGTTTCTCGCCAAGACGTTCTTCTTCATTCTGTGCTACATCTGGATCCGGTGGACGCTTCCGCGCTTCCGGTTCGATCAACTCATGGCGCTAGGCTGGAAAGTCATGCTGCCGTTGGCCCTGACGTACATCATGCTCATGGCCACGGCGGTGTGGGCCTTCGATACGGCGGGCCTGGCGTTCGGACCCACCTACGTGTTGGGGCTGTTCGGCGTGAATGTGGTGCTCCTGTTCGCCGTGCTCTGGGGGCTCGATCGCAACCGCGTCATCTGGGGGCAGCGCCTCAGTCGGGAGGGGAGCCCGTAATGGCGATTCGTGTGGTGGTGGTCCAGCGGCCCGAACGCGAGATCAGCTACTTACGAGCTGCCCTCAAGGGCATGGCGATCACCTTCCGCCACTTGCTGCAGAAGAAGTTCACGATGCAGTACCCGGAGCAGCGGTCCACGGACGATTGGTCGCTCTCGCCACGGTGGCGCGGCACCCACCGGATGCTGACGGACGAGCAGGGTCGCGCCAAGTGTGTGGCCTGCGGGCTGTGTCCGCAGATTTGCCCGGCGAACTGCATCAAGCTGGTGCCCGGCGAGGACGAGGTGGGCCATCGGTATCCCCTCATCTACGAGATCGACGAGTTCCGGTGCGTCTTCTGCGGCTACTGCCAGGAAGTGTGTCCGGAAGAGGCGATTCACGTCGGTGTGCATTACGAGAACGCGGAGTACGAGCGCGAGCGGTTCGTGTACGACCTCGAGCGACTCTGCGCGCAGACGCACCCTGTCTCGACCCTGTGGGATCCCTCCGATCCCAAAGGTGAGTGACCGTGACCGCCGTCGAGATCGTCTTCTGGGTTACCGCGCTGGTCGCCATTGCGTCGGCGCTGCTTTGCATCACCAGACGAAGCCCCGTGGCGAGCGCCCTGTGGCTCGTGAGCACCATGTTCGCCATCGCGGTCATGTTCCTGCTCCTGGATGCCCACTTCATCGCGGCCATGCAAGTGCTGGTGTACGCGGGCGCCATCATGGTGTTGTTCCTATTTGTGATCATGCTGCTCAACCTCGGACGAGCCAGCTCGACCGACATGGTAGGATGGGTGGGACGGCTCGTGATGTTCGCGATCGCGGTCGTCCTCGCGGCCGAACTCTGGGTGCTCAGCCGGGCCGGTCCGTCGGCCGACGTGCGGCTCGGTGCCGAATCGGTGGCGCAGCTCGCAGCGGAGCAGGGAGCGGTCGGCATGATCAGCGAGCCCCTGTTCCGGGTGTTCCTCGTACCCTTTGAGATCACGTCGGTGTTGCTGCTCGCGGCGATTGTTGGGGCGGTGGTGCTGGCGAAGAGGCGTCTGTGATGCTGTTGGGTCCCTCGCTCACGGTGTCGGTGATCCTGTTCAGCATCGGCGTGGCCGGCGTGCTGATTCGGCGTAACGCGATCATCGTGTTCATGTGCATCGAGCTCATGCTCAACGCGGTGAACCTCTCGTTCATCGCGCTGGCGCAGCAGCTCGGACGTGAGGGTCAGGTGATCGTGTTCTTCGTGATGGCCGTGGCGGCAGCGGAAGCGGCAGTCGGGCTCGCGATCATGATCGCGATCTATCGACACAAGAACTCCGTCAATGTCGCAGAGATCAACCTGTTGAGGGGCTGATGCCAGGGTCCGTGGCGTGGGTGTGGTTGGTCATCGTCCTGCCGTTCCTGGGGTTCCTGGTGAACGGTACGCTGAGCTTCGTGCGGCCCGACGCGAAGCGGATAGTGAGCGTCGTGGGGGTTGGTGTCCTGGCTCTCTCCTTCGCCGTGGCGCTGGTGGTGGCGGGCGGGGTCGCGGCGCACCCGCCGCACGGGCATCCGTATGTGCTGACGCTCTGGTCGTGGATGCCGGCGGGTCGGCTCCAGATCGATGCGGCGCTCCAGGTGGACCAGCTATCCACGGTCATGATGCTCGTCGTGACGGGCATCAGCACCCTGATTCACATCTTCAGCATCGGCTACATGCGCGAGGATCCGGGCTATCCGCGGTACTTCGCGTATCTGAATCTGTTCGTCTTCTTCATGCTGATCCTGGTGCTCGGCGCCAACTTCCCCTCCATGTTCATCGGCTGGGAGGGCGTGGGGCTGTGCAGCTACCTGCTGATCGGCTTCTGGTACGAGAACAAGCCGTTTGCGGACGCCGGTAAGAAGGCGTTCATCATGAACCGCATCGGGGATTTCGGATTCCTCGTGGCCATGTTCATGATCTTCCAGGCGACGGGCAGCTTGTCGTTCGTGACGGTGTTCGAAGAAGCCCCGCACGTGCTCGCCGTGGGCGGTACTACCGTCACCCTCATTACGCTAGCCCTGTTCCTCGGGTGCGCGGGGAAGTCTGCCCAAATCCCGCTGTTCACGTGGCTCCCCGACGCGATGGCCGGCCCGACACCGGTCTCCGCGCTCATCCACGCGGCCACCATGGTGACGGCGGGTGTGTACCTCGTGGCACGAGCGAACGTGCTCTTCGCCCTGGCCCCGGTTTCGAGCCTCGTGGTGGCGGCGACGGGAGCGGCCACTGCGTTGTTCGCCGCCACCATTGCCGTCAAGCAATGGGACATCAAGAAGGTGCTCGCGTATTCCACAGTGTCGCAGCTCGGATACATGTTCATGGGCGTCGGCGTGGGGGCGTACGCTGCGGGGATCTTCCACCTCACCACCCACGCCTTCTTCAAGGCACTGCTGTTCCTGGGGTCGGGCAGCGTCATCCACGCGCTGCATCACGCCTACCACGTCTCCCATCGCCACGACGACGCGCAAGACATGCGAAACATGGGCGGCCTAAGGCGCTACATGCCGTGGACCGCCGCATTGATGTGGATCGCGACGTTGGCGATTGCCGGAGTCCCGGGCTTCTCGGGGTTCTTTTCCAAGGACGAGATCCTCGCGATGACCTTTGCCCGGGGGCACGAGAGCGGCGTGTTCTATGTGCTGTGGATCGTGGGGGCCGTCGCCGCCTTGCTCACGGCGTTCTACATGACACGCATGATGCTCTACACGTTCCACGGCCCTTCGCGCACGGGCGAGGAAGAGGAGCGTCACCTTCACGAGGCGCCGTGGGTGATGACCGGGCCGCTGCTGGTCCTCGGGATCGGGAGTGTCGTGGCCGGCGTGTTGAACCTGCCTGCGGTGCTACCCGGTGCCGGCTGGCTCCACCACTTCCTGGAGCCCGTGACGGAGGCGAGCGCGGCGTACCTTCCGGAGCTGCACCTGGCGAGCACCACGGAGTGGACGCTGCTCGGGCTCGCCACCGTGATTGCGGCGGCCGGCATCCTGGGCGCGTGGAACTTCCTCAAGCCGGCGTCGCTGCAACCGGCGCGGCTGGCGACGCCCGAATCCGGCCTGCAGAAGATCCTGCTCCGGAAGTGGTATGTCGACGAGATCTACGACGCGGTGATCGTGCGACCCGTCATGTGGCTGTCCGAGCGGGCGTTCTGGAAGATCACGGACGAGGGGATCATCGACGGGGTGTTTGTGAACGGCTCGGCCAAGACGGCCCGGGCGGTCGGGTGGATCGGGAGTCGCATCCAGTCCGGCCGCGTCGCGACTTACGTGTTCTTCTTCGTGCTGGGCTCGATTCTCCTGCTTCGCGCCCTACTGCGGTAGTGTGATGACCTACGGCGAGTGGATCCTCGATCTCCTGCTGGCCTTTCCGCTGCTCGCGGCGCTCGCCGTCCTGCTGGGTTCCGAGGCGGTGGCAAAGCGCGTGGCGTTGGGCGCCACCCTCATCGAGTTCCTGTTATCGGTTCCCCTGTGGTGGATGTTCGATCCGGGGACGGCGGCGATGCAGTTCGAAGTGACGCACCCGTGGATCCCGCAGTGGGGGATCATGTTCAGCCTCGGGATCGACGGGATCTCGCTGTTCATGGTCCTCCTGACCACCTTCACCATGCCGCTGGCCGTCCTTGGGAGCTGGAACTACATCAAAGAGAAACAGCGGGCGTATTACGCCCTGCTGCTGGTGCTCACCACGGGCATGCTCGGCGTGTTCGTCGCGCTCGATCTGTTCGTCTTCTATGTCTTCTGGGAAGTGATGCTGATCCCGATGTACTTCCTGATCGGGGTCTGGGGAGGTCCGCGGCGCCTGTACGCGGCGATAAAGTTCTTCCTATTCACCTTTGTGGGATCGCTTCTCATGCTGGTAGCGATCCTGGCGATGTACTACGTCGTCGGACGAACAACCGGGGAGTACTCGTTCGCGTACGGCCACCTGCTCGCCAATGTGGGGAGTGTGGATCGCTGGGCGTTCTGGCTCTTCGGAGCCTTCTTCCTGGCGTTCGCGATCAAGGTTCCGATGTTCCCGTTCCACACGTGGCTGCCGGACGCGCACGTCGAGGCGCCCACGGCGGGCTCGGTCATCCTGGCCGGGATCCTGCTGAAGATGGGGACGTACGGGTTCCTGCGGTTTGCCGTGCCGTTCTTCCCTGATGTGGCGTTCCATCCGACGGTGCAGGCCGTGGTAGTCGTGCTCGCGGTCATCGGCATCATCTACGGAGCGCTCGTCGCCATGGTGCAGCCGGACTTCAAGAAACTGGTGGCCTACTCGTCCATCAGCCATCTGGGCTTTGTCATGCTGGGGATCTGGGCGCTCTCCCTCCAGAGCGTGGAGGGCGCGATCGTCATCATGATCAACCACGGCATCTCGACGGGGGCCCTGTTCTTCCTGGCCGGAATGCTGTACGAGCGTGCCCACACGCGTGAGATCGCGGCCTTTGGCGGCATCGCGAAGGTCGTGCCGGCGCTGGCCGCGACCCTTACGATCGTGTCGCTGTCGTCGATCGGTCTTCCGGGCACGAACGGGTTCATCGGTGAGTTCTTGGTCCTGGTGGGTTCCTTCGGCACCTTCCCGTGGGCGACGGTGGTTGCGGCGACGGGTGTGATCTTCGCCGCCGCATATCTCCTGCGCGCCCTCCAGGGTCTCATCTACAACAGGCTCGACAAGCCGGAGCACGAGCGGATGCGCGATCTCTCGGCGAGGGAGCTGGCCGTCCTCGTTCCACTCATCGCCTGCATTCTCTGGATGGGACTCTACCCAGCGCCGTTCCTGCGTCGCATGGAAGCGTCGGCCCAAGCTCTCGTGGAGCAGATCAAGGGACCTGAGGCGCCGACTGCGCACGTCCAGGTCGAGGTGCCGTGATGATCCCGGCGTCGGTGGACCTCAGCCAAGCCTCGGGATTGCTCGTGGCGATGATGCCGGAGGTGTTCCTCACCGGCTGGGTGCTTCTCCTACTCCTGGTGGTGGCGTGGCAGCACCGGAGTGCGGAAGACCAGCGTCTCGTGGCCCGGCTCTCCCTCGCCGGCCTGTTCGTGACACTGGGGCTGGTTCTGGTGTACTGGCTCCGCGGGCCCGAGGCGGAGGGACTGGAAGTGATGGTGGCGCTGGACGGATTCCGATTCGCGACGGCGGCCGTGTTCCTCATCGGGGCCATCCTCGCCGTCGCCGTGTCGCAGCAGTACCTGGGACGAGAGCGGATCCTCGTTCCCGAGTACTACGTCCTGATTCTGTTGGCCACGATCGGGATGATGTTCATGGGTGGAGGGGCGGATCTCGTCGTGATCTTCCTGGGCCTCGAACTCATGTCGGTGGCGGTCTACGTGCTGGCCGGCATCAACCGCCGGAGTGTCTTCGCCGCCGAGGCTGCCCTCAAGTACTTCCTGCTCGGGGCCTTCGCGTCCGCGTTCCTCTTGTACGGGATCGCACTCATCTACGGTGCGACGGGCACGACCAACCTCACGCTGATTTACGTCCAGATCTCGGCGATAGGCCTGCAGACGGACGCGATGCTCATCGTCGGCATCGCCATGCTCCTAATCGGGTTCGGGTTCAAGGTCGCTGCCGTGCCCTTCCACATGTGGACGCCGGACGTGTACGATGGCGCCCCAACCCCGGTGACAGCCTTTATGGCCGCCGCCGTGAAGGCTGCGGCATTCGCGGCGCTCGTGCGGATCCTCGTCCAGGCGCTGGCACCGATGGATGCCGTGTGGACGGAGGCCCTGTGGTGGCTGGCAGCAATCACCATGGTCGTCGGGAATGTGGTCGCCCTGGCACAGCGACGGCTCAAGCGCATGCTCGCCTACAGCTCGATCGGCCACGCCGGCTACATCCTGGTCGCCGTTGCCAGCGGCACGGATCTGGGCACGGCTGCGCTGCTGTACTACGTGCTGGTGTATACGCTGATGACGGTCGGCGCGTTCGCCGTCCTTGCCGTGGCTGGGCGCGGTGGCGAGCGGGATACACTGATTGACGACTTGAACGGACTGGGGTCGCGCCGCCCCTGGCTCGCCTTCGCGATGACCGTGTTCATGTTGTCATTGCTCGGGTTCCCGGGTACGGCGGGATTCATCGGAAAGTGGTACATCCTCTCGGCTGCCGTGCAGGCCGAACAGCTGAAGCTCGCCATCGTGCTCGTCGGCGCTAGCATCCTCTCGGCGGGCTACTACCTGCCGGTGATCATGGCTATGTACATGAAGGCGCCGGCGTCCGAAACCGCGCACGCGGACACCCGGGCGGTCGGCGCCGTCCGGTGGGTCATTGGGGTAACCGCGGCACTACTGCTCCTGTTTGGCGTCTGGCCCAACGCGATGCTCGACCTGGCGAGAGAGGAGAGCCGGCAGCTGCGTCCGGCAGTCGTCGTCACGGTATCTCGTTGAGTCCCGAGCGGTCTCGCAGGCCCAGTGAGCCTTTCCTGAGGTATCCATGGACATACCGAGTGTGATCTTCCGGCAGTACGACATTCGTGGTGTCGTCGGTGACCAATTGACGGCTCCACTCGCCCATGCGGTGGGGCAGGCGGTGGCCACCGTGACCCGCGGCCGCATCGGACGCCCTCCCCGCGTTGCGGTGGGCCGCGACAATCGACCGTCGGGCACCCTCCTGGCCAGTGCCGTGCGGGACGGTATTGCGCGGGCGGGCGGCACGGCCGTCGACGTGGGGACGGTTCCCACCCCGGCCCTGTACCTCGCGCTCCACGAACTCCCGGTCGACGGCGGTATCCAGGTCACGGGCTCGCACAACCCGCCGGAGTTCAATGGATTCAAGATGGTGTCGGCCGGCCAGACGCTGCACGGGGAGGACATCCAGGAGCTCTACCGGCTCATATCCGAGGCGGCGCTGGATACCGGCGACGGGGCGCTGGAGGCCGACGCCTCCATCCTGGATCGTTACACCGACGCGATCGTGAGCCGGAACGGTCCGATCGCGCGACCGGTGAAAGTCGTCGTCGACTGCGGCAACGGCGTGGCAAGCCTGGTGGCAGAGACGGTGTTGCAGCGTCTCGGTGCGGATGTCGTGCCGCTGTTCTGCGAGTCGGACGGCACGTTCCCCAACCATCATCCCGACCCGACCGTACCGAAGTACCTCACGGACCTCCAGGACACCGTGCGGCGCACGGGCGCCGAATTGGGCATCGCCTTCGACGGTGATGGCGATCGGATCGGGGCGGTGGACGAGCGCGGGTCCATCGTCTACGGCGATCAGCTGCTTGTGCTGCTGGGGAGGGACCTCGCGGAACGACGGGGCGGCGGACATCCAGTGATCTTCGACGTGAAGTGCTCGGACGTACTCGCCGGGGCGCTGACCCAAGCCGGACTCGAGCCGGTGATCTGGAAGACGGGCCACTCGCTGATCAAGGCCAAGATGAAGGAAACGGGTGCGCCGCTGGCGGGAGAGATGAGCGGCCACATGTTCTTCGCAGACGATTATTTCGGGTTCGATGACGCCCTGTTCGCGGGCGCGCGCCTCCTCAACTACGTGGCGCGACGAGGGGGACCCCTGTCCGTGCTCCTCGCCGACCTCCCGAAAACGTATGCGACTCCGGAACTCCGCGTTGACTGTCCGGACGACCGAAAGTTCGAGGTCGTGGAGCGTGCCGCCAAGCACTTTGCGGCCCGCTACCGCGTGCTGACGCTCGACGGCGCCCGAATTTCGTTCCCGCGAGGCTGGGGCTTGGTCAGGGCCTCCAACACCCAGCCCGTGCTGGTCATGCGTTTCGAGGCCACCGAGAAGCAGGCGCTGGACGAGTATCAGGCCACCGTGGAGGGATGGCTGAGGGAGCAGGGGATCTCGGTGTAGAGCCGTGACGGTACGGCGCTGGCTTCAGTCGGCGGCGCTGCTGGCGCTGGTCGTACTGATCCTGGGGCGATGGCAGGCGGTCGCCACGGGCAATGCGTGGTGGGCGGCCACACTGGAGGTCGGTGCCACCCACGCGCTCCTCACGCGGGTCGAGACGACGCTGCGACTCTCGGCGCTACTGGTCGCCACGTTCTGGTGTGTCGGAAACCTCCTGCTGGTGTACCGATCGATTCGGTCCGTCCACGTCCCGCGGCGATTGGGCGACCTCGAGATCCTCGAAGCCGTACCGCGTGGGTTGCTGCTGGTGGGAGCTGTCGCGGCCGGCATGGGACTAGCGGTGGCGCTGAGCCATGGCGCGGGCGACTGGTGGTATCCCCGCACACTGAACGGCTTTCGGGCCCCTCTCGGCATTCGCGACCCCGTACTCGGACACGACCTTTCGTACTACTTGTTCCGTCTGCCGTGGCAGCGCACGCTGCACGGCTTCGTCACGCTGCTCACCGGTGTCCTGCTCGCAACGACGGCCGTATTGTACGCCGCGGTGGGTGCTATTCGTTGGTCTCGTCGGCGCTTCCGCGTGAATGACCTCGCGCGGTGGCACCTGGCCCTGCTCGCCGCGGCGTTTGCGCTGGCGCTCCTGTGGGGGTATCGGCTCGAGCCCGCCGAGTACGTCGCGGGGGTGCACGGCGTCCCGGCCGACCAGGTGCTGAGCGCGGTGCGTATACCGGTCGCGCGCCTCCTGAGCGTCCTCGCGCTCTTGGCGCTCGGCGGGAGCCTGATGTGGCTCTGGACTGGCCGCCTGGTACTGCTTGGCGTGCCCTGGTCGCTGTTGGCGCTCGGATCCTTTGCCGGCCACTATGTCGTTCCGTCCTTTGCCGGGGCGGTCAGGACCAGCGCCGAACTCGTCCTGCCGGACGTCGAGGCTCGGCGGCCCCAATTCGAAGACATCGCGTACGGGGCGGTGACTGACGACCGGCCGCTCACCTCCGGTGGCGCGCGTGGGGAAGAGAGAGCATTGCGGGAGCGGACACTCGAGCGCGCGGTGCAGTGGGACGGGTTCGCCGTCACCGTGCTGCTTAACCGCGTCGCCGCCCCCGAACCTGAGCACGCGTTCACCGAGGCGTCGCTGGGGATCTATCGCGCGAGCGATGGGTCAGCGCTTCCCATCTACGTTGCGGCACGCGTAAAAGATCCCGCTGGCGCTCGGGCGGCCGGCCAGGAGCTGTCCTGGGAAGACGTGCATGTGGGGCGCGACGCGACGGCCCGGGGCGCAATCGCCGTTCGGGCCGATGCGGTGACCGAGAGTGGGCTGCCGCACTACGTCCCGAGCACGCTGGTACCGGAGTCGGTCTCCGTGCAGGTCGTCGAGACCGCACTGCACGACTCCACGGTACTTGTGGCGCCCGGGGTGACCGACTTCGCCGTTCTCCGCGCCGCGCCGGGGAGACGGGGCGTTCGGGTAGGCGGCTTGTGGCGCAGGCTCACGCTTGCCTGGCTGCTTCAGAGTCCCCGATTGATCACGTCCGATGCCGTGGCCGACTCGATGATCGTGGTCTGGCATCGAGACGTGGTTGCGCGACTCGAGCGTTTCGCACCGTTCGCGCGCTTCGGCCAGCCGCGCGCTGTCGTCATCGCCGGCCGCTTGAGATGGATGGCGAGCGGCTACGTCAGTACGGACGCCTTCCCATTGAGCGCACCCGTGACCTGGCGCGACCGGACCGTGCGGTACCTCCGGTCCAGCCTCGTCGGGGTGGTGGATGGGTCGTCAGGCGAGACGAGGGTGTACCTGACCCGGGATGCGGACCCGGTGACGCTTGCCTGGGCCCAGTTGGCCCCGCAGGTGGTGCGACCGGCCACCGAGCTCCCGGAGCCTCTACTCCCGCACATTCCCTATCCCGAGGAAGCGCTGATTGCTCAGATCGCCACGCTCCAGCGATCGACCTTCGGATCGGCTGCCGTCGGGCAGCCGCTGCTCGGACCCGAGGCGAGTGGGTCTGTAGTAGGGCAGGAGCCGTACTGGTGGGTCGGCACCACGATCGACGACTCGGTGTCCAGGCTGCGCCTGGTGGTGCCGCTTGAGGGTCGCGAGTCCGGACTGTTGGCTGGTCTCCTGGACGGCACCGTCCGGCGATCGGCGCCCACACTGGTGCTGTACCGGACCGACCGGTCGGAGGAACCGTTGGGGCCCGGGCAAATGGGTCGGCAGTTCGCCCGCGCCCGTGGAGAGACGGCCGGGATTACCGGGGTGGTCCGCATGCTGCCGCTCGCCGAGGGGTTGGTGGCGATACAGTCGTCCTATGTCTCGTCGGGCGACGGCGGGGCGGCACCACAGTTGGTCGACGTCGCGGTGAGTGTGAACGGTGTGCATGCCAATGGCCCGTCGCTGGGCGAGGCACTGGAGCGCCTGCGGGTCGACGCCTCGCCGCGGGCGGGTGACCCACGCGAATGGAACCGGGCTCGGCAGTGGTTCGAGCGCATGGATGCCGCCCGGCGGACAGGGGACTGGGCGGCGTTCGGACGCGCGTACGACGAGCTGCGGCGATTGCTGTTGCCGCGCGGAGATTCGACGCCGTGACGGCTCCTTGCTGCGGTTCCGGCCCACCGCTAGCTTGCACGCCGCCGTGACGACCATGCACCAAACGATCGTGATCGCGTTGGGGGGAAATGCCCTTTCTCCTCCGGGGGAGCGGGCCGACATCCACACCCAGTTCCGACACACCCGGGACTCGCTCGGGGCCGTGATCGAGTTTGCTCGAGAAGGGTGGGACATCGTGCTCGTCCATGGGAACGGTCCTCAGGTCGGCGATGCCTTGGACCGGAATGAAATGGCGCATGATCGCGTTGCCCCGCTGCCCCTGGGTGTGTTGGTCGCGGCCACCGCCGGATGGATCGGCTACATGATTCAGCAGTCGCTCCAGAACGAGCTTCGTCGAGCGGGTATCGCGCGTGACGTGTTGACGGTGATCACGCAGACGGTCGTTGATCGGGCAGACTCGGCGCTCGTTCAACCGACCAAACCGATCGGCCATGAGCTGCCCCCGGAATTCGTGGCGCGACTGCAGCAGCGCGGCGCCGCGGTGGGGCGGGACGGCCGAGGGCGCTGGCGCCGCTTGGCGCCGAGCCCGACGCCAGTCGACATCATCGAGGCCGACGCCGTGAGACAGCTGGTGCGCGAGGGCAAGATCGTCGTGGCTGCCGGGGGCGGAGGACCGCCCGTCTACAAGGATGAACGGGGCAACTGGGAGGGCATCGATGCCGTCGTGGACAAGGACCGATCCGCAGCCATTCTCGGGGGTCGGGTCGGTGCCGACACCCTACTCATTCTGACGGACGTCGAGGCCGTGTATCGCGGCTGGGGAACGCCAAACGCACAGCAGCTGCGTCGCATGGGGCTGGAGGATGCTGCCACCCTGCTCGCCGGCGACGAGTTAGGTGTCGGGAGCATGCGTCCGAAGGTCGAAGCGGCCGTCACCTTTTTGAAGCAGGGCGGACGGCAGGCCTACATTGCCGACCTCGCCGCTGGCCTCGCCGCTGTTCGCGGTGAGACGGGAACGTTGATTACAGGAGCCGAAACGTGAACTTGCACGAGTATCAGGCGCGTGCGTTGCTCAAGGCGGCTGGCATTCCGGTGCCGGACGGCGAAGTGGCGACCACGCCGGACGAGGCCGAAGCGATCGCGGCTCGGCTGGGAGCGGCCGTGGTCGTGAAGGCACAGGTCCATGCGGGCGGGCGGGGGAAGGCCGGGGGCGTGAAGCTGGCGGCGACGGCCGCCGAGGCTCGACGCCATGCCCAGCAGGTCCTGGGTATGCGCATCAAGGGCTTGGTGGTCGAGCGGGTACTCGTGGTTCCGGCGGCGGAGATCGCGTCCGAGAGCTACCTCGGGGTGATCGTCGATCGATCGTCGCAGCGACCGGTTATCATGGTGAGTCCGGCCGGAGGCGTCGACATTGAGGAAGTGGCGGCCAAGACGCCCGACAAGATCTTCCGCGTCGCCGTCGATCCTCGGTTCGGGCTGTTGCCCCACCAGGCCATGGCCCTCGCGTTCGAGCTCTACGACGACCTGAGCCAGGTACGCCAGGCCGCCGCCATCATGCAGCAGCTCTATCGCGCCTTTCTCGATGTAGGTGGTTCGCTGGCGGAGATCAATCCGCTGATCACGACTCCCGATGGCAAGGTGGTGGCCCTGGACGCCAAGATCGTCGTCGACGACAACGAGCTGGCTCGTCGGTCAGCGATCGCGGCGCTCCGCGACGTCACGGCGGAGGACCCATCTGAGGTCGAGGCGCGCAACGCCGGGCTTTCCTATGTGAACCTCGATGGGAATGTGGGCTGCTGTGTCAACGGCGCAGGCTTGGCCATGGCGACGATGGACTTGGTGAAACATTACGGAGGCGAGCCGGCGAACTTCCTGGATATCGGGGGCAGCAGCAGTCCCGAGAAGGTGGTGGCGGCGCTTCGGATCATTACCCGCGACCGAAACGTCAAAAGCATCCTGTTCAACATCTTCGGCGGGATCACCCGCTGTGACGACGTGGCAAACGGCATCGTGCAGGCAACCGGCCAGATGAAGCTTGCTGTGCCGATCGTCATACGGCTCACGGGCACCAACGAGGAGGTCGCGGTCGAGATCCTCCGCACCGCGGGGTTCGAAGCGCTGACCGACATGGACGAGGCCGTGCAGCAAGCAGTCAAACTGGCCCGGGAGGCGGCGTGAGCGTTTTCATTGACACAGCGACGAAGCTCGTCGTCCAGGGCATCACGGGGCGCGACGGCTCGTTTCACACCGAGCAGATGCGGGAGTACGGCACGAACGTGGTAGCCGGCGTGACCCCGGGGAAGGGCGGGCAGCGGTTCGCCGACACGGTGCCGATCTTTGATACGGTTGCGGAGGCGGTGGCGTCCTCGAACGCGAACGCGGCAGTCATCTATGTGCCGGCGCGGTTTGCGGTCGACGCCATCTACGAAGCCGCGGATGCGGGTGTGCAGCTCGTGGTGTGCATCACCGAGGGCGTGCCGGTGCTCGACATGACTCGTGCGCTGCAGTTTCTGGCCGAGCGCGGCACGCGGCTGATCGGACCCAACTGCCCGGGGTTGATCTCGCCGGGGAAGGCGAAGGTCGGCATCATCCCGGGGCAGATTTGCCGCGAGGGTCGCATTGGCGTGGTGTCACGCAGCGGCACGTTGACCTACGAGATCATCCATCAGTTAACGCGCCACGGTCTTGGGCAATCCACGTGCGTCGGCATCGGCGGTGACCCGCTCATTGGGACGAACTTCATCGACTGCCTCCGGGCCTTCGAGACGGATCCGGAGACGGAGGCGATCGTGATGATCGGAGAGATCGGTGGTACCGATGAACAGCAGGCCGCCGAGTATGTCGCCGCGCACGTTTCGAAGCCCGTCGTGGGGTTCATCGCCGGGCAGACCGCACCGCCGGGTCGTCGCATGGGACACGCTGGTGCCATCATTTCAGGGTCGTCGGGCACGGCGAAGGACAAGATCGCAGCCTTCGAGCGAGCGGGCATCGGTGTGATGAAGCGGCCGGCCGAGGTCGTTGATTTGCTGCAGGCGCGGGCCTGAGGACGGTGTCGATGGTGGGTAACGCAGGGCGGCGACCTGACGTACGGGTGCAGAGGACATGAAGCTCATCGAGCTCCTCGATCACGATCGCATTGTGGTGCCGCTGAAGTCTACGTCGCTGCAAGACGCGGCGGCGCAACTGACGGAAGCGATGATCGCATCCGGCGTTGTAAGCGACGCCGACCGGTTTCGCACGCAGGCAAAGGGCATCATCCCGCGGGAGGTTGTCACGGTCGGGGCGGCCTTTCTGCTTCACTTCCGGACGGACGCGGTGCGGCGCCTGAGCGCGGCGTTGGGCGTGACCCCCAAGCCCATCAGCCGCCGGCCGGATTCCGACCAGGAAGCCCGGATCACGCTCCTGCTGGCGGCGCCACCCAAAGACAGTTCAGCGCACCTCCGTGCGCTGAGTACGTTCGCGAGAGCGATGAGCCGCCGGGAGATTGCCGAGGCGCTGGAGGCGGCGACCTCGGCCGATGACGTTCTTGCCACGGTCCCGTTGGCGGATCTGGAGGTACCGGGTTACCTCACGGTACGAGATGTCATGGTGTCCGTCCGGCTCTCGCTTCGACCGGATACCACGCTCGGTGAGGCGGCCAAGCTCATGGTGGCGCACCACGTCGGTGCGCTTCCGGTGGTGTCGGAGTCCGACGAGGTGCTCGGCCTCGTGTCGTATCACGAGCTGCTCCGACACCTGCTTCCCGCCTATGTGAAACGCGAGTCCACGGGCGAGTTCCGGGCGGCCCGCCGAGGAGCCCCGACCACGGACCCGCACCACGTTCCGGTGCGGGAGATCATGGACCGCAGCGTCTTGTGTGTTTCGGAAGACCAGATACTCGCCGACGTCGCGAGTATGATGGTTTCGCGGAACATCGAGCGGTTCCCGGTGGTGAGGGACGGCGCCCTGGTGGGGTTCCTGACTCGAGGGGACATTGTACGACGTCTCTTCGGCCGCTGATCTCACCCAAGGACATCTGACCGAAACGGACATGAGTTCCATGTTGACGCTTGCCATCATCAAGCCGGATGCCATTGCCAGCGGCAAGGCAGGAGCCATACTCGCGCACCTGGAGCAAGACGGATTCGTCGTGCGGGCGGCCCGTCTCGTTCGTCTGACACGACCCGAGGCGGAGTCCTTCTACGCTGTGCATCGTGAGCGTCCGTTCTTTCAGCCGCTCGTCACGTTCATGACCTCCGGACCGTGTCTCCCCATGGTGTTGCAGCGGGACGATGCCGTCAGTCGCCTGCGGGAGGTGATTGGAGCCACCGACCCGGCCCAGGCCGCCCCTGGGACGGTTCGAAAGCTCTACGCGGAATCCAAGGAGCGGAATGCGATCCACGCGTCCGACTCGCCGGACAATGCGCGGCGCGAAGTCGGGTTCTTCTTCGCCGAGGCCGAGCTGCAGGGGCTGTGGGGCTGACGGGTGCGTTGACGCAAGTCATAGTGAGGACTAGCCTTAAAGGTTATGTTGCTGGTCAATCTGCGCGCGGCTGCGACGGGGCCGGTCGAGACCAAAGCTCAGATCGCGACGGACGATCCGGTGCTCGAAGGGCTGGATCTGGTTCTCCGCGACCCGCTCCGAGTTAAGGGGCGGCTCATGGCGAGCGGCCCCGGCGAGTACTACTGGCAGGGAACGCTGACCACCCGACTGGCGTTCGACTGCCGGCGGTGTCTCGCGTCCGTGACGGTGGACGTCGACGTGCCGGTCGGCGCATTGTTCACCGAGGACGAGACGGCGGAGGATGCATCGACGTACGTCATCGTCCGTGACGGCACCGATCTCGACCTCGGACCCATGGTCCGGGAAGAACTGGCGCTGGCTGCCCCTGGCTATGTCACGTGTCGTGAGAGTTGCAAGGGGCTCTGCGCGCACTGCGGGAAGAACCTGAACGAAGGTCCGTGCTCCTGCGAACCCGAGCCTGACCCACGGTGGGCGGTGCTCCGGGCGCTGCGAGACGATGGATCCGATACGGAGAGGTAGGTCGGCATGGCTGTTCCCAAGCGTCGAACATCGAAGGCACGGAAACGCAAGCGCCGAACGCACCAGAAGGCGACGGCGGCGGCGCTGCAGGCGTGTCCGCGCTGCGGCGATCCTCGGCGACCGCATCGTGTGTGTCCCACGTGCGGCTACTACGGCGGCAAGCAGCGGGTCGAGGTGGGAGCGGAGTAGCGTGATCCGCATCGCGCTGGACGCGATGGGGGGAGACTTCGCCCCGGCCGTACCGGTGACGGGTGCCATCGAAGCGCTGCGTGAGCTCCCGGCGTCCTGCCAGATCCAGCTCGTTGGTCGCGAAGCGGACGTGCGGGCCGAACTCGCCAAGCATGACGATGTGCCACCCGACCGCGTCATCGTCGTGGACGCCGAAGAGGTGGTCGAGATGAGCGAGAAGCCGCTGGCCGCGATCCGTGGCAAGCGTCGCTCGTCCATTCGCGTCGGGCTGGAGCTGCAAAAAGCCGAGGAGTCCGATGCGTTCATTTCGGCCGGCAACACGGGAGCCGTGATGGCGGCGAGCACCCTCCTGCTGGGATTGCACCCTGGCGTCGATCGCCCAGCGATCGCGGCGCTGTTCCCTACGGCGGACAAGCCGACCCTCGTGCTGGACGCTGGGGCCAACGTCGATTGCTCCCCGCGGGAGCTCAGGGGATTCGCTCACATCGGATCGGTGTACGCCCGCGACGTGCTGGGCCGACGCGACCCTTGCGTGGGATTGCTCAACATCGGCGAAGAAGTGGAGAAGGGGAACGAGGCCGTTCGTGGCACCTACGAGCTGCTGGCGGCGGATGGCGGTATCAGGTTCGTGGGGAATGTGGAGGGTCGGGACATCTTGAGCGGCGCCTGCGATGTGACCGTATGTGACGGATTCGTGGGGAACGTGTTGCTGAAGTTCTATGAGACCGTGGCGCACCTGTTTCGCGGTCTGCTGGAACGAGAGATGGAGCAGTCGGTCCTGCAGGGAGCGGGGATGCGTCGCATCTTCAAGGTGCTCGATTACTCCGAGTACGGTGGCGCTCCGCTGTTGGGAGTGCGCGGCGTGTCGATCATCTGCCATGGCCAATCGCCGTCGCGGGCCATCAAGAACGCCATCGGCGTTGCACTCCAGGCGGTCGAGAGCCAACTGAATCAGCACATCGCCGCTGAGATGGCCGGCAGGGGGAGCGTGGCATGAATCGACCGGTGGCTCGGCTCGTCGGCACCGGGCGGTATACGCCCTCGAAGGTCATGACGAACGCCGACTTCGAGCGCATTCTCGATACGTCGGACGAATGGATCCGAGAGCGGACGGGGATACGCGAGCGCCGCATCGCCGAGGAGCACGAGACGGTGGCGTTCATGGGCAAGGTGGCGTGCGAGCAGGTCCTCGAGGCGGCTGGCGTGAAGGTGGAGGACGTGGACACGCTCATTCTGGGAACCGCGACCCCCGACCGTCCGCTCCCCGCCACCGCGTGTGACCTGCAGGCGCAGCTGGGTGCCACGAGCGCGGCCGCGTTCGACGTGGCGGCGGCATGCAGCGGATTCCTCTACGGTTTGGCGGTTGCGGAGGCCATGGTCGGGAGCGGCTCCGCGCGCAACGTGCTCGTCGTTGGAGGCGAGCGCCTGACGACCATCACCGACTATCAGGATCGGGCGACCGCCATCCTGTTCGGCGACGGAGCCGGCGCGACGCTGGTGCAACCCGCAGGACGAGACGGCCGTGGCATCCTGTCCACGTACCTGAAGTCCGACGGCAGGCTCGCGGACCTGCTGTACCGACCGGGCGGCGGCGGCAACCACCCACCGGATCAGGGATTGCTGGATGACCGGGGCTATTACATGAAGATGGCGGGTCGCGAGGTGTTCAAGTCTGCGGTGCTCTCGATGGCCGATGCCTGCGACCAGGCCCTCCAGCAAGCCGGCATCGCCGGCCAGGATGTCGACATTTTGATCCCGCATCAGGCCAATATCCGGATCATCGAAGCCACCGCGAAGCATGCCAGCATCCCGATGGACAAGGTGTACGTGAATGTCGACCGGTACGGGAACACGTCGGCGGCGTCGATCCCGATCGCGCTCGATGAGTGCGTGCGGGCCGGACGCATCACCGATGGGTCGCTGGTACTCCTCGTGGCGTTCGGCGGAGGCTTTACCTGGGCGAGCGTGGCGCTCCGGTGGTAAAGGCGGGGCTTTTGTGCCCTGGCCAGGGGGCGCAGAAGGTGGGGATGGGCCAGGATCTCGCCGCGGCGTTCGCCGCGGCCCGGGACGTCTTCGCAGCGGTGGACGAGGCGCTTGGGCTTCCCCTGACCACGATCCTGTGGAACGGACCCGATGCCGAACTCACGCTCACGCACAACGCGCAGCCGGCCATCCTCGCCCACTCGATTGCCGCCTTCGCCGTAATCCGCTCGGGGGTGGAGCCGGTGCTTGGCGCCGGGCATTCGCTCGGCGAGTACAGCGCCTATGTGGCTGCCGGATCGCTCGAGCTTGCCGACGCGGCACGCCTGGTGCGGCGCCGTGGCGAGCTTATGCTGGCGGCTGGACGCACGCGGCCGGGGACCATGGCGGCGGTGCTGGGCCTGGCAACTGACCGCGTCGTGGAGGGGTGTGCCGAGGCGAGCCGCGCCGGCGACGTCGTGGTCGCGGCGAACATGAACGCGCCCGATCAAACGGTCATCTCGGGCGACCCGGCGGCAGTGGAACGGGCAACGCGCGTCCTGAAGAACGCCGGAGCCAAACGCGTGCTCCCGCTCAACGTGAGCGGCGCGTTCCACTCACCCCTGATGGAGCCGGCGCGGCAGGAGTTGATCGAGGAATTGGCGGGCGTCACGATCCGCGACCCCGCCTTTCCGGTGATCGCGAATGCCACGGCCGAGCCCGTGTATGATGGAGCGAGCGCTCGAGAGCGACTCGGCGCCCAGCTTACGGCGCCGGTCCAGTGGGTGGCCTCCATGGAACGAGCGGTGGCGGACGTCGGATCCACGGCGACCTTTGTCGAGATTGGGCCGGGGACCGTGCTCGGCGGACTGTTGCGTCGCGTGGACCGCGAGGCGCACACCGTCTCGGTGGGAACGGCCGAACAGGTGAATTCCTTCCTGGAGCAACACGCATGAAGGTAGATCTCACTGGTAGGGTGGCACTGGTCACCGGCGGCGCCCGCGGCATCGGATTGGCCATCGCGAGCCGCCTTTCCCAGGCAGGCGCCCATGTCGGTGTCACGGACCTCAAGGGCGCATCCGAGGCGGCCGCCCGGCTCGAGGGGCCAGGAAAGGCGTTCGGTGCGGCCGCGGACGTCGCCGACCCGTCTCAGCTGGAGAAGGCCGTGAAGGCGGTCGAATCGGCGCTCGGGCCGATCGACATCCTGGTGAACAATGCGGGCGTTACCCGTGACACCCTGCTCATGCGGATGAGTGAAGACGATTGGGATCTGGTGCTGCGCGTGAACCTCACGGGGACATTTCTGGCAACGAAACTGTTATCGCGAGGCATGATGAAGCGTCGGTGGGGGCGCATCATCAACATCGCGAGCGTCGTCGGTCTCCGGGGGAATGCGGGGCAGGCCAACTACTCGGCCTCGAAGGCTGGCGTCATCGGATTCACCAAGACCATCGCTCGTGAGCTGGCGTCGCGGAACGTGGTCGTCAATGCCATCGCTCCCGGCTTCATCGATACGGAGATGACCAAGGGGCTGTCCGAGGGTGTCCGCGAGGAGTTGCTGCGGCAGATCCCGCTGGCCAGACTCGGGAGCCCCGACGACGTCGCCAAAGCCGCGCTCTTCCTCGCATCCGACCTCGCCGACTACATTACGGGCCAAGTTGTAGTCGTGGATGGTGGGATGGTCATGTAACCCTCGCTCCCGAATTGTGAGAGGACCAACGATGCCCGACATGAAAGAACTCGAAGAGAAGGTCAAAGACATCATCGTCGAAGAGCTCGGCGTCGAGCGCGACAAGTTGGCCGAAGGCGCAAGCTTCATGGAGGACCTCGGTGCCGACAGTCTCGACACCGTCGAACTCGTGATGGCCTTCGAGAAAGAGTTCGATATCGATATCCCCGACGAGGAGGCCGAGAAGCTGCGCACCGTGGGTGATGCGCTGAAATACCTCCACGAGAAAATGGGCGGGAACTGACGCGTTGAAACGCCGTGTCGTTGTAACCGGTCTCGGCCTGGTTTCGCCCCTGGGAGCGACCGCCGCCGAGACCTGGACGGGGCTCATCGCCGGTCAATCGGGTGCGGGGCCGATTCAGCGGTTCGATCCCACCCAGATGGACGTGCGGTTTGCCTGTGAAGTAAAGGGCTTCGATGCCCTGCGGTACCTGGACCGCAAAGAGGTGAAGCGGCTGGATCTGTTTGCCCAGTACGCTATGGCCGCGACGGCCCAGGCGCTCGCCGATGCCGGGTTCGGGGACACCATTCCCGACCCCGACCGAACCGGGGTCATCATTGGCAGCGGAATCGGGGGGATCTGGACCTTCGAAGAGCAGTGTAAGCTGTTTTTGGAAAAGGGACCGTCCCGCGTGTCACCCTTCTTCGTCCCCATGTTCATTCCCGACATTGCCTCGGGCCTGGTCTCCATTCGCTGGGGGGCCAAGGGCCCGAACTACTGCACGGTGTCGGCCTGTGCGTCCTCGGCACACGCCCTCGGGGAATCCTACCGACTAGTGCAGTCCGGCGTGGCCGACGTCATGATCACGGGCGGCGCGGAAGCAGCGATCACGCCCCTCGCGATTGCAGGGTTTGCCAACATGCGGGCGCTCTCGATGCGCAACGACGAGCCCATGCGCGCCTCCCGTCCATTCGACAAGGATCGGGACGGGTTCGTGATGGGAGAGGGTGCCGGTGTGCTGATCCTGGAGACCCTCGAGCACGCCCTCGACCGTGGCGCCACGATCCGCGGTGAGGTGCTGGGATACGGCATGAGCGCCGATGCGTTCCACATGACGCAGCCGGCCCCGGGCGGCGAGGGAGCCAAACGCGCTATCCTCGCCTGTCTCGAGGACGGACGCATCGACCGCTCGCGTGTGGGACACATCAACTCGCATGGGACGTCCACGCCGCACGGGGACATTGCGGAGACCAAAGCGGTCAAGGAAGTGTTCGGTGACGGGGCCCGCGATCTCGTGATGAACTCCACGAAATCGATGACGGGGCACCTGCTGGGCGCCGCTGGCGCCCTGGAGGCGTCGATTACCCTGATGGCATTGAATCAGGGACGCATTCCTCCGACGATCAATCTCGAGACGCCCGACCCCGAATGCGATCTCGATTATGCCGCGAACCAGAGCGTCGAGCGGGACATCGACGTCGCCTTGTCGAACTCCTTCGGATTCGGCGGACACAACGTCACGCTGGCATTCGGTCGCCACACGGAATGACCGAATCCGCCAGCGTTCACGTCCCACCTCGCCGGGGGAAGGGAAGGAAGATCGAGCATGCCTAAGGACGTCCTGATCATGGTCGGCTCGGAGAGCGACCGTGAGCGGGTCAGCGCCGCCTTCACCCTGTTAGACGACGCTGGGGTCGGCTACGATTTCGTGGTCTCCTCGGCCCATAGGAATCCGGAGCAGACCGCGGATATCGCGAAGTCGGCGAAAGCCAAGGGGTATCGGGTGGTGATCGCCGCAGCAGGGCTCGCGGCCGCGCTGCCGGGGGCCGTTGCGGCGCTGACCGATCTGCCGGTCGTGGGACTTCCCCTCGACGTCGGACCGCTTCGAGGTGTCGACGCGCTATACGCGATCGCGCAGCTCCCGCCGGGCTGTCCCGTGGGCACGGTGGGGATCGGCAACGCGAAGAACGCCGCGCTTCTGGCGTTGCGCATCCTCGGGCGCTGAGCGGGCGGGCGCCACCTACCGCCGGCGCACGCGATCCTCTATCGTCTCCCCATGCGACAACGGTTCGGCATCGGTTTCGACTCCCACACGTTCGTCGAGGAACGCCCGCTGATTCTCGGCGGCGTGACGATCGACTACCCCAAGGGGCTCAAGGGCCACTCGGACGGCGACGCGGTGGCGCACGCCGTGATCGATGCGCTGTTGGGGGCGGCGGCCATGGGTGATGTGGGGCGCCTCTTTCCGGACACGGACAAGCGCTGGAAGGACGCCGACTCCATGCGACTCCTGGCCGAGGTGCGGCGACGCGTGGTGGCGGCGAGCTACTCGATCGTCAATGTCGACGTCACCGTGATTGCCGAGCGGCCGAAGTTGGCCCCCTACGTCGACCA
Organism: Gemmatimonadales bacterium; assembly: GCA_041602035.1. GTDB lineage: Bacteria > Gemmatimonadota > Gemmatimonadetes > Gemmatimonadales > GWC2-71-9 > JAOTVV01. Next base: position 67,721 of record JBFIHA010000009.1, on the reverse strand, counting down.
GATGTGTGACAACATCGGGAAGGTGCTGGGACTCCCCGCGAGCGCGGTCTCGGTCAAGGCCAAGACCAACGAGAAGATGGATGCCGTCGGCCGCGGTAAGGGCATCCAGGTCTTCGCCGTGGCGTCGATTGGTGGTGCCTGACCTGATCGACACCCTCCTCGAGCTGCTGCTCACGCTGCCAAGCTCCACGGTGTATGTGTTGATCGGAGCGCTGGCGGCGCTGGAAAACCTCTTCCCACCCATTCCCGCCGACACCGCCGTTGGGATCGGCGCGTTCCTTTCACATCGTGGCACGGTCACGGCGACGACCATCTTCGCGGTCACGTGGACGAGCAACGTTGTGGCCGCCAGCCTCGTCTACCTCGCTGGGCGCACGCTCGGCCGACAGTTCTTCACCGGTCGACTCGGTAAGCGGCTGCTTCACCCAACGCGCCTCGAGCGCATCGAGCAGCTGTATCGCCGCTACGGGGCCTGGGGCATCTTTCTGTCGCGGTTCATTCCGGGTGTGCGTGCAGTCGTGCCGCCGTTCGCGGGCGTGGCACGGCTCGACGTCACCCGATCACTCGTGCCGATGGCGGTCGCCTCGGGAATCTGGTACGGACTCCTGACCGCGCTCATTGCGACCTCGGCCGGAACGATCGAGGATGTGGCACGACTCATCGGACGCCTCCACTGGGTGGCGCTGATCATCGCGGTCGGCATCGCGGGCACGATCGTCGTCGCCGTGCGCCGCCGTCGGCAGCGGCGGGGACCGGAGTGATCCGCACCGGCCGGTGTCGGCTCGGGAAGCGGACCCCCGATGACTGAGCCGTCGAGCGAGCTCGATCGCGCCTTTGCCGTGGAGGGATTCCGCGACTACCTGGCGCTGGAGGCCGGGAACAGCCACCACACGGTCACGAGCTACACACGCGACGTCCGCCGGTTGGCTCAGTACGGCTCCCAACGCGGCCTCACCCACCCGGAGGCGATCGCCCCAAGGCACCTGCGCGAGTTCCTCTATCACCTGAAGGACCTGGGCCTCGCCGCGTCGAGTATCCGCCGCCACATCTCGAGTATCCGGACCTACTATCGGTTCCTGGTCTCGGAAGGCTTTGCCCGAAGTGATCCCAGCGAGCGGATCGAGCTCCCCAAGGTGTGGCGCACCCTGCCGGAGGTCCTGTCCCGCGAGGAAGTCGAGTCCCTCCTTGGTGCCCCAAGCCCCGACGAGACCCTGGCGTGGCGAGACCGCGCCCTTCTGGAGGTGGCCTATGCGACCGGGGTTCGGGTGTCGGAACTGATCGGACTTGGCGTGGGCGACGTGTGGTACGATGACGGTCTCGTGCGCGTGTTGGGCAAAGGGGCGAAGGAACGTCTGGTGCCGATTGGACGTCGGGCCCTGGGTGCGACGGCGCTGTACGTGCGGGAGATCCGTCCCAAGCTCGATCGCGGCAAAGGCGCTGGCAAGCTGTTCCTCAACGCCCGGGGTGGGCCGCTGTCGCGGGTCGGCGCCTGGGGCATCATCAAGCGCTGCGCGGCTCGGGCCGGTCTCGAGAAGCGCGTGACCCCGCACACGCTCCGCCATACGTTCGCCACGCATCTCCTTGAAGGTGGCGCGGATCTGCGAGCCGTGCAGGAGATGTTGGGACACGCTGATCTGTCGACCACCCAACTCTACACCCACGTCGATCGGGAGTACCTGCGCCGGATCCATCGGACGTATCACCCCCGCTCATAGGCTGCGGCCTTAGTCTTTGCTGGGCAACCGATTACGGGTCTTCGGCACCCGCCGTTCCGTCAGTGGCACGACTTTTGACAAGGGCAGCCGCCGAGTATTACCTTTGGCCGTGCAGATCCTCTGTGTGATTCCGGCCCGGCTCGGTTCCCACCGACTTCCCCGCAAGCCTCTTCGTCTCCTCGCCGGCGAGCCGCTCGTACGGCATGTCGCCCGCCGTGCGCTCGAATCCGCGATTGCCGACCATGTGGTCGTGGCGACCGACGACCCGAGCATCGTCGACGCCGTCGCGCCGTTGCCCGTCCAGGCGATGTTGACCGACTCGGCGCATGGCTGTGGCACGGAGCGCGTGGCCGACGTGGCGGCGCGTCCGGGATTCGGCGAAGCCGAGATCGTGCTGAACGTTCAGGGTGACGAACCGTTCTTCCCCGTCCAGGCGGCCCGCGACGCCGTCCGCGAGGTAGAGCGGGGACGGCACGTAGGAACGGTCGGCGCCCGCCTGGAGCCAGAGGACCTGCTGGATTCCCATCGAGTCAAGGTGGTGGTGGGCGGTAATGGCCTTGCGCTCCGCTTTGCCCGTACGCTTCCCGCCTCACTGGCATGGCAGTGCGACGTGGCGGTCCGCCGTCACGTCGGGATCTATGCATATTCGCGTGATGCCTTGGCCCGCTGGGCGGCGACGCCTCCGACGCCGGCCGAGCGGGCCGAGGGCCTGGAGCAGCTGCGACCATTGCGTCTTGGAATGTCGATCGGCGTCGTGTCGTATGACGCCTCGGCCCCCCCGGCCGTCGACACCGCCGACGATCTTTCTGCTGCGGAGCGTTACATGACTCTCTCGACCTTGGGGGCGGGCTGATGAGTGGCACCAAGTACATCTTCATCACGGGCGGCGTCGTGTCGTCGCTGGGGAAGGGCATCGCCGCGGCTTCATTGGGAAGACTCTTAGTTGAGCGTGGCGTCAAGGTCACGATCCAGAAGTTCGATCCGTACATCAACGTCGACCCCGGAACGATGTCGCCGTATCAGCACGGCGAGGTGTTCGTGACCGACGACGGGGCCGAGACAGACCTGGATTTGGGTCATTACGAGCGGTTCATCGAGCGCTCCCTTTCGCAGGTCAACAACGTCACGACCGGTCGGATCTATCTCTCCGTCATCACCAAGGAACGGCGCGGAGAGTTCTTGGGGGGAACCGTGCAGGTCATTCCCCACATCACCGACGAGATCAAGACGGCCATTCGGCGACTCGCACCCGAACACGACGTGGTGATCACCGAGGTTGGCGGCACCGTAGGCGACATCGAGTCCCTCCCGTTCCTCGAGGCGATCCGACAATTCCGCCAAGAGGTCGGGCGCGACAACGCGATCTTCATCCATCTCACCCTCGTTCCGTTCATCGCGGCGAGTGGTGAACTGAAGACCAAGCCGACCCAGCACTCCGTTCGGGAGTTGATGGAGATCGGGATCCAGCCGGACATTCTCATCTGCCGCGCTGACCGCGCGCTGTCGGATGGGATCAAGCGCAAAATCGCGTTGTTCTGCAACGTCGATCACGACTGCGTGATCGAGAACCGTGACGCGGAATCGATTTACGAGGTCCCGCTCCGGTTCCGGGATCAGCACCTGGACCGCTTGGTGTGCGACCGCTTGGGCTTGGACGTCAAGGAGCCAGATCTCCGACCGTGGGCGGGCATGGTGGAGCGGGCCGTCAACCCTCGCGAGCGCGTTCGGATCGCCGTGGTGGGCAAGTACACGGAGCTCACGGACGCCTATACATCGATCCGAGAGGCGTTGGTGCACGGAGGCATCGCCAACGATGTCGGCGTGGACCTCACGTGGATCGCGAGCGATCGATTCGTGGACGAGAGTAATGCCGGGCGACTGCTCCAGGGGTTCGATGGTGTACTGGTGCCCGGCGGCTTCGGAGAGCGCGGTATCGAGGGCATGGTCTCGGCCGTGCGCTGGGTTCGCGAGAACCGCATGCCGTTTTTCGGCATCTGCCTGGGACTTCAGGTCGCGATCATCGAGTTCGCTCGGCACGTCTGCCAGCTGCCGGAGACGAACTCGAGCGAGTTCGAGGCCGAGTGTGCCAACCCCGTCATTTCGTTGCTGGAGTCGCAGCGCAGTGTCAAGGACATGGGGGGAACGATGCGCCTCGGGGCGTACCCATGTCGGCTGCGGCCCGGCACCCGCGCGGCACAGATCTACGGCGCGGACGAGGTGAGTGAGCGCCACCGCCACCGCTACGAGGTCAACAACGCCTACCGGGATGTGCTGGCGGAGCACGGGTTGCGGTGCGCCGGCCTCTCGCCGGACGGATCGCTTGTGGAGCTGATCGAGGTGCCGGATCACCCGTGGTTCATCGGCTGCCAGTTCCACCCGGAGCTCAAGTCCCGACCCATGAAGCCGCATCCACTGTTTGCGAGCTTCGTGCATTCGGCCCGGGAGATCCGGAAACACCGCGCGGCGTCCCAGGCGGCCGCGGCAACGCACGCCGGGTAGCCATGAGCGGGTTGTGGTCGCCCAGACCCCTGCTGATCGCCGGTCCGTGCATGCTCGAGCGGGACGACGTGAACGTGCAGATCGCGTCGAGGCTGGTGGAGCTGTCGGCACGACTGGGGATCGCCGTCGTGTTCAAGGGGAGCTTCGACAAGGCGAATCGATCTGCGGTGGCGGCTCCGCGCGGCGTCGGGCTCGAGCGGGGCCTCATCGCGCTGCAGCGGGTAAAACAGGCGACGGGACTTCCCGTCCTTACGGACGTCCACGACGTGTCGCAGGTCGACGCGGTCGCTTCCGTCGTCGATGCCATCCAGATCCCCGCATTCCTCTGCCGCCAGACGGACTTGCTGGCGGCCGCGGGACGGACGGGGAGACCGGTCAACATCAAGAAAGGGCAGTGGATGGCTCCCGGGGACATGGGTGGAGCCGTCCGGAAGGTGCGTCGAGGAGGAAGTGGTGCGGTGGCGATCACAGAACGGGGCTCGTTCTTCGGCTATGGTGACCTGGTGGTGGACATGCGTGGTCTCATGCGCATGAAGGCACTGACCGCCACCGCCGTGCTGTTCGATGCGACCCACGCAGTGCAGCAACCCGGACGTGGTCCCGGCGGATCGAGCGGGGGGGAGCGAGGAGACGTGCCGCCACTGCTCTTGGCCGCGGCGGCAGCAGGGGCCGATGGATTCTACCTCGAAACGCACCCCGAGCCAGCCACGGCATCGAGTGATGCGGCCAGTATGTGGCCGCTGGACGACCTCGAGCCGCTTGTCGAACGCACGCTTGCGGTCTGGCATGCGGCCCAGGAGATGGGGGCGACGCGATGGTCGACCCGGTAGTTGCTGGTCGGATTCGGCTCGTCGGTTTCGACGTCGACGGCGTGATGACGGACGCGGGTGTCTACATCGGAACCGCGGGAGAGCGTCCCGTGGAGCTCAAGCGTTTCGACATTCAGGACAACGTGGGCCTGAAGCTCCTCAAGGCTGCCGGCATTCGCATCGTGGTGGTGAGTGGTCGGATGTCGCCGGCCACGACGCGGCGCATGGGCGAACTGGAGATCGACGATCTCGTGCAGGACGACGCGGCCAGAAAGCTCGAGCCGTTTCAGGCCCTCCTGGCCAAGTACGGCGTCGGCATGGGCGAGGCGGCGTTCGTGGGTGACGATCTCCCCGACTTGCCGGTGCTGCGCCGGGTGGCGCTGCCGGTAACGGTGGCCAACGCCGCTCCGGAGGTTGCCGCCGTTTGTCAGCACACGACCCGTGCACGCGGGGGCCACGGGGCCGTGCGGGAGTTCTGTGAGGCGCTGCTCAAAGCGCGGGGGGAGTGGGAGCCTATGGTCCAGCGGTACCTGGCCGAGCGCGACAGTGAGCCGACCCATGCGCGCTAGGGCTATGCTGCTGGTCGTCGCGGCCGCCACCGCGACGTGGGCGTGCGACGAGGGGAAGCCCCCCCCAACGTCGGCGGCCCTTCGCGATACGGCCGACCAGGTGCTGTACGGCGTGACGTACCTCATCACGATCGAGGGGATAAAACGCATCCGGTTGTACTCTGACACCGTGTATTTCTATCAGCCGACGCAGATCGCCGATCTCGTCGGTGTCCGCGTGGAATTTTTCTCTGCGCTGGGAGCACTGTCCTCCACCGTCACGGCAGACGAGGGTCGCTACGAGTGGCGGAGCGGGAGTATGGAGGCGCGGAGCAACGTGATCGCGACAACCCCCGACAACCGTAGGCTCACCACGGAGATCCTGCGGTACGACCGCACCAACGAGCAGATCTCGGGGCCGTCGACCTTCGTCTTCGATTCACCCGACCGCCATCTCGAAGGGGACGGATTCACGGCCGATCCCGATTTCCGACAGGTCGAGGCGGTGCGGCCACGCGAGGGCCGAATCACCGAGCGAGGGGAACGGCGGTAGGCGTCGTGCGACGGATCGGGGGCTTCGCTATGGCGATTGCGCTGATCGGCGCTGGGGCCTCGCCGGCCGCGGCCCAGTTCTCCCGTACGTGCAATCCCGTGCTGCAGTCGGCGGGCGAGGGTAGACACTACGACATGGGCGGCGGGCGCGTGCACCAGTTCTTGCGGGGCGGCGTCATCATTCGCTGTGCGGGACAGAATACCATCATCCGGTCCGACAGTCTCGCGTGGTATCCCGAGCTCGACCGGCTCGAGTTCGTCGGATCGGTGCGGTTTCGCGACTCGGTGACGGTGCTCGACGCAGCCTCGGCGCGGTACTTCCCCAGTGACGAGCGGTTGGAGGCTTTCGGGTCGGTGCGGCTCGAGGACACGCGATCGGGGTCAATCCTCACCGGCCCACAGCTCACGTACTACCGAGAGGCGCCGGGCCTGCGAGACACCGCAGAGCTGTTCGCCATCAGGCGGCCGACGGTCGAGTATCGCAGCCGACGTCGCCGGTCGGAGGCCGCGTATGTCATTCGCGGTGAGCGGGTGCGGCTTCGCGGCGGGAGTCTGGCATGGGCTGCCGGAGACGTCACGATCGATCGGGACGATCTCGCGGCCAAGGGCGACAGTGCGGCGCTCGATCTCGACGGCGGCGGTGGTGTGCTGGTCGGGAAGGCAGAGGCGAGGGGCCGCGACTCGACCGGGTACACGATCCGTGGCCGACGGATCGCGTTCGGGCTCGTCGACGACGCGCTGACGTGGGTGCAGGCGCAAGGAGAGGGCGAAGCCATGAGTGCGGAGTGGCGTGCCGTTGGCGATACCATCCAGTTCGATATCGACGACGACCGGCTCCAGGGCGGGACGGTTTGGGGGTCGGGAACCCGCCCTCGCGCGATCTCGGCCGAACAGACCATTCAGGGCGATTCGCTCGCTCTGGATGCACCAGATCAAGTGCTCACGGAGATCCGTGCTTTCGGCCGTGCGCGCGCCACCACCATGGTCGATTCCGTTGCCGGCATCCAGGATTGGCTCGAGGGGGATTCGCTCGTCGCCAAGTTCGGCGACCACGAGTCCGGTGAACGGGGCCTGTGGTTGTTGCGCGCACGAGGGAACGCGCGATCGCTGTATCACGTCTATCCGGAGAGCGGTGACGATCCGCCGGCCATCAACTACGCCCGGGGGCGGCAGATCTCCGCCTATTTCGTAGACGACGAATTGGACCGCGTCGACATCGTGGACCAGGCGGACGGGCTGTACCTGGAGCCCATCGTGCAGAGGCGGCCGTGATTGAACGGCTGGAGTCCGTCCTGGGATCGGGGGATGTCTCGCTGCCCCTCGCGGTGGCCGCAATGCTCCAGGCAGCCGACGATCGCGGCGTCGTGGTGTTCGACGATCTCTCGGTCGCCTATCGCGAGCGGTTTCTGGAGCTACACCGGATTGAGTGGGGCGAGGTGATGCGCCAGCGCGGGACGCTGTCGGTCGACGAAGCTCGGCGCCACCTCCGCAATTCAGTGCTCCCGCGTCTTGCCAGTGCCGGTATCGTGGAGCCGCTCCCCGAGCGCACGGAAGCGCTGGGGTCCGTCACCCTGGCGCGGGCGCTCTGGCCGGAGCTGGCGGCGGACCGTGATCGGACCCAGGCGGCGCTGCTGGAGCGTGCCCTCGAATCCGCCCGCGCAGCGGAGGCGACGGGTGAGCCGGTCACGACGCGCGGGAGCACGCTCGTCGCGGAACGCTTGGTGAAGTCGTACCGGCGGCGCCGCGTCGTCAACCAGGTGAGCCTGGACGTGCACGAAGGGGAGATCGTGGGGCTCCTGGGCCCCAACGGTGCAGGCAAGACGACGACGTTCTACATGATCGTTGGGTTGGTGCGACCGGAGGCCGGACGCATCCTGCTGGACGACACGGACATCTCCGTGCTCCCCATGTATCAGCGCGCGCGCCGCGGTATCGGGTACCTCGCGCAGGAGCCCTCGGTCTTTCGCAAGCTCACGGTGGCGGAGAACGTCCGAGCGATTCTCGAAACGCTCCCCATTTCGGAAGCCCAGCGCGAGCAGCGACTGCAGTCCCTGCTCAATGACCTGTCCATCGCGCACCTGCACGACGTTCGGGCCTACAAGCTCTCCGGTGGTGAGCGCCGACGGCTCGAGATCACCAGGGCGTTGGTCACGAGTCCCAAGTTTCTGTTGCTGGATGAGCCGTTCACCGGCGTCGACCCGATCGCGGTGAGCGACATCCAATCGATCGTCGCGGGTTTGCGTCGGCGCGGCATCGGCGTGTTGATCACCGATCACAACGTGGAGCAGACGCTGGACATCGTGGACCGGGCATACATCATGTTCGAAGGTCGCGTGCAGGTGTCCGGCACGGTACGCGAGCTCGTGTTCAACGATCAGGTCGCGGATCTCTACCTTGGGCCGACGCTCACGACCCGGCTTCGGGAGCGTCTGGGGACGGCCGCGTGAAGCAATCACTGCAGCAGAGCGCCGTGCTCAAACAGGAGCTACGGATGAATCCTCGCCTCTACCAGGCGATGGATCTGCTGTACATGCCGCTGCTCGACCTCCAGCAGCATCTGAAACAGGAATTCGAGACGAATCCGTTTCTCGAATTGGCAGACGCCGAAGAGCCGGAGGTCGCGCCGGAGGAGGAGAAAAAGGACGAGGAGGCCGACGAGATCGACTGGGAGGATATTCTGCTCGACGGGTTCTCGGTTGGTGGTGCGCGACCGGAATACGAAGAGCGCGAGTACTACCAGCCGGTAGCTGTCGATTCCACCGATTTGGGTGACCACCTGCGGGACCAGCTCAAGCTCCTGGATCTCGACGAGCGGCAGATCTTCCTCAGCGAGGAATTCATTGGGAACATCGGCGAGGACGGATACCTACGCGCGTCGGTGGAGGAGATCGTGGCCGGGGCAGAGGCGCGCCGGGAGGACGCCCTGGCCCAGCTGACGGCTGGGCAGCGCAAGAGCGATCCGGACGTCGCCGAACACCCCCTCGCACGGCCGTTCACCTTGGATGAGGCGGCTGCGCTGCTCCTCATCGTCCAGCGGTTGGACCCGCCCGGTGTCGGCGCCCGCGACCTCCGCGAGTGCCTCATGATCCAGCTCACAGAGGCGGACCAGACCGATTCACTCACCTATCGCCTGGTCGACGAGGCCTTCGACGATCTGATCGGGCACCGATGGACGGAGTTGGCCAAGCGGTACGGCCTGACGCCCAAGGACGTGCAGACGGCCGCCGACGAGTTAGCCCACCTGGAGCCCAAGCCAGGGCTGCGATATGCCGGCTCGCGTGATGAATACGTCGTACCCGACCTGGTGGTGGAGAAGACCGACGGCGAATACCGCGTCTTCTTGAACGACGGCGGCATGCCGCGGCTGCGGATTTCGAAGGTGTACCGCGATATGGCGGGCGACAAGTCGCAGTTCAAGGGGGAGAACCGTGAGTTCATCACCCAAAAACTGAATTCCGCCACGTGGCTGATTCAGGCGATCGAGCAGCGGCGACAGACCATGTTGCGGGTCATGTACTTCATCGTCGACCGCCAGCGGGAGTTCTTCGAGAAAGGTGTGGAACACCTTCGACCGCTCACGCTGCGCGAGGTGGCCGAGGTGCTCGACCTGCACGAATCGACCGTCAGCCGCGTGACCAGTCGGAAGTACGTGCAGACACCGAGGGGCGTGTACCCCCTCAAGTTCTTCTTCTCCAGCAGTGTGAGCACCACCTCCGGGGAGGACGCGAGTTCCCGAGCCGTGAAGGCGCAAATCAGCAAGTTGGTGCAGGACGAGGACGTCGCGAAGCCACTGACCGACGCCGCGATCGTGACGGCGCTGAAACGCAAGGGAATTCAGATTGCGCGTCGAACGGTCGCGAAGTATCGGGAGCAGTTGGGCATCCTCCCCGCACGGATGCGCAAGCGCGTATGACGCTCGCCTCCAACGGGTCCGTCGACGTCAGCGTCCTCGTGCCGGCGGCCGACGAGGCCGACAACCTTCCGGAGTTCGTGCGTCAGTGCGCGGACACGTTTCGGGCAGTCCCCTATGCCTGCGAGGTCGTCGTCGTCAACGACGGCAGCCAGGACGAATCGGCCAAAATCCTGGAACGGCTCCAGGCGGAGCACACGTTTCTGCGGGTCGCACATCATCGATCTCGGCGCGGGATTGCGGACGCACTCCGCACGGCGGGAGAGCTGGCTCGTGGCGACATCTTCGTGTTCTATCCGGCGGATCTCCAGTTTCTGCCCAAGGAGATTCCGGACCTGGTGGAGCCGATTCGCAAGGGCGAAGCGGACATCGTCACGGGCACCAAGCAGGGAAACTATGAGAAGGCGTTCGTGTCCGGCGTCTACAACCGGCTGTGCCGGCTGCTGTTCGGCGTGCGAGTGACGGACCTGAATGCGGTCAAGGCATATCGCCGCGAGGTCATGGGTGCGGTGCCGGCCAGGCCGGATTGGCATCGCTTCATGGTGGTCATCGCGGCAGCCGACGGCTATACCGTGGCCGAACGCGCGGTCACCCTGCATCCGCGCCGCGCCGGGACGTCGAAGTTCGGTTTGGGTCGCATACCCGTGGGCGTGATCGATCTCATCTCGGTGTGGTTCCAGCTTCGTTTCGGGCGCAAGCCCCTGCTGTTCTTCGGTCTGTCCGGCGGGATTCTTTTTCTGCTCGGGTTTCTCGTCGGGATCGTAGCGTTGGTGCTGAGGTTCGGGTACGGGATCGGGTTCCGCCCTCTGCTCGACCTGGTGATGGTGCTGGTGATCACGGGCGTGGCGCTCTTCGGCTTTGGCTTCCTTGGAGAGATGCTGGCCGGTGCCAGAGAGGACGTGCGCGCCCTCGGGCGATCCCTTGAGGAGTTGCTTGCGGAACTGAAGCGGAAACAGTAGTAGTACCGAAGGTCTGAGGACCCGACGGGACTCCTCCCGCCGTCGGCTGATGCCCGGCTGCGCATGTCCAGACTCGCGACCCCTCTGCGCGTATTCGCCTTGGCGGCGTTGACAGCTTATGCGGGCTGTGGAGAGGGGATCGCACCCAAGGTCCCGACCTACCTCGTCGTGTCGGACACCGTGGCGATGGTGTCCAGCGAGACCACGCAACTCGCCGTCACGGTGCTCGCGGCTGACAGCACTCCGATCGCCGGTCTCGCACCGAGCTTCCAATCGCTGGACCCGGCTGTCGTCACGGTGTCCGCGGCCGGTCTGGTAACCTCGGTCGGTCCGGCGGGCAGTGCCAGGATTCGGGTATCGGTGGAGGCGCTGACCGCCGTGGTCACGATACTGGTGTTCTCCCATCCCGCCGGAACGATTCACGCAACGACGCCATTGGCGGGAAGGCCGTTCGGACTTGCCGTGGGCAGAGCCGGTCACGTGTACGTGACACGACTCGATGCGGCAACCGTCAGTTGGAGCGTGCTCCCGCAAACCGATCTGAGCGGTGCAATTCCCGTGGGGTCTGCACCGACGTCGGTCGCGTTCGATCCCGCTGGCGCGCGCGCGTACGTGGCCAACCAGTTGAGTGGGACGGTCGGTATCATCGACGTCCCTACCTCACGGCAGGAGGCCTCCGTGGTGGTCAGCGGTGATCCATTTGCCGTACTTGCGTCGGAGGATGGTGCGGCCATTTACACTACGCTCAACACCAACCTCCTCGCGGTCGTCGACGTCACCCTCAAGACGGAGGTCACGCTCGTTCCCGTGGGCGACGCACCCAACGGGCTGGCGCTCGATCCATCCGAGCCCCGACTGTTCGTCACGGCCTTCTTTGGCGGGACCATCAGCGAGGTGAACACGGACACCCGCCAACGAGCGCGGATGCTCACACCTGGGGGGGCGCTGCAAGGAATCGTCGTCACGCCGGAAGGCGACGCGCTCTACGTAGCCGACGAGGCCGGTGATCTCAAGGTCATCGATATCGCGACGGGAGGCGTGACCTCGATTCCCGGTGCGTCCGTCGGGTTCGGACTCGCCCTGAGTCCGGACGGGCGCCAGCTGTACGTGGGCGTGCCCTCCGCGGGGGTCGTCCAGGTGGTCGACCGGCCGAGCCACACGGTTGTCGGCACCATTGCCACCGGTGGTGTTCCGCGCCGCATTGCGTTCGACTTCTTTGGCACCTGGGCCGTGATCGCCAACGAGAGTGGGTGGGTCACGTTCGTCCGCTGACCCCAGCGCGGTGCTCGCGCGGGCACAGCGTGTTCGGGCTGTTGCACGCCAGCCCGGTCACCCGTCCCGCGGCAGCCGGATCCCGTAGCGGCCGAGGAACTGGGCCAGCTCTTCGGTAAGCGGTGAACCCGTCGGACTCCGTGTACGTCCCGCCAGATCCAGCCAGTAGACGCCCGCGTGGCGATACCGCGCTCGCTCCGCGTCGGTGAGCGCGACCTCGGACAGGACGGTATCACCCCGCCGCGCGTCGGGCTCGCTCGCCGTCCCGGCGCGTCGCCAAATCAGGCGCCATCGCTTGCCGTCGCGCACGTAGTGCCGCTCGCCGGTCGTATCCTCGACACGAAACCCACCGTGCACGACGAGCCGCTCGAACTCCGAGACCATCGTGGCCACCAATGCCGTACGGTCGTCGTCGGTGAGGTGGCGTGGGAAATCCGGTGCGCGCCGGATGACCTTCGCAGGACTGCCGACGGCGAGACTGAAGGGCGGAATGGTTCCCGATACCAGCGAGTTGGCGCCGATTACCGACCCGTCACCGATGGTCGTGCCAGGCATGAGGAACACGCGCCACGGCAGCCACACGCTCTTGCCCAAGGTGACCGGCTCGTAGGTCACCGGGTATCCGTCCAACTGGTTGAGCCATGCGCCATGCGTGAAGATGAGGCAGTGCCCCCCAATGCCCGTGTCGTCGCCGATCGTCACCGGCTTGGTCGGGTTGATGAACGCCATCTGAAGGACGATCGTGCGGTTGCCGAGCGTGAACTTCGACTCGGGAAGCTGCGGACCACCCACATAGACCTGCTCGCGGATCTTCGCGTCTTCGCCGATCTCGATCTGCTCGCAGGCGATGTAGCTCAGCGTCCCGACTGTGGCGTGCCTCCCCATGCGGATGCGCCGCCCCTGCACGATAGCGAGAAGTCCAATCTCCACGTGATCGCCCAGCTCGACGTCCTTCCCGACGACGACGCCGCCGAAGCTGATCTTCACACCGCGCCCGACGCGGTACCCCAGGAAGAGACGGTACGCGAGCACCTTCAGCGGGCTCGGCAACCAGCCGAAGAAGACGAGGTGACGGATGGGGATCCGGTCTCTGGGAAGCAGTGTGCGGGCCACGTCACTGAGCGGTTGAGGTCGAGAGCCAGTGGCCGTCGGGTGGCGATTTGCACACCGGCGGGCGCGTGGAGAACGACGGAATATAGCACGCGCCACCGGGTCGCCGCTGCCGCGTTGCGCCGTCGGTGGGATTGATTCTCCCAGAGAATCGCGAGACCTTTCGTCGCGCCATTTCCGTTCACCTACCACAGACAGACGGCCAGGGTCGATGATCCGCCTACCGCCCAACCATGACAAGCTGCGAGCGGCGGACCGGTACGCGTTGCATGTGCTGACGGATCTGTCGCGCCTCCTGCCGGCCGATCCCGACATTGAGGACGCGGTACGTCTGGAAATCGTAGATGTCGATCCATCGGCTGATCTCCGCGCGTTCGCCACGCACAAGTGGTTCGTCGACGCGGGAGACGGTGTCGTGCGGGTGCCGCGGGCGACACTCGAGCATATTGCGCAGATCGCGGGCGCGACGGCGGAGCAGGGCGCTACGGAGCGAGACCGGTACGGTCGCGTTCCCTCCGCACGGAATCCCACCGTGCAAGCGGGTCTCGAGCGAACGCCGATGGTCTCTCTGGCAGGCGTCGCGCTACGGCAGGCGGTGGTGATCGCGGCGGGCAGACGTCCGGTGCGGACGGTGGCGCCCTGGCCCAATGGCAAGCGATGGGCGGCGGCACTCACGCACGACCTCGACGTCGTCGAGGTCTGGCCCGTGTTCACCGGACTCCGCATAGTGGAGCTGTTGCGGAAGGGAAGGGTGGGGATTGCCGCCCGCGTGGCGGGCGCCGCCCTGCGCGGAATCGGGGGGGACCCGGTGTGGCGCGCGGCGCGCACACTGCTCGCACAGGAGAAAGAACGGGGGGTGCGCTCCACGTGGTTCGTGCTGTGTGGCACACCAACGTTCGCCACCAGGCGGGCGGGCGACCTCACCTATCGTCCGGACGGTGACAAGGCCACACGCCTGCTCCAGGCCGTCGTGTCCGCGGGACATGAGATGGCCCTGCACGGCAGCTTCGAAACGGGGGACCGTCCCGCCGCGTTCGCTGAGCAGCGCGTTCGGCTCGAACGCCTGGTTGGACGGCCGGTCACGGGTGTTCGCCAGCACTACGTGCGCATGGCTCCGGGTGCGACCCAACGCGGCATGCTGGACGCCGGTTTCTCGTACGACGCCACGTTTGGCTTTCCCGACCGGAACGGGTTCCGTCTTGGGGTGGCAGACGTCGTGCCGTGGTGGGATGCCGGTGCGGAGATGGCCACCGGACTCGAACAGGTACCGCTCATGTGGATGGACCGGGCGCAGAGCAAGTACCAGGGGATCGAGGACCCGGATGCCTGGATTGACGACGCCGCTGCCCTGGCGGCGGAGGTGCGCGCGGTCGATGGTGCCTGGGTGGGCGTCTGGCATCCGAACCTCGCCCCGGCGCTCGGATTTCCCGGCGCCGCAGACGCGTACGCGCGCCTGCTCGATCTGCTACTCGCTGCGGATCCCTGGATCACGACGCTGGAGCCGATGGTGGCCTGGCGCCGCTGGCGTCGGTCCGCACGGGCGGTGGGGCTGACGCCGGCGGGCTTGGTGGACGTCAGTATGGAGGGTGCGTCCCCGTATCACCTGCAGGTGGAAGACGGAGATGGGCGTCCGGTCCAAGTGGTGGCACCACGGGGGGACACCGGCGCATGAGGGTGCTGGTTCTCGCGCACTCGTTTCCCCGCTACGCCGCCGATCCGGTCGGGTCCTTCGTATTACGGTTGGCGGTGGCGTTGCGTGGAGAAGGAATCGAGTCGCGTGTGCTGGCGCCGTCGGCGGAGGGGCTGTCACCCGCCGACGAGTTCGAAGGCGTCCCGGTCGAGCGGTTCCGGTATGCGCCGCGGCGGTTCGAAACGCTGGCCTACGATGGCACCATGGCGCAGCAGGTGAAGGGGTCATGGACCGCGCGCGGCGCACTGGCCGGCTTCGTTGCAGTCGAGTTCGCCCGCGCCATTGCGCTCGCACGACGCTGGCGACCGTCGCTCGTGCACGCACACTGGTGGTTTCCTGGGGGCGCCGTCGGTACCCAGCTCGCGCACGTAATGCGCATTCCGTGTCTCACCACCCTGCACGGGTCGGACGTGCGGGTCGTGCAGGGGCAAGGCGCGGCCCAACGGCTCTTCCGTTGGGTGCTCACGCGCTCGGCGGGGGTAACCACGGTGTCCAGCTGGCTCGCCCGCGAGGCTACCGCGCTCGTGCCCGGTCTTGAGCCTCGGGTGGCACCAATGCCGGTCGTTCCGGATCTCTTCTCCCCGCCAACCAGTCGTCCCGCTGACGCTCGGCTGCTCTTTGTCGGAAAGCTGAATACCCAAAAAGGCATTGCGCATCTGCTCCGCGCGATGGCAGTGATGCGTGCGGATTGCACCTTGGATGTCGTGGTGGGTGTGGGAAGCCGGGACGACGAGGCGCGGTCACTGGCACGCGACCTCGGTGTGGTGAACCGCGTGCGCTGGCACCCGTTGCTCCCGCAGGCGCGGCTGGCGGAGCTGTACCGTCAGGCGACCGTGCTCGTCATGCCATCGGTAGACGAGGGGTTGAGTCTCGTGGCGATCGAGGCGCAGCTCAGTGAGACACCTGTGGTGGCCTTTGACTCCGGTGGGTTGCCCGATGTCCTCGAGGACGGTGCGACGGGACTCCTCGTGCCGCCGGCCGATCACCAGGCGCTGGCCGCGGCACTCGACCGGGTGCTCAACCTGCCCGATCGTGGTGCCGCTATGGGACGAGAAGGGCGCCGGTTTGCGCTCGAACGCTTCGCGCCGGACGCCGTGGCCCGACGCTACGCCGCCATCTATCGGGAGCTTCGGGCGGATGCGGTGGTGGGCGCGCGAGGGCAGGCATGAGGCGCGACCATCGTCGCTACCTGGTCTGGGTGGTGCAGGGGGCGCTCGCCGTGGCGCTCGTGGTCTTCGTGGGGAGGGCCCTGGCCCAGAACTGGGCAGAGTTCCGGGCGCTGCGCGTGGACCTGGCAGTGCGGCCCGGTCCCATAGCGCTGGCCGCGATCACCACGCTTCTGACCTACGCGCTCCTCATCGAGGCGTGGCGGCGTGTCCTGGCGGGATGGGGAGACCGCCTGCCGTACAGTGAGGCGGCATACATTTGGACCGTCTCAAACCTCGCGCGGTACATTCCGGGGAAGGTCTGGACCATTGCGGGGCTCGCGGCACTCGCCCGGCGCGCCGGTGCCAGTGCAGGCGCTGCCACGGCGTCGAGTCTGGCGATTCAGGCACTCGCCGTGGCGACGGGAGCTGCCGTGACCGCGTTGGCGGTACCGGGGACCGCCGAGATCTGGGTCTTGGTCCCGGCCATCGCGCTGGCGCTTGGCGGGGTTGGGGTGCTGGTCTGGGAGCCGAGTGCCATTCGCGTCCTGCGCCTCTTGGGGGGCGGTGACGACAGTCGGCCGCTGCCACTTGGCCCGGTGCTGCTGGCCGCGGGTGCAACCCTGGCCAGCTGGGTCACGCACGGAACCGCGTTCTGGTTGCTGTCGCGCGGCGTCCTGACAGGTGCACCCCTGGAGCTATCCGCCGCGATCCCGGCGTTTGCGGCCGGGTATATCCTGGGCCTGCTCGCGCTCTTCGCTCCGGGCGGGATCGGTGTGCGCGAAGCGGTCTTGGTGGCGGTGCTGACGCCCCTGGTGGGGGCGGGAGACGCCGTCGCGGTGACGGTCGTGTCGCGTCTCTTCCTGACCGTGATGGAGGTCGGGGTGGCGGCCGCCGCGGCCGCGACCCGGGCGAGAAGCAAGGAGAGTCCGCGTGCCTGAATTCGACGAAGCGCCGCCGTTCGAGCCTCGCTGGCCGACGTCGGCCGCGCTGGCATTTCTCACGGTGGGAATCGCGGTGCTCTCGCTGCCCATGTGGACGGGTGCGTTCGTTGCGGGTCCGTGGAGCGACCAATATGAAAGCGGGCTTGCCATCCGGCAGTGGGCCGCCGAGCAGTGGAAGGCCCTGGGTCACGTACC
The DNA here is from genome assembly GCA_041602035.1 of Gemmatimonadales bacterium. GTDB lineage: Bacteria > Gemmatimonadota > Gemmatimonadetes > Gemmatimonadales > GWC2-71-9 > JAOTVV01. The sequence continues at coordinate 50,373 of JBFIHA010000009.1, read as the reverse complement.
TCTCTGGAATCCGGCCATCTTCGGTGGCCTGCCATTCGTGGGCGCGATGCACGGCGACATCTTCTACCCCACGGCCTGGCTACGCCTCGTCCTGCCCACCGGACTGGCGATGAACCTGGGCTTCGTGGTCCACTACGTCTTGGCCGGTTTCTTCTTGTACCTGCTGCTTCGCCTCCTACGCGTCTCATGGGCGGGTGCGTTGACCGGAGGGCTCGCGTATCAGCTCTCTGGCGTGATCGGTTCCTACGTGGCGCCCGGGCACGACGGGAAGCTCTTCGTCACCGCACTGCTCCCGCTCGCGCTCATTGCTCTGGTGCTCGCGTTCCGGCGCCGGCGGGTGGAAGGGCACGCCCTCCTCGCGCTCACGGTAGGACTGGGGGTACTGAGTCCTCACCCACAGATGCTCTACTACATGCTCGTGGCGGCGGCGATCTTCGCCTTGTACCTCGCGTTCGGCGAGCGTGAGGGGCTGCCGCGCCGCGTGGCGCTCACTCACCTCGCCGCGGCGCTGGCGGCAGTCGTGGTGGGTGTGGGGATCGGCATGATTCAGGTGCTCCCGTTCTTCGAGCACATCCCGCTCTCACCGCGCGCCGAGACGTACCGCGGGTTCGAGGGTGCGACCTCGTACGCCATTCCGTGGTCGCACGTGCCGGAGTTCTTCTTCTCGGGGTTTACGGGTGCATCGCAGCAAGGCACCTACTGGGCAAGCAACCCCATCAAACTCCACTCGGAGTACCTGGGGCTCGCGGTCCTGGCGTTGGCGGTCCTCGGGGCGCTCGACCGCGGTCGTCGCCGCTTGGTGTTGTGGCTCTCCGGCATCGGACTGCTCTTCCTGCTCGTTGGGTTGGGTGCCGGGACCCCCTTCTACCGTGTGTGGTACGCGGTAATGCCGTACATGAAGCAGGTGCGGGCCCCGGGCATGGCGCTGTACGTCGTCGCATTCGTGACCGCGGCATTCGCCGGCTTCGGCGTCGAGCGGTTGGAGCGTGGGGCGGGGTGGGGCCACGCGCGCGTGTGGCTCGTCATGGGTGGTGTCGTTTCCCTCCTAGCCCTCGTGGGCGGGGTGGGCGGGTTCGCCCGAATCCTTGCGCAGGGCGTGGCGGCAACGGGGGGCCGAGCCGTGCAAGCGGTCAATGGCGCGCAGGACGCCATTCGGACCGGCGCTCTCCTCAGCGGGATCGCACTCCTCGCCATCGGTGCGGTGGTGGAGGCGCGGAGGCGCACGATAATCCCTGCGTTGGTGCTTGCCCTCGCGGTTCCCGCCGTGGTCGGGGCCGATTTATGGCGCAGCGTGCGGCCGTTTTGGACCTTCTCGGATATCCAGTCCGAGTTGTTGGCATTGGATCCGGTAGTCACTCAGCTCCAGGCCACACCGGGGCCATTTCGCGTGCTCCAAGTGCCCGGCGCTGAGGTGTACCGCGGGAACGTGCTCATGGCGCACGGCGTGCTGCAGCTGCTCGGCTACCACGGGAACGAAATCCATCGATTCGACGAGCTCATGGGCGGACGGAACGAGTGGCGCTATGCGGGCAGTCCTCGGCTCTGGGACCTCTTTGGCGTGCGCTACTTCATCGCGCCGACGGGCATCCAGCAACCGGCGGGCTTTGAGCGCGTATTGGAGAGTGTGCCCACCGGCCCGGGAGTGGTCGCAGACATGTGGGAGCGCACGGGCCCGCATCGGTGGGCGCGCTTGGTGCCGGCGGCGGTCAAAGCGCCCGACGAGCAGGCCATCCCGGCGATTGTGAACCCCGGCTCCCTCGCCGACCCGGACCGGCTGCTCCTCCTCGACCCCGAGGCGCCCCTCGAGCCTCCGGCGATGACGGAAGTGCCCGAGCCGCTCGGTGCGGAGGTTCGGGTCGAGAGCTGGGCGCCCGGCGCGATGCGCCTCCGGATCGTGCCGGCGGCGCCGCGGGATGCATTCGTGCTAGTAGGAGAGAACTGGTATCCGGACTGGCGGGCGACGGTGGATGGGGTGGACGCGGCAGTGCTCAGGGCCGAGGTCTCGCTCATGTCGGTACCGGTCCCGAGGGGTGCCGAGGTGATCGAGTTGCGGTTCGTCAGCGATGCCTATCGGCGGGGGAAGCTCCTGTCGCTCCTCAGTCTCGCGTTCGTCGCCGTGGGGGCACTAGCCCCCGCGGCTGCACGGAGGGTCCGCCGTGCCGACTGAGCGCGCGCTGGTGATCATCCCGACCTACAATGAGGCAAGGAATCTGCCTCAGGTCGTGCCGCTCATCCTCCAGCAGGATCCCCGGATCGAGGTGTTGGTGGTGGATGACAACTCGCCGGATGGGACGGGACGACTGGCGGACGAGCTCGCGGGGCGGGAGCCACGCGTGCACGTCATGCATCGGGAAGGGAAGAAGGGACTGGGCACAGCGTATCGAGCCGGCTTCCGCTGGGCGCTGGAACGGGACTACGAGTACATCTTCGAGATGGACGCGGACTTCTCGCACGACCCCAAGCATCTTCCAGAGTTTCTCCGCGCCGCCGCCGCTGCCGATCTCGTGCTCGGATCGCGCTACCTGGACGGCCGCGTGACGGTGGTCAATTGGCCCATCACGCGACTCATGCTGAGCTACGCCGCCAACGTGTACGCCCGGCTCATCACGGGCCTCAAGGTGTGTGACGCCACAGGGGGCTTCAAGTGCTTCCGCCGCCGGGTGCTGGCTGCCATCGATCTGGATGCGGTGAGGTCAAACGGCTACTCGTTCCAAATCGAGATGAGCCTTCGCGCCGCCCGACAGGGATTTCGGATCAAGGAAATCCCAATTGTCTTCGTTGACCGGACCGAAGGACACAGCAAGATGTCGGGGGCCATCATTCGCGAGGCCATCTGGATGGTGTGGCGACTCCGGCTTCAGGTGCTCTTCCGGCGTATCTGAATCACGTTCGACCGCGGGGAACCCGAGCCAAGGGGATGATGAGCGTGTTTCCGGACTGGTGCGACGGGCGAGTGGTGTACAAAATGACCGGATCGGGCAACGACTTCGTGTTCGTGGACGGTCGGACGGTGCCCCACGACCTCTGGGATGCGGCTGCCATCCAGGCAGTGTGCGACCGTCACCTCGGTGTGGGTGGTGATGGCTTGGTGATCCTCGAGCCCGGGTCAGGCCCAGGGAAGGTTCGTTTCCATTTCTATAACCAGGACGGCAGCCGCGGGGCCATGTGCGGCAATGCAGCGCTGTGCGCAACGCGCCTCGCCACGTGGCTCGAGTTGGCGCCTGCCGACGGGGTGCTGCTCGAGACGGATGCCGGGCCAGTCCGATCTCGGTGCCTTCCGGATGCAGGCGAGCGGGCTGAACTGGAGCTTCCCGAACCATCGGCCATCACGAGCCCGACCATCCCACTGGAGGCCGGTGAGCGGTCCATCGAGCTCGTGACGGTGGGGGTACCGCATTTGGTCGTTCAGGTGGATTCGCTTGGGGTGCCAGGGCTCATGGATCGGGGCAGGGTGCTCCGTTCCGACCCCAAAGCCGGGCCCGGTGGGGCCAACGTCAACTTCGCGGGGCCGAGGGCTCAGGGAGGCTGGGCCATGCGGACCTACGAGCGAGGGGTCGAGGGCGAGACCCTCGCGTGTGGCACGGGAGCCGTCGCCATTGCGGCCGTGCTGAGTGTGAGGTCAGCTGCTATCCTGCCACTGGCCATCCAGACCGCCTCGGGGCAAACCCTCACGGTCTCCGCCAACTTGGGACCTCAGCGCGTTCTCGAGCGGCCCCGTCTGGCCGGCCAGGGTCGCCTCGTGTTTCGGGCGATTCTCGGCACCTACGGCCCGCGCGAACAGGCTGAGTGAGATCGCTGACCTGAGAATTCACTCGAGCTCTGCTTGGTAAACTATACCCTGTAAGCGAGTTTCGACTCCCACGTCCGCCGCGGGCCCACGCGCCGTGTGGGCCGCACGCATTTGCGTGAGGCATCCTTCTGTCCCGTGGATGCGCGCGACCCAGGGGGTTGGGGGCACAGCGGCGCTCCGTGGCCTCAAGTGAGTCCTGCTTGGCGCCTCATGCGGCTCGCTGGCTCGGTCATCAGTAACCATCAGTAAAACAATCACTTAGCGAGCGGAAGATGGACCAGCGGAAGCGTTTTCCACAGCGGTGTTCACCAACACTTAACATAACATATCTTATACGACATATAGTCCAGCAGCTGAGCGATCGCTGCGTTCAGCACTTCTGCTCGGTTTTTCCCTCTGGGTTCGGTATCCGCGGGTGCTGCTGCTATCCTGTGGGTGCGGCCGCTCGGAGCTCAGTGAGTCTCACCTTCGCTTCCGTGACGGCCTGAACCGCTGGGTAGTCGCGCACCACGCGCTCGTAGCTGGCGATCGCCCTAGCGCTGTCCCCGGCCAAGGCGTACGCGCGCCCCGCGTCGTTCAGGTACTGGGCTGCCAGGTCGTCATACCACGCAGCGGCGGCCGCGTCCTCGTATGCCTTCCCCGCATCGGAGAGGTTGCCGAGGTCCTCGAGCGCCACGCCGAGCAGACTGGAGGCGCCGGATTGAAACTGGGGGTCCAGGCCCCTACCGATCGCCGCCCGAAGCTCGTCCACGGCCAGGCTGGCCTGACCCTGTACCAGCCGCACCTGGGCCAGCAGGATGACCGCCTCGTCGCCAGCCCGGGTTCCCGCATAGCTCTCGATCATGCGTGAGAGATCGCTCGCTGCCAGAGCGAGATTGCCGGACTGGGTCGCGAAGCGGGCCTGCTCGAGCGCTTGTTCCGCAGCCGCCTCTTTGCGGCCGCGGTACTCGAGCACAAACCAGAGTCCCGACGCGGCGATGACCAGCCCTGCGGCAAGGCCGATCAGAACCCTCTGGTTTCGTTTGATCCACTCGAGCGCTCGCTCGGCCGGGTCCTTTGAGACGTCAGATCGCTTGTCGGTCACGTTATAGCTCTATCGCTTCCAGCGTTGTTACGTCGAACGTACGCCGCGCCGCCCTCGGCGGGTGGGCGGTCGTTTCACCTGCCCCTGGGATGCCCCTGGGGTGACTCGAACACCCGGCCAACGGTTTAGGAAACCGCTGCTCTATCCGCTGAGCTACAGGGGCGCCAAGCAGCGTAAAGTAACGGCGCGGCGTCGTGCGACCAACACCGGTCGCGCCGGCGGGTTGCACGCCGGGACCTCGGCGAGATGGGTGCGTCAGCGAGGGCTCAGCCGCGCGATGCGCGTCCTTTCGAGCGCGGAGCACGCGGCCCCGATGCCCCATGGGAGACCGCATGATGGCGCGGGCTCAACTGTGTTCTGAGACTCGGGCCGGATGTTGCCCCAATGATCTAACTATTTGACTTCAAACGAGTTGCCAGCTATGGCATCAAGTGGGATGTTGGACTTCTCCACATTGTCCACACGTGCGAGACGAGGTCCCGCTACCACCGCCGCCGTCAACGCGTCGATCTCTCCGGGACTTCCCTTGGCGACAACCTCCACGCCCCCGTCGGGGAGATTCCGCACCCATCCTGCTACCTGAAGCTCGGCGGCCCTCTTCATCACAAACCAGCGAAAGCCCACTCCCTGCACTCTGCCAGACACGCGGAGTCGCACAGCGGTGGGTGTCGTATTCACTCGTCGGCGCCACCCTTGGCCGGCGCAGGTCGCCGATGCCTCTGCCACAGGACATAGACGGCCACGATGACCGCGAGGAACGGTACGATGACGAGAACCGCCTTGCCGGCCAGGGCGTGCATCTCCGGGTCCTCCAGCAGCGAATCGAGGCCTGCCACCACATGGCTGTTTCGGCCCACGTACCACCCGATGTAGGTGAGCACGGCACACCAGATGCCTGCCCCGAGCCCCGTGTAGAACAAGAACCGATCGAGTCGCATGCGGGCGAGCCCGGCGGGCAGCGAGATCAGCTGCCGAATGACCGGGATGAGCCGCCCCACGAAGGTGCTGACCTCTCCGTGGCGTCGGAAGAACGCCTCGGCGCGATCCAGCGAGGACTCCCGCATCAGCAGGAAGCGGTGATACTTGTGGAGGAGCGGCCGCCCCATCCAGACCGCGACGTAGTAATTGAAGGCGGCTCCCACCAGGCTCCCGATCGCGCCGGCGCCAAGGGCGAGCAGTGGGTGCATCCGTCCCTGCGCTGCGAGGTACCCGGCCGGGGGCATGACCACCTCGCTCGGGAACGGGAAGAACGAGGATTCGAGGGCCATCAGGACGGCGATGCCAGGGTATCCCAGCCGGAAGATCGTGTCGGCCAGCCAGTGGACAATCGCTTCGAGCACTAGTCGTCTCCCTCACTGAAGCCGTGCCGGCCGAGCAGCGGCACGAAGTTGGCTGGGCCGATCACTTCCGTCGTGGCCCCGCCGCGGTCCCTTCGGACCCGCACCAACTGCTGCCCTGCCCCCGTGTCGAGCGGGAGCACGAGGCGGCCACCATCGGCCAACTGATCGACCAACGGCGCCGGGATATCCGGGCCGGCGGCACCCACCAAGATGGCGTCGTAAGGCGCCTGGGGTCGCCAGCCCAACGTCCCGTCCCCCACCACGACCGACACGTTTTTCACCCCTGCCCGTCGCAGCGCCTCCCGGGCCCGGTCGGCGAGCGGGCCGATGCGCTCGATCGAGATCACCGTATCGACCAGCAACGACAAGAGGGCCGCCTGGTATCCCGACCCCGTGCCGATCTCGAGGACCCGCTCGGTGCCGCGAAGCGCGAGCGCTTCGAGATATGCGGCCTGTGTGCTCGGTTGCGAGATCGTCTGCCCGTGTCCGATGGGGAGGGCCGAGTCGTCATACGCCCGATTCTGGAACGCGTCGGGGACAAACAGGTGTCGCGGGGTCTCCCCCACAGCACGCAGCACTGCCAGATCTCGGACACCCTGCTGGCGCAGCGTTTCGACCAGTCGACTCCGGTATCCCCCCCAAGTGTCCGTCACTCGCCGAGCCTCCAGGAGCGCACATCCTCGAGGAGCGCATAGTTGGTGAGGTCGAGGTGCAGGGGCGTCACGGAGATGTACCCGTCCTGGATGGCGCCGAAGTCGGAGTCCTCACCACCCGACCAGGAGAGCTGCCCGCCCCCGATCCAGTACCCCGGCCGCCCCCACGGATCGGCGGTCCGGAGCAGTGAGTCCGAGTAGACCCGGTTTCCGAGTGTCGTGACCCGAATCCCTTTGATGTGGTCGCCGGGGATCGGAGGCAGGTTGATGTTGAGGAGCGTGTCGCGGGGGAACGCCTCGACCCGCGCGATGCTCCGCACCAGCCGCTCCAGCCAGGGACGGTGGCTGTCGAGTAGGTCCAGACGATCACCCGCCAACGAGAAGGCGATTCCCGGCACGCCAAACGGCATCCCTTCCATCGCGGCGGCCACGGTGCCCGAATAGAGGACGTCCTCACCCATGTTGGGGCCGTGGTTGATGCCGGAGAATACGAAGTCGGGCTTGTGGTCCAGCAGCTCCCCCAGGGCCAGCAACACGCAGTCGGTCGGTGTCCCGTCGACCTGAATCGAGCCATCGGGTCGCCGAGTGACCCGCAGCGGCCGCCCGAGCGTCAATGAGTGACTCGAGCCGCTCTGTTCCCGGTCCGGCGCCACGACGGTGACGCTCGCCTCCGGCCGGCAAACGTCGGCGAGAACCTCCAACCCCCGCGCCAGTATGCCGTCGTCGTTACTCAGTAGGATCTTCAAGCAGGCTTTTGCCCTCGAGGATGTCGAGGATGGCGCGAAGCTCGGTGCGCAGGCTCTCGATCGTCTCGAGCTGGAGCGCAAACCGGGCTTCGGTCTTGAGGGAACCGGTCCGCCGGTAGTGCTCGATACACCGGCGCGCGCCCTCGATGGTGTACTTCTCCGTGTACAGCAGGTGCTTGACCAGCATGATCAGCTCGATTTCGCGCCGCTGATACACGCGGTTGCCCGATCGGTTCTTGGCGGGATTGAGGAACCGAAACTGGCTCTCCCAGTACCGCAGGACGTGTGGCTTCAGATCGGTCAGCTGACACACGTCGCCTATCGAGAAGAACTCTTGCACGGGCTGAGAGGCGGTCATCGCCAGTGCTCCGGTTTCAGTTCCCGCTCCATGAGATCCCGGACGGCGCGGTCCGGGCGTTTGCCCTCGAACAAAATGTTGGCCACTTCCGCGGCGATAGGCAGTTCGACCCCGGCCCGCTCGCTCAGTTGTACCGCCACCCTGGCGGTCCGCACGCCCTCGGCAATGGTGCGCCGCCCCGCCAGGATCTCATCCAGCGGGCGTCCCCCCGCGAGCTCGATCCCCAGGGCGCGATTGCGGCTCAACGCCCCCGTAGCCGTGAGCACCAGGTCACCCATGCCAGCGAGCCCGGCGAAGGTCATGGGATCGGCACCCATGGTCTGTCCCAGCCGGGTCAGCTCGGCGAGGCCCCGCGTGACCAGCGCGGCCAACGTGTTGTGTCCAAGGTGTAGCCCATGCAATAGCCCGGCCGCGATGGCGATCACGTTCTTCAGGGCCCCGCCGAGCTGCACCCCAATGGTGTCCCGGCTCGAATACACCCGGAAGTACCCCGTCGAGAACGCCCGTTGCACCACGTGCGCCGCATCGGCGTGCGCCGAAGCCGCGACGACGGCGGTCGGATGCTGGGCGTAAACCTCCTGGGCAAAACTGGGTCCGGAGAGCGCGACCACCGCGGCGTCTGGAAATGTCTCCTCTAGCACGTCGGTCATCGTCTTGAGACTGTCCACCTCCAGGCCCTTGGAAACGCTCACGACCGTGCGGGGCAGCGGGCCAGCCGCGTCCGACGCGAGGCGCGACATCACGTCGCGCACCACGTGCGACGGCGTGGCGCTCACGAGCAGCTCCACGTGGTCGGCCGCCTCGCCCAGCTCCGTGTGCGCGACCAAGGTCTCCGCCAGCCGTGCGTCGGCGAGGAAGGCCTGGTTGACGTGGTCGCGGTTGATCGATTCCGCCACTTCGGGCTCGAACGCCCACAGGCGGACGTCGTTGCCATCCACGGCGAGCAGATTGGCCAAGGTCGTTCCCCAGCTTCCGGCACCGATCACCGCGATCCGCATCACGGTCCCTTCGGTTTCGTTCGGCGCCCGAACCGGTTTTCGGTGCCCGAGAGCAACCGCGCGATGTTCGCGCGGTGGGTGAAGGCGATGAACGCGGCAAGCACTACCCCGATCCAGAACACGTGAGTGGCGTCGGGCGCGAGGAACCGAACCGCCAGCGGGAACGTCAGCGCGCCCAGAATCGAGGCCAGCGACACGAACCCGGTGCCGGCCAGCACAGCGATCCACACGACGGCAGCGGCGGCAAGCGATGTCGGCGCGAGGCCCAGCACGACCCCGGCCGCGGTAGCGACGCCCTTGCCGCCTCGAAACTTGAGGAAGACCGAGAACACGTGGCCCGCGACCGCCGCGCCGCCCACCAGCACCGGGATCCAGGATCCCTGCCCTGCCCTCGCCGACGCGAGGAGCACCGGCACGGCTCCCTTCGCCAGGTCCACGAGCCCCACCGGCACCGCGTACTTCAACCCGAGCACGCGGTACACGTTGGTCGCCCCGAGGTTCTTGCTTCCGTGCTGCCGCAGGTCGACACCAGCAATGCGACCCGCCAGATAGCTCGTCGGGAACGATCCCGCGAAATACGCGGCGACCAGCCACAGGGGGACGTTCACCGCCGTCGTCGCCTTTGGCGCAGCTTGATGCGCAACTGCACCCCCGTGAAGCCCCAGGCTTCGCGAAAACCGCGTTCCAAGTACCGCCGGTACGACTCGGCGATGGCGTCCGGTTGGCTTGCCACGATCGCAAACGTCGGTGGGCGCACGCCGATCTGGGATCCGTAATACAGTTTCACTTCCTGACCGCTCTGCTGCGGCGGCTGGTTTCGGGCCGTCAGATTCTCGAGCACCCGGTTCACCTCGGCGGTGGCGACGCGATGGGCGCGCCACCGCGCCACCTCGATGATGGCGTCGAGGACCTTCCGCACCCGCTGCCCCGTCTTGGACGAGACGTAGAGGAACGGAACTGATTCGAGAAACCGCGCCCGTTCCACCAACTGCCGCTCGCCCCGTAACGCCGTCCCCGCATCCTTGTCCTCGACCAGATCCCACTTGGTCACGGCGATGATGAGACCGGACCCTCGCTCCCACGCCGACTGGGCAATCCGCAGATCCTGGCCGCGCATGCCGTCCGAGGCGTCGACCACCAGGACGCACACGTCGGCACGCTCGATGGCGCGCTCGGTCCGCAGGGTCGAGTAGAACTCGATCTCATCTTCTACTTTCGATCGCTTCCGTAACCCCGCGGTATCAATGAAGTTGAGCGCCTGACCGTGGTACCGCAAGGGGGAGTCCACGGCATCGCGGGTCGTCCCGGCTTCGGGGGCGACCACGGACCGCTCCTGGCCGAGCAGCCGATTGACCAGGCTCGACTTCCCGACGTTGGGCCGGCCCACAACTGCCACCTGGATGTCGTCCTCTTCGGCGTCGCCCTCCTCGGCCGGCAGCAAGCCAACCATGCGGTCCAGAAGATCGCCGGTTCCTTTCCCGATGGCGGCCGACACCGGTTGTGGATCGCCCAGCCCCAACTCGTGGAAGGCGTAGTGGGACACGTCCGTCGCCAGGTCGTCTGCCTTGTTCGCGGCCACCACCACGTGGTCCCGCCGGGTCCGCAACAGGCCGGCCACTTCGAGGTCGCTGGGATGCACGCCGGCTTGGGTGTCCACGACGAGCACGATGACGTCCGCCTCGGCAATCGCGATCCGAATCTGCTGACGGATTCCCGCGTGGAGTCCCTGATCGTCCTCCACCGAGCTCCAACCCCCGGTGTCCACGAGCCAGAACCGCCGCCCGGTCCATTCCGTAAGCACGAAGTTGCGGTCGCGGGTCACGCCCGGTCGATCGTCGACGATGGCAGGACGACCGCCCACGATGCGGTTGAAGAGGGTCGACTTACCGACGTTCGGCCGACCGACGATCACGATCGTTGCGCGCCTCACCTCGCCTCCGGCGTGCTGAGGGTGTCGACGAAGTCGTAGGAGAGCCGCACCGGCACGCGAGCCCGTTGCCGCAGCTGCTCCACGTCGACATCGTCGAGAAAGACGCCGTGATCGTTCACCGCTTCGGCCGGTACGAGGAGGAGATCGAGGTCGGTCCGACGTGTCACGCCGTCAAGGAACGCCGCACCGGGCAGCAATCCTGCCGACGTGACGGCTGATCCGAAGAGGGTATTCTCGAGCACCAACAACTCGAAATCCGCGCCGGTCGCGTCGTGGAGTGTGGGGAGGACCAACGGCATGAGACGCCCCATCGCCGTACCGGTGGCCACGCCGATTCGCATGCCGCTCACTGTGGCAAGGTTGCCCTCGTGTTCGAGCACCCGTTGCTGCAGGAACCGAACGGCCCCCACGCCATTCTCCACCTGCTCGAACCCGTCGTAGGCCTCGGCCGGCGGTAGGTCCTCACCGGCCACGAGGTACAGATCGTCGGAGCCGTACGCCCAGTGGACGCCGCGCTCGCCCAGCGCACGACTCGAGACCTCCCGGACCGCGGCAATGGCCTCGCGGCACTCGGCGAGGGTCGGTTCGCGCACCAAGTCGTGCTTGGAGAACTCGGTGAGACCGACCGGGACCACCGACACCGATAACACCGCGCTGCCGAGCCCGTAGAGATCGTTGAGACTCCGGACCAGGACGGGTCCATCGTTCACACCGGGCTGAAGCACGATCTGCGTGTGGACGCGGATGCCGTGCGCGGCAAACCGCTCGAGCTGCGGGATGATGGCCGGGGCCCTGGGGTGGCGGAGGAGGCGGCGTCGCAACACCGGGTCCGTGGCGTGCACGGACACGTAGAGCGGCGAAAGACGATAGGAGAAGATCCTCGCTTCGTCTTTGGGCTTCAGGTTCGTGAGCGTCGCGAAGTTGCCGTACCGGAACGAGAGCCGGTAGTCGTCATCACGGATGTAGAGGTTCTGCCGGAGTCCCTCGGGGAGTCCGTCGACGAAACAGAAATCACAGCGATTGGCACAACGCCGGATGTGCGGGGGCTCGAGCTCGACGCCGAGCGGGAGGTCTTCGGGACGCTCGATGTCGAACTCGATCACGTCGCCGTCAGGCATCCTCGCCGTCAGCACGAACTCGTCGTCGGCCGCGTGGAACTCCCAGTCCAGGAAGTCCTCGAGATTGTGACCGTCGATCGACAGGAGCTCGGTTCCCGTGGTGAGACCGAGCTCCGCGCCGAGGCTGTTGGGGGCGACCGACTGCACGCGAACCATTCGGGCGATCCGTCCATACGAAGTACGGGAGCGAACCACCAAAGATAACGCGCCTTGACCGCGCCGCTGCCGGGCGGCGCGGCGCGGTCAGATCGGCGTGGATCGACGCGGGGTCGGCGTGACGGCTACTGTCGCCGGTACCGCCAGGCTGCTGCGCCGGACACGTCGGCGCGGACCGAGAACGCGTGGCGTCGACGCGGTTCGAGCGGCGGGATCTCTGCGGCGCCCGATGCCAAGACCGCGCCGGAGCCGTCAAGGAACTCGAACATCAGGGTCGTGGCGCTCAGAGGCTGGGCCGTGATGTTGGCCACCGAGCCGCTCACCACGGCGGCGGCCCCGGTGGGCAGGAACTGCGTCACCGTCACGGCCCACCGCAGACCCTCGTTCGCGAGCCCGACGTACTTTTGCACCGAGTCCTGGTTTCCGGCCACGTCCCACGATGCCGCCATCATCCTCACGCTCTGGGGATTCTGCGGATCGATCGCGAGCAGCTGTTTCGCGGCTCGGGTGAGCTTGGGACCGTCCCGCATCGTGTAGTAGGCCCGCGCGAGCACGTACTGCGCCGCCCGGATGTAGGGGTTCTTGGACACGGCGATTTCGAGCAACACGACCGCCTGCGCAGGATAACCGTCGTTGTAGACCGCGGTTCCGGCCTGGGCGAGTTCGTTGAGGTCCACCTCGGGGAGCTGCGTGATGCGTCGCGTCGTCGACGCCATCCCAGTGGTGTTGCCGAGTAGCGAGTAGCGGCGCAGGAGGCGCAGCGTCATGTCGGCGTCGTCGGGATACGTTTCCAGGAAGCGCTCATACGCCGCGAGGGCCGGTGCGAAGGCGACACCGGCTCCAGCGCTATCCTGCGCGAGTTTCGTCTGGGCGTCGGGGAGCGCCGCCCGTGCCGCGGTGATCCGGCCGGCCAGCGTGGCCGAGTCGCGCGAGACCGCTTGCTGCACGTCAGGCCGTAGCCGCTGACCGGCCCACTCTGCAATCAGATTGGCGAGCTGCGTCGAGTCCCGCTCGATCGCGTGCAGCAACGTATCCCGTGCAATTCGGCTCTCCACGATGCCAGCCGCTGCCGGATGCTCGAACGCGACCGCCTCCCTGCCCCGCAGGATGGTGAGCATGGCCTGCCGCTGCCGGTCGGCATGCGCCTCGTCTCCCCCTGCCCGCTCGATGCCGATCTCGACGTACTTGGTGGCCGAATCGAACTCCTGCCGTTCGGCATACATCCGGCTCAGGAAGAACGGGATCTCCGCATCGTCCGGCATCAGCGACGCGGCCAAGTGAAACAAGCTGACGGCGGAGTCGATAGCGCCCTCCTGCCACGCCAGAAGCGCCTCGCGCCGCACCACCGGTTGCAGCCCTCCCACGTAACGCCGGGCTTCGGCCTCGCACTCGGGCGCGAGCTGGACGGATTTCCTGAACGCCGAGTCGGCGCCGAAGGGGTCGTTGCGATACACGTAGTAGCGGCCCAGCCAGTACCAGGCGGCCGGGTTGTCGGCCTGATTGTTTTGCTCGATGGCCCGCACCAAGACTTCCTGCGCCCGCCGCAGCCGGTCTTCTGTCCGGTTCTCATCATCGGACTCGACAGCGATCTTGAGGTGCATCATCCCGCCGTTCACGAGATGGTGCCCGGCTTTGAGATTGCACGGGTCTTGTGGTCCCTCCCAGACCCCTTGGGCAACCAGCCTGGTGGGGAGCATCAGCAGGGCGGCAGCGACCGCGAGCAGCGAAGGGCGGAGCGAGCGCATCGGGGGCCTCCTCGCCGGAGGTTGAGAGCATGCGGGCCGGCTCACGTGGACAATATCGTGCCGATCGGCGGGCGGCAAATCGCTGTGTCGCAGCCGGTGCGCGATGGTGTCAAGCGGCCCGATGCCCAAAACACACCGCGCCCGGCGTGGCGCCGGACGCGTCGTGTTTCACCAGAGCGGGCGACCGGATTCGAACCGGCGACGTCCAGCTTGGGAAGCTGGCATTCTACCCCTGAATTACGCCCGCGGAACGCTGCCGCAATCTCATTCGACGACCAGACAGCGTCAAGCGGATCGCTTCCGTGACGGGCCGTCTCCGAACACGAGCCAAGGCCCGCCGCCGATGGGCAGCGGGCCTCGGAGGACGACCACCCCGGACGGGGCGTGGCGCATCAGCCTCGTGCTCTGAGACGCGCGATCCGCTCCTCCAACGGTGGATGCGTGCTGAGCAGCGTGCGCAGGCCTTTGCCGCGGATGCCGAAGGCGGCCAGGTTGTCCGGCAGCTGCGCCGGCGCGTCCTTCACGGCGCGCAACCGGTCCAACGCCGCCGCCATCGCGTCGGCGCTCTTGAGCCTGGCCCCGCCCGCGTCTGCCCGGAACTCCCGGCGGCGTGAGAACCAGGCGACGATGATGCTCGCCAGCACGCCGAAGGCCACCTGCAGGGCGATGTAGATCAGGAACCGGCCACGACCGAACTGGCTCGCGATGACCCGGGCGATGAAGATCACGAACGTGTTGAGCACGCCCTGGATCAGCGTGAGCGTCACCATGTCGCCGTTCACGATGTGAGCGACCTCGTGGCCCAACACTGCCTCGACCTCGTCCTTATTCATGAGCTGCAGCAGCCCGGTGCTCACCGCGACGAGCGCCTTGTTCCGGAACATGCCGGTCGCGAACGCGTTGGGGTCGGGGGAGTTGAACACGGCCACTTCCGGCATCCCGATGCCGGCCTGGCGGGCCTGCCGCTGCACCGTGTCCACCAGCCACCGCTCGATGTCGTTCGCCGGCTTGTCGATCACGCGCGCGCCCGTTGCACGTTTGGCGACCCACTTCGAGATGGCCAGCGAAAAGAACGAGCCGCCGAACCCGAAGAGCGCACACCAGATGAGCAACTGGACATAGGGGGCGTCGGGCGGAATGACCCCGAGCGCCGTGAGGACCGCCATCGCGATCGCCGCCATCAGCAGGACGGCCACGTTGGTCGCGAGGAACAACAGAATTCTCATGCTCAACTCCCTCCTGATTCGCCGTGGAAGCTAGCGAGGCTCGAGGCCCGCGACAACGGGCTCCATCGACGGAACGATGTCACACGCACAGCGAGGGGCGTCCACGGGACGCCCCTCGCCTTCTCACGCGTTTGCTGCTGCTGTGCGCCCAGTTTCAGCTCCCAACGGCGTACCGCGCGGCCACAATGCCGTCACCGGTCGCCTGTACCGTGAACGGTTCCGAACTGCCCGCCGGCAGGGTCTTCGCCGCCACAGTCCCCGTGGTCACGACGTTTCCCTGGGCATCGAGGAAATCGAACGTCAGCGTCGGCATCGCGACGTCCGTGCTGCCCGTATTGGCAATTCGCCCCTGAACCGTGTAGCCGCCCTCGTCCATCTGCAGCAGGTCGAGGTACACGTCGAACGTGAGCGCCTCGATGCGCTCGAGGACCGCGAGGGTGGAATCGTCCTTTCGCTGCAGCTGATACGCCGCAGCCAACAAGCGGAGGGACTCGCTGCTCTGCGGGTCGACCTCGACGAGATTCTTGCCAGCGACCTCCATGGCCTGCGCCGCCTTGTCCCGCGCCTCTTGCGGCTCGTTGTCGTCGTTGCAGATCGCGAGGTAGGCGTTGGCGAGGTTATAGAGCCCCGGTCGGAAGTTCGGCGTCTTCTCGAGGCCGAGGCTGAAGGCGGTCGCCGCCTTGTGATACTGCTCGGCCGTGAACAGCGCCTCACCGGTGCGGAACAGGTCCATCGCCTGCATTTTCGGGGCCCGCGCCAAGACGCTGTCATAGAGCTGCAGGGCGCGGTCGCGCTTGCCGGACTTCTCGAGCGCCCGCGCCAGGCCAGTGAGGGCCTGGGAATCGTCGGCGTTCACTTCCGTGCGGTACCGCCGGTACCACACTGTTGCCGAATCCCACTCCTCCTGCATGCTGTAGATGAGACCGACGTTGAACAGCGCCGTCTGGTAGTTCTCCAGCCGGGTCGAATCGGCATCGCCAACGGTGACGGCCGCCTTGAAGAAGTGCACGGCGCTATCCAGCACGCCCTCGTTGCCGTAGATCCGGCCGAGGTAGTAGGGCGTGATGTTGTCGTCCTGGTAGATGGCCCAGGCCTGGAGCAACTGAGCCTTCGCCTGATCGAACGAGCCGTTTCGCATCGACTCGATGGCCCGGTTGATCGTGGGCACCCAGAGCCGCTGGCGGTAGCTCGTGATGTCGTCCCGGCACTCGGGCGCCAGGCGCTCCGCCTTGTCGAAGACCGAGTCGGCGCCGACGGGGTCGTTGGTCAGCACGTAGTAGCGGCCCAGGTAGTACCAGGCGGCAGGGTTGTCCTGCTGTCCCCGATCCATCGCATCCATCAGATTGCGATGGGCGTCACCCAGCAAACGCTCCCGCTTGACCTTGTCCGCTTCCTCGCTCGCACTCTTGATGTACACCACTCCGCTGTTGACGAGGAAATGCCCCGCCGAGAGCTCACACTGCGGTGGTTGATAGCCGCCCTGCGCCACCGCCTGCGGTGCCGTCAGACCGATCCCAACCGCCGCTGCCATCCCGACCACCAGTTTTTGCATGCTCATGACTCCTTGGCTCACTGACCTGATCCTGTGTTCGATAACAACTGTTCCGCTCGGCGCTCCGCCTCCCGGGCGATGTCGAGCGCCGACCGATTGAGGGCCTTCGCCGCCAGCACGACGTCGTCATATTCGGCCTTCACGCGCTGGCCTTGTGGCCCGTCCCGCACCTTCACTCGTACCCTCGTGGGGCCGTCAAGCTCCACGGCAATCTCCCGTCGCGCCAGTGTGGATCGCCAAGCCGGCCAGCGGCGGAGCCCCGCCGTGGTCCCATGTGCAAAGAGGGCCGCGACCACCTCCTCCGCCGTGGTCACCGGTGCCAGCACTTCGATGCGGACACTGCTCCGCCCTTTCTTGCCCTGGCTCGACCACGTTTGGCAATCCATCGCGCCGGCATCGAAGACCGCCTGGCGGAGCGGCTCGAGGTACTCCGGCGTCATGTCATCCACGTCGGTGACGATAACCTCGACCGCACCTGCCTCCGCGGCAGCCTCGGCGACGATGATCCGCAGCGCGTTGGGCCAGTGCCCGTCGTCCCGCGTTCCGGCGCCCCACCCACTCCCGAGCACCCGCCAACGCTCGGGCGGAGGTCCGGAGGAAAGCACCCTGAGCAGCACCGCGCCGGTCGGCGTCGTGGCCTCCCCGACGATTGGTCCACCGCTCGCGACCTCGAAGCCCTCGAGCAGTGCTAGCGTGGCCGGCGCGGGTACCGGCAGGCTCCCGTGCGCGACCTCGACCCAGCCGCGACCGATCGCCACGGGCCGGTTATAGACCGCCTCCACACCCAGCCGCTCGATTCCCTCAACTGCCCCCACGATGTCGAGCACGGCGTCGATGGCACCCACCTCATGCAGGTGGACCGCCTCGGGTGCGACGCCGTGTACGCGACCCTCCGCCTCACCCAACAGCTCGAACGCCCGCACCGCCTTGGCCTGCACCGGCTCGCTCACGTCGGCCCGCCGGACCAGCGCGATGAGATCGCCGACCGTGCGACCGTGGCCTCTGTGGTCCCCGGGGTCGCCGCGGATGTCGAAGTCTACCTTGACCGCGTTCAGCGACGCCCGATTCACCGTGTGCACTCGCACCCCGACGTCCGGGAATCCGACGCGAGCGGGCAGCCCTTCGAGCCAGGCCGCGTCGAGCCCCGCGCCGATGAGCGCCCCCAACATCATGTCACCGCTGATTCCAGCCGCGGGATCGAGAATGACGATGCGCATGCTGACCGGGTTCAGGCCAAACATAAAATATCGACCATTACGGCCGGTATAGCCACCCGGCGCCGGTGTTGAACAGGATGACTCGATCCCGCCGCTCAATGGCGCCGTGGTCCAGCAGCACCTCGAGTGCCGCCAGCGTCGCCCCGCCTTCCGGGCTTGCATCGATGGCTTCGCTTTCGGCCATGTGTCGCTCAGCGGCCTTCAGCACCTCATCCGTCACGGCCACGGCGCGGCCACCGCTATCCTCGAGCGCCCGAAGGATAATGGAACCGCCGAGCGGCGACGGTACGCGCAATCCCGATGCCACGGTCCAGGGGTCGGGCCACGGCTCCGTTCGGTCCGCGCCCCGCTCGAACGCCTCCACCACCGGCGCGCATCCAGTCGACTGGACACTGAACAGCGTGGGCATCGACCCGCTGACCCATCCTGCCTCGAGCAGTCCGCGAAACGCGATCCACATGCCGATGAGTCCCGTCCCCCCACCGGTCGGGTAGATGACCGCATCGGGGAGGGTCCACCCCAATTGCTCTGCGATCTCCAACCCGAGCGTCTTCTTGCCCTCGATCCGGTACGGTTCGCGGAGGGTGGAGACGTCGAACGCCCCATACTCGGCGGCGTAGGCGCGTGCGGCCTTGCCGCAGTCCCCAATGTGGCCGTCCAGGAGCTCGAGATGCGCGCCGAAGATGCGGATCTGCGCCAGAATGGTTGTCGGTGTCGTGGCCGGTGCGAACACGTGGACGGGAAGGCCGGCGCGGCGCCCGTACGCGCTAAGTGCGACACCCGCGTTTCCCGCGGTGGGTACCGTGAACGCCTTCACGCCCGCCAGTTTCGCCCTCGTCACGGCCGCCGACAGCCCCCGCGCCTTGAACGACCCCGTGGGATTCACGGCCTCGTCCTTGATCCACAGGTCGTGCATCCCGAGTTCGCGCCCGAGCACGGGTGCCGGCAGCAACGGCGTGCCCCCCTCCCCCAACGTCACAGGGTGCTCGTCATCATCGAGCGGCATCCACTCGCGGTAGCGCCACATGGTCCAGGGCCGCCGCGCGATCTCGTCCTTGAGCGCGGGGGGCGGGGCGACCTCATAGTGCACGAGCCACGGAGCGCCACACTGTGGGCAGACGTCGGGGAGGCCGTCAGCGTCGCGCGTGGCAGGGCACGAAGAACAGACGAGGGTCCAGGGCTTGGTCATTCCTGTACGCTTTCGAGAATACGGTCGGCGAGTCTGAGCGAGAACCCGGGCAAGGCCGCGATCTCCTCTGGAGTGGCCAGACGGACGCCGGCCAGGCTGCCGAACCGCTGGAGGAGCAGACGCCGGCGTTTCTCGCCGATCCCCGGAATGTCGAGCAGCTCCGAGGTCAGCGTGCGGGCTCCGCGTCGTGCCCGGCTATAGGTCACCGCCACCCGGTGGGCCTCGTCTCGCGCTCGCTGCAGCAGCCTGAGCGACGGCGCACGGGGCGCGAGTCGGAGACTGTCCCCCCGCCCCGGCAAGAACACCTCTTCTTCGCGCTTGGCGAGGCTCACGACCGGCAGGTCTGTGAGCCCGGCTTCGGCCAGCGCACCGGCGGCTGCACTCAGCTGTCCCTTGCCGCCGTCGATCACGATCAGATCGGGCAACGGTTTGTCCTCGTCGATCCGGCGCCGCACGAAACGGCTCACCACCTCGCGGATCGCCGCGTAGTCGTCCGGCTGCCGGTGTGGTTCCGTCGGGACCGGCGCCTCCGCATCGTGCGATGCGCCGCGGATCCGAAACCGGCGGTACTCGCTCTTCTTGGGCCGTCCGGCCTCGAACCAGACCAGCGATCCGACCGTGTCCCGCCCCTGATTGGTCGAGACATCGATGCAAACCAGGCTTCGCGGTACCACCGTGAGCCCCAGGTCTCGCCCCAACGCGTACACGGGGTCCTCGACCCGCTCGTCCGTCTCGAACGATTCGATCTTGAAGCTCTCCATCAGGTGGCGGGCGTTCTGGTCGGCCAGCGCCACGAGTCGTTGGTTGGCACCGCGTTTGGGCACCATCCAATCGGCGTCCGATCCGAGCTCCCTCAAGGCGTCGAAATCCGACGGCGAAAACGGGAGCACCACGCGACGCGCTCTCGCCTCGGCCTTGAGGTAGTGCTGGACCAGGAATCGGCTCAAGATCTCTTCGTCCGGTGCGTCGGAGAGATTCTGGTAGAAGCGCTGTTCCCGGGCCACCACCTTCCCCCCGCGAACGCGCACCAGGACCCCCACCGCGTCATCCCCATCGCGAGCGTAGCCGATCGCGTCGGCATCGCGCCCGCCGACGGTCTCGACGGCCTGTGGCTTCTCCAGCTGTTCCAGCCAGGCAAGGCCGTCGCGAATCTCGGCGGCGCGCTCGAAGTCGAGCTGGCGGGACGCATCGTCCATACGTGCCCGGAGCCGCTGCCGCACGGCCACGGTCTTGCCCTCGAGAAACGCCACCACGTCATCGATCATCTCGCGGTAGTCGGCCTCCGTCTGGAGATCGACACATGGAGCGAGACATCGGTGAATGTGGTAGTCGAGGCAGGCCCGATCGGGGGCGTCGTGCGGGAGATCGTAGTGGCAGGAGCGAACGGTGAAGATGCGGCGGATGATTCTCAGGGTCCGACGCAGGACACCGACATCCGTGTATGGCCCGAAGAACCGTGCTCCCTCGATGTCGAGCCGTCGCACCACCAGGACCCGCGGGAACGGCTCCGACACGGTGACGGCAATCCGTGGATAGCTCTTATCGTCCCGAAGCTGGACGTTGAACCGGGGCCGATACTCCTTGATGAGATTGTTCTCGAGGAGCAGTGCCTGGCTCTCGGACGGGACGACGATCGTCTCGAGGTCGTCCATCAGGCGCAGCAGCATCCGTTGCATTGGCCCGGATGGCGGCTCACCCGAGAAGTAGTTCCGGACCCGGCTCTTGAGCCGCTTGGCCTTGCCGACGTATAGCACCCGCCCGTCGGCATCCTTCCACAGGTACACTCCGGGTTCGTCTGGAAGCGCGCTCAGCTTCCGTTCAATGCGTGTTGGCACGGTGGTCATGCGTCGCAGGAGATCGGGTCGGACCCCTGGTCACACACCGCGGCGCGGTGCGGTGACTCGCCGGTCAGGAGGACGATGACCGGCGCAGCACTCGGGCGAGCAAGCCTCGGGCATCGGGATGGCCAAGCAACACGGTACACGCACCGTAAACTAATCCGAAGGTCGCCAGGGCGAGGACGGCGGCGAGCCCCACGCGACCGCCGACCGCGCGAGACACCGCGAGCGCCGCGACGGTGGCGGGCACGACCGATCCGGCGGCCACCGCGAGCCAGCGCTGCATGACTCCCCCCGTGATGCTGCCGACTCGGCGGACCAGCGTGGCCAGGTTGAGACCGGCATTGAGATAGGCGGCGATCGCCGCACCGAGGGCGATCCCGGCGGGGCCGAACCGCTGCATCAAGATGTAGGCGGATCCGGCCGACACCACCACGGACAGGGCGGCGATCCGGACTGGGGTGCGAGTGTCGCCGAAGGCGTAGTGTCCCGAGGCGAAGAGCTTGACGGTCGCCTGCGCGGGAATACCGATGGCGTAGGCGGCGAGCACGCCGGCCGCAATGGCCGTCTGCGCCGATCCGAAGGCCCCGGTCTGGAACAAGGCGCCCAAGATCTCCGATGGCAGTGCGGCGAACGCGGCCGCAGACGGCAACACGAAGAACGCGACCCGCCGGAGACCGACTGCGAGCCGCGACCGCAGCTCCTCGACGTCGCTGCCGGCCACGTTCCGGCTGAGTTCGGGGAGCGCTACCGCGGCCACGCTCACGCCGAAGAGCGACACGGGGAGGAGCGCCACCAGCTGCGCGTACCCGAGAATGGCGACGGCGCCGGTGGGGAGCAGCGAGGCCAGCTGCTGATCGATGAGACTCGAGATCTGGTACACCCCCGCCCCGAACACGACCGGAATCCACGCGCGGATGACGTGCGTCACCCCGGGCGCACTCAGGCGCAGACTCCAGCGCAGGCGACCCGCGAGCTTGAGCGTGGCGGGGAGCTGGATGCCGACCTGGAGCATGCTGCCGACCAGCGCACCCCAGGCGAGCGCCACCACGAGCCGGATCTCGAGCAGCATGCCACCCAAGGCGAGGAGCGTGGCGATCTGCGCGATGTTCCATGCGGCGGGGGCGGCATACGACAGGAAAAACCGCCGATGCGTGTTGAGCACGCCGAGACACCATGCGGACAGGATCAGCACGCCCGACATGGGAAACATGATCTCGACCAGGGTGACGGTGAGGTCGCGCTTCGTGCCCGAAAATCCTGGCGCCGCGAAATCGGTGACGATCGGGGCGAACACGATCCCGAGCAGCGCGGCAACGGCGGTAAGGAGTACCAACAGCGACGCGATCACGCCCGACAGTCGGCGGGCGTTCTCGGTCTCCCCCCGCTCGATCATCCCCGCGTAAACGGGAATGAACGACGCCGAGAGGGTGCCCTCACCCAGCAAGTTGCGAATGATGTTTGGGATTCGCAGGGCGGCACGGAATGCATCGGCGGCGGCGCCGTCGCCGAAGTAGTGCGCGAACACACGCTCCCGCACGAACCCCAGGACGCGGGTGAGGAGGATGCCGGCACCCACCCGCGCCGCCAGTTGCCCTGAGCCGGGGGTCGTCTTCACGCGTCGGGCCGCGGATTGCGCCGGTGGGAGGCGTCCCGGGAATGTCCGCTTTCGAGCAGGTGGCGCAGGACGTCGATCTCGTCGCGCAGGTCCTGGAGCCCGCGTGCGACCGTCTCCACGTCGTCCTCCAGCGCCAGCAGACGCCGGGCCAGGGCGGTCACGCGATCGTCGGGCTTGGGAAGCACCGGCTGTTCGTCCGGCACGCTCCGCCGGCGCGGGATGTCCAGGAGCACTGCAGCGATTGGAATGAGCAGCGCCAGTAGCAGCACCAGCCCGAGCACCCAAATCATGTCACGACTACGGACCGAGGCCCGCCACCTCCGAGCGACCGATGAATTGACGGGCACGGTCCAGGGCGTCCTCGAGCAAGCGCGGTCCGTACCGAATGAGGTATGGAGCGATGGTGAACACCCGCTCCTGCGGCTGCCCGTTCGGTAGGAGATTGTGTCGGGCCTTGGCGATCTGCTGCGCCACGATTGCGTTCTGCTTCTTCAGGTGGGAGATCAGCCGCTTCTCTATGTTGCGGACCCCGGAGAGCGCGCTATTCCGCGCGTGTTGAACCGGCTTCTTCATGGTCGGATCGATCTCGACCGCCGCTCCCTCGAGTCGACCATACTCGCGTTGGAGCGCTTCGGTGATGGCCGACAGTGCGGCGGTGGCCTCGACCGGCATATCGTCACGTGCTAAAATCGCCTCGAGATCTCCCTGGCCAAGCGCCTCGACGGTGATGCCGTACTTGTCCAGGACCTTCTGCACCCGCTGCTCCACGATCGTTCCCGACCACCGTGGAACGGGGAGCTGTGGAGTGATTCTCAGGCGATCGTACACCGGTGCGCATTGCGGCAGGTAGGCGAGCTCCCCCGGACCCGCGACGTACGCCAGCGTGGGGAGGATCGCCGCTTCGACCACGGGACGGAGGAGCACGTTGGGTGACAGGCGTGTCGGTTGCTCGTCGGCAATGCGCCGCAGCTGATCCAGGTCCCACGATTCCCCCGAACGGCGCGCCGTATACCGCGAGCCATCGACGACGAGGCGATCCCGGCCGAGCGCACCTTCGATCATGACCAGAGACGCACCGTCACCCACGTGGACCGGCGCTCGTTGGTCCGAACGCTCCATGTCCTGCGCCGTCTGGGAGAGCGCCCGATCCAATGCCGCCGCGTGCTGGAGTGCCGTCACGAGATGGGGTGCCATGGCGCGCTTGACCGCGCTGTGGGTCGGCCGGAGCACCACCAACCCGAGCGGCCCCAGCAATTCCGCTACGGCGCCACCGAAGGCGGTGGCAAAATCGTTGTCGGTCCGATAGTGCCGTTCGAGCCATGCCAAGACGTCAGCCCGAAACTCCGTTTCCGGCGTGTGCGTAACCAATGAGCTGATCACCGTGGTCAGCTCCGGACCCAGCGGCTCCTGATACAGCGGCCGGAGGGGATCGTCCGCCTCCCGCTGCCGCAGCTCGACGCGGTCGATCTCGTTGTCGAGCCCGAGCAGATGGACGTGATTTGCCTCGGCGAAGTCGTGGTCGTCGCCCGCAACCCAGAACACGGGAATCACCGGGCGCCCAACCAGCGGCTCCAGGGAGTCGGCGAGGGCGATGGCCGTGAGCGCCTTGTAGACCGTGAACAGCGGACCGGTGAGGAGCCCTGGCTGTTGGCCGGTCGTGACGCAGAACGCCTTGTCGTTGAGCAGCAGGTCGAGGCGCGCTTCGGCCGCGCCGGTGACCGCGAACGCGGGCCGAAGGGCGGCATCGATCGTGACGGTCCGTGCTTCGGCAAGTGCGGGAGCATCCAGCCTCGGGAACGGCCTGAGCGGCACGGAGTGGAAGGCGAAAGTCACGCCGGTGGTACCATCCGGGTGAGGCGTGCTGCAGCCGGCATCCGCGTCGCGGTCACGGGGTCCGCCCCTTGTGATACGGTTCGTTCCGAAGAATCGTGCAGGCGCGATACAGCTGCTCGAGCAGGACGAGGCGCGCCAGCTCGTGCGGCAGGGTGAGCGACGAGAGACTCAGCGGCTCATCGGCCGCGCCGAGGATCGTGCCGTCCAGTCCGTGCGCCCCGCCGATCGTCAACACCGTCTCGCGTGCGTCGGTCTGCCACCGGTCCAGTCGGTCCGCAAGTTGCTCGGATGTCAGGGTCGTCCCGTTGCGCGTAAGGACGATCAGCCGCGCGTGCTCGGGTACGGCCTTTCGGATACCGGCACCCTCGATCCGCCGGGCTTCGGCTGCGTCGGCGTCCGACCGACCAGCGTCGCGGATCTCGGAGATCTCCAGCCGGTGGTACCGTCGAATCCGGTCGGCGTAATCCCGACAGGCCTGGCGCAACGCCGGGTGCTTGATCCGTCCCACCGCCACGAGGTGCAGCCGCATCACGCATAGAGCCCGCGCAGCCGGTGTACGGCCGCGACCCGTTCGATGGCGAGCATGTAGGCCGCGATCCGCATGTTGACCGAATGCCGTTCAGCCACCGAGATCACGTCCCGGAACGATCTGGTGAGCACACCCTCGAGTCGCTCGGTGATCATCGACTCGTCCCAGAAGTATCCCATCCGATCCTGCACCCACTCGAAGTAGCTGACCGTCACGCCGCCGGCGTTGGCGAGGATGTCGGGAATGACGAAGACGCCCTTCTCCTCCAACACCCGATCCGCCCCAGGGGTCGTTGGGCCGTTGGCACCCTCGCAAATCACCTTGGCGCGCACCTCCGTGGCGTTCTTGCGCGTGATCGCGTTTTCGACGGCGGCTGGCAGCAACACGTCGACGTCCATGGTAATGACCTGCTCGGCCGGGATCTCCTCCGCGCCCGGGTAGCCAGCCAGATACCGATGCTCGCGCACCCAGGCAATGGCATCCTCCACGAAGATTCCGTTCGGATTGTAGATCGCGCCGGAGATGTCGCTCGCCGCCACCACGGTGAGGCCTTCTCGCTCGAGGAGCGCCGCCGCGACCGAGCCCACGTTTCCGAACCCTTGCACGGCCGCCTTCGTCCCCCGCAAAGGCAGCCCAAGATGCTTGAGTGCTTCGCGCGTCGCGATCATGCACCCTCGGCCCGTGGCCTCGCGCCGCCCCAAGGATCCGCCCATCTCGATCGGCTTGCCCGTCACCACGGCCGTCACGGGATGCCGTTGGTGCATCGAGTAGGTGTCCATGATCCAGGCCATCACGCGCTCGTTGGTGTTGACGTCGGGCGCCGGGATGTCGGATTCCGGTCCGAGCGTATCGAGCAACGCGGCGGTGTAGCGCCTGGTGATGCGCTCCAATTCGCTGATCGAGAGGTTCGCGGGATCGCAGATGACGCCACCCTTCGCGCCGCCGAACGGGATGTTCACGACCGCACACTTCCACGTCATCCAGGCGGCGAGCGCCTTCACCTCGTCGAGGGTGACCCGGAGGTCGAAGCGAATCCCGCCCTTCCCCGGACCGCGGGCCGTGTTGTGCACGACCCGGTACCCGGTGAAGACATCGATCTCGGCATTATCGAGTTGGATGGGGACGGACACGATCAGCTGTTTTTCGGGCATCCGCAGCACGCGGTATATGCCGGGATCCAAGTCGAGGAGGTCCACCGCGTGGTCGAACCGCGCCATCATCGCCTCGAACGGGTTGTCCTCGTCGAGATGGGGGTCCTTGTCCGGACCGATGATATCCCGGGCCGTGCGCGGCTCGCGCTTCACCTCTGATGGTCCACTCATTGCAGATCGGGGGCGGCACCGCCGCCGCGGTTCGGGTCGGGGTTCCACAGACCGGTGAGCTCCCCGACCGCGGCGTTCAACGCGGTTTCGACGGTCCCAGCGCCGCGATCCCATTCGAGGTCGATCTGGGCAACGAGGGGCTCGGGCGCATTCGAGGGCCACTGGTGTCGGAGCTTCACGGCGTCTTTTTCAGTGATTACAACGTAATCAACCGCCTGCCTCCCGTGCAGGAGGCGGCGGATATCCCGCTGACCGTACTGATGATGGTCGGCGAACGGAACCAGGTGCACGGTAGCGCCCAAGTCACGGCACTGGCGCGCAAAGGCATCGGGGTCGGCGATCCCCGCACCTGCCGCGACGCGCGCGCCCTGCAACGCGTCGAGCGGGACGGGCGCGTCACTCAGGAGGCGGCGAAAGCCTCCGAGGCGAAGATGGGCGACCGCGTACTTGGCATGCGGTGCGACGCCGTGCGCACGCCGCGCCGTCTCGACCGCCGAATCGAGCGTGGCCCACTTCCGGGTGACGACGACGAGGTCCGCCCGGCTGAGGGCGGACCAGTCCTCTCGCCACGGGCCGGCTGGCAGGGTCCACCGAACGGCTAGACTCGATTCCGCACTCACCACCGCGATGTTGAGATCGCGTCCCACGTCGAGGCGCTGGTAGGCATCGTCCATGACGATGACCTCGGCTCCGCGTGCCACGGCAGCGCGGGCGGCCGCCAGGCGATCGGGGTTTTCGACCACGATGGCGTGTGACAGTTGCCGCCGATGAACCTCCCCCTCGTCGCCGCCGTAGCCACGCAGCACGACAGCGGGTCGCAGCCCGCGGTCGGCATAGTAGCGGGCAATCCAGTGTGCGAGCGGCGTCTTGCCGGATCCGCCGACCGTCAGGTTACCGACCGCGATCGTCGGGGCGGCGGGAATGCCGATTGGGAGGAGTCGCAGCCGATAGGCTCGGGCCCGAAGGGAGGCGACGAACCGGTAGAATACCGATGGTGGCAGGAGTGCGAGCCGCGTGAGACGTGCACTCGGCCTTCTGGAAGCCCACAGCCATCGCGTCACGCGATGCATCGAGCCTCCGCTTCGGCGTCGGCGATCGCACGCTCCAAACTGCGGCGCTCCGCAGCCAAGTCGTGTGGTCCCGTGACGGCAAGTGGCGCGCCATACACTACTCTGACTCGTGAGAATGGTCGTGGGACCATGAAGCGATCCCAGGAGTGGGCCCGCCAGACCGACGTGGCGACCGCGGCTACCGGGATGATGTGTGCGCCGGCTCGGCGGGCCGCCGCGAATACGCCGGCCTTTGCGACTCGGGCGGGCCCCCGCGGACCGTCCGGCGTCACCGCACCGTCGCCGCCCGATCGAAGTACGCGGATCAGGCGCCTCAGGCCAGCGCCCCCACCCCGGGTACTCGAGCCGTACACGACCCCGTATCCCCACCGTTGGGCGGCGCGGGCCAGGAGCCTGCCATCTCCGTGAGCGCTCACTAGCAGCGTGATGGGCTGTCGACGACGGTGCCAGAGGGGGATGAGGAGCTGCTCATGCCACACGGCGAACAAGACGGCGGAACTTGCGGCGCGGGCGGCAGTCACGTGGTCTTCGCCGAGGACGTCGACTCTCCACGTTCCGGCGAGTGCCCGGACAATCCACTGACCGACCCACTCCAGCGCGCCACTCATGCGGCGTGGGCGAGTGCGAGTTCGGCGACACGGTGGGCGGCCCCGGGCGTGCCGAGCGCTGAGCGAACCGCGGGGAACCACGATCGCTGATACGCGGCGTCACTCCCCCCCTGCTCAAGCAGCCGGACGAGCCAACGACCGAGGACGTCTGGGTGGGCTTGCCGCTGGAGGCACTCCGGCGCGATGTCGCGTTGGGCCACGAGGTTCACCAAACCGATGTGCGGCACACGAACCACGCGACGAGCAACCGCGAAGCTGAGCGGATGCATCCGATACGCGATGACCATCGGCACGTCGGCCAGGGCCGACTGCAGCGTACTCGTCCCCGATTTGCAGAGGGCCGCATCGGCGGCCGCCAACACCGTCTGCGCGTCGTCGTGGTAGCGGAAGCCTTCCACCGGGGAGAGGTCCTCCGCCCACCCTGCGACCACCACCTGTACATCTGGAAGCTGGTCGCGCAGCCGCCGGGCCGTGTCCTGAAACGGCGCCCAGTGCCGTCGCCGCTCGCCCGAGCGGCTTCCGGGGAACACCGCCAACACCCGCTCGGTTGCGCCAATCCCGAGCCGTCTGCGAGCGTCGATCCGGCATGGGGGATGGGGATCATCGAGGAGCGGATGACTCACGAACGTGCTCGGGACACGATGTGCACGGAAGAACGGTTCTTCGAACGGGAGGATGACGGCGAGATGCCGGACACAGCGGCGGAGTGTCGCGACGCGCCAGCGACCCCACGCCCAGAGCTGAGGCGCGATGTAATAGATAACGGGGACGCCCCGCGCCGAGAGTATCTCGGCCAGTCGGAGATTGAATCCGGGGTAGTCGACCAGCAGCGCCACGTCGTAATGCTCCGACGCGATGCGACGATCGACCGCACGGAGGAGACGCCAATGTGCCGGGATGGTTCCCAGCACCTCCACCAGACCCATCGCCGACAGGTTATGGCATTGCTCCAGCAGCTCCGCTCCGCTCCGCGCCAGGTCCGACCCCCCGATTCCATGGACCACCAGCTCAGGTATGGTCTCCCGCAGCGCACGTATCACTGAGGCGGCGTGTCGATCACCAGATGGCTCGCCTGCCGAGACGAAGATTCGCCTCACACGAGCACTCCCCGCTCCGACCGTGCGACGAAGTCGACCAGCCGTAGCACTTCGGGAACTTGCTGTGGAGCCGCGCGAAGCAGCGTGGCTGCTTCCGCAGCGGTCAGGTCGGAATTGAACAGCAGCCGATAGGCATGCTTAAGTGCGAGGCGGACCTCCGAGGAGAATCCGGCGCGCGTGAGTGCGATCGTATTAATGCCGAACAGCTTGAGCGGATTGCCCACCGCCCGGGTGTAGGGGGGCACGTCTTGCGGGACTCGCGAGCCGCCTCCGACGAACGCGTACGTCCCGATACGCACGAACTGATGAACGGGACACAACCCACTCACGAAGGCGTGCGCTTCGATGTGTACGTGGCCCGCCAACTGGACCATGTTGGCGATCGTGACCCCGTCTTCGATGACGCAATCGTGGGCTACGTGTACGTAGGTCATCAAGAAGCAGCCGGCACCGACCCGGGTCGTTCCGGTGGCCTCGGTACCACGGTGGAGCGTGGCGTATTCACGGATGACCGTGTCATCGCCAATGTCGAGCCACGTGTCGGTTCCCTCAAACTTGCGATCTTGGGGATCGGCGCCCAGAATGCTTCCCGCTCCAATCGCACATCGGGCACCGAGCCGAGTGTTCCGCTCGATCACCGCGTGCGGACCGATGCGGGTGCCGCTGCCGATCGTGACATCGGGACCGACGATGGCAAACGGCCCGACGGCAACGTCGTCCCCCAGTCGCGCGCGGGAGTCGACAAGCGCCGTCGGGTGGATGTCGCGGCTCATCGGTCCACGATGGCCGCCATCATTTCCGCTTCCGCTACCGGCTGCCCGTCAACATACGCGACCCCCTTCATCGCGCATGTTCGACCGCGGAACCTGACCATCTCGACTTCAAACCGGAGCTGGTCGCCGGGCACGACGGGCTTGCGAAACTTCACGCCGTCGATGGACATGAAGTACACCACCTTGCTGCCGGGGTCATCGACCTTGTCCAACAGCAGCATGCCGCCCGTCTGCGCCATCGCCTCCACGATGAGCACCCCTGGCATCACGGGATGCCCCGGGAAGTGTCCCGGGAAGAAGGGCTCGTTCATCGTCACGTTCTTCAGTCCGACGATGCGTTTCCCCCGTTCTAGTGCGATGATCCGGTCGACAAGCAGAAACGGATAGCGGTGGGGCAGCACGTTGAGGATATCCTGGATCCCCATGACCGGCGCTCCGTCCAGTGACGCTGCGCGCCCGATCGCTCGAGCGAGCGCGACGTTGCCACGGTGGCTGGGCCGGAAGGCCACGATATCCGCAGCGAGACGGCCACCGAGCAGCCCCAAGTCCCCGAGCAGGTCGACCGTCTTGTGGCGAACGAACTCGTCGGGCCACCGCAACGTGGTTCCCACGACACCGTCTTTCGACAGCACAATCGTATTTGCTGCGGACGCCCCGCCGGCCAGGCCGTGTTGATGAAGCTCGTCGGCCTCGCTCTCGAATCCGAAGGTCCGCGCCCGGGAAAGCTCGGCGTCGAATACGTCGGGCGTGATCCGGTACGACCCGCTCTGCGCGCCGATGAGTGGATGGTCCCACTCGATGGTGACCGTGAGTCGGAGTGCTTCTGCCGGGGCGACGACATACTGAGCATCGCCCTCCTTGACGGTGAACGGCGTCCGCACCGCGCGCCTCATGGGACTTCCTTCCTGATCGCGGGTGCCGGCCCGTCGCAGCGCCTCGAAATAGGGGGCGGCACTGCCGTCGCCGGCCGGGGCCTCCGGCCCATCCAGCTCGATCAGCAGGTCGTCGATCTCAAGCGCCGTCACCGCCGCCAGTACGTGCTCCACCGTCGAGACCGACGCCTCACCCTCGGTGAGGGTGGTCCGTCGGTCGGTCTCGTGGACCGCGTCCAGCGTGGCACAAATCTCCGGGCTCCCGTCCAGGTCGCTGCGCCGGAACCGGACGCCAGATCCCGAATCGCTCGGCTTGAACGTCGCGGTTGCGGCGGTGCCGGTGTGCACTCCCACGCCCTTCACCGTAGCGGGCTTGGCGATGGATCGTCTGACCTCACTCATCGCGTGCGATGATCCTTTCCAACGCCGCGACGAGCGGCGTCAGTCGACTGAGCGCTGCGGTCTGACGCAGCACGGCTCGATGGTCGCGTGCCGGGTAGCCCGACACGGTCGATCCGGCGGCAATATCGCCGATCACTCCGCCCTGGGCAGCCACGACGGCGCCCCGACCGACCGTCAGATGATCGGCCAACCCCGCCTGCCCCGCAAGCATGACCGCCTCATCGACCGTGGTGCTTCCGGCGATTCCGACCTGGGCCATGATGAGGCAACGCGCACCGATCCGCACGTTGTGCGCGATCTGTACCAGATTGTCGATCTTGGTGCCGTTGCCTATGACAGTATCCGCCACGCTCCCTCGATCGACCGTGGTGTTGGCACCGATCTCGACATCATCGCCGACGACACACTGGCCGAGCTGTGGGATGCGCCGGTGTGTCCCGTCGGCGGTGACAAAGCCGAAGCCGGAGCCCCCCACCCGCGCACCGCTGCGCACGACGACTCGATCACCGAGCCGCGCCCCGCGGTGGATGGTGCAGTGCGCCGCGATGCGGCACGACGATCCACACTCCACCCCGTCTTCGATGACGGCGTGCTCTTCCACGACGCAGTTCTCGCCGAAGGTGACCTCACTCCCGACCCGCACGTACGGCCCGAGATGGATACGACCCGTCCACCGTGACCCTCGGCCGATGCTCGCCGTCGGGTGCACTGTCCAAGCGCGGGCAGTGGGGTCTCGTTGGGCGGTGACGATGAGGTCTAGGGCAGCGAGCGTGTCGTCCACCACGATGCGGGTTGCCGTTCGTGGGGCGCTGGGTTCCGTGTCCGGAGCGACCACGATGGCACCTGCGCCGGTGCCGCGAAGCCGCTCCTCGTAGCGACGGCTTACGGCAAAGGAAAGATCGCCAGGGCCGGCCCGTTCGAGCGGGGCGATTCCGGCGAGGACCAGGCCGCGCTCACCGAAGAGCCGACCGCCGACCAGATCGCTGATCTGGCCGGCGGTGGTCTCCGTGCGAAAGCGCACGCGGTGTTACTGGCCGCCGCCCTGCAGCCGACGCACGACCGTGGTCGTGAGGTCGAGCACGG
Source organism: Gemmatimonadales bacterium (assembly GCA_041602035.1). Taxonomy (GTDB): domain Bacteria; phylum Gemmatimonadota; class Gemmatimonadetes; order Gemmatimonadales; family GWC2-71-9; genus JAOTVV01. The sequence goes on along the minus strand of JBFIHA010000009.1, from coordinate 18,226 downwards.
GATCGGCGGATACGATGTTGTTCCCGGGTGCCGACACGTCGAAGATCACGCCCAGGTTTCGTTCGGCGCGCAGACCGTCAATCACGCGTTGAATCCGCTCCTCGAGCGGTCCGACCAGTTCCGCCTGTCGCGTTTGGGCACGGGACTGCAGGTCGCTGGTGCGCTGTCCCAGCGTTTCCTGCAGGCGACGCAGCTCTTCCTGCCGCTCCTGCCGCGCCGTCGGGGACAGCACGATCGCCTGTTGGTTGAACGCATTGATGGCTGAGTCGAGCTGTGACTGGAGCACTTGGACTTCCTGCCTCCAGCTGGCGAACTCCATGTTGAACGTGGACTCGGCCTGGGCGTAGCCGGGGGTCTGGCGGAGAATGAGCTCCGAGGCGACGAATCCCATTCGGACTTGGGCCGGCTGCTGTTGCTCCTCCGGGGCCAATGTGGGGAGGGCGGCGACGCCCACCACCGCGAGTGTGCCGACAGCGAGAATACCCAAACGTGTCGTCGTCGTACGAGTCATGTGCATGGTCAGAACCTACCTGTCGAGATCAGAAGAAATTTCCGAGCCGGAAGTGGAATTTCCAGCCGGGGTCCGGATTGCCCACGAAGTCGACCCGGTCGAATCCGTAGGCGTAGTCGATGCCGATCGGGCCAAGTGGGGTCACGAGGCTGAGACCAACACCGGCGCCCCTGAACAGCCGCGATGGGTTGAACTTGGCCGGCGACTCCCAGACGTTGCCGGCATCGATGAACGTGGAGAAGTAGATCGCCTGGCTGATCCGCAAACCCACCTCACCGGTCAGCGCCATGTACGATCCCCCAAAAGCGTTCACGGTGCTCGCCTGCTGTCCGCTGGCGAACGGATCGAATCCCTGCGGCGTGATCGAAAACTCCTCGTACCCGCGCAAGGGGATGCCGAATTGCACTCCGCCCATGGAAAACAGCTGCCGGAAGTGCGGCCCCGCATCCCCCCACAGGAAGCCGGCCTGCGCGCCAAGGCCCAGGACCAGCTTCAGCGGGCTGGCCAGGGGGTCGTCACCGCCCAACGCGGCCAACGGCGCGTACCAGCGACCTTCGAACGTGCCCCGGCGGAAGTTCCCGCTCCCGCCGAGCGGTCCTCCGCCCTGCGACAGGGCAAACCGATGCAACACGCCGGCCGTGGGGAACGGCAGGTCGATCCGCGTGTCGTGCACCAGGGTCAGACCGAGGCTCGACAGAATACAGTTGTCACAGAAGAACCGCGACGTGAGCGTAGGCGAGTCGTAGTCGCTTTGCTCGAAGCTGTACGATGCGAACAGCCGCGTGTACCGCGACCCGCGGACCGGGAAGCCGAGCTGCAGGCTGCCACCACGGGAGGTGATGCGGCCCAGGTCTGCCACCGTGTACCTGAGTCGCGAGCTGTGCAAAGACACCGTGCCCGACACCCAGGACCCGCGCAGCGCCGGGTCGGTGTAGGTGATGTTGAAGTTGTTGATGTTGCGGCCGAACTGCCACTGCAGCGCGACCCGTTTGGCCTGACCGAACAGGTTGGGCTCGTCGAGGCCGATGAATCCTCCCAGACCCGTTCCCTGACCCACCGAGGCGCCGAAGTTGATGTTGCCGGTGTGTCGTTCCTTGACGTTGAAGACCACGTTCACGTCGCCCTGCTGGTTGGCGGGCTCCGTGGTGGGTATCGGCAATGGCTGCTCGAAGAAGTTGAGGTTCGAGACGTTCTGGTATGACCGAATGAGCGCGTCTTGCCGCATCACGTCACCCGGGATCATCACGATGGCGCGGCGAATGACGTCTTCGTGCGTGACCGTGTTGCCACGCACGATGATCTTGTTGATGATTGCCGGCTGACGTTCCGCGATTTGCCACCGGAGATCCACGACGTTGCGGCCATCCTCGGCGGTGCGGCGTGCAAGGGTGCCGGCAATCTGCGCGTAGATGTACCCGTTGTTCATGTACAACGTACGCACCTGTTGGGTGGCCTCGTCCCATCGCTCCTGATCGAACGCGGTCCGCTGCGCAGCCGACCTGCCGGCGGTCAGAAAGCCCCCGGATCGACCGAATGGGTAGTAGCGCTCCAGTTGACTCGACGGGAAGTACCGATTGCCGACGATCTCGAAGTCGCCGACGTCGTATGGGGCGCCCTCCCGCACCGTGAGCTGCAGCGTTGCCTTTCCCGTACGCTCATCGACGATGAGGGTGTCGCTCAGGATCTGGAAATCGATGTAGCCACGGGACGCATAGAACCGTGGAATGCGGTCGCGGAGATCGAGCTCCAGCTTGTCTTCATTGAATTCACCGCTCCGGAACCACCAGAAGCCCTCGGGCTTGAGGGACATCTTGCCAACCACCTCGGCATCGGAAAACCGCTCGTTCCCCTCGATCCGCACCTCGCTGATGGTGACCCGACGGCCTTCGTCGATGTCGAACACCGCGCGCACGGTCCCGTCGGGTTGCGGCAACTCGCGCACCACGACGTTGGTGAGGACATAGCCTTCGTCCTTGTACAGGGAATCGATGGAGGCCCGCGACCGCGCCGCTTCGGCGCGGTCGAACGGCCGCCCGGCTAGGAGCCGCACCTTTCCGCGAACCTTGCGCTCGGAGACGTTCTCGACCCCCTGCACGGACCAGCCCGTCAGCAGCGGTCGCTCCTGGACGGCGATGTTCAGGATCACCCGGTCCTCGATCCTGCCCTGCTCGAACCGGACGTCGTCGAACTGCTTCAATCCGTACAGGGCATTGAGGGCCCGCTGCAGATCACGGAAGCTGACCGGTTGACCCACGGGGATCCCCGCGGTCGCGAGCACCGTCTCCCGGGCCAGGCGCCTCGTGCCCTCGACGCTGATGCTGTCGAACACGATGGGCTCGAGCTGCACCTGCTGGGCCCGGACGCCCGACACCAGCACCGTCCCCAACACGCCGGCCAGCAGGCTCGCCCGCACAGTGCTACGCCTTGGTCCTGGAGAACACACGAAACGACAGTTTCTCTCCGTCGGCATCGACGTCGATCTCGATCTCATCACCGGGCGTGAATTCCCCCTGAAGGATCTTGTCCGACAGCGGATCCTCGACGTAGCGCTGGATGGCGCGCTTGAGCGGCCGGGCGCCGAAGGCCTCGTCGTATCCGTGATCCACCAGGAAGCCGGTTGCCGGCTCGGTGAGCCGCAGGGTGTACCCTTCGGGTGCGACCCGCTCCTGCACCTGGCGGAACAGGATGTCCACGATCTGTGCAATGTGGGTCCGGTCGAGCGGATGGAACACGATCACTTCGTCGAGCCGGTTCAAGAACTCCGGATTGAACGCCTTGTCCACCTCTTCCCGTACCTTCTGCTCGATGCGCTCAAACGAGCTCTTGGCGTCCGGTTGGGCGAACCCCAGCGTTGTGGTCTTGCTGATGTCCCGCGCGCCCAAGTTCGACGTCATGATCACGACCGTGTTCTTGAAGTCGATCTTCCGCCCGTAATTGTCGGTGAGGTGGCCCTCGTCGAGCACCTGGAGCAGGATGTTGAACACGTCCGGATGCGCCTTCTCGATCTCGTCCAGCAGCACTACCGAGTACGGCTTCCGCCGCACGGCCTTCGTGAGCGCGCCCGAGTCCTCATAGCCCACGTAGCCCGGCGGGGCGCCGATGAGCCGGCTCACGCTGAATTTCTCCATGTACTCCGACATGTCGACGCGAATGAGCGCCTGGTCGTCGGCGAACAGGAACCGCGCCAGCGCACGGGCCAATTCGGTCTTGCCCACGCCGGTCGGACCGCAGAACACGAACGTTCCGATGGGCCGTCGCGGATCTTTGAGCCCCGCGCGCGACCGGCGGATGGCCCGCGAGATGGCCTCGATCGCAGGGTTCTGTCCCACGACCGACCGATGCAGCTCCTCTTCCATGCGGAGCAGCCGGTGCGTTTCGGCCTCCTGCAGGCGCGTAACCGGGATGCCGGTCCAGCGGGAGACGATGAACGAGATCTCCTCCTCACCAATGTTGGGCCGGTGCGCCTCGCGCTCCCGTTCCCACTCCTCCTGCCGTCGCCGGATGTCGGCCTGGAGGTCGCGTTCCTGATCGCGCAGGGCGGCAGCCCGCTCGAAATTCTGGTCGCGAACGGCCTCTTCCTTGTCTCGGTTCAAGTGTTCGAGACGCTCCTTCAGCTCGGCCACCTCCGGTGGAGGCACCTGTGCCGCCAGTCGCGCGCGCGCGGCGGCTTCGTCGATCACGTCGATCGCCTTGTCGGGCAGGAAGCGATCGGTGATGTACCGGTCGGAGAGCCGGGCCGCGTTGTCCAAGGCCTCGTCGGGGATCACCACCTTGTGATGTTCTTCGTATCGTTGGCGGAGCCCCTTGAGAATATCGATAGTCTCGTCCACCGTCGGCGGGTCCACGATGACCGTCTGGAAGCGTCGCTCCAACGCGCCGTCCTTTTCGATGTACTTCCGATACTCGTTGAGCGTCGACGCCCCCACGCACTGCAGCTCCCCGCGAGCGAGCGCCGGCTTGAGCATGTTGGAAGCGTCGATGGCGCCTTCGGCCGCGCCCGCTCCCACCAGCGTGTGCAGCTCGTCGATGAACAGGACCACGTTCTTGTTCTGGGCGATCTCGTTCATCACCGCCTTGAGCCGCTCTTCGAACTGTCCTCGGTATTTGGTGCCGGCAATGACCGCTGCCATGTCGAGCGCCAGCACCCGATGCTGTTTCAGTGACTCGGGGCAGTTGCCGGCCGCAATGAGTTGGGCGAGTCCCTCGACAATGGCGGTCTTCCCGACGCCCGCCTCACCGATGAGCACCGGGTTGTTCTTCTTGCGTCGAGACAGCACCTCGATCACTCGCTCGATCTCCTGCTGCCGGCCGATCGTGGGGTCCAGCTGTCCTTCGCCAGCCAACACCGTCAGGTCGCGGCAGAAGTGATCGAGGGCGGGCGTCTTAGACTTCTTTTCCGGGCGGCCGGAGCCCGCGGCGCTCTGGGGTCCCTTGGCGCCCGCCGGCATCTCGGAGCCCAGAAGGCGGAGCGTCTCCGCCCGAGCCTGCTCGAGGCTGATCCCGGCGTCACCCAGGACCTGAGCAGCGATCCCCTTCTCTTCGCGGAGCAGGCCCAGCAGCAGATGCTCGGTGCCGACGTAGGAGTGGTTCAGCTCTCTGGCCTCGCTCATGGCCAACTCGAGGACCTTCTTCGCCCGGGACGTATACGGCAGGTCGGGGCCCTCCGGCGCCGGAGCTTTGCCCTTCTTGACGGTCTCTTCGATCTTCTGCTGAATCTCGTCCAGGTCCACGCTCAGGTTGGTGAGGACGGCAGCGGCCACCCCCTCCCCTTCGCGAATCAACCCCAGGAGAATGTGCTCTGTCCCCACGTACTCGTGGTGGAGACGGGCGGCCTCCTCCCGGGCCATCTGGAGGACCTTGCGGACACGATCGGTGAAATTGTAGCCGTTCATTCGACGATCACGCTTTCGGTGTCATGATGGCTGCGACCTTCATGGCGTCCCGTCAGTGGGCCCACGCCGCGCGGCGTCCTCCTCCAGGAGGCGTCGCACGTACGTCGCCCGGCTGATCGGGAGCTCCGGGTCCGACAGCGCCCGGCCCTCACGCTCGGCGATATGCGCCGGCTGCGTGAAGATCAGCAGCTTGTTCAACGTGTATACACTCACGTCACGAATCAGGTTCAGCCCCACGCCCAGCCGCACGCCGCTCAGCAGGTTCATGGCCTCCTCGAAGGACAGGCTCCGTGCGTACCGCAGCAGTCCGTAGGCGCGCCACACCTTGTCGGCGATCACCGCCGGTGCCTCCCGCTGCAACACCGCCCGCGCCCGCTGCTCGTACTCGACCACCTGGCGCACCATCGTGGCCAGATGATCGAGGAGGTCCTCCTCCGACTTCCCCAACGTGGTTTGATTCGACAGCTGGAAGAAGTTTCCGACGACTTCGCTGCCCTCGCCGTAGAGCCCGCGGAAGGTGAGACCGACCTGTGACAACCCCTGGAGCACCTTGGCGATCTCCTTGGTCAGCACCAGGCCAGGCAGGTGGATCAGCACCGACGCGCGCAGCCCCGTTCCGGCGTTCGTCGGACACGCGGTAAGGTAGCCAAACTCAGGGTGGAAGGCGAAGGAGAGCCGGCGCCCCATCTCGCTGTCGAGCCGCTCGAGCTGCCCGTAGGCTCGGTCCAGATCGAAGCCCGACCGGAGGCTCTGGAGCCGCAAGTGATCCTCTTCGTTCACCATGACGGCCAACTCGCCGTTGGTGAGCAGCGCCGCACCCTGACGAACCGGCCGCGCGCGCTCCAGTCCCGCCAACTCGCGCGAGATCATGTGTCGCTCGTGGAGCACCTGCCGTTCGAGCAAGTCCAATTCGTCCAGGCGGAACATCGTGACCGGGTGCAGCACCCCACTCTCGCGCGTCAGGTCGAGAATCTCGTCACGCGTCTCAACGAGGTTGTCCGACGACGCCCGTACCGGAAAGGCACGCCCCTGGAGATTGCGAGCGAGCCGAACCCGAGTCGAGAGCACGATGTCGCTGTCGGGCCCACTGGCGTCGAGCCAGGACATGCCGCCATCCGGGAGCAGACTCAGATCGATCGTCATTCGAGTGCCCTGATCCGGTCGCGCAGCTCGGCTGCCAACTCGAAGTTCTCCGCTTCGATGGAACGCTTGAGGCGGTCGCGCAGCTCGGTGAGGAGCTTGGGAACGTCGTCGGCGACGATGGCCTCGGCGTCAAGGTATAGCTTGCCGACATGGTGGAACGAGCCGTGGATGCGGCGCAGCAATTCACGGAGCTGCGGCTCGAAGTGCCCGTAGCAGTGAGCGCAGCCAAGCCGGCCGGTCTCCCGAAAATCCTGCAGGGTCGCCCCGCAGAACTCGCAGGGTTCGGCCTCCGCTCCGGCCGGCAGCGCGGCCGCCACCCCTTTCCCGGTGACCCCCAGGAAGCCCGCCAAGGGTAGCTTTGCCACGCTCGCGTTCGTGTTGATGCCCTTGTCGGAGGCGCACTGCTCGCAGAGGTGCGCGGTCGTGACCGAGTTGTCCACGATCTGCGTGAGGTGAATCGCGGCGGGTCGCTCGTGGCAGTTGTCGCACTGCATCAATGCACCGCCTCTCGCGAGATCTCGTGCAGCGTCCCCTTGTCCAGCTGGAGCACGCGATCGGCCCGCTCGGCCAGCGGCCGATTGTGCGTGACGATGACCAGGGATGTCTCGAGCTCCCCCACGAGGGCGAACAGGAGGTCGTGCAGCTGATCGGAGTGAAACGCGTCGAGATTGCCGCTCGGCTCGTCTGCCAGGAGCAGGGCTGGCTCGTGCACCACAGCACGAGCCACTGCACAGCGCTGCTGCTCGCCGCCGGAGAGCTCCGGGGGCCGATGCGTGGCCCGTGGCGAGAGGTCGACGGCGCCCAGAAGCCGTTCGGCCCGGTCTCGCGCTCGGGGCTCGGTCCATCCCTGGATCAGTAGCGGCATCATCACGTTTTCCAGAGCCGTGAACTCCCGCAGCAAGTGGTGGAATTGAAACACGAATCCGACCTTGCGATTGCGCAACGTGTCGCGGCCCTCGCCCGTCAACGTCGCATAGGACACACCCTCCAGCCGGATGTCTCCGCCGGATGGAGCGTCCAAGGCCCCAAGGAGATGCAGCAAGGTGCTCTTCCCCGCTCCCGAGGCCCCGACGATCGCTACGGCTTCTCCCCGCTCGACCGCGAGGTTCACATCCGTCAGCACGGGCACCACGCTGTTCCCGCCGCCGCGAAAGCTCTTCCGCACGCCCTGCGCCTCGAGGAGCACGCTCATTGGTACCGAATCGCGTCCACCGGGTGCAGCGTCGCTGCCTCCCGCGCGGGATAGAGCGTGGCCAGGATCGCGACACTGATACTCGCCACGACGATCACGGCGAGATCGATCGGATCCACCCGCACCGGCAAATGATCAATGAAATATACGGCCGGGTTGAGATCGATGATGTGTCCACGATCCACCAGGCGCGCCAGCACGAGCCCCAACACCGTCCCGAGGGCCGTCCCCACCAACCCGATGGCTGCCCCCTGGAGGATGAATACCCGGCGCACCTGGCGCACCGGGAACCCCATGGCTCTGAGAATGCCGATCTCGCGCGTCTTGTCGCGCACCAGCATGGTCTGCGTGCTGACGATGTTGAAGGCGGCGACGATGACGATGAGCAAGAGAATCGTCCCCATCGCCAGCTTCTCGAGCTGGAGGGCCGAGAACAGCGTCTGGTTCTGCGTCTGCCAGTCGAGGGTACGGTACGGGTAGCCGAGCCGCTCTTCGAGCCGGCGGCCCACCTCGGGTGCCTGCCAGGCATCCCGCACGCTCACCTCGAGTCCGGACACGGCGCTGTCGAGGCCCTGAAACCGCTGCGCGAGTCGGCGATTCATCAGTACGTAGCCGTTGTCGTACTCGTACATTCCGGTTTCGAAGTTCCCGACCACCTCCATCGTCCACCACTTGGGGACGAACGACCCCAGTGCCGCGTTGAACTTGCTGCCGGCGGGAGCGAGCAGTGTCACGCGATCGCCTGGAAACGCCGAGAGCCGCTCGGCGAGCCGCCGTCCGAGAATCACCCCTCCATCGACGTCGTCCGCGGTGGCCCGAAACTCGAGGTCACCCGACTGGAAGTGCTGTGGAAGCGTGGTGACCGACCGCTGCCCCGTATCGGGCTCGATCCCCAACACGTAGACGCCCTCCGAATAATCCGCGCCCGCCGAGATCAGCCCCTGCGCGAGGACGAACGGCGCGGCCGCCGTCACCGCCGGATCGCTCAGCACTTGCTCGCGCACCGCCTGCCACTCGTCGAGCCGCAACCCCCTGCCGAATGTGAGGACTCGGAGATGAGGGCTCGCCACGAGGATCTTCTCACGCAGCTCGCTCTGGAGTCCATTCATCACACCCACCACGACGATCAGGGCCATTACCCCCACCGTGACCCCGCTGATCGCGATGAGCGTGATAAGTGATACGAGTCGCGAGGACCGGCGGCTGCGCATGTACCGCGAGGCGATCGTGACGTCGAGCCGGCTCATGAGTCGGGCTTCAATGTCGGGAACAGAATCACGTCACGGATCGAGGTCACGCCGGCGAACAGCATCACCAGACGGTCGATCCCGATGCCGCACCCCCCCGTGGGAGGCATCCCGTACTCGAGGGCGCACAGGTAATCCTCGTCCAGCTCGTGGGCCTCCTCGTCACCGGCCTCCCTCGCGGCCCGCTGCGCCATCATACGCGCCCGCTGGTCGTCGGGATCGTTCAACTCGCTGAAGGCGTTGGCAACCTCCGACCCGTTCACGAACAATTCGAACCGCTCGGCGAGCGTCGGATCACCGCGCTTCGGCTTGGCCAGCGGCGAAATGGCCAGGGGGAAGTCCACCACGAAGGTGGGCTGTACGAGATTGGGCTCCACATACTCCTTGAACACCTCGTCCACCAGTTTCCAGTGGGGCAGCGGGTCCAGGTCGGGAACGTCCCGTCGCCGTAGGAGGTCGCGCAGCGCATCATCGTCCGCCTGGTCCAGTCGGACGCCCGCGTGCGTCTCGATCAGGTCCCGGTAGCCGGTGCGAGGCCACGGCGGGGTGAAGTCGTAGCGCATGCCGAACCGCTCCAGCGCCGGGTCTTCAAACCGTTCCACGACAAACCCGTGCACCATCGACTCCACCATGTCGAGGATGTCGTGATAGTCGACGTAGGCCTCGTAGAACTCGAGCATGGTGAACTCGGGGTTGTGCAGACGATCGATCCCCTCGTTGCGGAAGTCCTTGCCGATCTCGTAGACCTTCTCCAGACCACCCACGATGCAGCGCTTCAAGTACAGCTCGGTCGCAATGCGAAGGTAGAACCTCGCGTCGAGCGCATTGTGATGGGTGGTGAATGGCCGAGCGAGCGCCCCACCGTAAAGGGGCTGCAGCACGGGCGTTTCGACCTCGAGGTACCCACGCGCATCGAGAAAGGCACGCAGGTAGCGAATGAAGTCGGCCCGAATCTCGAACACCTCGCGATGCTCGGGGTGAGCGATGAGGTCGGCGTAGCGCTGGCGATAGCGCACTTCGGTATTGGCGAGCACAGAGTGCTGCTCGCCCTCGGCGTCCTCCTTCCCGAGAGGCGGTGGCCGGAGTGCCTTGCTGAGGAGGGCTACCTCCTCGGCATGCACCGTGGTCTCCCCCGTCTTGGTGGTGAACATGTACCCGCTCACCCCGATGACGTCTCCGAGATCCAGTAGCTGGACGAGACGATAGGCGTCGCCCAGCTCGTCACGCCGGAAGTAGACCTGGACCTTCCCGGAGGGGTCGGCAACATGGGCGAAAGTGGTCTTGCCGTGCCCGCGGCGAGAGACGATGCGACCCGCGACCCGAACCGTCCCCTGCCCCTCCTGGCCGATCGCCGCGATGGCCTGGGCGGCCGAGTGCGTCCGCTCGAAGCGATAGGCATAGGCGGGAATACCCAGTTCCTCGAGCTGGCGTCGCTTCTCGCGCCGAGCTTCCTCGACGAACGACCGCTCCATCTCGCTCATGCGGCGCGACTCCCGAACTTCTTGAGGAAGGTTTCGATGAACAGGTCCAGGTCCCCGTCCATCACCCCATGCACATCGGTGATCTTCAATTCGGTGCGATGGTCGTTCACCATGGTATACGGTTGAAACACGTACGACCGAATCTGGTTGCCCCAGCTGATGTCGGTCTTGGTGGCTTCGATCTCGGCCCGCTTCTTCTCGCGCTCTTCGATCGCCTGCTGATAGAGCGCGGCCTTGAGCATCTTGAGTGCCGTCGCGCGGTTCTTGTGTTGACTGCGCTCCTGCTGGCACGAGACGGCGATCCCGGTCGGCACGTGCCGTAACCGGACAGCCGATGACGTCTTGTTGACGTGCTGACCGCCGGCGCCGGAGGCTCGAAACACCTCCATCTCGATGTCTTCCTCGCGCAGATCGATCTCCACGGCATCGTCGACCACCGGATACACGAACACCGAGGCAAACGAGGTATGACGGCGCGACTGCGCGTCGAACGGCGAAATGCGCACCAGGCGATGTACCCCCTTCTCGGCCTTGAGATACCCATAGCCGTAATCGCCTCGGACCTCCATCGCGACCGACTTGATCCCTGCCTCCTCGCCGGACACGAGATCGAGCACATGGACGTCGTAGCCGTGTCGTTCGGCCCAGCGAGTGTACATCCGCATGAGCATTTCGGCCCAGTCCTGCGACTCGGTGCCACCCGCGCCGGGATGGATTGTCAGGAGGGCGTCACGACGGTCGTCCGGCCCCTGGAGCATGCCCTGGAGCTCGAGTTCCTCCACACCTCGCACCAGCTTCGTGACCTCGTCGGCAATGCCGCGCTCCAGCTCGGGATCGGGATCCTGCGCGACGAGATCGGCGAGCTCGCGCGCGTCGGCGAGCCGACGGGACAGGTCCGCAAACGGGTCTGTCCAGCGTTTGAGCTGACGGATGTCTTCGACGACCGATCGGGCGCGCTCCGGGTTGTCCCAAAACCCTGGGGCGGCCATCGAGGCCTCGAGCGCGGTTAGGCGAGCGGTCTTGGCTTCGAGGTCAAAGATACCCTCGGAGTTCGGCGAGGCGGTTTTCCAGATCGGACAAGCGTTCGACGGCGTCTTCGAGCATCGGGGCTCCAACCGGGTGGTCTGGTCATACACCGAGCCGCCTCCCTCGTGCGGAGGGCGACGGCTCGTCGGCGGTCGAAAGATAAGGTGGTACAGGCGTTTGCGCGACCGGCTCCCACCCCCTAGAAGAGCTCCTGGCCTCCCGCGAGGATCTCGTTCAGGGCCTCCGTGAAATACGGTGTCGAGTTGGCGAGTTCCTCCCCCACCTGATCCACATATTCCTCCCAGCTCTTCTTGATCTCCTCGTCAAACGCCTCTTTGAGATTGCCGGCCGCCAGGGCCTGCTGCCGTTTGTCGGGCTGGTAGACGATCATATCCGATACCAGCGCCCGAGCGAGCCGCCGCGCCTTTTGTCGTGGGTCTCGAGTGAGGAACGGGTTGACCGGCGCTCGCTTGGGTGGTGGTGTGGTGACCGACGGCTTCGATGTCGGGAACTCGAGCGGCGGTTCCCGGGCGGGCGCTTTCGGCGGGACGGCAGGCTCGGCGGCGGGCTTCCTCGTGGGAAGCTCCAGAGGGGGCGTCGCCGTAGGCCTCGCCGTCGGCGCTTCCGGGGCCACCGGGCTCGCCACCTCCTCCTCGTCCAGGGTCGGTGGCACGGGTGGGACGGCCAGACGCCGCCCTCCCGACGGCTTGAAGACCGGCGCAATGGGCCGCTCCGGCGCCGCTGCTGGCGCGGCGTCGAGCGTCGTCTTTTCCAGGGTGAGCGGTGGCGTCAGCTTCCTGGGCACCGCTCCGACGTCCGGTGGAGGTGGGGTGCCAATGGCGGCCCCCGAGACGGGGCGAGTGACCTTGACCTTGGGTTTCGTGACTCCCGGAGCGGCCGGGGCCGCTGCGGTGGTCGGGGCGAGCCGCTCGTCAGCCGGGGGAGCGGGGGCTGCCGGCCGGAACACCGGCTCGATGGGCCTCGCGGGCGCCGTTGCCTTCCGCGCCTCGTCCGCGGGCGATTGCGGCATCGGTCCTGGCGCCGGAACGTCGATGATCTCGGGGCAGGCAGCGCAGCGGGCGCGAATGCCACCCGGCGGGACCTTCGCCGGGTCGATACGATAGACGGTCTTGCAGGCGCGGCAGCGTACGTTCATGCGTGCGATCTCCAATGACTACTGCCCGGCGTCCCGCCGCCGATCGACCACGAACACCGATCCGGGCAACGTCTTGGCGTAGCTCTTCATTTCCGTCGCCAGTTCGCTCACTTCCGCCGGGTGCGAGAAGCGTCGTCGCTCGTTGGTGACGATCCCGATGGACAGCGTCATCAATGGGACGCGGTGCAGATGCCCCCGCCGGTCCTTGCCGAAGAAATACCCAGCTCGACGATCCTGTGCACTGTATTGGAACGGGATGAGCGTGTCGAACACGGCGATCACCTCCGCACACACGTCCTGCACCTCGCCGAGCGATAGCACCATGATGAAGTCGTCCCCGCCGATGTGGCCGACGAAGCCGTCCTCGGCGGCCAGTCCCTTCACGACATCGCGGAGGATACGCGACAGGATCAAGATAACGCGATCGCCATCGTAGTAGCTGTAGCGATCGTTGAATTCCTTGAAGTGATCCAGATCAGCGTAGCACACGGCGAACTGCTCACCGGTCTCGAGTCGAACGCGGATGGCCCGCTCGATCTCGGTGGTGCCGGGGAGACGCGTGGACGGATGCACGCCCACCATGCGTTCGCTTCGCGCGAGCAACACGCCGAGGCGGCTCCGCTGCTCGTCCGGTCCCACGATCGCGGTGAGCACCTCGTCCGCTCCGGCGTCGAACCACTCGCGCACACGCTCGGCACTGTGCCCTCCAGATACGACCACGATGGGCACAATCGCCGTGTACGGATCGCGTTTCAATGCTTGGCACAGCCCAATACCGTCGGCGCCAGCGCCATCGGCGTCGATCACGATCAACGCCGGCGGATTGCGCAGTGTGGCGACCTCGACCGCGCTCTGGTCTGAGAGATGGACCACGGAATACCGGATCTGGCCTACCCAGGCCGAAATCAGGTCGGGGATCGGGCGCTCTATGGGCGAGTAGTGGATTACCGTCGGATGCGTCCGCACCGATCTCCCTTACGGCTCCTAATTGCAGAATTCAGCAAAACTTAGGCGCCCCCTGTTCGCAAGTCAATTGAGGTCAGAACCTCACCGATACTGCGGCGAGGGCCAGCCAGCGGCCGTCGGATCGGCCAACCACGCCTGCGTGCACGTCCAGGACCTGATTGCTGCCCCGCAGCCGCCCCGTGATCAGCGCGTCGACCGCGCTGATCACGTGGTTCGCAAGGAGAAGGCCGAGCTGCCTGGTGGCCCGGCGGAAGCCCTCGTCGCTCCGTCGGATGCTCTGGCGATACAGATCCTGCTCGAGTCCGGCGTTGCGCCACGACCACAGGAAATTGGGTCCCACGGCGCGTTGCCGATAGAACTCCAGCGCGCGCTGGTATTCCTCCGAGTCCACATCCGCGATGGAATCGGGATCCGGCAAGAACGTCCGTCTCGCCAGCGCCCAAACGCTGCCGTTGTAGGAATCCTCGTCCATCGGGGGAACCAAGGCAGGGCCGGGGTCGGTGTCGAACGGTCCGCTCTCGAGGAATTTGGCGAGCTGCTCGAAGTACTCGAACACCGTGTCACGTGACATTGGCACGTACGCCGCGCGAGCCACGGTGAACGCGAGGTCGCGATACTGCCGGCTCTCCCGACGTCCTTCGGCGTGAAACGCAAGGAATCGAATCAGGAAGAGGCCCTCGAACGCGACGTACACGGCGCCCCGATTCTGTCGGTGGAGGAACTGGCCAATGCCCGGGATCATGGCGGACGCGACCGGTGGCAACCACAGTGCGGGTGAGTGGACGCTCGACGCCGTGGGGGTGCGCCCCTCGTGGTCCTGCACGAAAGGCCACGACGTGGGGGCAACCTGGGCCGCCAACCTTGGTGTCGGCCCCAGGCAGAGGAGCGCGGCACCGAGACACCAGCCTCGCCACACGCTAGAGGCTCGCGCGAAGGCTGATGTGGACTGGCTCGTCGAAGCTGGAGGAATCGTAGAAGATGCGGGCGAAGTCGAGCTGCAAGCGTCCGAACCGAAGACCGACCCCCACCGACGGACCCGACGTTTCCGAATGGAGAATGGCGTACCCGGAGCGCAGGCGGACAATCTCGCCGTACCCGAACTCGAGACCGATCCGGGCGTCGGGGTTGTCGTACTGTCCCCAGGCATCCTGCAGGTCGACCAGGATGCGCGCATCGAAGCGCTCATCCATCCCCGGCGGCTGTGAGAGCGCCACCCGGTAGGCGACCCCAAGCTGCACTCTCGTCGGCAGAGGGTCTGCCTGATCTCGGTTCTCCAGTTGTAACGCGAATCCGGCGTGGCGAATCGCCATGCCGATCCGAAAGTCGTCGTTGGCACCGATGGCATACTGCATCCCGACGTCGATGCCGTGCGTCGTGCCGACCAACGACCGGGCTGTGGAGCAGTCCCCCGAGCAGTCCTGGCGAAACTGAATCAGCTTGTAATTCACCCCGAACGCGAGATCGTTGGTCAGCGCGGTGGCGTACGACGCAAGGAACTCCAGGTTCTTCACCGAGAGCCGCCCGATCGGTAAGCCCGGACCGGGTACCACCTCCTGACTGCCGAAATCGACCAAGTACACCGCGGCGCCGATCACCCCGAGGCGACCGATCGCCAGGTTTCCCGAGAGCGCCGTGTTGTCCGAGGCAAATGTCGAGGCGTAGTGAAGCGCCACGTCGCCGGAGCGGAGGGAGGCGAGGCCCGCCGGGTTCCAAAAGACCGCTTCCGGGTTCCCGTCGTCGGCGATGGCCGCCTGCCCCAACGCCGACGCGCGTGCGCCCACGGGAAGCAGCAGGAACGTCGCGCCACCCTCCTCGGGATTGGCGACCACCTGCGCGCGCAGGGGCTGCCCCAGCGCGAGCAGGATCAGGAACGCGATCGGCTCAGAACGCCGTAGCCTCATCGATCAGCATGATCGGGATGTCGTCCTCGACCGCGTAGATCAGGCGACACGCCTGACAGACCAGTTGTTCGGTCGGGTCCTGACGATACTCGAGCTCTCCCTTGCACTTGGGGCATACGAGAATCTCGAGCAGATCGGGGGAAAGACTCATGAACTCCTCACGGTTGGCACTCGGAATCCGAGCTGCCGCAACAGCTCGGGCGACTTCCGCCATCGAGGCAACACTTTGACCCAGAGGTCAAGGTACACCCGCTGCCCGAGCAACGACTCGATTCGCTGCCGCGCCGCCGCGCCGAGGCGTTTGATGGTGCGGCCGCCGTCACCGATCACCATGCCCTTCTGTGATGCCCGCTCGACGAAGAGCGTCACTCGAATATAAAGCGGGTCCGAGCCCTCCCGAAACTCGTCCACACGGGCGGCCACCCCGTAGGGCACCTCCTGCGCCAGCAGCTCGAAGGCCGCTTCGCGCACGAACTCCTGGACGAAGAACCGCACCGGCTGATTGCTCATGTCGTCGGCGTCGTGACGAAACGGTGCCTCGGGCAGGTGCCCGCCGCACCAGTCGAGCAGGTTACGCACTCCGTCACCGGTACGCGCGCTCACGTAGAAGATCGGAACGTCGGACGGCGGTCGCCGGTGCTGCGCCGCCAGGTCGATGGCGGTGACCACGGTGGCCAGGGGCCGGGACCCGAGCGTGCCGTTCGGGAGCAGCGCAGCGAGTGATGGTCCCGGGGCCTCGTCCGCCCGCTCCAGATGCAGGACGACATCGGCGCGGCGCACCACCTCGACCGCCTCGTCCACCATCGTGTGTTGCAGGAGATAGTGGGGTTCCAGCAGTCCGGGAGGATCGACGATGATCAGCTGAACGCGATGCTCGGTGCGGACTCCGACGACCGGCTGACGGGTGGACTGCGGCTTGGGGCTCGTGATCGCCAGGTCGGCGCCGACGAGCGCATTGAGGAGCGTCGATTTCCCGACGTTCGGACGACCGGCGAGCACGACGGTGCCGCAGCGCGTTTCGGGAGGCGGCTGCATCCCGCCAAGCTATATCCATGCAGACTGCCCGGGGAGGGCTCGACGCGGCCCGAGGGTCCCCACCTCCTCGTTGGCCCCCCCTGGTCGGCGCCATCGGGCGCGAGGGCGGTGGGATCGGTCACGGGTGGCCCTGCTTTGTCTGTGATGTTGCGCCGGTCCGATGGCTCGTGGCGCATCCCGCCGGCCAGCGGCGGCGCTAGGACGTCCCCCTGCTAGCTGGTGCCCCGTGTGATGCGGCGACCGCGATGTCCCGTCGTCCCCTTATCGCCCCGCCCCTCCCGATCGCCGCTGATGGAGGTGGAAGAAGCAGCTGCGGTTTTGATTCCGGCGCAGCAGGCAGCGGTCGCGGAAGTGGATTCCGCACCGGAAACACACTTCCTCCGCGCCATTGCCGCGTTCCACGATGCTCACCGAGAGCCGATCGAGGAAGTCACCGGCCTGTCGGAGTTGTTCGGCCGACAGATCTCCGAACACCCCCAGGAGCGCCTGCGAGGACGCCCGCTGGTATGCGTCGAGCACGCTCTGGCCCTTCGGCGTGAGCGACAGCCGCACCGCGCGTCGATCCGCGGCGTCCTCGGCGCGATGGACCAGCCCACGGCGCACCAGCCGCTCGACCGCGCGGCTCGCCGCAGCCGTGCTTACGCCGAGGAACTGGGCCACGTTGCTCACCGTGTACCCCTCGGTGAGCGACACCATCTTGAGCAACTTGATTTGGGAATACGTGATGTCGTCGCCGATCGCGTCCTTCAATTCGGCAGTCATTAAGTCGTTCACGGCGGCAGTGAAGATCTGGGCGCTGCCCAGGAAATCGTTGAGCACCTGCGCGTCGCGTTCGCTGGACCGGCGGTCAGCCATGCTTCGGCCTCGGGTACGCGTCCCGGAACACCACGGACCATGCGCCGTGGGACAAGGGAGGGAAGCCGACGGATCGGCTCGGGATACTTAACCCGGTTAAATATACTCGCGCTTACGAGGCGTCACAAGCGGTCGCCGAGCACCGATTGGGGGTGACGCGCCACGCCGACCGCGGTGGCCCCTGGGCCGGTCGCGGTGCAGCCGAGTGCTGGACCGCTCGGTAACGGCGTCCGCTGGCGGGCGTCCATTCGACCACCGCTCAGCACATAATGCAGAGCTTCATATCAGCGGTCGTAAGCTATTGATTTTAAGAAAGTTAACGATAGGCCACCTGCGGGGCGCGAGGACCGTAGGGAGAACGTCAGCGCACCGTGGTGCGGCACGAAGCGCCACCCAGTGTACCTCGCAGGTTGGTGGATCCCGTCCCAAACGCAGAAGGTCCAACACCCGCAGGGGGCATTGGACCTTCGATGTGGAGGCTGGCAACGGCCTACTCTCCCATGCCCTCTCAGGCATAGTACCATCGGCGCTGACGGACTTAACTGCCGTGTTCGGAATGGGAACGGGTGTGGCCCCGTCGCGCTAGTCGCCAGCCAAAATCAACGATGGCCACGTGGATGGAGGGTATTGGGTCGCGTACTGAAAGAGGGAGAGATCAAGCTGCACGGGCGATTAGTACGGCTCGGCTGAAGTGCTTGCACACCTTACACCTGCCGCCTATCAACGTGGTCGTCTACCACGGCCCTTCAGGGACCTTACGGTCCAGGAGTGTTCATCTTGGGGCGGGCTTCCCACTGAGATGCTTTCAGCGGTTATCCCTA
>JBFIHA010000008.1:0-152575 GCA_041602035.1 Gemmatimonadales bacterium | reverse complement strand
GGGGGTCCGCGCCGGAGTCCGAGACATCGCGCGGTGGATGGAGCGGCCGGGGTTCTGGGAGGCAGTCATCCTGCTCGTCGCCATCGGCCTGTACGCGCACACCGTCGGGTTCGGCTGGGTGTACGACGACGAGATCGAAGTAGTGGCGAACGTGCATATCCGCTCGCTCGCCTCGATCCCGGAGATGTTCACCACCACGGCCTGGGCCGGCGCCGGTGTCGAGACCTACCTGTACCGCCCGCTTCCCCTGGTGACGTACGCCGTCAACCACGCGCTCTTCGGACTGGCTCCGTGGAGCTACCACCTAATGAACGTGCTGCTGCACGCGCTGGCGTCGGTGCTCGTGTTTCGCCTGGCCCGGAGTTGGCGGCTCTCGATAACGGTGGCCGGGATCGGCGCGGGGCTGTTCGCGGTGCACCCGATTCACGTCGAGGTGGTGGCCAGCGTGGCTGGTCGGAAGGATCTCCTGGCTGCCGCCTTCACGCTCGCCATGGTGCTTTCCCACCGGTCGGCCGTGGGGCGAGGCGGGGCGTGGAGAATCGCCGCACCGATCCTGGCCTATGGCGGCGCGCTGCTGTCAAAGGAAGTCGGGGCGGTTGGTATTCTCCTGGTCCTGGCGCAGGAGTGGCTGGTGCCTGCGGACGAGCACGGGCGATCACCCCAGCGAGGCCGGCGGGTGCTGGGCTTGTACCTCGCGTACGTGCTCGTGCTGCTTGCCTATCTGCTCGTGCGCCTGGCGGTGGCCGGCGGGCTCGGCGTGCCCACGCATTTCATTGACAACCCACTCGTCGCGATTCCCCTCGGTCAACGGGTCGGCACCGCCCTCGTAGTCGTGGCGTACGGCCTGCGCCTGCTCGTTGCACCGGTTCCCTTGTCGCCGGACTATTCCTTCGATGCGATTCCGCTTGTTCAATCGCCCGCCGACTGGCGGCTCATCGCGACCGTCGTCCTCCTCGGGATCATTGTCTCCGGACTGGCGCTACGCCGCGTGCGAGCGACCATCATTCCACTGGCGGTGCTCTGGTATGCAATCGCGCTGCTGCCGTCCTCCAACCTCCCCTTCACTGTCGGGACCGTGTTCGGCGAGCGGCTGCTCTACTTGCCGAGCGTGGCGTTCTGCGTCGCAGTGGCCTGGGCGCTGGTGACGTCCTCCGGTCGGTTCCGACCGGCATCGATTGCCTTCGCCACCGCGATCGTCGTGGCCCTCTCCGTTCAAGCGGTTCGCTACTCGGCTGCCTGGACCGACAACCTCACCCTGTTCCAATGGGCCACGGCCAGCGTGCCGCGATCGTCCAAGGCGCACCACAAGCTGGGCGAGTCCTACTACCGCGCCGGATCGCTCGGTCCGGCGGTGGCCTCGCTCCGTCGCGCGCTCGAGATCGCCCCCGAGAATGAATTCGCCCGGGAAACCATCACCAC
This sequence comes from Gemmatimonadales bacterium, assembly GCA_041602035.1. Taxonomy (GTDB): domain Bacteria; phylum Gemmatimonadota; class Gemmatimonadetes; order Gemmatimonadales; family GWC2-71-9; genus JAOTVV01. The sequence continues at coordinate 151,156 of JBFIHA010000008.1, read as the reverse complement.
CGTCACCCAGTACATCGGCGAGCGCTACGGCAGCGATGGTCTCTCCGGGGCGGCTCCGCCCGAGGCCAATGCGGACATTCTGTACGTGCTGGGACAGATGAGCCGGCAGCGCGGACAGCTGAACGACGCGGGACGTTACTGGGAGGCGGCGATTGCGCGTGACAGCACGCACGCAGAAAGCCTGGCGGACCTGGGCGTGCTCTACCTCTCGCGCTCGGATACCGTTCGCGCGGCCGAGTACCTGGATCGGGCCACGCGGCAGCGGCCCGACCTCGCGAGTCCCTGGTTCAATCTCGCGCGCCTCCACCTCGCGCGCGGCGATCGCGGGCGGGCGCGCTCGGCACTGCAGCGGTTCGTGGACCTCGCCGACCGGAACTACGCGAGCGAGGTCGCATGGGCTCGGTCCGCTCTCACCGCCCTACAATCGCCGTGAGTTACCCGGCGCCACGTGAAGCGACGCCTTTACCGCTCGATCTCGGGCGGTCAACGGCTGACACCGTGATCCGAGCCACGCCGGCGGTGCCACCTACGATTTGCCGGACCCTCGTCGCGACCGCGCTGATCTCCTCAGTGCTCGCTGTGTCCCTACAGGGGCAGGACTCCCCCAGGTTATTTCCGGACCGAGCCTTGCTCCCATCGCTGTTCTCCGGACCACGAGATCCGGTAACCAAGGCCGAGCTGGTCTACGTGACCGACAACCCCAACTTGTTCGGTGAGGGGGTCGAGGCAGAGCTGTCGCTCGGGATCGGGCTCCCGCTGCTGCGCCTCGCCGGTCACTCGACGCACGATGCGGTGGTCGTCGGTGTGGAGGGCGCAGCGTTTGCGCGATTCGGCCTGCACCGCACCGAGCGCGAGATGATCGGCACCGACTGGGTGTTCGCCGTGCCCCTGGTGTGGCATCGCGGCCATCACTGGCTTCGCTTCCGCTATTACCACACGAGCAGCCACCTGGGTGACGAGTACTCCCGCCGCTTTGACGTCGAGGGCATGAACTTCGCGCGCGACGCCGTGGACGCCCTCGGGTTCCTACGTCTGGTGCCCATCGCGGGAGCGTACGCCGGGGCGCGGTGGGCGTATAGCGTCCATCCGGAAGACTCGGGGCGGTGGACCCTGCGCGCGGGTATCGAGCTCGGACGCACCGATGGCACTGCCGCGCTGCTCCCGTACGGCACCGCCGACGTGGAAATCGAAGACGATACCGACTGGACCCCCGTGGTGAGTCTACAGGCTGGCGTGTGGCTTCCCGAAGTTGGCGGCCGCCGCGCGCTGCGATTCGGGGTGGGCTTCCTAACTGGGCCGCCGCCGTTGGGCCAGTTCCGCAGCGAGCGAACGACGCAGATCACCGTCGGAGTGTCCGCGAGTCTGTGAGAAGGAGCTACTTCACGTTCCCGCGTAGCAGGTGGCGGGCCGAGCCGCTTGGGATGGTCTACGGGTGCGGTGCAGGGGGTGGATCACAGTCGGGCCAGGACTGGTGCTCGTAGGTGATGATCCACCGCCCATCCTGCTTCACCAGCACCCGCGTCCAGAACAGCGCCGGAGCTTTCGTGGAGCCGCCGCGCTGGAGCGCCACGGCTGCCATCGGCGACAGGGCCTGAACCGCGACTACCCGCTGCTCGAAGGTCGCCCCCCGTCCCGGTCCGTACGTGGGAACCACGACCTGCTTGAACCTGGTACCTCCCGTGACGGCGCTCGTGCACCCCAGGAACAGGAACTCCGGGTCGTCGGTGTAGAAGGCGGCCACACGCTCGGGTTCATGATCATTGATGGCCTCCGTGAGCTCGGTCAGGGTAGCCGTTACCTCGCTCGTCACCGCTCGGCGCTCGGCCTCGGTGAAGGAGGGCGCAGGCCCGCAGGCGCCGATGAGAAGGGCAACCGGGAGGATACACATCACACGTGCGAACATGGTCGGATCTTCATGGCAGAGGTTGTCGACGGGGACCGAGGCCCCGGGCTTCGCGCAACCGCGCGGTGATAGGGAAAGTAACCGAGCCCCTGAAAACAGGGCACCTGCCCCAGATCGCTCCGGGGCAGGTGCCTATTACGAGCGTCGAGCGCTCGACGTTACGGCAGGGCCTGGACGGCCTCGATGGTGTTGGTCAACACCGACCGAGCGTACGAGGGGTTGTGGAGCCCCAGGCTGCGATCCCACGCGAACATGGCCCAGTTAGCCATGGCCGTGGCGAGGGTCGCATTGTACGTGCCCGTAACGGCGTAGTATTCCAGATCGTGGATCGTGTAGCCCGGACTATACATCTGCTTGATACCCTTGTCGACCAAGAGCGTATCGAGCCGCATGAGCAGCGGCAGGATCTGACCCGGGACGTTGCCGAGGGCGTCGAAGCCAGTGATGCTACCGTTGTGACACGCCGCGACGTTGCATCCGGCGGTGTTCTCCGTCGTGGAACCGTTGGCGTGGACGGCCACGTTCCACGTGTGGCCACCCGTCTGGATCCGTGTCGCCAAGGCCATGTGGCAGGTAGCGCACAGCTTGGTGTTCACGGCCGGGTTTCCATGCGTGGTCGGCCCGCCATTGATCGTCATCGAGCCGGTGAACTCGTAGGCGCCGATTCCGGCGATCACCTGTCCCTGCGTGCCGTAGTGGAAGCCGTAGCGCGTGGAGCTGATGCGCACGTCAGGGCCGCCGAGCTGCGGCAACGAGTCGAGGCCACCGCCAACACGTTCCCTCAGCGGCCGAGCCTGGTGGCACCTAGCGCAGAGGTTACCCGCTGCCGCGCCGTAATCGGCCGTCTCGCGAACCTTGGTGGTGAAATCCTCATTGTACAGAGGGAAGGCCGTCGTGGCCGTAAACGCCCAGTCAGCATCCGTGTACGTGGTGTGGATCTGGTGACACGTGCGGCAGTTGATGTACACCGGATCCGCGATGGGCGACACCACGCCATAGGCATCCGTCGGCACGCGCTCGAGGAAGCCCTGGTGCGAGTGGCAGCTGCCGCAGCTGCCGAAGTTATAGATGTGCCCGCCCGTCCGGTGGATGGAAATCGCGTACTGGGCCTGCTTCGCAATCAGGGTCTCGTCGCCAACGTGGCACTGCGTGCAGTTCTCATTGGCGTCCTGACCTGCCGGGCCGGTTGGGCCCGCCGGGCCTTGGGGGCCTGCGGGACCCTGGGCGCCATCGGCGCCATCGGCTCCGGCGGCGCCCGCCGGTCCGGCAGGTCCCTCACATGCGGCCAGGGCCGCCACACACGCGAAGGCGACCAGGAGCGAACCAAATCTCTTGATCATCATTCCCCCCTACCTTTCCCCTTTGGTAATGATCGATCCGCCACAGGCCGCCGAAGTCGTGAGCGGCGGACATCGGATCTCAGCAAGGCCTTCACTACTGTGAAACAACGCAATTTTGGGGTGAATGAAGGTTCATCCCCGGCCATGAAGGAACCGTGAAGAATTATGTAATTGCGCAGTATCAGCCGTGGGCCCGAGGCCGTCCCACATCCGGCTTCTCTTTCCTGGGGGCGCCGCCCCGGGGTGTTTCATGGTTTCCGACGCAGAATCGCGACGATCGCTCACCTATTAACCCCTCGTTGGCTGGAGCACAGGTTCCAGGTACATTCTGAGCTGACCAAGCCCCGATATGACGGCATGAAGGCTCCATTCCGACTTGTCCTTACGGTCTGTACGGCGCTGCTGTTGCCGGCCCCCGTCGTGGCCCAGGACGGCTTGACGCTCAAGGTGTTCCCACGGGCGGGCCTGGTGGCGCCCGACGACTACTTCTACGAGGTGTTCACCAACTTTTCCGGCGACGGACCCGTGGAGTGGACCACCGGCTCGGTGGGCCGGGCCTTCGTGGCGGGGCTGGGCGTCGAGATGGGCTTCGGCGGTGACGGGCTGCTGGTGCGGGGCGAGATTCTCCGTTCCTTCGACACGTGGCTGCTCGCGACGCACGGCATCGTGCAGCCGCGGGTGCTGTTCGAGCCGCCGCGGATCGTGAACACGTTCTTGGATGTGCCGACGACGCTCACATTCACCTCGGTCCAGGTGGTGCTACCCACCAGGCTCGAGCTGTGGCACCTCAAGCCCTATGTGCTGCTCGGCGTCGGTGGCAAGCGCTACGGATTCGGCGAGTCCACGCAACCGAACGATGTGGGTGCCGTGCTGCCGTCCGACGGATTTACATGGGGGGGAGACCTGGGCGGCGGCTTCACGATCGACGCCTTCGGACTCAGCGTGGACGTCCAGCTTCGCGACACCATCAACCGCTACTGGGGCAAAACCCAGCACGATTTGCTGTTCACGGGTGGGGTGCTGTGGCGCCCATGGTGAAGGCGCGAGACTGACGTCGCCTCCGTCCCCGAACTCCCGCCAGGCGCATTCTACGAGGAACCAGGACAAGCCACAGCCAATCAACGACTTAAGATGGGCGGCACGGGGCGCAGCCCCTCGGTGTTGGACCGTCGCTACACCTCACCGCTCGATCGCACCGTAATCGTCTCGAGACCGTGAGCGTTCGGTCCGGTCTCGACGCGTCTCAGCAAGACGGCAAACAGCAGCCCGAGCACGCCGAGGATCGAAAACATCCACATCCCGGGGGCATAGCCCAGCGGATTGGCCACACTGGCACCGAACGCGTCGTTGGTCCTGCCGATGCCCCAGTTCATGCCCGCGACGCCCACTTGTTGAATCAGCGTCATGAGCGCGTACGCGGTGCCGAGGCGTCGCTCGGGCACGATGTACGCCACCGACGGCCACATCACCGCCGGGATGAGGGAGTACGCGACCCCCATCATCGCCATCGGGATGCCGAGCGGCGCCACCTTGTAGGCCATCATCACGTAGACCGGCATGATGAGGAACGACCCCACGGCCATGAACAACGCCCGTTTCCCCACGCGGTCCACGAGCAGCCCGAAGAGGGGCGTCGCGATCATCGCCGAGAGCGGCAGCACACTGTTCACCGCGCCGGCCATCTCGCGCGAGAGCCCGTGCCCCTCGATGAAGAACTTGATGGCAAAGCTGCGGAACGGGAGGATCGCCGAATAGAACGTGGCGCATAGGGCGACGACGAGCCAGAAGGAGCGGTCGAATCGGAACAGGTCTGACAGGACCAGGCGATCGGTCTCGCCGGCTTCCCCGAGCTGGTACCGCCGCTTCGCCCTCGCCTCGAGCGCGCCGTAGCCGAAGGGCGGCAGCAAACAGAGAATCCCGCCGAGCACCGCGGACACGATGAGCGGCCCCTGCCACCCGGTGAACGCGAAGCCCGCCCAGCTCGGCGAGTTGTCCGCCGCGACGGAGCCGAGCCGCGCGAGCGTCAGGTTGAGCCCGAACGCGAAGCTCAGCTCCTTGCCCTTGAACCATTTGGCGAGCGCGGTCGTGACCGCGACGATCAGGGGCTCGGCGCCAAGCCCGAGAATGAAGCGCGCCACGAGCATGACCGTGAGATCGGGCGACACCGCGTTCAGCACGGCGGCGACCGTGCAGAGCGCCCCGAAGATGATCGTGGACACGGCGGTCCCGAACCGATCGATCACCACCCCACCCACGAGCAGCACCAGCACCGCGGCGATGCTGTACACCGAGTACAGGCTGCCGATGTTCTCGTCGGAGAAGCCCAAGTCGGACTTCAGGATGTCGGCAATCGGGGCGATGGAGTCGTAGATGTAGTAGTTGCCGAACATCGCCAGGCTGATGACGACGAGCACGACCCACCGGTAGGCGGTGGGCGGGGGCGGTCGGGTCTCGTCGCGGGCCATCTCGGCTGCGGTCATGTACACCGTCCAGTGATCGTCACAGGGCCGTACGCGGTGCGCGCATCATACTCGACGCCCGCACCGTTCGCCATGATGGGCACAGGGTGATCCATGACTGGGCAGGGAAGCGAACCGGAGACTGATCCAGCGACGCCGCTCAGGTGAGGACGGGATAGCCGCGCCTCGCGGCGTACGCCATGAGTTGGCGAATGCCACCCTTGAACGCATAGGCCTCGTACCCGTCACGCTGCATCCGTTCGGCTACGTACGCCGACTGGACGCCGAAACTGCAGTACAGGACGTAGACCCGCGTCTTGTCCAACTCGCGGAACCGGGTGGCGAGGTCGTCGAGCTCGCGGTGCGTGGACCGCGGGTAGTGCCAGGCACGGTAGTGGTGTGGCTCGCGGCAATCGATGACCGTGGCGTCGTCCGGGATCTCGGCTTTGAAGATGTAGGGCTGTACCAGGTCCACCGCCTCGAGGCCGCGCAGCTCCAGCACCTTGCGTCGTGCCACCGCATCGGCGAGCAGCGAGAGATCGACCCGCGCCTCCTCGTCGGCGGCGGCATGCGGCTTCGCGTGCGTCACCGGACGGTGCGGCACGATGGCACAGTACTCCCGGATATGCTTGCTCAACACTCCAGTCCCGATGCGGTCGGCCCGGGCGATGATCTCTTCCTTGTCGAGGCCCACCAGCGGCCGCAGCACGGGAAGGGAGGCCACACCGTCAATCGCGCGCAGGTTCCCCAAGGTCTGCGACGAGACCTGCCCCACCGACTCTCCCGTCACGATCGCTTCGGCCCCGATGTCCCGGGCAACCGCCTCGGCCGTGCGGTACATGAGCCGCTTGAGCACCACCTGCCAGTACTTGGGTTGCGCCGCTTCTGTGAGCGACGCCACCGGACCCGCGAAATCCACCACGTGAATGCGCGGCCGATCGCCGTAGCTCCAGGCGTCGGCAAGCACCTTGGCAACCGACACCACGGCCCGCTCATACGCCTCACCGCTCAGGTTGCAGAACACGTAGTCGAGCGACACCCCGCGCTTGAGCATGAGCCACGCGGCCACCGCGGAGTCGAATCCGCCCGAAATAAGGCAGACGGCCTTGCCCTCCACCCCGAGCGGAAGGCCACCCACGCCGCGGGTCTTGCCGGAGTAGAGGAAGGCCTGGCCGTCGCGGACATCCACGGTCACCGTGACCTCCGGGCGATCCAGGTCGACCGTGGCATCGGGATTGAGCGCGGCGCCGAGCTGCACCTTCACCTCGCGCGACCTGAACCCGACGTCGCCGGTGATGCGCGTGCGGACAGCATACGTCTTTCCTCGCACCCGAGCGCCGAACAGGTCGGTTCCGACGCGCACGATCTCGGCGAGGTCGGGTTCGAGCTGTGCCTCGATCTCCGAGACGCTGCTCACACCGAACACCGCGGCGAGCTGGTGGAGCGCGGCGCGATCGTCGGCTTCGACGAGCACGTGGCTCCAACGCGACACGACCCGCCCCGCGATCCCGGCGGACGCGAGCGCGTCGCGCAGGTTCCGCACGAGCTGCTGCTGGAACCGTCTCCGCGTCCCCCGAGCCTTAGTGGCAAGCTCCGGCGCGACCCGGACGAGATAGAGAAACCGCTCGGGATGGACCATACCTGCAAGCTAGCGGCTGGGCGGTTAGGCGGTTAGGCGGTTAGGCGGTTGAGCGGTTGAGCGGTTAGGCAGTTCAAAGAAGCCTACCGTCCTACCGCCCTACTTTCCTACCGCCTTCAGAGGTTTCTCGGTATGCTCCCGGCCTCGCCGCGCGGCACGGTTGCCTCCTCATCCTCGGGGACGGGGTCTTCGCCGGGATTCACGAACCGGTCGTGCTCCAGCATGTACTGCCGATCATAGAGCTGGCGGTACCGGCCGCGCTTGGCCAGGAGCTGCTGGTGGGTCCCGCGCTCCACGATCTCGCCGCCCTCCAGCACCAGGATCTGATCCGCACTGCGGATGGTGGAGAGCCGGTGAGCGATGACGAACGTCGTGCGTCCCTGCCGGAGTCGCCGCAGTCCGTCCTGGATCATCGCCTCGCTCTCGCTGTCGAGACTGGACGTGGCTTCGTCGAGGATGAGAATGGACGGATCGGCGAGGATGGCGCGGGCGATGGCGATGCGCTGCCGCTGCCCGCCGGAGAGCTTCACGCCGCGCTCGCCCACGATGGTGTCGTACCCGGCCTCGAACTCCTCGATGAACTCGTTGGCGTGCGCGATGCGCGCCACCTCGCGGATGTCCTCGAGCGAGGCGTGCGGCTTCGAGAACGCGATGTTCTGGGCGATGGTGCCGTCAAACAGAAAGTTCTCCTGGAGCACGATGCCGAGCCGGCCACGGAAGTCGCGCAGGCGGATCGCGTTGAGGTCGCGGCCGTCCACCAACACCTGACCCGACTTGGGCCGGTTGAATGCCATGACCAACGAGATCAGCGTGCTCTTGCCGGACCCGCTCGACCCCACCAGCGCGGTGGTCGTGCCCGGGGGCGCCCGGAACGAGACTCCCTTCAACACCGGCACGTCGGTCTCGTACTCGAACCACACGTCGTCGAAGGCGATCTCGCCGCCGATCGTGCCGAGCGGTTGGCGGCGGACGTCCTCTTCCCATTCGGTCGCCATGCGGCGGATCTCGCGAATCCGGTCCAACCCGGCGAACGCCTCGCTGAGCTGGGTGCCGATCTCGGAGATGTCCACGAGCGGCATGGCCACGAGCCCCACGAAGAACACGTACATGATGAAATCGCCGAGCGTCATCGTTTCGGCGATGATGGCACGGCCACCTATGAGAATCATGATCACACCCACAGCACCGACGATGACCGTCGTGACCGACATGATGGCCGAAATGCCGGTGATGGTCTGTGCGATGTTGCGGAACAGCCGGTGTGCGCCCTTGGCGAAGGTGTGTGCCTCGTTGCGCTCCGCCGTGTACGCTTTCACAACCCGAATCCCGCCCAGCGACTCGCCCAGGCGCCCCGTGACCTCAGCGTTGATCTTCGACCGCTCGCGGAACACCGGCCGCAGCCGCTTGAACGCGAACGTCATCGCGGCGGCGAACGTGGTCAGCACGACCAGGATCAACAGCGTGAGCGACCAGTTGAGCACGAACAGCACGGCGAGCGCGATGCCCGCTGTGACGAATCCTCCGGTGAGCCGCACGAGGCCGGTGCCGACGAGGTTACGAATCCCCTCGGCGTCCTGCATGATGCGGGCGATCAGGACGCCGGTCTTCGTGGAGTCGAAGTACCGCACCGGGAGCCGGCTCACGTGCTCCATGACGGCTTTCCGCATGTCGGTGATGGCGCGCTGCGCCATGACTCCGAGCACCTGGGACATGGCGAACGAGGTGCCCCCCTGCACCACCGCAGCCACGCCGACCGCCGCGGCCAGCGGGAGGAGCATCTCGCTCCGCTGATTGCCGATCACGTCGTCGATGAGCCACTTGGACGACGCGGGCATGACCATGCCGGCCAGGCGATTCACGATCATGAGGACGCCACCGAGCGCCAGGCGCTTGCGTCGCGCCCAGACGATCTCCCGCGCCTCGCGCCAGACGACGGAGAGGTCTGGCTTCTTCTTCTTCTGATCCGAGGAATCGCTCACGCGATGAAACACTCACGGAGAGGAATGGGGAGTCAACCCCGTCCACCGTCTATGCAAGCGCACTCTCGTCGCCCGAGTCTCCCGCGAAGATACACGACGACCGCGTCGCCTCGACCATCGCCGCCACGAACTCCAGGTCCGGACCTGGCCGGAGTCCCATGACGTCCATGTCCGATTGCGGCGCCTTGCGCACGCACTCGTCGAACGCGCCTACCATCACGAGGCTCGCCGCATCGTCGCTGATCCGGCACAGGTCGCGAAGCTCGTCGAGGGTGGCCCGGGCACCGTACACGGCGTCGTCCCGCTCGACCACCGTGATCAGGTTCAGATCCGCCCGCCAGGCGGCGCTGAGGCGCAGGGCCGTGAGGATGGCCAGGTTGAGGTTGTGAGCCTTGAGGTAGTCGGTCAGCAGCTCACCGGGACGCTTCGGTGGAATCCAGACGTTCACGGTCTTGGCCATGCCCAGTCCTGCCTTCTCGTGCAGCGCCACGAGCATGACGCCCACACCGAGGCGGGACGCCTCCCGGATGAGCTCGCGAAATTCCTCGAACCGCCCGGTGTCCGTAGGCAGATTGAGCAGCAACACGTTGGGACGGAAGAAGGCGCTGCCCAGTGCCTGCAATCCCGTGACCGTTCCCGCACCGAACCCCGCTGTGTCGACGATCGAGCTGGTCGCCATCACCCCCTGCTTCTGAAAGGAAGCACACAGCTTGTGGAAACGCGGCGAGAGGTCGCTCACGTTATCGCGCGTCGCAAGGCCCAGGAACTTGATCGTGCCCTCGGGTCGACAGAGATCCACCAGCAGCGAAAACTCTCCTCGGATTCTGGCCGGGTCCTGGACCGGCATCAACAGGTTCGGCTTCCACGCGCGGCGGGCCGACATGTCGAGCTCGATCACCTTCCCCGCCGCCCACTCGGCGAATGCGACGAACATCCCGCTCCGGACCGTGCCGGTTCGCGGGATCTCCCCGCGCCACACGATCCACAGGTAGAGGCCCGTCACCACCGCCACGGCCACGAGACCGAACGTGGCGTTCACGATGAACATCGCGAACAGGCATCCGACGGCGCCGAGAAGCGGGACGATCCTCGGCAGTCGCAGTGTCGGGCGGAAGCTCATGAGCCCGAGGCTCGACTCGGCGAGCAACACGACGTTGATCACCGTGTACGTGATCAGGAAGAACATGGTGATGAGCGGCGCGATCACGTTGAGGTCGCGCAGCATCAGACCGACGAGCACGATGCCACCCGTCAGCATCATGGCGCGGCGCGGCTCCCCACCATGGAGTTGGGCCAGGCCCTGTGTCCCCGGCAGGATACGATCCCGTGCCAGGGCGGCCAGGATGCGCGGCGCGCCAACCAGGGAGGTAAGCGCCGACGAGAACGTGGCACCCAAGAGTCCGGCCAGCACCCCGGGTCCCCACAGCGACTTATCGAGCATGATGGTGTAGTTCGAGACCAGTTCCCGGCTCGTCCCGGCCCGGGAAGTCCACACGGCCAAGACGAGATAGATCAGCCCACTGAGGGCGATGGCCGACAACGTGCCCAGGGGAATGCTGCGGCGCGGGTTGGCCAGCTCTCCGGACATGTTGGCACCGGCCAGAATCCCCGTGACCGCCGGAAAGAAGACGGCGAACACCACCCAGAAGCCCGCGCCGGACGACCCCTCCCCCACCGCTTCGACGAATCCGCCCCACACTTCCGGTCGCACACCCGACCGCCACACCTCCGCGTTGCCCAAGATCAGGACTAACGAGACGGCGATGACGGCCATGACCACGTACTGGATGCGGAATGCGAGATTGGCACTGAGATAGGCAATCACCAGGACCACGGCAAAGATTGCCAGGTCGACGAGCAGCGGGGAGTGATTCGGAAAGATCCAGTTCCATCCTTCCCGAAAGCCGAAGACGTACATCGCCACGGCGAGCGCTTGGGACAGGTAGAGCGGCACTCCGATGCTGCCACCGATCTCGAATCCGAGCGACTTGGAAATGATCGCATACGGTCCGCCCGCCCCGAGCCGCGTGTTGGTGGCGATCGACGACAGTGAAAGGCCGGTCGCCGCCGTGATCCCGTTTGCCAGGAGAATGATCGCGATCCCCCCGACCAAGCCCGCGTTCCCCACCGTCCAACCCAGACGGAGAAACATGATCACGCCCAGGATGGTCAGCAGCGTGGGCGTGAATACCCCGGCGAACGTGCCGAATAGTCTCGGCGGGGGGTCGTCGTGGACGGGTGTGCGCATCGCTGGATCCCTGGACGGTCGGGGTACGCACCGGCAGGCCCGGTGTGAAGGACAGACAAGAATAATGGCCTTGGGGAACCGCGGGGAGCCCTGGGGAGGGCCCTGGCGAGGACGTCGGCCCCCTAACGGCCGCCGCGAAGGCGCCGTAGTTTCCCGCATGCCGTACGCCTTGATGACCAGCGGCGGGAAGGACTCCACTCTCGCCCTGGATCGCGCCAGGCGGGCCGGACTCGACGTGCAGCTGTTGGCGGCGATGTACGACGGTTCATCGGGACGCGTTCGCTACCACGGCCTCCGCAAACAGCTGCTCGTGGAACAGGCCAAAGCGATCGGTATCGACCTGGTCACCGCACCAACGCCGGTCCACGCCTTCGAGCCCGTGTTTCACGATCTCCTCGACACGCTCAAGCGCCGGGGGATTACCGGTGTGGTGTTCGGCAACGTTCACCTGACCGATATCCGCGAGTGGTACGAGCAGCGGGTACGCGCCGCCGGACTGGAGCACCTGGAGCCGCTGTGGGGCGACTTGAGTGTGGAGGTGGCGTGGGAAGTCGTGGAACGGGGCTATCGCGCCCTGGTGATCTCGGTCAACCTCGGCATGCCAGCCGTGCCGCACCTGGGGAAGGAGCTGGACGCGGACCTGGTCACCGAGATCTCGTGTTCCGACGACCTCGACCCGGGAGGTGAACGCGGCGAGTACCACACCTTCGTTTTCGACGGACCGGAGTTCCGGCATCCGGTGGGCTTCACCCGCGGGGAGACCATCGAAGCGGACGGGCACCGTATGTTGGACCTGCTCCCGATGAATGGGCAGCTCGCCGCGCCCGTGGCCTGAGCCGACCTTCATGGGCGTGGCATCATCCTACCGGGAGCACCTCGCCGGACGAGCGTTTTCCCTGCTCTGCGGACTGGTTCTCTGGATCGTCCCGCCAGCCAGTGCCCAACTCGTGATCGAGCGATACCAGCCCACGCCGGGCGTGCTCCGCATTGGGTACGAGGCGGACCGCGTGGTCGAGATGACGCCCAAGGGATTTACCCTCATTCTCCCGGCCGGCCCCGAGGCACCGCAGGGTGTGGTGGTGTTCTTCGACGCCCACCCACCCACCATCGACGGTCCGACCGAGCCAGGCACGTTCGGCTACGAAGCGGCCGCCCGCCGGGTCGCGGAGCTGCACATCACCACGGGAAACCCGCTCGACTTCTTCTTCCACGACAGCACCATGGCGGACGTGGCCCGACGCATCCAGGAGGGGCTCGAGGCCAACGGACTTCGCCACACGCCGGTGTACTTCGCTGGCTTGTCGCTGGGCGGCACGCGCGCGCTCAAGCTCGCCATCTTCCTGAAACAGCACCGGGATGCGTTCTGGCTCACGCCCGCCGCCGCTGCGGTCGTGGACGCGCCCCTCGACATGGCCCGGTTGTGGCGCGCCGAGCGACGCGCGGCCGAGGACGCGTTTCATCCGGCCGCCGCCGATGAGGGACGCTGGGTCACGTACCTCTTGGAGACGAACTTCGGCGGCACGCCGCGCCATCGATACTGGCGCTACGCCGCGTACGCCCCGTTTACGTGGTCCGAGCCCCACGGCGGCAATGCCGTCTTCCTCCGTGACCTTCCACTACGGGCCTACCACGAGCCGGATGTGGGTTGGTGGATCGAGCACCGCCGCAAGAGCTACTACAGCATGAACTCGATCGATCTTGCGGCCCTGGTGAATCAACTGCGCCTGCTTGGCAACGCCGGCGCCGAGTTGGTCACGACGCATGCACGGCGAAAAGGATACGCCGACGGGGCATCGCCACATACGTGGACCATCGTGGACAACAGGGACCTGATCGACTGGTTCCTCGCCCAACGCACCCGATGACGTCCCGGCGGCATTCCTACGGCGGTGCGGTGCTCGCCGTCGGGAATCTGATGCTCGCGTGGGCCTGCGATACGATCGCAGACACCGATCTCGCGCTCGACCAGCTCACGAATCCCGACACCAACACGGCGGTCGTCGTGCTGAGCCGTGACGTGCCTTCGGCGCGGGTCACGCTCGAGCGGGGCGTGGAGTACGTCTACACGGTGCGCGGGGATCGCAGCCCCCATACGCTCCTGGCGGAACGCATCGTCCAGGGCGACACGACCCGGATCACGTTCGTGATCTCGGACCTCTATGCGGCCGGTATCGTCGAGACGGACGGGACCCTCAATCGGGTGTCGTGGACCGATCCGAATGGTATCCGATACACGCCCGCGGCCCGATGCCTCCTCGACGTGACCCAGGCGTATGTGTTCGGGACACCCTCCGTGCTGCGGGTGCAAACCGCGTGCGACGTTCAGGGGCCCGGGGTCGATCGCCTCACCGTATACACCAAGGCAGCCCGGTTCGAGCGGCTCGGAGGGTGAGCCGCGACCACCAATGGCGCTCCAATGACCTATCTTCACAGGTCGCGACACCGCCCTGGCGAGACTCGAAGCATGGAAGACGATCATGTGCCGAAACATCAAGCGATTGCGGTACCCGGACCGGGCGCCCACCGACGCGGAGCTCGAGGCAGCCGCCCTACAGTTCGTCCGTAAGATCAGTGGGTACCGCGTGCCCTCTCGAGTCAATCGGGAGGCGTTCGATCGTGCCGTGCGCGACACTGCGGCCGTCTCGCGACGGCTCTTCGATGCGCTTGAGACACGGGTGGCGCGGCAGCCCGCCTGATTCTGGGCACCGATGAACACCCTGCGCTACGTGCTCGCGGTGCTCCTGGTCGTCACCGTCCCCCCCGCCGTGTTCGTGTGGTTTGCCGTCCATCCCTTCGTCCAGTTCTGGCGCAGACTGGGCCCGACGTGGACCTATGCTGTCCTCGCTGTACCGTGGATCGCATCGATGTGGGTCCTGTTCCGGGCACGGCGCACGCTGCTCGCCACGGACTTCGGGACCAGGTGGCCGCTTGTCGCGGCGGGGGTCGTGCTGTTTACGGTAGTCGTGGCCCTCGGCCTGAAGCGGCGACAACAACTCACCATGCGCATCCTCTCCGGCATCCCCGAACTGCGGGACGGCGACCCGGGACGACTCCTCACCGACGGTATCTACGCCAGAATCCGCCACCCGCGGTATCTCGAAGTGATGCTCGGTGTGCTGGCCTACGCCCTCGTGGCCAATTACCTGGGCGGGTACGTGGTCGTGGCGGTCACCGTCGGGGCCATGGTGCCCCTCGTCATCCTGGAGGAACGCGAACTGCGAGCGCGGTTCGGCGCGGCCTACGACGAGTACCACCAACGGGTTCCCCGATTCATTCCGCGACGGCGATGACCCGACCACCGGACCTCACGGCGGCCTGGCGCACCTCCGGGCCTCGCCCTTACTCTACCGGTATCCCGCGGCCGGAGGCGTAGGTGGCCGACTCCCTGAAACGACTGCAGGCGGCGCTCGCCGACCGCTACGCAGTGGAACACGAGCTGGGCAGCGGTGGCATGGCCACCGTTTACTACGCGCAGGACCTGCGCCACGAACGACCCGTGGCCATCAAGGTCTTGCGCCCGCAGCTCGCGGCGGCGCTCGGACCGGAGCGGTTCCTGCGCGAGATCAAGACGACCGCTCGCCTCCACCATCCGCACATCCTCGCACTCCACGACTCGGGTGAAGCCGACGGATTCCTGTACTACGTGATGCCGCTCGTTGAGGGAGAGTCGCTCCGCGATCGCATGACCCGAGAGGGCCAGCTCCCGCTGGACGAAGCAGTTCAGATCACACGAGAGGTTGCCGATGCCCTGAGCTACGCCCACAGCATGGGGATCGTCCACCGCGACATCAAGCCGGAAAATATCCTCCTGGAATCCGGGCACGCGCTGGTCGCCGACTTCGGGATCGCACGTGCTGTCTCCGAAGGCGGCGGGGATCGCCTGACGCAATTCGGTCTCGCGATCGGCACGCCCGCCTACATGAGCCCCGAGCAGGCGAGTGCCGAGCCCCGGATCGACGGGCGAAGCGACATCTACTCGTTGGCATGCGTGTTGTACGAAATGCTCTCGGGCGAGCCGCCGCATACGGGGCCCACCCCCCAAGCCATCCTGGCCCGCCAGCTCACAGACGAGCTGCGCTCCCTATCGGCCGTTCGCTCCTCCGTGGGACCCGGACTGGAGGCCGCCATTCGTCGGGCGTTGGCACCGGCCCCTGCCGACCGGTATGCGACGGCCACGGAGTTCCAGGCGGCGGTGTCTGCCGAGGTCTCGCCCGTCAGGCGCTCGATACAGACGCTTCGTGCGGTGCGGAAACGGACGGTGCGGATGGCGCTGGTCGGAGCGGGTGTGCTCGCCGCCGGGCTGATCGCGGCGGTGCTGGTGCGCGGGGTGATCGTCCGGGAGGCACAGGCCGGCGAGCGCCCGGTCACCCTCGCCGTCTTCCCGTTCCGGGCCTCGGGGACCGAGGCGAGTGCGCTGGGTGAGGGCACGGCCGATCTGCTGGCGGCCGCACTCGACGGCACGGTCGGGATGACCGTGGCCGACCCGGTGGGGCTGTGGCGCTCGTTGCGACGATCCAACGACACAGCGTTGGACGCTCCGGAACTCGATGAAGCGCTCGCGCTGGGACGTCGGATCGCCGCACCGTACTTCCTGCTCGGCTCGATCACGTCGCTCGGAGGCCAAATCAGCACGAGCGTCAGGGTCTACGATTCGACGGGGACCGTGGTGGCGACGATCGACGCGGCGGCGCCTGCCGAAAGCCTCTCCTATGCGGTCAACCGCCTGGCCATCGACGTGGTGGCGAGCCTGTGGAAGCGGGACACACTGCCGACGGTGCCGGTGATCGAAAACTTTGCCACGACATCGATCCACGCACTCCAGGCGTATTTGGAGGCCAAGAGCCTCAAGCGCCGAGGCCTCTTCCGCGAGGCGGAACAGGCGGCGCAGCGCGCCGTCGAGCGCGACTCGACCTTCGCGCTCGCCCATATGGAGTTGTTCGAGATCCGGTCGATGGTGTTGTACCTCGACGCGCAGCCGTACATCGGGCTCACGCCCATCATCGAAGCGGCCATGCGGCACCGAGACCGCTTGACGCCCCGCAACCGGCTCCGGGTTGAAGCCGCACGAGCGATGGATGCGACCGAAGGAGTGCGCGCTGCCGCCCTGTACGAACGGATCTTGGAGATCGATTCGCTGGACGTGGATGCCGCCCACGGTCTGGCGTTCGCGTTTCTGCGTGACGGCTGGCAGATGGAAAAGCGGCTGGACGACGTGATTGACGCGTATCGCCGCGCGGCCCGCATCGACTCGTCATCGATCGCCACCTGGGCCCAACTGGCGTGGCTCGGCCTACTCACGAGCGACACCGAAGCGGTCCGCGCAGCACTCGAGCGGCTTCGGACGCTCGATACGCTGAGCCCCCTCGTGCAGGGGCGCCTCGGGGCCATTCGGGCGCTCGACGCTCCCGCCGACGAGCGCGACCGCCTCCTCCGGTCCTTGGCAGCCACATCAGCACCCGCGGTGTTTACCGGCTTGCGGGATCTCCGCACCGTGCGGCCACAGCTCGCCGAGCGATTTGTGAATCTGCTGCTACACGATACCATGCCGGTGTTTCATCAACGGATCGGAGAAGGCGCCCGTGCCCAGCTGTGGCTCGCCGAAGGAAAAGTGGCGGCAGCCGACTCCCTCATCCGCACGGGCCGGCTCGACCAGGTCCGGCCGACGGTCAATCGGTTCGTGATCGCCGCCACCTTGCTTGGTGTTGGCGATGCTGCCGCGGCGGGCCGCGCAGCACTCGAGCTCGCCGCCTTCGCGCCAGCCGAGTCGCTCGCCGCCTATCTCAACTCGAAACCCGAGGTGTGGGCGACCGGTTGGGCGGTCGGGGCCTATCACGCGTCACTCGGCGATACCAGCCGCGCGCGGGTGTGGCAACGCGCCCTGGCCGCGCTGCCGCGTGGCGACACGCCGTGGGATTGGACGGGGTCGCTGAATGCCGACTTGGAGGCACGGATCGCCGTACGTCGCGGCGACCTCGACCGCGCCCAGGTCGAGGCGGTGCGCGCGTACGATCTGTGGACGATCCACTCCGGGTATGTCGGCGAGGCCGATCCGGAACCTGCCCTCCGGTTCCACCTCGCGCAGATTCTCCGCCGGGCAGGGGCCTCCGAGCGCGCGGCCGCGCTGTTCCGGTCATTCGCGCCCCCGCATACGTGGATCGGATTCTACACGGCACGGGGCGCGATCGAGGCCGCGGAGCTTGCGGAGGCCGACGGCCGCCGAGAGGAAGCGGTGTACTACTACCGGATGGCGGAGCGTCTGTGGGAAGCAGGCGAGCCTGCGATCGTGGGCCCGTGGCTCACGCGGGTGCGGGATGGGTTGACCCGCCTGGGGGCAGGCTAGACTCGGGTTGACGTCGGCGGCGCGCCCGACCCGAATCGCGACGGGGTTGGCGCGCGCTGCACAGGTCGTGGATCGGGTCGAATACCGGTGGCCCGACGGCGGCACGCCGGACATTCGACGTCGAGTTCCTTCACCTGCCAGCCCGTACTCGGCGGGCGCGACCGAAACTCCCGAGCCTCACTGGTCGCACCGTTCACCGGCTCCGCCCGACTCGCCACCACCCGCATCACCACACTGTCCCGCGGACATCGGATCAACGAAAGGTCATTGGCCGCTTGCCGCGCGATCTTCTCCAGTCCCAACGGCGTGTAATCCGCCATTCACGGCCTTCCGATGCGTCGATCGTCTTCCTGCGGTGGCCGGAGGGAGGAACCAGGTCACCAGTGAGGTGGCTCAAACTACGGCGACGCGCGTTCGCCGCAAGCGCCGTTCTTTCTTCGGATCGCCACCCCCGTGTGCGACATGTGTGGACACACGATCCTCCAGCGGGACGGCGGCGCGGCGGTCTTTCCACGCGATGTGGAATTGTGGACACCGAGTTTCCGCACTCCGCGCAGGTCGACCGGAGGGGGGCGAGTCACCGTGCACGGTGCGACCGTGTCGTGGGTTGCGCGTCGTCATGCCGATCCACATATCCAAGCAGCGACCACATTGCTCGGAGCGACATATGACGGACCAGAAGCCTCGGGTCGGAACGATCGCCTGGACCGACCTCACGGTACCCGACGCGTCGACGGTGCGGGACTTCTACGCCAAGGTCGTCGGGTGGCACCACCAGCCCGTCGACATGGGTGGCTACGACGACTTCAACATGCTCGCGCGTCGCGATGGCGATCCCGTGGCGGGCATCTGCCACGCCCGCGCCTCGAACGCCGATCTCCCGCCCCAATGGCTCAACTACATCGTCGTCGCCGACCTGGACGAGAGCATCCGCGCGTGCGTGGACCTCGGGGGGGCTGTGCTCGCGGGGCCGAAGCACATGGCCGAGACCAGCCGATACTGCGTGATTCAAGACCCGGCCGGCGCCGTGGTGGCCCTGTTCGCGACGACCGGCTGACGCTGGCCGCCCCAGCACCGGCAGCGCCTGACGATGAAGCAGGACGTCCTCGCCTACTACCAGACCCTGAGCAACGGCTACGACGAGAAGATCCGACAGCTCGTGCCGAAGTACGACGAGATGACGGCCCTGGTGGTGGACCGGGTGGCGGGTCGACTGCCACGGGCCGTACTCGACATCGGATGCGGGACCGGCAGCCTCACCGAACGGATCTTGGATCGGCTGCCCGAAGCGACCGCCACCGCGCTCGACGCCTCTCCCGCGATGGCCCGACAGGCACGGGAGCGCCTGGCCCGATTCGGCCAGCGCGCCCGCGTGGTGGAGGGCGATGTCACTGCTTGTGCGCTGGAGCCCGGATTCGACGTGCTCGTCTCGAGCCTCGTCTTGCACAATCTCGACCCGACATCCAAGGCCCGCGTCCTGCAATCGGTGGTCCAATGGCTCGAGCCGCAGGGGGCCTTCGTCTGGGCGGACCTGATCCGACAGCCGGACCCGGCGTCCGAGGCCAACGCCGTGGCGTATCGGCGGCGGTTCGCGCTCGAGGCGGGCTGCGATCCGGATCTGGTGACGACGAACTTCCACAAGGAGGCAACGCTGGACTGCCCGGTCACGGTCGAGGGCATGATTCGGGTGGCGGCGGAGATCGGGCTGCCATCGGCACGCCTGCTCTGGACCCACGATGCGTTCGCCGTGCTCGAGTTCGAGCGAGGGTCCGCGTGACCTCCACGATGATCGTGCGGTGCTCGGCGTTCACCGACGAAGGTCGGACTCACCCACCCAACGCTCCCGTCAGCTAGATTCCCCACCGGCACGAGCTCAACCGCAACGTCGACGGGCACACGCGTCGATGGGATACGGAGGAGCGAAGGCACGTACCCCGAACCGGAGGCGAAGGGTTTGCGCGAATGGTCACTCGTACGAGCCACGCGGGCTGTACGGGGCCAAGATCGACTGCATCACGTACTCGCGCACCATGACTCGGTTCCGTCGGGTCTGTCAGCGCGCACTCGACCGAATCATCGACCTGTACGGGGGACTGATCCACCGTGACCGTCAAGTTTGTCATCCTGCTCCACGTCTTGGGCGCAACCATCTGGGCGGGGGGGCATCTCGTTCTGGCGCTCGGGATCCTTCCCGATGCGTTGCGGCGCCGCGACCCCACGCCGGTCGCCGCGTTCGAAGCGCGATACGAGCGACTCGGCATTCCTGCGCTGCTCGTCCAGGCCGTCACGGGACTGTGGCTGGCACATCGCTATCTTCCCGACCCGGCGCAGTGGTTCGCTTTCGACTCGGCGCTCGCCGCCCACATCGGGACGAAACTCATCCTCCTGGCGCTCACGCTCGCTCTCGCGGTGCACGCCCGGCTTCGCGTGGTCCCGCAACTGGGACCCCAGAATCTGACCGTTCTGGCGTATCACATCATTGCCGTCACCGTGCTCGCCGTGCTCTTCGTGGTCATGGGTGTCGGCATCCGAGTAGGAGGGTGGATCTGAGCCATTCTCCGTGCGCGAGCGACGGTGGGGCGTCATCTCGTTGGAGTGGTGGTGCGCGACCGCGCGCGAGGGCGGTGGGGCGCCGAGCCTCATGGTGGTCGCTCGTGGCGGCGATGTTCCTTCCATGGGCGATTCCCTCGAACGTGGCGGCCCAACAGGACCGGCGGCTGTTTCCGAATGGTGCGTCACTGCCGCGCACCAAAGCCGGGCCGCTCGAGCCGACACTGGCCGCGCGGCTGGTCCTCCCGTTCCGGAGTCCGACCCGGTTCGGTGAGGTGGTAGAGGGCGAGACGGCGATCGGCGCCTCGGTCCCGGTCCTCCGCCTGCTCGGCGATCTCCAACGAGGCATGGTCGTTCTGGGTGCCGAAGCGGCGGTTGTGGCCCGATTCAACCTCGAGACCCAGGAACGCGATCTCATTTCCAGCGACTGGGTGTTCACGGTTCCCATTCTGCTTCAGCGTGACAGCCACTGGATTCGAGCACGGTACTACCACACCAGCGCGCACCTGGGCGACGAGTACATGCAGCGGTTCGATGTGGAGCGCGTCCCCTATGCGCGAGATGCCGTCGAGGCACTCGGGTACTGGCGCGTTGCATCCTGGCTCGGCGCGTATGCCGGTGGCCGCTGGTCGTTCCGGGTGGACCCGCCGGACAATGGACGCTACAGCGTGCGGGGCGGCGTGGAACTGGACGATCCGTCCATGGAGCCCCTCCGATTCTTCGTAGCGGCCGACATCGAACTCGACCAGCACGTCGAGTGGCGTCCTCGGCTCGACGCTCGGCTCGGGATGTGGTTGACGTCGTTCGGCACGAAACCGTCAGCGCGCATCGAGGCGGGATTCGTCACCGGCCCGCCATATCAGGGCCAGTTCGCGAACGGACGCGCCGCTATCGCCACCCTGGGAGTGGCGTTCGGTCTCTGACGCCCGGACGTCACCGAAGTGCAGTGTTCCGTCCGTTCGACCTCGGACGTAGCTTCACCGCATCGTAGGATCCCGCCGCAACGTCTCTACGGGGAGGGGATGATGAGAGTACCGCTCGCGCTGGCGTGTGCCTTCGGCCTGATGATGGCCCTCGCTGCACCCGCCTCGGGTCAGGATACTGAGGACGATAAGCCACCGGCGCTCAATTCCGGGCTCGTGACGGGTCTCAAGCTTCGGAACATCGGTCCCGCACTCATGTCCGGTCGGATCGTCGAAATCGCGGTTGACCCGGTGAAGCGCAGCACCTGGTACCTGGCCGTGGCCTCCGGCGGGGTCTGGAAGACCACGAACGCCGGGGTCACCTGGGACCCGATCTTCGACAAGCAGGCGTCGTACTCCATTGGGACCGTCGCCATCGATCCCAACGATCACCTGACCGTGTGGGTGGGCACCGGAGAAAACAACAGCCAGCGGAGCGTGGGGTACGGGGACGGCGTCTACAGGTCCGTGGACGGCGGGGCCAGCTTCACCAGTGTGGGACTGAAAGCCTCCGAGCACGTCGCCCGGATCCTCATCGATCCACGCAACTCCAAGGTGGTCTACGTCGCCGCCCAGGGACCGCTCTGGGCTCCCGGTGGCGATCGAGGTCTCTACAAGACGACCGACGGCGGCACGACCTGGGAGAAGGTTCTGGAGATCGACGAGCACACCGGGGTGAGCGACGTGATCTTTCACCCGACGAATCCCGACGTTCTCTATGCGTCGGCGTATCAACGGCGGCGCCACGTGTGGACCCTCATCAACGGCGGGCCGGGGTCCGGGATCTACAAGTCCACCGATGCCGGCGCGACATGGAAGAAGATCAATCGGGGGCTGCCGAGTGGTGACAAGGGGCGGATCGGACTCGCCATCTCCTCGCAGAACCCTGACGTCGTCTACGCCATCGTCGAGGCCGCAGGCGAGGCCGGCGGCTTCTTCCGATCGGAGGACGGCGGCGAACACTGGAAGCGGCAAAGCCGCTATGTGAGCGGGAGTCCGCAGTACTACCAGGAGATCTATACGGACCCGCACACGTTCGACCGGATCTACTCCCTGGACACGTACATGATGGTGTCCGAGGACGGTGGCAAGACGTTCGAGCGGTTGGGCGAGCAGTGGAAACACGTGGACAACCACGCCCTGTACATCGATCCCGACGACCCGGATCACCTGATCATCGGTTCGGATGGCGGGTTGTACGAAACGTTCGACCGCGGCCAGAACTACCGGTTCTTCCCGAACCTCCCGCTCACGCAGTTCTACAAGGTCGCCGTGGACAATGCGTCGCCGTTCTACAACGTGTACGGCGGCACACAGGACAACAACACGCAGGGTGGACCCTCGAGGACCAATAATGTCCACGGGATACGGAACAGCGACTGGTTCATCACCGTCGGTGGGGACGGGTTCGATCCGGCCGTGGATCCGGAGGACGAGAACATCGTCTACTCCCAATGGCAGTACGGCGGGTTGGTGCGCTTCGACCGACGTACCGGTGAGCAGATCGACATCCGACCCCAGGAGGCGAAGGAGGGACCACCGCTGCGATGGAACTGGGACTCCGCACTTCTGATCAGCCCGCACTCCCACACCCGCATCTACTACGCCGCCCAGATCCTGTTCCGTAGCGATGACCGCGGCGATACCTGGCGGGCCGTGAGTCCGGATCTCACCCGCAACATGGATCGGAACCGCCTGCAAGTCATGGGACGGGTGTGGGGCGTGGACGCCGTGGCCAAGAACGCGTCCACCTCTTTCTATGGGACCATCGTGGCCCTCACCGAGTCACCAATGGTCGAAGGCCTGCTGTACGCGGGAACCGACGACGGACTGATCCAGGTGACCGAAGACGGAGGCCAAACTTGGCGCAAGGTCGAGGTGGTCCGGGGCGTGCCCGAAATGACCTATGTCAATGATCTGGAGGCATCCGTCCACGAGCCCAATACCGTGTTTGCGACGTTCAACAACCACAAGCGCGGCGACTTCAAGCCCTACGTCTTCAAGAGTGTGGATCGGGGGCGATCGTGGACGTCCATCACCGGCGACCTGCCGGAGCGAGGCTCGACCTACACGATCGTGCAGGATCATGTGAATCCAAACCTGCTGTTCGTGGGGACTGAGTTCGGCATCTTCTTTACGGTGGATGGCGGGGCCAAGTGGATCCAGCTGAAAGGCGGGATGCCCACGATCGCCATCAGGGAGCTGGAGATTCAGCGGCGCGAGAACGACCTCGTTGCCGCGTCGTTCGGGCGGGGGTTCTTCATCCTAGATGACTACACGCCGCTCCGAGCACTGAGCGACGCCATGCTACAGGAGACGGCGAAGATCTTCCCCGTGAAGACGGCCTACTGGTACGACCAGGCCAACCCGCTCGGCGGTGGGGAGAAAGCGTCCCAGGGGGCCGATTTCTTCACCGCCCCGAACCCACCATACGGCGCGACGTTCACGTACTACCGCAAGGAGACGCTGAAGACCCGGAAGGCAACGCGGCAGGCTCAGGACGCGAAGCTCGCCAAGGAATCGAAGGATGTGTTCTATCCAAGCTGGGACGAGCTGCGAGCCGAAGACCGCGAGGAAAAGCCCGGCGTCACGCTCACGATTCGTGACCAGGATTCGACTGTGGTCCGTCGAATCGAGGGCTCGACGGCCGCCGGCGTGCATCGCGCCACGTGGGATCTACGATACCCCGGCTACACGACTCAGCGGGGTGGGCGCGGTGGCCGCGGCCCTATGGCAGTCCCTGGCCGGTACACGGTGAGCATGGAGCAATGGGTGGACGGCACCGTGACTGAGCTGGTGCCACCGACACCGTTCGACGTGGAGCCGCTAGGTCTCGGCTCGCTGCCCGCGCAAGACCGGGCGGTCGTCCTGGCCTTCCAGCGCGAGACCGGCGCACTGCAGCGCGCCGTAATGGGCACGAACACCGCGGCGTCGGAGGCGGCTGACCGACTGACCGGGCTCAAGGAAGCCGTGGAGTCGTGGCCCGGTGCGGATCCCGCTCTCAGAGCCGAAACCCGCGCGCTCGAGCTCCGACTCATGGACCTGCGGCAACAACTGACCGGCGACCGAACCAGAGCGGACCGCAACGAGCCAGAGATGCCTGGGCTGATCCGTCGGTTGCAGGGCGTCATCGGCGGCCACTGGTCCACCACCTACGGACCTACCGCGACGCACCGGCGCAGCTATGAGATCGCTCTGGAGGAATTCAACGCCATTTACGACGATCTGAAGCAGGTGATCGAGGTCGAACTCCCTGCCCTCGAGCGACGCATCGAGGCCACCGGAGCACCGATCGAGCTCAAGTATCGGCTACCGGTCTGGCCACGGTAGCGCCCCACCAGGGTGCGGATGGCGCAGGGGCGGCACGGCAGCTGCTCCTGCGTCGACCCACTCGGGGCCTGAGGAGCACCTGTCGGCAACCATCCATGCCCCTGTCCGATCACCGCGTCCTGCATGCGTGGGGCGATGAGCCCACAACCCGATGACTCGGTCTACTTTCGCCAGGCAGCGTCCTGGTGAATACCTTTTCCCCGGATGAGCCCAAACGCTTCCTTCGATATCTCGACTGGCGCCGACCTGCAGGAAGTCGATAACGCCGTCAACCAGGCGCTGAAAGAGGTGGCGCAGCGCTACGACTTCCGCGGCGCCACCTGCACCGTCGAGTTGGACCGGAAAGCGGCCGTCATTCGGATCGAAGCCGACGATGAGTTCCGGATGAATGCCCTGTGTCAGCTGCTCGACGCGAAGATGGTCAAGCGGAAGGTCCCGCTCAAGAACGTGAAGGTGGGTGAGAGCGAGACCGCAGCGGGCGGCCGCGTTCGACGTGTCGTGACCCTCACGCAAGGCATTCCGGATGACGTGGCTCGCCAGATCGTCAAGGACGTCAAGGGGCAGGGATTCAAGAAGACGCAGGTCGCGATCCAGGGTGACGAGCTCCGCGTGACGAGCCCCTCTCGGGACACGCTTCAAGAGGTCATGGCCTACCTCCGGTCCCAGGACTACGGGATTGAGCTCAACTTCGGCAACTACCGTTCGTAATCGGGTGGCTCCCGCCACGCGGTCGGCCGGCGGCAACCTCGCCACATCCCACAGGGTGGCAACGGCGCCGGCACGTCCACCTCGCTGCGTGTTCGCGGCCATCAGCCTGGTGGCGCTGCTGCCTGGGGCGCTCGCCGCGCAACGTTCCTTCCCGGTCGTTCCGAAGTTTCCCATCCAGCACTCGCCGCTCGCGCTCCGCTACGACGTGCGACCACACCAGTATCTCGGCGTCGTCGGACCTACGGCGGCATGGCTCGGCAGAGAGACCGGCGAGGCTGAGCTCTGGGTCCACCCACTCAAGCTCGCCGACGGATTCCAGCTCGCCTTCACGATTCCCGATTACATGGAGCCTGTCCGCGGCGCCGACGTGGCCCGTCGCGTCGAGATCCGCCCAGAGCTGACGACGATCACCTACACGCATGCGACGTTCACCGTGCGCCAGCACATTCTGGCGCCGCTCGGCGTGCCGGGCCTCCTGGTGCTGCTGGACGTCGAGGCCCTGCGGCCGCTCGAGATCACCGCGAGTTTCCGGATGGTCTTCCAGTACGCGTGGCCGGCGAGCCTGGGTGGGCAGTACGTGTTCTGGAGCGCCGAACACCGCGCCTTCGTGCAGTCGGAGAGCCTGCGGCGACGGAATGGGATCATCGGCTCCTCCTGGGCGACACGGGCGTCGGAGCATCCTGCTCACGCGCTTCCCGACGCTCCCAACACGTTCGTCATTCCGGTCGATCCCGCGCGCGCCAGCGTCGAGTTTGTCCCCATCGCAGTTGCCGCGGGCACGGCCGAGCGCGACACGGTCGTGGCCGAGTATCACCGGTTGCTGCGAGACGCCGAAGCGCTGTACCTGGAGAAGCGCGCGTATGTCGATCGATTCTTCGCGAGCACGACCCAGCTCGATACACCGGATGACGAGCTGGATCTCGCGCTGGAGTGGGCCAAGTGGAATCTGGACGAGGCACTGGTGTGCAACCCGGATCTCGGGTGCGGGCTGGTCGCCGGGTGGGGGCCGTCGGGCACGAGCACCCGCCCGGGGTTCGGCTGGTTCTTCGGCGGCGACGCCGCAATCAACTCGTTTGCCATGGATGCCACGGGTCAGTGGGACGCTGTGGCGCAGGGGCTCCGGTTCCTGGCGCGGTATCAGCGCGCGGACGGCAAGATCCCGCACGAGATCTCGCAGGCAGCCGCGCACATCCCATGGTTCACCGACTTTCCCTACGCGTACTACCACGCCGACACGACCCCGTACTGGATCGTCGCCGTCTGGCGGTACTGGCGCGCCAGCGGAGACGACGGACTGGTGCGCGATCTGTGGCCGGCGATCGAGAACGGGTACCGATGGTGCCTCACGCGCGACACCGACCGCGACGGCATCATCGAGAACGGCCCCGGCAATCTCGGCGCCATCGAGGTGGGCGCGCTGGGTGAGGGCATCCACCAAGACATCTATCTGGCCGCGGTCTGGATTCAGGCCCTCGAGGCAATGGCGGCGCTGGCCGAGTTTCGCGGTGACGAGACGAAGGCCCGTGAGGCCCGTCGGATACATGCCACAGCCCGCGCCACGCTCAACAGCCGGTATTGGCGCGAGAGAGAGGGCCACCATGCGTTCGGCATTCTCCTGTCCGGCGGTACCAACGACAACCTCACGGTGTGGCCCGCCACCGCGGCCGCATTTCGGCTGCTTGACGACGAGCGGGCCGACCGGACTCTGACGAAGCTGGCGACGGATTCGGTGAGTGCCGACTGGGGCGCGCGCATTCTGTCCACGGGGAGTCCGCTCTACGATCCGATGCACTACAACAACGGTGCCGTGTGGCCGTTTGTGACAGGCTTCGTGGTCTGGGGACAGTACGCCTATCGCCGACCGTGGTCGGGGTATCCCCTGATCGATGCCCTCAAGCAAACGGCGTTCGATTGGGCGCGAGGCCGCCATCCGGAACTCTTGTCCGGTCGATTCTACCGCCCGCTCGATACGGCAGTCCCGCAGCAGTTCTTCGCGACGTCGATGTTGCTGGGACCGGTCATGCACGGACTCCTCGGGTGGGAGCCCGACGCGTTCGGGAATCGGGCAACGCTCGCACCGCAGCTGCCCCCGCAATGGGATCGCGTGGTCGCCCGCAATCTCCGGGTCGGTGGCACGACGCTTCATTTCGTGATCGAGCAGACACCGTTCGGGCAAACGGTGACAGTGACGCGTGAGGGACCCGAAGTGCAGCTCCGGCTCGTGCAGTCATTGCCGCCCGGCACGATCGAGCACCGCGCCTCGACGAGTCCGGTGTCGGGAACCGGCACGCAGGAGGTGGAGCCCGGCGATCGTGAGACCCGAATCACGCGTACCCTGTGGCTCACCGAGTCCGTGACGACGTTCGAGCTCTCGTGGGTCGGGGGCCTCGCGGTGGAGCCGCCGACCGTCGATCTGGATCCCGGGCAGCGCAGCATGGGGGTCCGGGTGCTCGATTTTCGTCGGGACGGGCCACGCACCGTCAGACGGTGGCGCTTGACGGTAGACGGCGAGCTCGGCATGGCCTATCGGCTCCGCTTCCACGGTGAGCCCCTCGGCGAGGTCGAGGGCGCCGAGCTGCGGCAGGTCGACGGTGCCACGACCACCATTGACGTCACGATGCCGTCCGGATCGGGGCGGACCACCACGTCCATCATCCTCCACGGGACACGATGACGAATCCACGAATCCTCATTTCCGAAGCCGACATCCAGCGACGTGTGCGCGAGCTGGCCGCTGAGATTTCCAGCGACTACGCCGGGGAGCCGATCACCCTCGTCGGGGTGTTGAAGGGGGCGTTCATCTTCCTCGCCGATCTGTCCCGCCATCTCACCATGCCTCGGTCCATCGAGTTCATGGCCGTCTCGTCTTACGGGATGAGAACGACCTCGAGCGGAGCGGTGCGTGTCCTGATGGACCTGCGGCGGAGCGTCGAGGGGAAACACGTCTTGGTGGTGGAAGACATCGTCGACACAGGGCTCACGCTGCATTACCTGCTGGAGCTTCTCGCCACCAGAGATCCGGCCTCGCTCAAGACCTGTGCCCTCGTGCGCAAGAAGGAGCGGCACGAGGTAGACGTACAGATAGATTACCTGGGTTTCGATATCCCCAACGTGTGGGTCGTGGGATACGGGTTGGACCACGCGGAAGACCTGCGCGCCCTCCCCTACATCGGTGTCGTCGACCCGGACGACGCCTGACGGTGAACCTCCCGCTGGCGACCATCGTGCCGAGAGCGGGAGGGGATACCGTCAGCGCGATCCCATCAGGGCGTCGCGCGTGGCCTTGAATTCGCTGCGCTCGCTCCAGTTGGGAAAGGTGTCCTCGTTGGCTAGCCGGTAGCCGACCCGAAACAGCAATCCGAGGTCGTCGATCGCTCCGCGCAGATCCCAGCTCGGGTCGAACTCATCAGCCGGCTTGTGATAACGCTCCGCATCGTAGGCATCCATCTGCTCCCGCGTCCACGCCTCGCCATGCTCCACGTGATCCACGCCGGCATCGGCGTAGAGTGCGGGCACCCCGGCCTTGGCAAAGCTGAAGTGATCGGACCGGTAGTAGTAGCCAGCCGACGGATTCGGGTCGGGACGGATCCGGCGCCCGTGGCGGGTCGCCTCATCCCGGAGGTAGTCGTCCAGCTCAGACTGCCCCAGTCCGACCACGGTGACATCGCGCATCGGGCCGTAGACGTTGAGCACGTCCATGTTGATCGCCGCCACGGTATGGTCGAGGGGAAATACCGGATCGGCAGCGTAGTGTGCGGACCCAAGCAACCCCTGCTCCTCAGCCGTCACCGCCAGGAACGCCACCGATCGGGCGGGGCGCTGTGCGAGGGTCGCGTAGGCCTTGGCCAGCAACAGCAATCCCGCCGTGCCGGTCGCGTTGTCCTGCGCGCCGTTGTAGATCCGATCGCCATCCAGACTCGGGTCCATACCGAGGTGATCCCAGTGCGCCATGTAGATGACGTACTCGTCGGCGCGGGTCGTGCCGGGGAGCACCGCGATCACGTTCTTCGACGTGGACCGGCGGACCGCGTTCCGCAGCGACAGCGCGGCGCGAAGTGACAACGGGACCGCGCGGAACCCGCGGCTCGCCGCGGCGGTCCTCATGGCATCGAAATCCTGACCGCCCTGCACTGCAAGCGACCGTGCCGCTTCGACCGTCATCCAGCCTTCGACCGCGACCCGAGACATGTTGTTGTCGGCGCGGACGAGATCGAACTGCTCGCCCGACCAACTGCCCGTCACGACCTCCCACGGATACGACGCCGGCTCGGTTTCATGGACGATCAGCGCTGCCGCCGCTCCCTGCCGGGCGGCCTCCTCGAACTTGTAGGTCCAGCGCCCATAGTAGGTCATCGCCTTGCCAGTGAACAGCGTACTGTCCTGGGTGGCATACCCCGGATCGTTGACGAGGATGAGCACGGTCTTGCCGGTGACGTCGATCCCCTCGTAGTCGTTCCACCCGTATTCGGGCGCAACGATTCCATAACCCACGAACACCATGTCCGACGCCCGGACGTCTACGCGGTCGACCACGCGTTTGGTCCAGGACATGAAGTCGGGGCCGTACCGGAGCTGGGTGGTCCGTCCACCACCCGTCACGGACAGCGCGGCCCTGTTCGGGTCGGTGGTAATGGATACGAGCGGCACGTCCTGGAAGAACGAGCCGTCGTTCCCCGGCTCGAGGCCCAACCGTGCGAAGTCCTCGCGGAGGTAGGCGATGGTCCGCTCCTCCCCCGGTGACGACGGGCTCCGGCCTTCGAATGAGTCGGAGGCCAGCACCTGCACATGGTGGACGAGATCCTCGGCGGTGATCGTGGCGACGGCGGTCTCGACCGCTGCGTCGCCCGAGCGGCACGCCATGCCCAGGCCGGTGACGGCGGCTACGAGCAGCAAGCGACTGATAGTCATGTCCGATCCCGTTTCGGTGTGAAGGCGTCTCGATTGGCCGGCGGCAGCGAT
The DNA here is from genome assembly GCA_041602035.1 of Gemmatimonadales bacterium. Lineage (GTDB taxonomy): Bacteria > Gemmatimonadota > Gemmatimonadetes > Gemmatimonadales > GWC2-71-9 > JAOTVV01. The sequence goes on along the minus strand of JBFIHA010000008.1, from coordinate 120,739 downwards.
CAACCGCGGCCTTGAAAGATAACGGGGGAGCAATGCGCTCCCCCGTCATCAGCACCCGGCTCGGCATCGAGCGGCTAGTTGTTGGCCGCTCCCTTGGTAATCCACGCTCGGATGGTGTCAATCTGCTGCTGGCTCAACGGCGCGCCTCCCAGTGGCATTTGCGAGCCGCTCCCACCAACGGAACTCTGGGTCCCCTCGATCTTGTGCACCAAATAGCTCGAGTCCGGAAGCAGCGGCTTGATCCGCAACAGCGCTGATTCGTTGGACTGAACGTTCACGGTGTTCGAATGGGTTTGGCCGCTCGACAGGTTCATGCCCTGCGCGGGACTCGCGCCCGCGTGACACCCGGACAGGGCGCAGCTTGCCGTCAGGATGGGTTGCACGTGCTGAGCCAGCGACGGAGCCGCGACCGTGATCGTGGCGTTGCCCATCATGCCGCCGCCCGATGCCGTCACCATGGTGACACCCGCTGCCTGGCCCGTGACGAGTCCCGACCCATCGACCGTTGCGATCGAGGGGTCGTTCGAGTTCCAGACGAGCGCGACACCGGCGACGGGGTTGCCCCGGGCATCGTTGGCACTGCCGTCAAGTTGGGTCGTGAGGGTCTCGAGGACCGATGCATTGGACGGCGTGACCGAGACCGCGGCCACCTCCTGCTTCACCACCAGCGTCGCCTCGGCCATCATGCCGTCTCGCGTCACCCGGACCACTGTCGTGCCGTTGCCCACCGCCACCGCGGACACGGAGTTTGCAGAACCGCTTACCGTCGCGACGGCCGTATTGGTCGCCAGCCATGTGAACCCCGAGCTGATCGCGTTCCCACGAGCATCCATCGCAGTGGCCGTGTAGGCCTGCATGTCACCGAGGCTCGTCAACGTGTCGGTGGTAGCAGGCATCGTGAGTGAGGCGGCCACCTGACTCACCGTAATCGCCGCCTGCCCGCTTCGCCCATCGCCGCTGACGGTGATGGTGGCTGCGCCGTTGCCCACGGAGGTCACGGTCCCGTCGCTCGCGACCGTCGCGATGCCAGGGTCCGAGGTGGCGAACGTGAGCGCGACCCCGGCGACCGCGTTCCCCACGGCATCACGTGCCTCGGCGGCGAGCACGACGGTTTCTCCCAGACTCGTGAGCGTGGCGGCGCCTGGTTGAACGACGATCGATGCGATGCGCACCGTGACCGACTGGTTCCCCGTTACCATCCCGGCGGCCCCGGCGGTCGATGCGGTGATCGTGACCGCACCGCGCGCGACACCGGTCACCCTCCCAGTGGCATCGACCGTGGCCACGGCCTGATCGCTCGACGTCCACGTGAACGTCGCGCTCACGTTCTGGCCGGCGGCGTTCTTCGCCTGAGCCGAGAGCTGAAGCATGCCGGCGATGTTGACTTCGGCCCCGCCTGCCACCGTCACTGAGGCCGGTGTCGTGTCGTTGCCTCCCGGCGGGCCGGTGCCGTCACCACACGTGACGACGCCGACGCCGAGGGTCACGGCCAGGAACGACCGCCATAAGACGTTGAGTGTCCTCATAGGTTCCTCCTAGCTAGAAGCGTTGCAACGGGCATTAATAGGAACTGTTTTAGTCGGAAATCGCTCCCCACATCATTCGATACCCCGGAGTCCGCTGTCAATTGGTGGCCGTACCCTCCCGCAGGTGTGCCGTGGGTCCACGGCGCTTGCGGATGGCGGCGCGGGACGCGAGCAGGACCCCCACGACCACCGCAAACATCCCAGGGAGTATGAGATCCGCCTTCACGAGCCACAGGAAGTGCACTACGACGAGCGGAGCAGCCACGTACACCAACCGATGGAGCCGCCGCCAGCGCCCGGCGCCCAACCGCTTCACCCAGCCGGTCGTGGAGGTGACGGCCAGGGGTGTCAAGAGCACGAAGGCGAGAAACCCCATGGTGACGTAGGGACGCTCGCGCACGTCTTCGACGATGGCCGCGGGCGAGATCCCGAGGCCAGACAGATAGGTCTGGTCAACGCCATATGTGAGGACGTGGAGCACGGCATAGGTGTAGGCGGCGAGACCGAAGGTTCGCCGGAGCGGCATCAGCGCGCCCGTGCCCAGGAGGTCTCGGGCAGGTCGCACGGCAAGCGAGAGGGTCAGCAGCGTCAATGCGGTCAGGCCCGTCCGATGCGTGACCGCCTCGACGGGATTGGCGCCCAGGCCACCGGTAAGCGCGTCCAGCAGCAACCACAGGCCAGGGACCGCTGCCCCGACCCACACGAGTGGCCGCACCACGCGGCGTACCGCGGCGCCCGAGATCACCGGCTTCAGTAGTTGCGGCTCAGATCCATGCCGCTATAGAGCGACGCGACCTGATCGGCGTACCCGTTGAACATCAGCGTCGGGCGCTTGCGAAGCTCGCCGATGCGTCGCTCTCGGGCCTGAGACCAGCGGGGGTGGTCGACCGTGGGATTCACGTTGGCGTAAAACCCATATTCCCGTGGTGCGACGGCGTTCCAGGTCGTGGTCGGCGGCTCGCGAACCAGCCTGATCTGCACAATCGACTTGATGCTCTTAAAGCCGTACTTCCACGGGACCACCAGCCGGACGGGTGCGCCGTTTTGGTTCGGCAGCGCCTTGCCATAGAGGCCCAGGGCCAGAATCGTGAGGGGGTGCATCGCCTCGTCGAGTCGGAGCCCCTCCACGTACGGCCACGGCAGGATCCCGCGGCGCTGGCCCGGCATCTGCTCCGGGTCCAGCAGCGTCGTGAACTCCACATACCTAGCGTGGGAGGTGGGTCGGACGACGTTGAGGAGATCTCGCAGTGAAAAGCCCAACCACGGTATCACCATCGACCACGCTTCGACACAGCGCAGGCGATACACCCGCTCCTCCGGTGGGAACCTGCGCCACAGCTCCTCGATGCCAAACGTGCCGGGCTCGTGGACTTCACCCTCGACCGCGACGGTCCAGGGTCGGGGGCGCAGCGTGTGGGCGTGCTTCACCGGATCCTCCTTGCCCGTGCCGAATTCGTAGAAGTTGTTGTAGGTAAGTACATCTTCGAGCGGCGTGAGCTCGTCGCCCTGAGGCGCCCACGGCGGCCCGCCTGCCCAGAGCGAGCCCGGGAGGGCGAGCCCGAGACCGGCTAGACCCACGCGTCCCAAGAAGCGACGCCGGTCCAGGTAGACGCTCTCGTCGGTGATCTCGCTCCCCGCTATCGGATCGGGTCGTCGAATCAGCATGGGCTCCTCGGCGTGGGAATCGGTCGGCGCCCCAGTACAACCACTTCTGGTGGGCTGAAGTTCCCCTTGGGTGGCCACCGAGTACGGCGCTGACCACGCACGCACCAGTGGCGGTCCCCCGGGGACCGATGCGACCGACCCCAGGGTATGATCAATCGTACTGCTGGGCCCGGCTTACGCCGGGGCACCGGCGTCCTATATTCACCATTGGAGTGCGGGGTGTGGGGCGGGTCCGGACCGGCCATCCGTGGTCTGCGTCCGCGGGGGGCCCGTGACCTCCACGAAGGCGCGTTGCCGCATGCGAGCTCACCGCAGCCTGAGCATCGGACTCACGACCGCCATCGCCTTCCTGGCGTGCGCGGTCGGCGCGCGGGCCCAGCAGACCGGGACGGTAACCGGCAACATCGTCGATGCCATCACCGGCGACCCGATTGCCGCTGTCGCGGTCTCGGTGGTGGGCTCCGAGGTCATCGCGGCGACCGACGACCAGGGCCATTACCGCATCGGAGGCATTGCTCCCGGGCTCATCAAGGTCTCGGCACAGATCATCGGCTACAATCCGATCACGACGCCGTACTACACCCTCCTCCCCGATTCCGCGATCACGGTTCACTTCCGCCTGGCACCGTTGTCTGTTGCGCTCGAACCGGTCGAGGTCACTGCCGAGCGCCCGGAGACGCCACACTATCTCGGTGCCACGGTCGTGACGCGCGACCAACTCCCAGCCCAGGGCGATGTGCTGCAGGCGCTTCAGGGAGCGGTGCCCGGCCTTCGATTGACCGGCCGCCAAGACCAGACCCGGACGAGAATTCGGCACGCCATGTCCGACGTGCTGTACGTCGTCAACGGTACCGTGATCACGCCACCACTCACGTTCTACATCGACGTGTCGGAGGTGGAGTGTGTCGAAGTCCGTCGCGGATTTCAGGCGGCGAACGAATTCAGGCCCAGTATTGTCGGCGAGATCTATGCCGGCGTGATCTTGATCTGGACCCGGGGGGCCCTGGGCGCCCGGCCCGCTGCCTGTCGAACGGACAGCGGGTAGGCGTCGCGCTCAGCCCTCGTCCTGAAGCCGGATCGTCACCGTCGTTCCCCGATCCAGCTCGCTTTCCACCGCGATCGCTCCTCCCCACGACTCGACCAGTCGCCGACAAATAGCCAGTCCGAGGCCGGTCCCGCTGGTGTTGGTGGAGAAATGAGGCTCGAACACCAGCGGAAGGTGATCCGAGGCGATCCCGTCGCCGTCATCGCGGACACGCACGACCGGACCGCCGTCCGTTTCGCGACCCACGTCGATTTCCACCTCGCGAGCGTTCGCGTTACGCGCGTTCTCGATCAGGTTGATCAGTACCTCCTTGACCTCGTCCTTCCGCACCAGGGCCATCACCGGTCCGTCGGCGTGCACGCGCACATCGGTGGCACCGCCCAACCCGTACAGCGCCGCCGCATCCTGGGCGATCGCGGCAATGTCGACCCTCACGACTGCCGACGTTTCGATCGGCGGCGCCCCGAACCGGGCGAACGCGCGGGCAATGGCGTCGAGCCGCTCGATTTCCGCCAGAATCTGCTGTGCCGTTTTCTCGAGCGTCGCGTCAAAGTCCGACCGACCGTGCCGTCGCGCCCGTTGCAGGTGCTGGATGCCGAGGCGAATCGGCGTCAGCGGGTTCTTGATCTCATGCGCGACCTGTCGGGCCACCTCTCCCCACGCCAACACACGAACCGCCTGCGCCAATGCCGTCGTGTCGTCGAGCGCGACCACACATCCACGCGGGTCCGCCGTCAGCGCTGCCACTTGCACGCGGATCCGCCGGTTGTCGACGGCGAACTCGTTTTCGGCCTGTTCGTCCCCGCTACGGAGGAACCACCCGACCCATTCCCACACCGGGTTCCAGCACTCGGCGGTGGCGGCGGCAATCGCGACGCCGGGCTCGAGCGCGCGGCCCAGGAGCCGTTGCGCGCTGGGGTTGGCAATGGTCACCCGCAACGCACCGTCGAGCGCGACCACCCCCGTGGCCACGTTGCTCAACACCGTGGCCGTCCGGCGACGGGCCACTTCGAGCGCGAACTGGCTGGCCTCGACGTCGCGCGCCATCCGCTGAAACGCGTCCACGACGGGCACGAACTCCGCCGGGACTCCGGGGTCGAAGGGCGGGATGGGCGACCCCCTCCCCACGGCCAACGCTGCCGCCTCCAGCGACTGCACTGGCCTGGCGAGGGACCGAGCAGCGACCGCCGCAAGCCCGGCGGCGCCACCCAAGCCGAGCAGCGTGGTCAATAGCAGCCCAAACGCGAGATCCTGCTGCTCCCGCTCGATGCCGGTCACCTCGACCAATCGCGGCGCCGCCAGGACCCACCCAGCCCCCTGCGGACCGCCCAGCGACCGATACCCCACTCGCGTCGGCTGGCCTCCGATGGCGGCATCGGCCGTGATTTCGAGTGCGTCTTCGTCACTCAGGGCCAGAAGGACTTCCGCTGGCAAGTACGCGCCCAGGACACCGAGCTGCTCCAAGATCTCGGTGCTTGTGGCGGCGAGCTTCCCATCGACATACCAGAGGAGGTCGGCGCCCAACCGATTGGCCAAGTCGTCGAGCCTCGGGTTCGCCTCGTCGGGCGCCAGGCCGGTGAACCCGCGGGCGGTGCCGGCCGCGTCGCTCAAGGTCTGCTGGATGAGGAGATCTCGACCCCGAACGGCCTCGGCCCGCAGCCGACTGGCCGACCACGCCGCATACCCAACGGTCGGAATGACGAAGAACCCGGCAAGCGCAATCATCAGGCGGACGCGATACGATCGAAAGCGCAGCACAGCGGGGAGCCAAGTCGGCAGGCGCAACTCCTCACCGACGGCGCGGCCTACGAGCCCGAGGAGCAACAGAAACCCAACATCAAGTAGGACGAGCAGCGCACCCCGCACGAGGAGTTGCGAGACGTCGCCCAATGGCACAACCGCATGGAGGTGGCGCGTGCCCTCTGGCCGGAGCAGCGATTGGCTCCCGCGGACCACCCACCCATCGCGTCGCCAGCCGAGCCCCGTGCCTTCAGGCATCGTTTCGACGGGCTCCCCGAGAAACATCAGGTACGGCGCCACGAGGCGGCGCTCGCCACGGAGAAACCGCCCCACGGCGACTGGTGGGATCACCTGCGACCGCGGTGCGACCCCTGCCGTGACGACCGTGCCGTCCGCGAACGGCGCCGCAACCACGTAGTGCACCCCGGGTTCGAACTCGAGCGCCCGGACCAGCGTCTGGCCGCTATCCCGAGCGGCATCGGCGATGGCCACCAGGAGCGGCGCGGGGAGATCGAGCTGGGCCAGTTCCAAGCTGGCCAGCATCCGGTTGTCGGGGCTCCACGCTGCCAGCACACTGGGGTAATCGTCTTGACTGAGTGGTGAGTGGCGCCAGCGTGAGTACAGTTCCGCCGCACTCTGGGGCGACGGCTGTGCAAGCACGGCCGCGCTGAATCGCTCCAGAAACCCGATCGCCACCGGGTCTCCGCCCTCGAGCCGCTCGGCATCGCGTTCCGCCAGGAGCAGGCGCCCGTGCATCACTTGGCCCCAGGTCAAGAGTCCCGAGCCGGCCCCGACGACCACGGCGAGCGCCACGAGCTGCCTCATGCGCGGGGCGGGCTGCACGGCCAGCCACGCGGCGGGAATCCACAGGAGCCCATACCACAGCGGCCAGTGTCCGGTCGGTTGCCAGGCGAGCAGTCCCACGACGGTGAGGGCCCCGGCCCACGCGCTAGCCACCCACGAGGCCCACGGCCGCGAGGTGGGCCGTCTCCTCAACAGGAGGGCCGTGCCGAGTCCGAGCGCGCCCCCAGCCGTCAGCAGTGTCAGCTGCCACCCGAGCCACGTCCCGAGCCCGATTGCGGTCGAGGGAGGGCTGATCCCTGCAGCCAGACGCCACATGAGGAAGGGGCTGACCACCACCACGAGGCCCGCTCCGAGCAGCGCCGCGCCCCACCTCGGGATGCCGCGCCACCTCACCTGCAGGAACGCGATTCCAGCGACAGCCGCGCACAGGAGCAGGGCACCCGCCGAGGCTGAGAGCGGCCCCAGGATCTCCAGGTAATAGGTGGCGGGGGAGAACAGCGCCGAGAGTCCAATCCGCTCGCCGACCGGCGTGAGGACCAGCAGCACCACCAACCCCAATGTCCCTCCCCAACGGGCCAGTCGGCTGCCGAAGGCCGTGACCAGGAGTAGCGTCAGGCCGGCCAACATCCCCACCCACCGACCACCGCGCTCCAGGGTCTCAAGCTTGCGCGCGCCCTGTGAGGGCGGAATGGCCTGGACACTGAACAGGGTGTCGGGCGGCGGGCGCTCCGGTTGCGCGGCACACGTCGGGAGGCAGTAATCAAAGACATCAGACCCCGGCGGGCCGGACCCGGGGAGCGAGAATTCAAGGGCGGATCCGGTTTCGGCCGCGAACCGCGATGCCAGCGTCCCGCCACGATCGGGTACCGCACTATCCGCGGCGAGCAGCACGCGGCCCACGCTCACGCGGTCGCCGACCTGGCGACTGGCTTCCAGTATGACATAGAATGGGGTGATGTGTGCCGACAGCTCAGCTGGCTTGGGATCGAGGTGGAGGCGATTGACGCCGGCCCAGGCCCACGGCCGCCCCGCCTCGTCAAACACGACGGCGCTCCGCTCCGGCCCGCCGCCGGCGTTGCCCACGGCTTGGAGTCGACGCATGGCCACTGAGCGGGGCTCCCGAGCCACCTCGGCGCCGCGCGCCGCCAGGCCCCTGGCCACGTCGACGGCCTCGGCCAGGCTTCGATCCAGGCGGGCGCTGGCCTGCTGGATCAGGTTTTCGCGGACCTCGGGCCACCGCCGCTCGATGGCCCGGGTCTGGAGCGCCGTCGCCAGCACCGCCACCGCAGCGCCAACGGCAACGGCTGCCGTCAGGAGCACGCCCAGTCGGCGAGTCCGGGCCGCCGTCGCCGCTACGACCACGCTGGCGATGACGGCCACGATCGCTACCAGCAGGTGGGGCTCCCGGCTCCACAGCCCCAACGCCACGGCCTCCGCGGCGATCGCGAGTTCCCAATGAGCGGGACGACTGCCGCTCACCGACGCCCGATTCTCCTGAAGCACCTCACCCCCGATGAGGTTCGCACGCATCTCGACCGCGACCCCCGACTCATCCTGCCGGTGGGGACCACGGAGCAGCATGGCCCGCACCTCCCGCTCGGGTGCGACACGCTCATCGTGGAGCGGCTGGCCGACGACCTTTCGGCCGAGTTCGGGGTGCTGCGAGCACCGACCATTGAATATGGGGTCAACGCCCAGACGGCGCGTCCCTTTGCCGGCAGCGCATCACTGCACTTCAAGACCCTGCACCGCCTGATCAACGACCTCGTGGAGTCGTGGGAGACCGGTGGCGTGCGGGAATTCGTGATTCTCACGGCCCACGGTCCGGACCCGCACCAGGAAGCGCTGAGCACCCTCAGCCTGCGCGAGGCTCGTGTTCGCACCGTCGACATCTTTTCCGTCCCACTGCCGGACGAGGGGACCGAGGCCTTCCGCGTCGTGCACGGCGGGGAGATCGACACCTCCCTGCTTCTGTACGTGGATCCGGTGCTCGTGCGGCTCGCCCTAGCCCAGGACTTCGAGGCAACCCCTGCCGTGGCCCGCCGGTATCAGCGCGGCGCGCGTAGCTCGATCCCCGTGAAGAGCCCGGGATCCTTGGGGCGACCGTCCCTCGCCTCGGTGGAGAAAGGGGAGCGTCTTTATCACCTCATTTACGAGCGGGTCGCATCGCGTATCTTTCGAGCACCATGACCAAGGTCCTCGCGGGGTCGCCGGCCGTCACGGTGGCCCTCCTGATCACCGGCATCGTCGCCGAGGCGACCGGATTGGCCGCGCAGCAACGCGAGCTGGACCGCGGCGTTCTGCTGATCACCCACAATGCCGAAACCGTGGGGCGGGAAGAATTCGTGCTGCTCCGCGGCAGCTCGGGCGCGCCAGGGATGAGTGGGTTCACGGTCACCAGCACGGTGTACTACCCCGCCGACCGACCGGAGACGTCGGTCAACGCCGCCGTGGAATTCGGGGCGGACTCGGTGCCCACCATGTCACGGTACGAGGTGGGAAACGGTGACGTGGTCCGGGTCGTTATGGGGCTCGGCGCCAGAAGAATCACCGTGAGGACGCTCACTCGTGGCGGGGAGTCTGCCCGAGAGTACCCCGCCCGGGAACGCCACCTGGTGATGGACGATTCCGTGTTCGGCATTCATGCCATCGCACCGGGCGCGGCATCCCGGGAATCGCGGAGCGTGACCCTGAGCGGGGTCCGGGGCGAGACGCTGCAGATCGTGGATCGCGGCATGGAGACAACGACCGTCGGGCCGGCCCGGGTGGTCCTGCGCCACGTGACGGTCGGCTCGCCGACCGAAACCCGACACCTCTGGTACGACGAGGGCGGTCGGCTCATGAAGCTCGTGATCCCGGGCCGGAACCTGACGGCCATTCGAATCCAGACCGACCAGTAACCGAAGTACGATCTGACGCGTTCCCACCTTGCCGTTCCGTGTGGACCCTCTCTTGTCTCGGTTTGAAACTTCTGGGTCACGAGGGCGTACGGGACCGCGGACGGTTCATGACCCACAAGACCAAGGCAAACGCAATGAGACGTGGAGCAACGTATTTGCTCGCGGGGCTCGCGATGGGGCTTTCGAGCGCCGCATGGGCGCAACAGGAACCCCTGCCATCGACCCCTCAAGCATTGGGACTGACCCAGGCCATCGACATCGCTCGGGTGAACAACCCGCTGCTGCGCCAGACGGCAAACGACCTCTCGGCTACTCGGTGGGGCGTGCGGAACGCCTACGCGTCGTTCGTGCCGAGTCTGTCCGTCAATGGCTCGGTCTCCTACCGGGGAGCGGGCTCGCAGACCTTTCTCACCCAGGAGTTCGTGCAGCAGTCCTCGACCATCGGCTCGAGCTACGGCATCGGGCTGTCCATGCAGCTGTCGGGGCGCACACTCATGCAGCCCGGCGTCGCCAGCGCGCAGCATCGCGCCGCCGAGGCTACCCTCTCCGGGGCCGAGATCAACCTGGAATCCGGTATCCGGCAGCAGTACCTCGCGGTGAAGCAAGCCGAGGCCCAAGTCGACCTGGCCGAGCTGCAAGTCACGCGCAACGACGAATTCCTGCGGCTCGCGGAGGCACGGTTTCAGGTCGGGCAGAACACGATCCTCGACGTGCGGCAGGCGGAGGTGGCGAAGGGACAGTCGGAGGTGCAATTGCTCCAGGCGCGGCAGGCCGTGATCGTCGAGCTGTTGCGACTGTTCCAGCTGATGGGCGTGCCGGCCCCCGACGATCCGGGCCTGGTGACCCTCATCGACACCTTCCCGATCGTGCCGCCCACGTGGTCGCTTGGCGATTTGCTCGGTGAGGCGTTGGCCGCGAACCCGGACCTCTTGGCCCTGCAGGCACAGGCGACCGCCGCTCGAGCCGGGGCGCGGGCAGCCAAATCCACGTGGCTGCCCACGTTGTCGCTGTCGGCTGGCTGGAGCGGGTTCACGCAGCAGTTCACCAATCCCAACCTCCTGGCAGACGGTGCCGTGGCAAGTGCTCGAGCCGACGCCGACGCCATCGTGCAACAGTGCGACTTTGCCAATACCAACTGGCTCAACGCGGGACTGACGCCCGTCGACTGCTCGGCGTTCAATTTCACGCCGGCGGCTGAAGCCGCGATTCGCGACGGCATCCTGCAGCAGAACGAGGTGTTTCCATTCAGCTTCACCGGCCAGCCGTTTTCGGCAAGCCTCACGGTGTCGCTCCCGATCTTCACGCAGTTCGGGCGGCCGCTGGAGATCGCCGAGGCGTCGGCCTTTGCCGATGACGCGCGCGAGGCAGTACGGTCCAAGGAGTTGCAGGTCCGAACCGACGTGAGCCAAGCCTATTACGCCCTGGAGGCGGCCCACGATGCGATCGGCATCCAGGAGAACAATCGCGTCGCCGCCGCGGAACAACTGCGACTGGCAACGGAGCGGTACCGTGTGGGGTCCGGGACGTTTTTCGAGCTCCTCGACGCTCAGGTTGCGTCGCAGCGTGCCGAGGCCGACTACATTAATGCCGTGTACACGTACCATCAGTCGATCGCCACCCTCGAAAACGCCGTGGGACGGCCTTTGCGCTAGAGAAATGGATTCGACATGTCACGTCGCAAGAAGCTCTTGATCTTTGGCGGCGGCGCCGTCGCCGTCGTGGCACTGATCGCCTTCAACGCCGCCGCCCGGCGGGACCGCGGCGAGTCGGTTCGCATCGCGGAAGTCGAGCGGCGTGACCTGGTCGCTACCGTCACGGCGAGCGGCCAGATCGAGCCGAAGCGCTCGGTGGACATCAGCTCCGACATCACGGGCCGCATCATTCACATCCTCGTGCAGGAAGGCGACTTCGTGAAGCGGGGAGATCTCGTGCTGCGCATCGATCCGTCGCAGTACGAGGCCCAGGTGGCGCAGGCGCGCGCCTCACTGTCGTCCGCCGAGGCGTCGGCGCTTCAGTCGCGGGCCAACCGCGATCAGGCCAGACGGGCGTGGGACCGCGCCCAGGAGCTGCGTCGTCAGAGTCCGAACCTCGTGTCCGATGAGCAGCTCGAACAGGCCGAAACGTCGTACGAAGTGGCCGAAGCGGTCTACAACTCGGCGCAGCATCAGGTCTCCCAGGCACGGGCGGCCCTGCAAAACGCGCAGGAGCAGCTCGCCAAGACCGTGCTGCGTGCGCCCATGGACGGTGAGGTCACTCGGCTCGCCGTGGAGGAGGGCGAGGTCGCCGTTCCCGGCACGTTCTCCCGCGAGACCGGACTGCTCATGACCATCTCCGACCTGAGCGTCATTCAAGTGGCAGTCCGGGTGGACGAAACCGACGTCGTCCGGCTGCACATGGCCGATTCCGCCGAGGTCACGATCGACGCGTTCCCCGACAGCACGTTCACGGGTCGGGTGACCAAGATCTCCAAGAGCGCGGTCCAAGGCGTAGCGGCGCAGGCGGGGGCAACCAATCAGGCCGTCGATTACGACGTCGAGGTGACGCTGGACAACCCACCGTCGGAGATTCGCCCCGACCTGTCGGCGACCGCGAAGATCATCACGGCCACGCGCGACAGCGTGTTGAGCATTCCCATCATTGCGCTAACGGTACGGGAGCACGAGGTAATATCCACCGAGACCGCGCCGCGGGACACGACGAAGACCCAGGAGGAGACAGAGGGCGTCTTCATGACCGTGGGCGGGGTGGCGGAGTTCCGGCCGGTCAAAGTCGGCATCGCCGGTGAGGAGTACTTCGAGGTGATCGACGGGCTCGCCCCGGGTGACTCGATCGTGGCGGGTCCGTACCAGACCATTCGCGACCTGCGTGATGGAACCCGGTTGCGGCCGATCAAGGAGACCACGACCACCACAGCGCGGACGCCGTAATGGTCGAACAGCCACTCATTCGCCTGCGCGGTCTGGCGCGCGAATACCGCATGGATGCTGAAACGGTCCACGCGCTGCGAGGGATCGAGCTCGCCATCGGTCGGAACGAGTACGTGGCGATCATGGGACCGTCCGGGTCGGGGAAGTCCACCCTCATGAACGTCATCGGCTGTTTGGACACGCCGACCGCGGGCGAGTACTGGCTCAACGGCACTGAAGTCTCGAGAATGAGCGACGACGAGCTGGCCCGGGTCCGCAACCGGGAGATCGGGTTCGTGTTCCAGACGTTCAACCTGTTACCCCGGGCGACGGCGCTCCACAATGTGGAACTGCCCCTCATCTACGCCGGCACGACCGCGCGGGAGCGGCGCCGACTGGCGAGCTGGGCGCTCGAGCGGGTCGGCCTGGCCGATCGCACCCACCACCGGCCCAACGAGCTGTCCGGAGGGCAGCGCCAGCGCGTGGCTATTGCCCGCGCCCTGGTCAACGAGCCCAGTATCCTCCTTGCCGACGAGCCGACGGGCAACCTGGATTCCGTGACGAGCCAGGAGATCATGGGAGTGTTCGGGGAGCTGCATGCGCAGGGCCAGACCATCTTGATGGTGACGCACGAAGCGGACATCGCGGCCCACGCCCACCGCATCGTCACGTTGCTGGACGGCTTGGTGCATTCCGACTCGGTGCGCGAGGCGGCGTAGACTCATGCCGTTTCGCGAAGCGATCCGGCTCGCTCTTCAGGTCATCTGGGCTCAGAAGATGAAGAGCAGCTTCTCGGTGATCGGGGTGTTCATTGGGGTGACGTTCCTCATCGCGGTCGTCTCGATCGTCGAGGGCATGAACGCCTACATGACCGACCGGTTCGCCACGACGCTGCTGGGCGTCAACACCTTCCAGCTGCGGCGATACCCCGGCGTGCAGATGGGAGATGTCTCGCGGGAGACCCGCCGCGAATGGCGGCGGCGGCCCCGGATCACCTTCGAGGACGCCCGGGCCGTGGTCGAGGGGCTGTCCGTCCCGGTGGTCTCGGCGTGGGAGTCGAGCTCACGCGCCGATCTCACGCACGACGGCAAGGTGGCCAGGGACATCGAGGTCGTGGGCGCCACCGAGGATTACTTCCAGATCAAGAACTGGAACCTCGAGGCGGGCCGCCCGTTCAGCCCCCAGGAAGCGCAGGCCGGGCAGCCCGTGATCGTGATCGGCCATGAGCTGGCGGAGCGGCTGTTCGAGACGCGCGACCCGCTCGGCCGCGAAGTGCGGGTACGCGGGATCCCGTACCGAGTCATTGGGGTGGTGGAGCCTCAGGGAAATCTGTTCGGGATCTCGCTCGACAAGTTCGCCGTGGCCCCAGCGCTGTCCCCCATCAAGCGGATCGTCAATCCCGCGCGAGTGATCGATGCCCTCCTGGTCCGGGCAGGCTCGCTGGAGGAACTGGATGCCGTCATTGGCGAGACCGAAGCGATCATGCGGAGCCGGCGCCACCTGCGGCCCAACGACGGGAACAACTTCTCAATCGAGACTGCGGACGCGGTGCTGGACTTCTGGGGGAAGATCAACCGCGTGCTCATGATGGCGCTGCCCGGATTGGTCAGCATCTCGCTGGTGGTGGGCGGCATCGTGATCATGAACATCATGCTGATGGCCGTGGCCGAGCGGACGCGCGAGATCGGTATCCGCAAGTCCCTCGGTGCGCGGCGTCGGGACATCATGCGGCAATTCCTGGTCGAGTCGGCCACCTTGGCGACGGTCGGGGCGGCGATCGGGATCCTGACCGGCCTGGCGCTGGCGGGCGTGGTGCAGGCCACGACCTTCCTGCCCGCGCGGGTGGCCCCCTGGTCGGTCGTGGTCGCCGTGATGCTCGGCGGTGGTGTGGGCGTGGCGGCGGGACTGTATCCCGCGAGCCGCGCCGCCCGGCTGGATCCGGTCGACGCGATCAGACACGAGTAGGCCATGACCTCGCTCTTCGAAGGCGTCGGAATTGCGCTCAGCTCGCTGCGGGCGAACAAGGGACGCGCAGCCCTCACCATCCTGGGTGTCGCCATCGGCGTGATGGTGGTGATGGTCATCGGGTCGATGATCACGGGGATCAACCGAGGCGTCGAGGACATCTTCAATCAGCTTGGCCCGCGGACGTTCTTCGTGTTCCGGTACTTCCAGGCCGGGATCCAAGTCTCGGACGGCTCCGATGAGATGAGCCCATGGCGGCGCAACCCGCCGCTCACCGTGACGGAGGCGGAACGGATCCGGCTGCTGGAGAGCGTGGAGTTCATCGTCGTCGACGAGGGATCGTCCGCCGAGGTCGAGTACGGGAATCGCCGGCTCGAGTCGGTCCCCATCCGGGGCCGCGGTCCCCAATGGGTGCAGGTCGGCGGGGGGGACATCGCGCCGGGCCGATCCTTCACCGCGATCGAGAGTGCGGCGAGTGCCCGGGTCGCCGTCGTGAACGAGAAACTCGCCTCCGAGCTGTTCGGACTGCTCGATCCGATCGGCAAGCGCATCAAGGTCGCCGGCGTGCCGTATCAGGTCGTGGGCGTGTTCATCCCGCCGCCGGATATCTTCGGCGAGGGGAATCGACCGGAGGCCGTGATTCCCCACAACGCCTTTGAGAAGTACGTCCCGTACTGGCGTGGCTGGATGAATTTCCTCGTGTCGCCGGCGCCGGACGTCACCGTTCAGGACGCGATCGACGACGTTACGGGATCGCTGCGGGCCGCACGCGGCCTGCGTCCGGCCGAGGAGAACAATTTTTCGATTGTGACGCAGGACAAGCTGTTGGACAGCTGGAATCAGGTGACCGGGATGTTCTTTCTCGTGATGATCGCGCTCTCCAGCGTCGGGCTCCTGGTCGGCGGCGTCGGCGTGGTGGCGATCATGATGATCTCGGTCACCGAGCGCACCCGAGAGATCGGTGTCCGGAAGGCCCTCGGGGCGCGTCGGCGCGAGATCCTCTGGCAGTTCCTGGTGGAGGCCGCGACCCTGACGGTCATCGGGGGCGCGATCGGGATGCTCGTCGGCGGCCTTATCAGCCTCGGCGTCGCCAACCTCACACCGCTTCCGGCCAAAATCCCACTGGTGTCAGTGGTGGCCGCCCTCGGGATGTCGGCGCTGACGGGGATTGCGTTCGGCCTCTACCCTGCGGCACGGGCGGCGCGATTGGATCCGGTGGAGGCGCTGCGGTACGAGTAGCGCCATGCCCCATGGCCATGCACAGCCACCCCTGAGCCTCACCACCGCTCTATCGCCTCGCCCCGTCCTTCGCTTCACGACTCGAGCGTCGTAGCTTCTGAGTCATGCCACTCTTCGAGGGGCTTCGTCTCGCGCTCCGAGAGATCGGCGCTCACAAGCTCCGATCCTTTTTCACGCTGCTGGGGATCATCGTCTCGGTCGCCTTCCTCGTGGCCGTGGTGGCCGTGATCCAGGGCATGAATGCCTACGTGCGCGAGAACCTGGCCGGCGCCATCGTGGGCAAGAATGCGTTCCAGATTCGACGCACCCCCATCTCGGTGGGCTTCATCGACGACGAGGAGTACCGGGAACTGCAGCGCCGTCCGATCATCCGGGCGGAGGAAGTCGAATTCGTCCGGCGCGCCATCCCCGATGCGGAGGCCATCGCGCTGCAATCCGGGTGGCCCACACCCCTGGCGGACGTGACGTGGAGGAACCGCACCGTCGGCGACGTGTTCGTCTTTGGAGTAACGGCACCATATCAGATCGTCCAGGACTACGAGATGGCCGCCGGTGAGGCGCTCATCGACCTCGATATCGACGATCGGCGGCGCGTCGCCGTGCTCGGATTCGACGTTGCCGACAAGCTGTTCGACGAGGTCGACCTCGCGATTGGCCGGAAGATCCGTGTGTGGGGACAAGAAGTCGTGGTCAAAGGCGTGACCGTCAAGAAGGGCACGGTGCTGGGACAATCCTGGGACGGGTTCGTGATGCTCCCGATTTCGCTGTTCGAGGCGATGTACGGTCGGCGTCAGACCACCGTGATCTCGGTGAAGATGCCCGACGCCTACCGGGTGGCGGGCGCGATGGAACGCGCGGAAGAGGCGATGCGTGTTGCGCGGCGCCTGCGACCCGGCCAGCCAAACACCTTCACGATCGACACGGCGGAGGGACTCATCACCTTCTGGAAGAGCCTCACCCGCATCATCTTCACCGTCGTGCCTGCCGTGGTCGCCATCGGGGTGATCGTGGGCGGCATCGTCATCATGAACATCATGCTGATGAGCGTGACCGAGCGAACCCGAGAGATCGGCATCCGCAAGTCCGTGGGGGCGAGTCGCGCGGATATCGAGCGGCAGTTCCTGTTGGAATCGATCTGCCTGGCCACGATGGGTGGACTGCTGGGAATTCTCGCCGGATGGGGGCTCGCCGAGATCGTGGCGATCGTTTCGCCGCTGCCGAGCCGCGTCACGCTGTGGTCGGTGGTCGTCGCGCTCAGCCTGGGGACCGGCGTGGGGCTGCTGTTCGGGGTCTACCCCGCCCGCCGCGCCGCGGGGCTCGATCCGATCGTCGCCCTGAGGTTCGAATGACCGAACGGACAGCCGGTCGCGGTCGACCCCGAGACGGCCGGACGGCCTAGGCGCGCGAGCATGCGACTCACCAACCTCGCTGAGGGCGCCGCCATGGCGATGGACGCGATCCGATCGCAGAAGTTGCGCTCGGCACTCACGATCCTCGGCATCATCATCGGGGTTGCAACCGTCATGTCGATGGCCTCGATCGTTCAGGGGATCCGCGGACAGATCTTCAACACGCTCGAAGTCGTCGGACCAACCACCTTCCGCATTCTGCGCTTCTTCTCGTCCACCCCACTCAACCCGGATGCCCTCCCGCGCGAAGTGCGGATCCGACCGGTACTCCGCGCGGAGGAGGCGCAAGCGATCGCCCGTCTGCCGGAAATACACTATTCGGCGATCTGGGTCGGGGTCTTCGAGCGGCTCGAATACGAGGGATCGCGCACCCAACCCACCGTGGTCTACGGTGCCGATGAGCGGTTCATGGAGATCCTGGGCGGCGGCATCACTGCCGGCCGGATCTTCACGTCGACGGAAGCGCGAAGTGGTGCTCCGGTCGTGATCATCGAAGAGGAGGCCGTGACGAACATCTTCGGGCAGATCAACCCGCTCGGCCGAACGATGCGGATCGCCGGGCGGCCATTGCGGATTGTCGGCGTCTACCGCAAGCCCGAGAACATCTTCCAGCCGCCCGGTCAGGAGATCTCCGCCATCGTTCCCTTCGAGACGGCCAAGCGGGCGTTTCGTTACGACGAGACCAACAGCCTCATCATTCTGGTCAAGCCGCGCGATGGCGTGACGGTGGCCCGCGCGATGGACGCCACCACGGTGCAACTGCGCCGCATGCGCGGACTGCGGCCCGCCGACCCCAACACATTCGACATGATCACGTCCGATCAGATCCTGGACGTGTTCAATCGCTTGACCGGCGTGTTTTTCCTGGTCATGATCGTCCTCTCGAGCGTGGCGCTCCTGGTGGGTGGCATCGGCGTGATGGCCATCATGCTCGTCTCGGTGACGAGTCGCACGCGAGAAATCGGCGTGCGCAAGGCAGTCGGTGCGAGCCGTCGGGAGATCATGTGGCAGTTCCTCATCGAGGCCGCCACGCTCACGCTGGTGGGCGGCGCCATCGGGATCGCGGTCGGGCTCACCGCCGGCGAGGTGCTGAAACGCTTGCTCGGATTCGAGACCGGGGTACCGGTGTGGAGCGCCGTCACCGCCACGGCCGTGTCGGTCGGCATCGGCTTGGCATTCGGGCTGCTGCCGGCCAGCCGAGCCGCCCGGCTCGATCCAATCGAGGCGTTACGATACGAGTGACGAGGACGCATGCCTGAACCGTGTCATCTCCTGGCCATCGGGGCACACCCTGATGACGTGGAGCTCACGTGCGGTGGAACGCTCATCAAGACGGCCCGCCTGGGCTACCGCACGGCCATCGTCGATCTCACTGGCGGGGAAACTGGAACGCACGGCTCCAGAAGCATCCGTTCCTCCGAGGCCGAGGCGGCGGCGCGCGTGCTCGGGGCTGCCACGCGTCTGAACGCCGGTCTCCCCGATGCCGGGCTCCACAACACCGACGAGACCCGCCGAGTGGTCGTCGAGCTGATTCGGAGCATCCGACCACGAGTGGTGGTCCTTCCTTACCCGATAGGCCGGCACCCGGACCATCGCATTGCCTCGGAGCTGTGCCGGGACGCCTCCTACCTCGCGGGGCTCGCGAACTACCCGGCTGCCGGTGAACCGCACCGGCCGGAAAAGATTCTGTACACACTGGCGTATCGCGAGGACGCCGTGAAACCCACGTTCGTCGTCGACATCACCGACGACTTCGAGACCAAGCTCGACGCGATTCGCTGCTACGCGTCGCAGTTCGAGGGACGCATGGCGGCGGGCGAGATCTTCCCTGCTGGCGGAGATGTCTACGAGAACGTCCGCATGCACTGTGCGCGGTACGGGAGTCTCATTCGCGCCGCCTACGGTGAGCCGTATCTCACGCACGAGACCGTTCGGATCGACGACGTCGTCGCCATGGGCGTCCGGTCCATGTGACGGCGGGCGGGGGGACCTACCCCTCACCGCCGCACTTCCCATACGTTTCAGGCGCCATGTCCGTCCCCTCCGATACCCCGACCATGGTCTACCTCGACCACGCCGCCACCACGCCGGTGCGGCCCGAGGTGCGCGAGGCCATGCTCCCGTTCCTGTCGGACGCCACATTCGGCAACCCGTCATCCGCCCACCGGGTCGGGCGGGCGGCCCGCGCGGCGCTCACCGGCGCTCGTCAGAGGATCGGTGCGGCCCTTGGCGTCCCGCCGGACGCCGTGGTCTTCACGTCGGGCGGCACGGAGGCCGACAATCTCGCGGTGCTGGGTGGGGCGCTCCGGGCCCGAGCCAGCGGGGGGCCCTTCCGCACCGCAGTGGGCGCCACCGAACACAAGGCGGTCCTCGACGCGGCCCATGCGGTTGCGCACCTCGGGGGTTCCTTGGTCGTGCTTCCCGTGGACGCAGAGGGGCGACTGGACCGGGACGCGCTCGACGCGGCCCTGGAGGACGGGGTCGCCGTGCTCAGCGTCATGTGGGTGAACAACGAGACCGGCGTGTGCCAGGAACTCGAGGACATCGCGGCCCGCGCCCGCCGCGCCGGGGTGCCGTTTCACACCGACGCGGTGCAGGCCCTGGGCAAGGTGGCGTGGACGCTCCCTAACCCCCTGCCGGATCTCGTGTCCATCTCGGGTCACAAGATCGGGGCACCAAAGGGCATCGGCGCCTTGGTGGTGGCGAACCCGGCGACCATCGAGCCGCTGATCCACGGCGGGGGACAGCAGGGAGGGATCCGACCCGGCACGGAGAACGTGGCGGGGGCGGTAGGACTGGCGGTGGCGGTAGAGTTGGCCGCGCGCGAGCAGCCGACGTTCGCCGCTCGCACATCGGCGCTGCGGGATCGACTCGAGATGGCGATCACGATGGTGGACGCGACGGCACACATCCACGGGTCCCGGGCCACGCGCGCGCCACATGTCACGAACGTCGCGTTCCCCGGAACCGACGCCAGCGGCCTGCTGCTGCATCTGGATCAGGCTGGTGTCGCCTGCTCGGCCGGATCGGCCTGCGCCAGCGGCGCGGTCACACCGTCGCACGTGCTCACCGCGATGGGGGTGGTGCCGCAGGTGGCCGGCTCATCAATCCGGTTCTCGTTTGGCGTCACGAGCACCGATGCGGATGTGGATCATGTGGTCACCGTTCTCCCTCGCATCATGGAGCGCGTGCGGGCCCTGACCCGAGCGCTCGGGGAGCACGGCGGATGAGCGCGGGTCGAGTACTCGTCGCCATGTCGGGCGGCGTCGACTCGTCCGTGGCCGCCGCGCTACTCGTGGAGCAGGGCTACGACGTTATCGGTGCCACCATGCGGCTCTTCTGCTACGGCGAGAGCGTGCCCGACCGGCCCTGCTGCTCGCTGGATTCCATTGCCGACGCGGTGGCGGTGGCGGATCGGCTCGGGATTCCGCATTACGTGCTGGATCTGGAGGATCGATTCCGCCGTCACGTGATCGACGATTTCGTCGCCGAGTACGCCCGCGGGCGCACGCCCATCCCGTGCGTCCGCTGCAACACGTTCACCAAGTTTCGGGACCTGCTCGCGCATGCGGATGCGCTCGCATGCGAGTACGTCGCCACTGGACACTACGCCGTCTCCCGGGACGGGGCCCTGTATCGGGGACGCGACGCGGCCAAGGATCAGACCTACTTCCTCTGGGGCATCGACCGCTCCGTGGTGCCACGCATGCTGACGCCGGTCGGCGAACGGACGAAATCCGAAACCCGACGCCTCGCCCGCCACCTCGGCCTGGTCACCGCGGACAAGGCGGAATCGGTTGAGATCTGTTTCGTCCCCGACGGGGATTACGTCGACGTGCTGCGCCGCCATTTGCCCGAAGACCACGCCGCGCTCTCCCCCGGTCCCATCCGCACCACGGCCGGAGAGGTCGTTGGAGAGCACAACGGGTTCGCACGATTCACCATCGGACAGCGGAAGCGCCTCCCGGGTGGCTTCGCGCACGCCATGTTCGTCGTCGCCATCGACCCGGACCAGCGGGCCGTGGTCGTTGGAACCGCCGCCGAACTCCTGGGCCGCCGAGTCGTGCTCGGGGAGGTGAACTGGCTCAGTGAGCCCTTGCAGCCGGGTGATTCGTGTGATATTCAAGTCCGGTATCGAGCGCGCGCGGCGCCCGCCGTGGTGGTCGCCGACTCTCGGACCGATGGGGGACAGCTGGAACTCACGCTGGGCGAACCGCTCCGGGCCATCTCGCCTGGGCAGTCGGGAGTGCTCTACGACGGGAGCCGCCTCCTCGGCGGCGGCGTGATCGGGTAAAAGGAGGCTCTGTGGACTTGGTGCTCGTGGTGACGCAGCGGCTGACCGTGGACGAAGCCCAGGCCCGCCGGGGGCTCGGCACGCTGTTCGTGGCCATCCGGATGGCCGTGGACATGCGGACGTTCACGACCATTGCCGCGGCGTTCCCCGACGTCGGCGAGTGGATGGTGGAAGCGCCGTTTCAGGGCGACGGGACTGGGGAGATGCTCGTGATGGCCACACCGGGAGCCGTCAGACGAACCCTCGCGGTCGCCGACTACGACGACGACCGCGCCACCGAGCTCTGTCGCATCGTGGGCGACGCGATCAACACCCACGTCTCACCGAAGGCGCTCGCGACCTTGAACGCGAAGCTGCCCTTGTTCGACTGAAACCGCCTCGGGGGCGACGACCAGCCCCGACCTACCCCCAAACGACCCAGGACGGCACCTCATGGCCCAGATCACCGCTGAGCTCACCTCCGGGCTTCAGGTCACGGTCTCCAACGGGCGCCACACGTGGCGCGCCGACGAGCCTACGGCCGCGGGCGGGGATGACGCCGGCCCCACGCCGTACGAGCTTCTCATCGGCGCCCTCGCGGGCTGCACGCTCATCACACTGGCCTTGTACTGCCGGCACAAACAGATACCGCTCAAGGCCGTGTCGGCCACGTACGAACATGGACGCGTTCACGCGGATGACTGCAAGGACTGTGGAGAGGATAAACAGGGCTACCTCGACCGCATCACGAGCCGAGTCCGGATTGCCGGCTCGTTCGACGAGGCCCAGCGGAAGCGGCTCGAGCAGATCGTGAGCCGCTGCCCGGTACACAAGACGCTGGAGCACGGCGTGGTCATGGTGGATCGCGTCAGCTTCGCCGACTGAGCGGCGAACTTGACGGGTGACGGACGGCGAGACGAGGTTGCACCGCCAAGATCCTTCGACCCCTCACCAGGCGATCGGCATGCGCGGATTCGTTGCACGAGTGTTCATCACGGCCTTCGGATTGTGGATGGCCGATAGCCTGTTGGAGGGCGTCCGCTTCGATGGGGTGCTCACGCTCTGGGTGGCCGCGGTGCTCCTCGGCGTGGTCAACGCCATCGTCCGGCCGATCGTCATCGTGCTCACGCTGCCCATCACGCTGCTCACGCTGGGTCTGTTTCTCTTCGTGGTGAACGGCGCGATGGTCATGCTCGTGGCGTGGCTCATGCCCGCCTTTCACCTTGAGGGCCTGGGAAGCGCCATTCTGGCCTCGGTGATCGTCGGGTTGACCGGCTGGGCGGCCAACGCGTTCGTGGGGCCGAGGGGCACGGTCGAGATGTGGACCGCCAACCGGCGCTGAGCCGGTCTAGTCGCCCACGACGACTCCCACGACCTCGCGGGTCCGCCGTCGGTTGTCGAGGTTGAGCAGCAGCACTTCCTGCCAGGTCCCGATCTGCAGCTGCCCGTCGATCACCGGAATGGCCAGGCTCGTCTTCATCATCGCCGATCGGACATGCGAGAATCCGTTACCGTCGTGGTACGCCTCGTTATGCGCGTACTCGATCGTGGTCGGCGCGATCTGATCCAGGGCTCTCCGCAAGTCCACTAAGGCCCCCGGCTCGTACTCGATCGTGGTGAGCGCCCCGGTCGAGCCGGTGAGCTGCACCGTCACGATGCCGGTCGTGATGCCCGAGTCGGCCACCAGGGCTCGCACTTCGGGGCTGATGTTGCGATGGCCGAACTCGGCGTCGAGCGTGAAGGTCCAGCGCCGCGCGAGCGTCATGACGTCCTCCCGTCAGGATCCCGACCAGTCCTGGGCTGCGTCGCCCATGAGGAAATAAGCGCGTCCTCGCATCTGCGGTAGACCGGGGTACTGGTGCCCCGATCGGTCCCCTCTATACTTCGCGCATGCACGCACTCGACTTGCTCCGAGACCTCGTCATCCTGGTAGCGGTCGCGATCCCCGTCGTCGCCGCGGCCCAACGGTTTCACATCCCCACCGTGGTGGGATTCCTGCTCACCGGGTTGGCCATCGGACCCCACGCCTTGGGCTTGATCCAGCATCCCGACGAGGTCGCCGGCTTGGCGGAGCTCGGAGTGGTGCTCCTGCTCTTTACGATCGGACTGGAACTATCCCTCTCGCGGATCATCCGCTTGGGACGCGCTGTCGTGCAGGGCGGGAGCGTGCAGCTGGCGGGTACGGCACTCCTCGGCGGGCTACTGGCGATGGGGATCGGTCTCGCGGTGGAGCACGCGGTGTTCTTCGGCATGCTCATCGCCCTGAGCTCCACCGCCATCGTGCTCAAGCTGTACGCCGATCGGAGCGAGCTCGACATGCCGCATGGCCGCGTGGTGGTCGCAATCCTGCTGTTTCAGGATCTTTGCGTCGTCCCCCTGATGTTGTTGACCCCATTGCTAGGCGGCGCGGACGAGGGGATCACTGCGGTGCTGCGCGCGACGCTCGTCAGCCTGCTGGTCGTCGGCGTGCTCGTGGCGGGCGGCCGCTATGTCGTCCCGTGGGTGCTGGAGAAGCTGGTTGGGGTTCAAAACCGTGAGGTGTTCACGCTGGGCATCATGTTCTTCGGCCTCGGCGCGGCCTACGTGACCGCAACGTTCGGGCTGTCATTGGCGCTCGGCGCGTTCATTGCCGGCCTCGTAGTCAGCGAGTCGGACTACGGACTCCAAGCACTGTCCGACGTGCTCCCCTTCCGCGATACGTTCACCGGGATTTTCTTCATCTCCGTCGGCATGTTGGTGGACCTGCGTTTCATTGCCGACAACGCGGCGTTCGTCCTGCTGCTCACCGTGGGAGTTGTGGCGCTCAAAGCGTTCATGGGCGCCACCGCGGCGCGGACCCTGGGCCGGTCGCTCCAAGTCAGCATCGTGAGCGGCATCGGGCTGGCGCAGGTCGGGGAGTTCTCCTTCATCCTCGCGGTCGTCGGGAGCGCCGTGGGACTGCTTTCGGACGACGTGTATCAGGTCTTCCTGGCAATCTCCGTGCTCTCCATGTTGGCGACGCCGTTCCTCATCGCCGGTGCGCCGGCCATCGCCGAACGCGTGTGTCGCTGGACCCGGCAACCCGCCTTCCAGCTCACGACCCACGAGTATCAGGCTGTTTCGGTTCTCCGCGATCACGTCATCATTGTCGGATACGGCCTGATCGGACGCAACCTGGCCCGCGTGCTCAAGGCGGCGGAGCTTCCTTACGTGATTCTCGAGCAGAACGGGCAGTTGGTCCGGCAGGCCCGGCTCGACCGCCAGCCGATCTTCTTCGGCGACGGAACGAGGCGCGACGTGCTGGAGCACGTGGGGATCGGCCGGGCGCGCGCCCTCGTCTTTGCCATCGGCGCATCGGCGGATACACGCCGTGGGGTCGCGGTGGCTCGACAGCTCAGCTCAGACGTGAGCATCATCGTCCGCACCCGGTTCGTGACCGAGATCGAAGAACTGCTGCGGCTCGGGGCGAACCAAGTGATTCCCGAGGAGTTCGAGACGGCCATCGAGATCTTCAGTCGGGTGCTCAGGTTGCTCGGCATTCCGGCCAATGTGATCGAGCGCGAGGTGCACGCCGTACGCGGAGAGCAGTACGAGATGTTTCGTGGGCAGGCACTTCCCGACCTGCGACTGGATGCGCTGCAGCATCTCGGCGTGAAGGTGAATGTAGAGACCGTGATGGTGGAGGAGGGGGCGCCGGCCGTCGGCGAGAACCCGGTGAGCCTGAGCCTGCGGCGCGCGACGGGCGCGACGGTCATCGCCGTGATCCGCGATCGTGAGACGTATCACCTTCCGGATCCCGAATTCCAGTTCGGGACGGGGGACACCGTCGTACTAGTGGGAACGGTCGATGCGCTCGATCAAGCGATTCGCCTGTTCAGGGCGCCAGCGCCGGAGCCCGCGGACGGGAGCACCCCGGCGAGCCCCGCGGTCCCCGTCACCCCCACCTAACCCGCCACGACCCGTGGCGCCAGCCGCACCGTGGTGGCGTGGATCTCGACCGTGTCAGCCACCTGCCGCGCGTATCCCCCGCCCATGGTCACGGCCACGGGGAGGCCTGCCGAGCGGCAGGCGTCGAACACCAGCCGATCCCGATCCGCGAGGCCCTCCTTGCTGAGCGCCAGGCGACCCAACTGATCGTCGATGTACGGATCGGCCCCGGCCACATACACAACCAGATCCCCTCGAGCCGCCGGTAGTACGTCGCGCAGCGCTGCCTCCAACACCGGCAGGTACTCGTCATCGGGCATGCCATCGGGGAGGGGAATCGCGTGGCGACCGTCTTCCTTGGCAAAGGGGTAGTTGCCCACGGCATAGAGGTCCAGCATGACCACGCTCGGGTCCTCCCGGAAGATCGCCGCCGTTCCATTGCCTTGGTGCACGTCCAAGTCGATCACGAGGACCGGACCGATTCGTCCTTCGGCCTGGAGCACGCGGATCGCCACCGCGACGTCATTGAAGACGCAGTACCCCTCGCCGCGATCGGGGTAGGCGTGATGCGTCCCCCCAGCGAGGGTCACGGCCACCCCATCGGCCAGGGCCGCTCGACACGCGCTCAGGGTACCGCCGACCGACCGGCACGATCGCTCCACGAGCCCGGGCGACCAGGGAAACCCTAGTCGTCGCACTTCGGCTGGGCTCAGGGTTCCCTGGCGCACCCGCGCCACGTAGTCCGGACGGTGGACACGGATCAACTCTCCATCGGTGGCAGCGGGCGGGACCACGAGACTCTCGATCTCCACGACACGATCCGCCAGTAGCCGCTCCCGCAATAGCCGATACTTCAGCATGGGAAAGCGGTGGCCCGGCGGGAGCGGCACCTCGAAGCGATCGGTGTAGTGGACCCGCATAGTCGTGCTCCGTTGAGCTTCCGGCTGATGTGATGTGGATCGGTCTCCCGTCGTGAACCCCATCACAGCGAAACGCTCCGATCAAAGGTTACACTGCGGCAACGTTCGCCCTAGTGACCACGAATGGAGTTCATCATGCGAAACACACGTCAACCGCAGCATGGTCGGCTCGCAGGCGCCAGCGCGCTGCTCGTCGTGACCGCCATCACCATGAGTGCCTGCGGCGACGCCGCGTCGCCCGGCAATTTCGACGCGGTGCAGACCAATCAGGCCGCCGCCGAGGCCCTGGGACCATTCGACGGCAACCCAGCCATCGAGGCCATGGGGGTGCTGGCCACCGCCATGCCCGATTTCGGGGCCGCCCCGGCCGCGCCGGCCATGCCGGCCGCCAATGGTCTGGCCATCCCGGAGAACTTCCAGCTCCTCACGCAGATCGCACCGTTCCTGAGCCCGACCGAACCGGCAGTCATCTTCCCGGCCGACTTGCTGGGCAAGACGCTGGTCTACAACACCACGACCGGGAAGTACGAGGTCGCTCCGGATAGCACCGGCGCACCGCCCAACGGTATTCGCATCAACCTGTACGCGGTCGACCCCATCTTCCATCAGCCGGTCGAGCCACTCACGCAGGTCGGCCGTCTCGACCTGACCGACGAGGGCACGCCGGCGGCCGATCGCCTGGGTGCGATCGTGGTCGTGAACGGGATCACCTACCTGGAATACTTGGCCAGCGCGGTGGTCACCACCACCAGCCTGACGTTCTCGGCTGACGGCTACCTGTCGGATGGGACGACCCGAGTCGATTTCTCCCTCTCCCACACGTGGTCGCAGGTGGATGGGTTTAATCTGTCGTACGCCATCGACGTGCCCTCGAAGGACGTGGGCCTCACCGTGACGGCCAGCCTCGATCCGCAGTCGGAGACGGGCAGCTTCGAGCTGAGCGTCTATGATGGCGGGAACTCGGTCGTGATGGCCGTCCAGGCCACACCCACAAGCCTTTCGGGCTCGGTCGTCTACGGTGGCGACGTCGTGGTAAAGATCTCCGGCACACCGGAGAACCCGGTGTTCACCGACGGCGCGGACAATCCCCTTTCCGCCGAGCAGGTCCAGGCGCTCGGCGAGCTGTTTGAGGGCATCGGTGCGGTAATCGACGGGTTCGACGACCTGCTGATTCCTGCGTATCTTGTGCTCCAGGTGAGTATCGGAGCCTGAGTATCGATGATCCGAAGGCTGCTGCTCGGCGGCCCGCTCGTCACGGCTCTGGCCATGGCGTGCGGGTCGCCGAGTGATTCTGGGGACCTCATCTTCGTCGACGGTCGCGCGGTGACGGCCGGCGGCGATTCGGTGTTGGCGATCACTCGGCAGGGACAATCCGCCATCAGTCTCCGCGACCGCCGAACCGGTGCCGTGTATACCCGTGGTGGGGCAAGCCTCCGGAGTCCCCATCACGTCCAGGAACTTGGGGGCATGTGGTACGTCTCAGATGTCGACGATCGCGGGGCCTGGGTCGTCACGTTCGACGCCCAGTGGGAGGTGGTCGATCGCCGGCGCGTAGACACGCTGGCGACGGCGCCGCACCAATTCGCCGTCCTCCCCGACGGACGAATCGTGGTGGAGGGCAAGAACGCCCGCCTCGTGGCCATCCAGGGCGATTCCGTGCTGACCTTCGCCCTGTTCGATCCCGCCACCCGCACGGGCCTCCTCGTGGCGGCCCAGGGTGGCGTGATCCACGCCGTGCCCGACCGCTACATCACGCTGTACAACGCCAACGGCAACATCCGCTGGCGACTCCCCTGGCAGTGGCACGACGAGGTGTTCGTGAGCGATCTCGCCGTGGACCCGCAGGGTCGCATCCACATGCTGGCAAGCGAGGGGGGGGCGCGCAGCCGGTTCGTCTGCTTCACGCTCTCACAAACGACTGGGGAAGTGGTCAGGTGGTCGGAGCCGGGCTCCGCGGCAACGTTCCTCGCGACCCGCTTGGGCGAGATCGTGCCCGATAGCGTGGACCACTGGCTTCGGCGGTGACGCCGCTCAATACTTGAGCCCCGCCGAATCGGCAAACTGCTGGAGCGCCTGCACCTGCTCCGGCGTGAGATCGTCCGGGATCGTCACGGCGACCTCAACGATCTGATCCCCCCGGGTGCTCCCCTTCGCGATGCCCTGCCCGCGAATGCGAAAGCGCCGTCCCGGCTGCGTGCCCGGCGGAACCGTAAGGACCACTCGGCGGCCATCGATGGTCCGCACCTTGATCTTGGTCCCGAGCGCCGCCTGGGCAAGGTTGATCGGCACCGTACAGTGCACGGCCAGCCCTTCCCGACGGAAGAACCGGTCCGGCGCAACCTGAAACGTGACGATGAGGTCGCCGGGAGGACCTCCGTCCGGGCTGCGCTGTCCCTGCCCCTTGAGACGCACCTTCTGGCCGGAATCCGTGCCGGGCGCCACCGTCACGAGGAGCCGCTTATTCACATCCACTTCGCCCGATCCAGTACATCGAGCGCACGCCTGGCTCGGGATCTTGCCGCGGCCGCGACACGCCGGACACGGCCGAGTGACCGCGAACCCGCCCTGCCCGAACGTCACGGTGCCCCGCCCCTTGCACTCCTGACACACGTCGACCTTGGCCCCCGCGGCTGCTCCCGTACCGCCGCAACCAGGACACGCCTCCGTCACGGCCACCGTAACGGGGACCTTGCCCCCCAGGGCCGCCGTACGAAACGGGATCTCCGCCGACACTTCGATGGGCTCGACGCCCGCCGCCCGTTTGCCCTTGCCGAAGATGGACGAAAAGAGATCTCCCAATCCCCCGAATCCGGGAAACCCGCCAAAATCGACGTCTTCCATTCGCACGGACCCACCGCCCGACCTGCGGGCAAACCCGCCACCGCCGGGCGCGAACGCGCCGTACTTCCGCATGGTGTCGTACTTCTTGCGTTGGGCCGGATCACTCAGTACCCCGTACGCCTCGCCAACCTCCTTGAATCGTTCGGCGGCGGACGCGTCATCGGGATTGGCATCGGGATGGTATTTTTTGGCCAGCCGCCGGTAGGCCTTCTTGATCTCGGCCTCGGAGGCGCTGTCGGAGACCCCCAGCACGCGGTAGTAGTCTTTAGCGGCCGGCATGGCTCGCCCCTACACCCCCGCGGTCGACGCCTCGGCCGGCGGCTCCCCCTCGACCCACACCACCACCCGCGCCGGACGGAGCAGCACTTCGCCAAACCGGTACCCCGGTTGTAGCACCGAGCCCACGGTGCCCGCTTCCTCGTCGCCGGCGGCGGGCTGGGTCGCCACGGCCTCGTGGTCGTTCGGATCAAACGGCTCTCCTTCGGCGCCAACGCGCTGAAGGCCCGCGTGCTCCAGTTCCTGCATCAGCTTCTGCTCCACCAAGTGCACGCCGCTGATAACGTCGTGAACCGTGGTGGTGGTGGTCTCGAGTGCCACGACCCGTCCAAGGTCGTCGAGAGCCTCGAGCAGTTTGCGGGCGAGTTCGGCCTGGGACCGATGTCTGAGCTCCGCGCGCTCACGGGCGACGCGCTTGCGGAAGTTGTCGAATTCGGCGGCCAGGCGCAGGTAGCGATCGTTCAGTTCGTCACGCTCCGCGGTGAGCCGATCCACCGTCTCCGACACCTCGGCGGCCTCCGCTGCGCCGATCCCGTCTTCCACCTCCGCGGTGGGGGGCACTGCGTCCGCAACACCCGGATCACCGTGCATCGCTGGGCTGGCTTCGTCGGCGGCCTTCCGATCCGCCGCCTCATCATGGTCCACTGGCTTTCTTCGTTTTCCGCTCATGCCTCGCTCGATCAATGACTGGCAGTCCCCAAACTGTGAATTATAGCAATGGTGACAAGAACTGTACCAAGCGCTTCTGCCATTCCGACATCGGGTCTAGGGGCCTGCGAGCAGTCGCCGAAGGACGTCGAGCGCCGCCTGCGAACTGCGGAGTCGAACTTCCTGGCGCGACCCCGGGACCCACAGCGTGCGCACCACCGACCGCCCGGGGATCTGGGCCGCGATGACCACCGTGCCGACCGGCTTGGCCGTGGTTCCTCCTCCGGGACCGGCGACGCCGGTGAGAGCAATCGACGCCTCGGCGTGGAACCGCTCCGCGACACCCTTCGCCATCGCCGCAGCCACGGACTCGCTGACCGCCCCTTCGGCGCTCAGCACGCGGACCGGGACCTCCAAATCCCGGACCTTCGACTGGTCGGCGTAGGCCACGATGCCACCAAGGAACACGTTCGAAGCCCCTGGGATCGCGGTCAGTCGGGACCCGACCATGCCCCCGGTGCACGATTCCGCCACGGCCAGGCGCCAGCCACGCGCGTGCAGGTTCTCCAGCACCACGCCGGCGAGATCGGTCTCGTCTGCGCCATAGTAGCGGTCTCCAAGGGCTTCTCGGAGCACCGCGGCGGCCTGCGCCAGCGGTTCGCTCCCAGGCGCTCCACTGGCCGCCCAGGTCGTGAGCCGAAGATCCACCCCCTCCCATCCCGGAAGGTAGGCTACGCTGACCGCGCCGAGCCGCCCCGCCGCACCCGCCAACACGTCAGCCAGGCCCGATTCCGTGACGCCGGTCGTGCGGAGCGTCTGGCTCTGCATCGGTATCCCGGCGTGGCCTTCCTGAGCCAGACGTGCCGCGATGAAGGGCACGACGTGGTTTGTGAGCATCTGCCGCATCTCGCCGGGAACCCCGGGCAACAGGACCACCGTGCCTAACGGACCCTGCAGCACCAGGCCCGGGGCCGTACCGCGGGGGTTTGGGATCTTGGTGGCGCCACGGGGGACCTCCGCTTGCGAGCGGTTGCTTTGGGGCATGGGGCCCCGCCCGAGGCGGGCGAAGCGGCGCTTGAGGTCGTCCAGATACGCCCGGTCCACCTCGAGCGGCGCCCCAAACAGCTTCGCCACCGCCATCTTGGTGACGTCGTCGTTCGTGGGCCCCAGGCCGCCGGTCACCACCACGAGCTTCGTGCGGCGCAAGCTGCCCGCCACGGCATCGCGGATGGCCCGCTCGTCGTCCCCGACCGTCACGCGTCGGGTCACGCGGGCGCCAGCGGCCGCGAGGGCTCGGGCGATGTCTGCGGCGTTGCTGTCGAGGGTGAAACCGAGGAGGAGCTCCGAGCCGACCGTGACGATCTCAAGCTCCATCGTGTGACGTGCGCTGCGCACCCGACGTTCCGCGGAACAGCTTTCGATAGCGATACACGTAGAACACGAGCGAGTAGGCGGTGAGCAGGACCGCGCCTCCGAGCGTAATGGACACCACGGCCCCGTGGAACTGCTCCCAGAAAGAGCCAAGCCACCCGCCCTGCCATCCGAACGCGACGCGCATGTCCTTCCACGCAAACCAGAGGATCGTGGCGCCGATGAACACGTCTTGGACGATCGTCTTGATCTTCCCGGCCTGGGCGGCCGCAATCACGACGCCGCGGCGCTTGGCGACCTGCCGGAACACGGTCATCACGACTTCTCGACCGATCAGGAGCAGCGCCACCCACAGGGGTAGGTTGCCCCACCAGGGAATCTCGTACTGCCGCATGGGATAGCGGGTGATCCAGTAGATCGGGATCAGGGTCGCCACAAGGAGCAGCTTGTCGGCGAGCGGGTCGAGGAGCTTGCCGAGATCCGTGATCTCACCGCGCTCGCGCGCCAAGCGCCCGTCGTAGATGTCGCTGATCGCCGCCGCGAGAAACACGACAAAGGCGATGAGCTTGGGCAGGTACCCCCGGATGAACGGTAGGAGGGCGACGACCGGTGCCAGCGCGATGCGCGCAACGGTGAGGATGTTGGGCAGGGTCCAAATCACGGCGGACCCCTCAACTCAACGTTCGGAGCACCATCTTGGCGACCGCCTTGAGCGTGTCGAAGACACCGTCTCCGGTTATCGCCACCGACTCGAAATACGGTGCCTGCTGGACCCAGAGGCCGTCCCGCTGCTCGATGAGCGTCTCACCGGCGTGCCACGGATCGGGCATGGGTTTCTGTTTGCTCGGCTCGGTCACTTCCCAACCGGGATTCACTTCCTCCTGGAGCTCCCGCACGGGTGCAGCGTTGGGGAGGTCGCGCTTGTTGTACTGGATGACGAACGGAATCTTCGTGAGGTCGTACCCGTACTCCGCCATGTTGTCGTACAGGTTCTGCATCGACTCGACGTTCGCCTCCATACGCTCCACCTGGCTGTCGGCGACGAACACGATGCCATCGACGCCCTTCAAGATGAGCTTGCGCGAGGCATTGTAGTACACCTGGCCCGGCACCGTGTAGAGGTGGAAGCGCGTCTTGAAGCCGCGAATCGTTCCCAGGTCGACCGGTAGGAAATCGAAAAACAGCGTCCGCTCAGTCTCGGTGGCAAGCGACACCATCTTCCCTCGTGTCTCCGGAGCGACCTTGGAGTACACGTGCTCCAGATTCGTGGTCTTGCCGCCCAGACCCGGCCCGTAATACACGAGCTTGCAGTTGATCTCGCGGGAGGCGTAGTTGATCATTGACATGGTCGCACGAGCCTCCCCCTAATCCCCGAACAGTCGGTCGATCTCGTCTTCGGCGCCCGCGAGCGGGCCACCAGGCCGTTCACTCATCCCCTCGGGCTCCGGTGACGCCGCGCGACGGAACAGCCGTTCAAACAGCTCCGTCAGGTCCGCCACGGTCTGCTTGACGCGGAGTCGGACGAGGCCGACCGTGGTCCGCTCGTCGAACAACACGACGAGAATGACACGCCGCGCGACATCTGCGAGATACATCGACTCGTGTTCGCCCTGGTGGAACAACGAGGCGAACTCCGGCTCGCCGATCATCTTGGCGAGCTGGTCGTTGGCGCTGAAGTCGGCGGCCGTCAGCGACGCGAACGCGGTGGGATCGAACGTGAGCTGTTCCCCCGTGCTCGCCAAGAGCTGTCCCGCACGATCGACGAGCAGCGCGCACCGCGCGTTCGACTCCTTCAGGAGCGACCCCAAGTGCGCCGTGATCTGGCGATAGTGGTGCTCGTCGAGCGACCAGGTGCCTGCACCAGTCATCCGGTCTTCACCTCAGCGAGTCTCGCTTCCATGCGCCGAACGACGCGTTCGGCGCGGCGCCGCAGCATGGGATGCTGCTCCCACGCGAGGTAGTCGTGCAACAGCCGAACCGCCTCCACCGACGGATGCTTCCCCACGTAGCTCAACGCCGACAGGCGTCGGAGCGGACGGCCACTGAACAACGCCTGACGGTGCCGTCCCGCCGAGTGCCGTGCCACCACGGTACCGAGGACCGCACCGACAGCGAAGCCCACCACGAGCACCCGCACCCGACCGCTCATGTCATTCCATCTCGCGCCTGGCCGCGAGGGCCCGCGCGATCGTGACGTTGTCGGCGTACTCCAGGTCGCCACCGACCGGCAAGCCCAACGCAATGCGGGTCACCCGCACGCCCTGCCCCTCGACGACTCCCCGTACGTACGTGGCGGTCACTTCTCCCTCCATCGAGGGATTCGTCGCCACGATCACTTCGCGAACCGATGAGCCGTTGGTCAGGCGCGCCCGCAGCCCGTCGAAGCGGAGATCGTCGGGCCCGATGCCGTCCAGTGGCGACAAGTGTCCGCCGAGGACGTGGTACACACCCCGATACTCCCCGGTCCGCTCGATGGCCCCGATATCCGACGCTTCCTCGACGACACACACGGTGGAACGGTCGCGGCGGGCATCCTCGCAGATGACACACGGGTCCGACTCTCCGAGGTTCCCGCACACCGAGCAGGGGCCGACCCGCGTAACGACCGCCTCCACCGCGCGAGCCAGCCGGCGACCGGCATCAGGGGGTTGCTTCAACAAGAAGTACGTGAGTCGGGTGGCCGTCTTCCTCCCAATCCCCGGGAGCTTGCTCAATTCGCCGATCAGGTCGTCGATGGCCGCCACGGCTCAAATTGGAAACTGGAATGGGAGCGGGACCCCCCCTGCGAGCTTCTTCAGTTCGCTCCGGTACAGCTCCTCGGCGCGTCGCTGCGCGTCCGCCACGGCCGCGAGTACCAGATCTTCCAGCATCTCAACGTCGGCGTCGGCGAGGGCTGCCGGGTCGATCGACACCGACCGCACCTGCCCCCGGCCATCCGCGGTGATCTTGACCATGCCCCCGCCGGCTGAGCCCGTGACGCTCTGCTCGGCGAGTTCCGTCTGCATTTGGGTCAGCCGTCCCTGCATCTGCTGGCCCAGCTGAAGTAGCTGAGAGAGATCAGCCATACGTGCGTCGTGAGGGTTCCGAGTTCTTCGATCCGAGCCTGCAACCTACCCTACCCCGTGAGGCCTCGCAAGTTACTCTAGGAGTTCGAGATCCAGCGCTTCGGCGGCCGCATCCAGTGCGGGATCTTTCTCCCGATAGTGCTGCAGTCGCCGCTCCCGATCGGTGCTGTCGTCGAGCCGCCGCCCCGGGGGCGTGGACGTGGTGGACGGTGACTCTGCCGATCGGAACGTGGTCCGTACCCGCTGCCCGATGACCGTCTCGATGGCGCGCGATACGTCGACACTGCTCCGTGCCAGGCCGTCGACGTGGGCATCACCGCCTCCGACGTCGATGACCAGTTCCTCGCCCTCGAGCGCCGCGGGAACGGCCTCTGCGAGCGCCTCACGCAGCATGCGACGCCGCTGTGCAACCTCGTCCAGCACCGCCGGCCAGTGGGCCCGAACGTGCTCGAGCGTCAGCGGACCCTCGACCGTGGTCGCCGGCCGTGGCGACGGGGGCCTGGTTGCGGCACTGCCGGATTGGGCGGGCGCTGCTGCTGGAGCGGTGTTGGCCGGCGCCGGTGACGTTCGTCGGCGCGGCGCGCCAGCGTGGTGGGGGCTCCGACTCCCAGGGGGTGCCGCACCACCGAGCGCGCTCAGGATCTCGCCGAGCTCGACGGTGCGATCGAGCAGCGTCCACTGGAGCAGCAGCACTTCCACCTGGAGCCGGGCGTTGGGACTGCGGCGGATGGCCGCCTCGGCATCGGTCAAGAGCTTGAGCATCCGCATGAGATCGCCGGTCGCGTAGTCGGAGACGTGACGATCGATGGCGCCCCGGAGAACCTCGGTTACACCCTCTGGCTCGCCCCCCAGGAGGCGCACCAGGAAGGCCCGCAGCACCTCACCGGCGCCGCCGATGAACTCCGCCAGGTCTACACCGGCATCGACCAAGCGAGCCACATAGGGGAACACGCCGGCCGAGTCGCCGCCGGCCACGAGGTCCAGCAGCTCGGCATACATCTCGTCGTCGATGAGGCCGAGGGCATCGCGGACCCGCGCGGCCAAAATCCGTCCCGATCCGAAGGCCACGGCTTGATCGAGCATGGAGAGGGCGTCGCGCATCCCGCCGCGAGCCACGCGGGCGATCAGGTGCAGCGCCTCCGGTTCGATGTCGATCGCCTCCTGCGTAGCGACGGCCTCGAGACGCTGGACAATCGTGGAGGGTCCGAGCCGCCGAAAATCGAACCGCTGCACGCGGCTCATCACCGGAGCTGCGGTATTCGCGATCTTCTGCGGCTCCGTCGTCGCGAACACGAACACCACTCGGGGCGGCGGTTCCTCGAGGATCTTGAGGAGTGCGTTCCACGCCTCCCGCGTGAGCATGTGCGCCTCGTCGATGATGTACACCTTGAACCGTCCGGCCCCGCTGGCCGCGTACGAGGCGCGCTCACGCAGGTCCCGTGCGTCGTCCACGCCTCGGTTGCTCGCGGCGTCGATCTCGACCACGTCCAGGTTCGCCCCTCCGGACCAGATGCGTCGACAGGAATCGCACGTGCCGCAGGGCTCGCCGTCGTCCGCGCGCGCTTCGCAGTTGAGGGCCATAGCCAGGATGCGAGCGGCGCTCGTTTTCCCCACACCGCGAGGCCCCGTGAGGAGGTACGCGTGCGCCACGCGGTCGCGTGCCACCGCTCCACCCAAGCCCGCGGCGACGTGGGATTGGGCGACGAGTTCAGCGAACCGCGTCGGTCGATATTTCCGGGCGAGCGCGAGATACGTCATTGGGGATCGAAGATAAGTGCCCCAGGCACCCCGAAGCGACCCGCGACATCACTTAGCGCTGCTACCTGCACGGTCCTGACGCGGTTCGTGCGCACGGGCCCCCCGGACCTGGGGCACCCGAAAGGTAGCCCTGCCGACGACAACGTGGCAGTACCGGCAGCTTCGGCGCGCGGCTCACTCTGCCGCACGGAAGCTGGCCCACGTTCCCGGGAAGACCAGCACGAGCAGCGTGTAGAATTCCAGCCGCCCGAGCAGCATCAGGAGCGAGAGCACCACGTGCGCTGCACCGCTCAGATGGCCGTAATGCGACGCGGGCCCAACATCGCCCAGACCCGGGCCAATACTGCTCATCGCGGCCAGGGAGGCACTGAGGGCGGTGACAAGATCCTCACCCATCGCCGCCAGGAGTAGCGTGCCAACGCCGTGCGTCACGATATACAGCGCCAGGAACGCCAGCACGTTGTGGAGGACCTCCGGACGCACGGCGCGGCCACCGAGCTTCGTGACAACGACAGCGCGCGGGTGGAGCACCTTGCGGAGCTCCCCGGCGACGTGCTTCAGCACGACGCCGGCCCGCACCGATTTGAACCCTCCTCCGGTGGATCCACCCATGGCGCCCATGAACATGAGCCCCAAGAGCATCACCTGAGTGAATGCCGGCCACAGGCCGAAATCCGCGGTGGCGAACCCCGTGGTGGTGTGCACCGCGGTGACGTTGAACATGGCCTGGCGCGCGACCCCCGCACTCCAGCCCTGCGAGAGACCAAGCGCGACGAACACCAACGCCCATGCCGTGGCCATCGACCCGACGTACCAGCGCCACTCTTCGTCCCGCACCCACGCATCGAGGCGCCCGCTCAGCACGCGATAGTGGAGCGTGAAGTTCGTGCCCGCCACGATCATGAACAGCATCGTGACCCACTGGGTGGCGGGCGAGAATGCTCCCATGGACGCCGTTCGGGTCGAGAACCCGCCGGTGGCGAGACAACTCATGGCATGGTTCACAGCCTCGAACACGTCCATATCCAACAAGAGATAGACACCGGCGAGCGCCGCCGTGAGCAGCGCATACACTCCCCACAACAGCCGAGCGGTCGAAGCAATTCGCGGCCGGAGCCTGTCAGTTGGTATGCCGGGCGCTTCGGCATGAAACAGCTGCGCGCCGCCCATGCCGAGGAGCGGGAGAATCGCCACGCCGAGCACGATGATCCCCATGCCGCCGAGCCAATGGCTGACGCTCCGCCATAGCAGTATGCTGCGGGGGAGATCTTCGATCACTGGGAAGATGGTGGCTCCCGTGGTCGTGAAGCCCGAGACCGACTCGAACACCGCGCCCGCCACGGTGGGTGCCACGCCGGTAACGACGAACGGCACGGCGCCTGCCAGCACGACGGCCGTCCATCCCAGCCCCACGATGGCGACACCCTCGCGCGGATTGATGACGATTTCTCGCGGCGTGAGGCGCCAGAGGGCGAGGCCAAGCACCGCAGTCCCCAGGGCCGCCGCCATCCACGGCACGAACAGTCCCTCGCCGGCAGCGTACACCGTCGGCAGGAGCATGGCGCCCGCCGTCCACATGAGCAGGGCCCCAATGACGTGCAGGACTTCGCGGAAGTTCACGCCGGGAAGTACTCGCTGACGGCCTGGGCGGCCTCCGGAAGTGTGAATACGATGACGGAGTCACCGACCTCGATCCGATCCTGCCCTCGCGGGACGACCACCTCCGATCCGCGCACGATGGCCGCGATGATCGCCCCTGCGGGGATGCCAGCCTCGGCAAGCGACTTTCCCGCTACCGGCGATGTTGGCGAGACCGTGAAGGCGATCGCTTCGGCATCACTCCCCTCGAAGGTGGCGACACGGGTCACGCTACCGCGGCGCACATGACGCAGAATCGCGTTGGCAGCGGACAGGCGAGGGCTCACGGCCGCGTCCAAGCCGATGTGGCGCGCGAGCGGGATGTAGTCCCGCTTGTTGACCAGCGTGATGACCTGCCGCGCGCCCGCGCGCTTGGCAACCAGGGATGACAGGATGTTGATCTCGTCCTGTTCCGTCAGGGCCACGAATCCATCGGCCCCGCCGACGCCCTCGAGCTCCAGCAACTCCACATCCGTGGCATCGCCGTGCAGCACGAGCACCTTGTCGAGCTCCTCGGCAAGCTCCTGAGCTCGATGACGATCCTCGATCAGCAGCGTTGTCTGCACCCGCTGCTGCTGCAGCAAGTGGGACAGGTAGAATGCCTCGGTGCTCCCACCGGTGACGATCACCCGACGAACCGTCGACGGCCGGTAGCCCACCAGCTCGAGCGACGTCGACACCTCTTCGGCCTTGGTCGCCACGAACAGATGATCACCGGCGCGGATTTCCGTGTCGCCCCTGGGCACGATCGTCGCCCCGTCGCGCTCCACCGCGACCGTGAGAATGGGCCGATCGCCGTGCTCCGCTGCGAGATCGGCGAGCCGCCGCCCGGCGACGGGGGCCCCGGGGGCCACCATCAAGCCCAACAGCTGCACTGCCCCGCCAGCAAACACGACCACGTCCGTGGCGGCGGTCGATTTGAGGAGCCGCACCGTCTCGAGCGCCAACTCCCGCTCGGGGTTGATCAGCACGTCGACCCCGAAGGCCGCGGGCCGCAGATTACGCGCATCGCGATAGAACGTGGGGTTGGACACCCGCGCCACCGTGGTGAGCGGCTCCACCTCGCGGGCACTCATGCACGTGACGAGGTTCACCTCGTCGACGTTGGTGACGGCAAGCAACAGCGCCGCCTTCCGAATGCCGGCCTCTTCGAGCGTGGCCATGCTGGTGCCGCTTCCCTCAATGACCGCGACGTCCAGATGATTGGCCACGTATTCGAGACGCCGAGGCTCCACATCGACCACCACGACGTCGTGCTGGAGGGTTGCCAGGCGGTCCGCGACGTGATAGCCAACCTCTCCGGCACCGACTACGACGACATGCATACCACCTCGCGGATCCGGGTCAGGATCGCCAAGTCATCACTCGCGAACGGAACGTCCTCGCCCAGCTGATCACCACCGTGTTCGGACGAGAGTGTTCACGCGGACAGCGCTCGCCCGATCACTTGTCCGGCCCACGTCACGTCGTCCGCCGACACGTCGAGGTGCGTGACCGCCCGCAGTCGCGTGGGGCCGAACGGCACGAGCAGCACGCCCTCCGCAGCCAGGCGGGGCAACACCGCATCTGCCAATAAGCCGTCGCCGACGAGGTCCAACATGACAATGTTGGACTCCGGCGTGAGGGGACGCACGGCCCGGTGTCCCGCAAGCGACTCCGCCAGGGCCCGGGACTTCGCGTGATCTTCCGCGAGCCGATCGAGGTTATGGTCGAGCGCGTAGAGGCCGGCCGCTCCCAGTATCCCGGACTGCCGCATCGCCCCGCCGAACCGGCGCCGGGCTTCGCGGGCCCTCCCGATGAACGCCGCACTCCCGGCGAGACAGCTGCCGACGGGACACCCGAGACCCTTCGACAGCGAGACCATGACCGACGTGGCCCCTCGCGCGACGCGGGCCGGCGGAACCCCGAGGGCCGTGGCCGCGTGCCACAGCCTCGCTCCATCCAGGTGGAGCGGCACGCCACGGTCGCGCGCCAGGCCCACCAAATCGTCCCACACGGCGAGAGGCATCACCTTGCCGCCGGCCGCGTTGTGTGTGTTCTCCGCCGCGATCATGCTCACGCGCGGGACGTGGGGGGACGGTGGCGGCCAGGCAGCCCTCGCGAGTTCCGCCGTCAGCAGACCGTCCGGCGTCGCCAGGGGTCGGATTTGCGCGCCAGCCAGGCCGGCGATGCCGGCCATCTCGTACAAAACCAGATGAGCGTTCGCCTCGAGGAGGACTTCGGTCCCGCGATCGGCCTGGAGCCACACCGCCGTCTGGTTGGCCTGGACACCCGACGGGAAGAAAAGCGCGGCGTCCATGCCCAGGAGATCGGCAATCCGCTCCTCGAGGCGCCGGGTGGTCGGATCACCGTCGAGCACATCGTCACCGACCTCCGCCTCGACCATGGCGCGCCGCATCGCGGGCGACGGCCGAGTGACGGTATCGCTCCGGAGATCGACGATGCGGCGCGGCGGCGTCATGATCCACCCGCGTGCGTGCTCGGAGCGCAAACTCTCACGCGAGGATCTCCCGTTGCTCACGTTGGCGCCGCACGAGATCGTACGTTTCCGCCACCTCGGCCCCCAGGAGGAACACGCACGACATGGCGTAGATCCAGAGAACAAAGAGCAGCACGGCGATGGCGTTGGCGTTGGAGATGAGGCGGTCGATCGTGGCTGCCTC
Organism: Gemmatimonadales bacterium; assembly: GCA_041602035.1. Classification (GTDB taxonomy): domain Bacteria; phylum Gemmatimonadota; class Gemmatimonadetes; order Gemmatimonadales; family GWC2-71-9; genus JAOTVV01. The sequence goes on along the minus strand of JBFIHA010000008.1, from coordinate 80,181 downwards.
TGACAGGTAGAGGCTGAACGTGCGCTTGGCAAGCTCGAATCCCATGGCCGCGACCGCGGCCGCGACCACTGCCGTGTCGCGCCGCATTCGGCGGGTGGGAGCAACGGTGTAGATCACGTAGAACAACAACACCCCGAGCACATAGGTCGACACGGTGGCGGCGAACCGCCCCAGCCACGGGACCTGCGTGAATCGCAGCGTCAAGTAGGTGTTGGCCACTACCAGGACGAGGGTGACCAGCACCAGATTCAGATCGATCATCTTGCCGCGAAGATACGACCGCGTCTCCGAGGTATCGAACACCTCGTTCAGGGCCGCGCGCGTGCCGCTGAAGAACCGCGTGGCCAGCACGAGAAACAACGGGAGACCGAACACTGAGAGCTGCGCTCGGGTTTCCACGACCCCCGTGAGAATGCGCTCCGCCCGCCGAATGGGTCCGTCGCCAGCATCGGAGGAGCGAGGGAGCACCCGGCCCAACAAATCGAGCAGGTCCTGCATCGCCGGGTCTCCAGACGTATGCAGGACCTGTCCGAGCACTGCCATCAGCAGCAGGATCAAGGGGAGCGACGCCAACAAGGCGTCGAAGGTCATGGCACTGGCAAGGAAGAGGACCTTGTCGTCGTAGGCGCCCCAGAAAACCCGACGCACAAACCCCACCGGCGACGATGCCCACCCCCGGCGCCGTGCGGACGGCACGACTCGTCCCGCCGCTCAGCTCAGGTCGTCTCGTCCTCTTCCCCGGAGCGGCCCGCGCGCGCCTCCTGCAGGCGCCGCTCCAGTTCGTCGCGGGCCGTGTGCACCGCCGCGCGACCGGCATCCACCGCATCCTGCGCGCCGGCTCGCTTCTCCCGAATGGTGCGACGCGCCGACTCGAAGCCCTGCTCCAGGCGATCCTTGGTACGATCGTAGCCTTCGCCGAGTCGATCCTGGAGTTCCTCCGCCTTGGACTGCGCGTCGTCGCGCAGCTTCCGCCCGCGAGCGCGCAACACCTCCCGCGTCTCTTCACCACTTTGCGGCGCGAGCAGCAGTGCCGCTCCCGCACCGATCAACAGCCCGAGGAAGAACCCCCCCAATCCACCACTGGATTTCTCGATGATGATCACCGGCTTGTCATCCCTCACGTGGGGCATACTGACCTCCTTCCCTTCCGTCCCCTCTCTCGGGAACCACCGAAGGCGGAGAGAGATAGGCGCCGCCCCGAGCCCTCAGAAGGAAACGCGGAGCGGTCCGTGAAAAATGCCCTCGATCCCCGAGGTGAATCGAGCGGCGCTAGTTGCTTGTCCCCACTGAAATTACCACGCGACGAGATTGCCGTCAAAACGGAATGACGAGCCCGTCATAGGCCGGTGTGATCCCCTCGGGGAGGCGCGACTCGAGCCACGAGTGGGCATAGCGGTGGGTCAGATGGGTGACAAAGGTCTGGCGGGCCCCGACACGCCGGGCCACCGCGACCGCCTCGTCGAACGAGAGGTGGGTCGGGTGGGGGCGCTCGAAGAGTGCGTTGATGACCAGGACCTCGACTCCCTCGAGTGCCGCGAAGGCGGCCTCGCTCACGGTCTTGACGTCGGTGAGGTAGGCAACGCACCCCACGCGGTAGCCGTACACGCGCGTGCCGCCGTGATCGAGCTCGATGGCAAGCACCGAGGCAGCCTCCACCCACACCGTCTCGAGTGGCGCAACGGCGGTCGGCCGCAGCTCGGGTTTGTTGGTGCCGGGTGGCGCCTCCACCGTGGGGTCGAAGATGTACGAGAAGCGGCGCGCCAGCTCGGCTAGGGTCTCCGGTGGACCGTACACCGCCAGCGGACCCCGACGGGCCGACATGGCCCGTAAGTCGTCGATGCCGCCGACGTGATCGGCATGCTCGTGCGTATACAACACGGCGTCGACGGCATCGATTCCGGCACCCACCAGCTGCAGGCGTAACTCCGGTGGCGTGTCGACGAGGACGCGCACCCCGTGGGTCTCGATCACCGCCGCGGTCCGGGTTCGCCGGTCCCGGGGATCGTCCGATCGACACACGGCACAATCACAGCCGATCACGGGCACGCCGAACGACGTACCCGATCCGAGAATCACCAGCCTCCCACTCAAATCGTTTCCACCTTGAGCAGGTTGGTGGTCCCCGGTACATGGAACGGCACGCCGGCGGTGACGACGATGCGATCCCCAACCCGCACGACGCCTCGCGCAAGAAGCGCGTCCCGAGCCTTGCCCAACATCGTCTCGTAGCTGGGAGCGTCGTCCACGAGCGTTGGCATCACGCCCCAGACCAGTGACAGCCGCCGACACGTTTCGACGTCGGTCGTGAGGCCGACGATCGGGATGGTGGGACGATGGGAGGCGATCTTGCGCGCCGTGAAGCCACTTTTCGTGAAACACACGATGCGCGGAACCTCGAGCGTCTCGGCAGCCACCACGGTCGCATACGCGATCGCGTCATCCACCGTGGGGGTAGCCCCGCTCGCCCGAATCCCGCGCCGGCGTGGGGTGCCGGCCGCCGTGAGCGTACCTTCGACCTCCAGGATGATCCGCGTCATCGCCTCGACCGCCTCGACGGGATACTCGCCCACCGCCGTCTCAGCTGACAACATGACGGCGTCCGTCCCGTCGAGAATGGCGTTGGCCACGTCGGAGGCCTCCGCCCGCGTCGGCCGCGGGTTGTGGACCATCGATTCCAGCATCTGCGTGGCCGTGATGGCCGGGCGGGCATGCCGGTTTGCCTCGGCGATCAGCCGCTTCTGCGTGAGTGGCACCTTCTCGAACGGCAATTCGACCCCAAGATCGCCCCGCGCCACCATGAGTGCGTCGGCGGCCGGAACAATCCGATCAAGATCGTCGAGGGCAGCTGCCATCTCGATCTTCGCGACCAAGCCGACCGTTGGAGGCACGAGGCTGCGAACCTGCGACACGTCCTCGGCACGGCGGACGAACGACACCCCGATATAGTCAGCCTCGTGATCGAGGGCGACGGCCAGGTGATCGCGATCGTGCTCCGTGAGGGCCGGCGCACTCACCACCATACCTGGGAGGTTCATGCCCTTGTGACTTCGGAGGACCCCGCCCTGACGCACGACCCCATGAACGCGCCGGCCGTCGACCGCGACGATCTCGACCGCCAAGAGCCCGTCGTCGAGCAGCAGTCTCTTACCGACTTCAACATCGTCGGCGAGCGCGGGGTACGTGGTGGGGATCTCGCCGGGCCGGGCGCTCCCCTCCGGGACAAACACCACCGGTTCCTCCGACGCGAGGTCAAGCGGCTCGGACAGCGTCCCGACTCGGATGCGTGGGCCTTGGAGATCGACCAACACCGCGACGTCTCGGCCGACATCCGATCCGACCCGCCGCACCCGATCGATCCATTCCCCCCAGGTAGCCGGATCCCCGTGCGAGCTGTTGATGCGGAAGACGTCCACTCCCGCCTGCACGAGGCGGCGCAACACCGGTCGGTCGGCCGACGCCGGCCCGAGGGTGGCGACGACCTTGGTCCGTCGAAACGGCACGGCGGAGCTCATCGCGAGTCCGATGCGCTCACCGCCCCATCCAGCATCGGCAGTGTCGTGGCAGCCGACCCCGGCCACCACAGGGTGGCGTGGGCAGTGAGTGGCGTACGTTCGGGGTTGATCTCGACAACCGGTACGCTGCGTCGCAACGCGATCTCGGGGAGTGCCGCGGCCGGGTAGACCACGGATGAGGTCCCCACCACGAGCAGGGCGTCGCATCGCTGTACCGCCGCCCAGGCACGTTCCAGCGCCTCCACGGGCAACACCTCGCCAAACCACACCACGGCCGGTCGTACCGGGCTGCCACAATGCGGACAGGCAGGAGGCGGCACCTCACCGGGCGCCGGCCCCCCCAGGCCCTCGAGGCCGGACACGTCGAACGGATGCCCGCGGTCGGCGCAGCGAAACGTCTCGAGCGAGCCGTGCAGTTCGACGGGATCCCGACTGCCCGCCCGCCGGTGGAGCCCGTCCACGTTCTGCGTCACCAAGGTGAAGTCGTCGAAGCGTTCGGCGAGCGATGCGAGCGCGAAGTGGCCGGCATGAGGCTCCACCGCTCGGGCGAGGCGGAACCGCCACAGATACCATCCGAACACCCGGGCAGGATGCGTGTGGAACGCCTCGGGCGTGGCAAGCTCTGCAGGGTCATACTGGGCCCAGAGCCCAGTCTGTGCATCGCGAAACGTCGGAACCCCCGACTCCTGGGACATCCCGGCACCCGTGAGCACGGTCACCCGTTCCGCGTCGGCAACAAGCGCGGCGGCATGTTCACAATACTCCAAGTTCTCCACAGATTTCGACACGGACTCCACGCTCACGTGGCGTTCTCCACAGCGACTTTGCACATCCGTGTTGAAGGGTAACGCGGCCGAGTTAGAACGCAATCTCGACGCCGATCCGGACGAGTCGGGGTGGCCCGAAGAGAAACACGGGCTGTGCGATGTCGCGTGCGGCCCTCAGGTACAGCGGCAAGAGTTCGTCGCGTCCGGCCACGACGCCATCTCCATCGAGATCCGCCCAGGGGCGATACCGGGGGGACTCGTAGGGAATCGGACTGGGGTGCGCCTGGTAGGCTCGCTCGGCGAGATCGTCGATCTGCGTATCGGTCGCGGTCGTGAGGCCATTGTCGCGCCGGACGGCGACCACGTTCCTCCGGTTGGTCAGATTCCGCACATCGACGAACGCCGCCACCCGGACCGCTCCGAGTCCGACCTCTCGCCGCAGCAGCACATCGAGGCTGAACTCAAGGGGCAGACGGCCGCTGTTGGGGAGCCCGATGATGGAGTCACCGGCGGCCGTGGTTCGGGTGAAGGGGAGCCCCGACCCCCACCGCCCCACGACGGTTCCCTCGGTGCCGCCGATGAGCCGGCCGGCACTGGCAGGGACACGTCCACGCCCCACGACGGTCACCGTGTGCCGCCGATCGAAGTCGAGCGGGAATTGGGCCGTGGCTGGAACGATCGTATCGCCGATCGGGGAGATGCGCAGGCGACGATAGAAGTCGCGGGCATCGGTTGCCGTCGCTTGCGCCTGCTGGAGCACGTACGTCACACGCCCACCAACCAGCCCATCGAATTCGCGCTCCAGCGTCGTCTCGATGCCCTTCACGTTGCCAAAGTCGCCACTGGCGAAGATGGCGCTGTCGGGATCCAACCCCAGCGGGATCGACGCAACGAGACCGTCGAGGCGTTTGACAAACGTGCCGATCCGCAGCGACACACCGGTCGTCGGTCTCGCTCGGACCTGGAGCTCGTACTGGGTGCTCGTCTCGAATCCGAGATTCGAGTTGCCTCGGCGGAAGCGGCCCGTGCGCAGCGTGTCGTCGAAGGCCGCATCCACCAGGTATTGGAAATCCGGGGGCTGCGCGAATCGACCCCATCCGACGACCACGGTCGCCGGCCCGAGGACCGTCGACAGGGCTAGCCTCGGACCGATCGCGAGCTTCGTGTCGTTCTCAACGGCATCCGTTGCGCTTCGACCGTTGAACAGATCGAGTCGCATCCCCGCGGTCAGCGTGAACTCCCCGGTCCGCTGCTGGAGCTCGACGTAGCCAGCACCCAGCCGCGGACCGAAGTCGGATCCTGTGGCCGGCGGAGCCCCGTCGGCCACTGACCGGTACGCCTCGAGCCGGGTGAACGTCTGCACGCGCTGGCGAACGTACTCGCCCCCTGCCCGGAGATCGGTATCCTGGCCCGGCCCGACTAGAAGATCGACCCGCAGCCGCCCTTCCCGAAACCGGTTCCACACGAGCTCGCCACGTGGTGGGGCCGTGAGAAAGAATGCCGGCACACCCCAAGGTGAGCCCTCGACGAAGGTCGGGCGCTCGAACCCGGCGATGGGGGCGCGGGCCGCGACGGTGTCCTGCGACGAGGCGAGGCGCTCGCCGACCAGCGCCAGTCGTGAGAACGTGAATCCGCCAAGACGGTAGCCCGCCGGATCGGCCACCGGACCTCGCACCGCTTCTTTTTCGAACATCCCCACGCGCACGTCCGCCACGATCGTCGTGGCGGCGGTCGGCGGAGTCACGTGCCGGAGGTGCAGCAGCGCAAACCGCCCGTGGAGTCGCTCGCCAACGTCACTCCCCGGAGCGTATTTCAGTTGGGGGTCGTACAGCCGGCGCTGCGACTCGGATGCCATACCCAAGAGACGGACGGTGTTCCGCCGTCCGACCGGTAGCGTCAGCTTCCCGAGGACGTCGTAGCGCTCTCCCGCATTGCGTGGCAGCACCCAGGGTCGGGCGGACCGAGGATCCAACGTGTCCGACGGTGGCGGTGCATTCACCGGGTCGTCGTCGATTCTCGCCTCGGCGTCGACGACCGCGAGGAATCGGAGCGGACCGACGACCGGACCCGCGGCAGATACCGTCAGGCGGTCCAGCCCGACGTCCCACCCCTCCGGCAGGGGCCGGTCGGTTTCGACGGTCACCCTCCCCTCCAACCGGTCGCCGCCGTCGCGGGTCGACGCCGTGACGATGCCGGAAAGGGCTTGTCCGTATCCTGCCGAGAAGCCACCGGTCACCACCGTGGCCTCCTGGAGCGCGGCGGTCGGGAACCGTAGCCCGAGCCGGCCAGAGGACGCGTCCAGTTGGTTCTTCAGTCCGAAGCCGTCGACCACCAGGATGTCCTGGCCCAGGCGGCCGCCGCGGAAAGAGCCAAGTACGACACCGGTCTGCAGGGCGACGGCTTCGTCGAGTGTCGAGACCGGAAGGACGCGGAGGTCTTCGGCGGCAATCGGCTGCACGGTCTGCGGTTCTCGAGGATCCAGCAGGCGGTCGGGCGCCGCCTCGACCGCCAGGGGCGGCAGCGGAACCGCCTCGCTGGTCAGCCCAAGGTCGATAATCGTGGTTCTCCCGGTCCCAACGAAGACGCTGTCACGCGCGAGCACGCGAAAGCCCGCGGCACGGACGCGGAGTCGGTAGTACCCCGGTGCGAGGTCACGGATGGCGTATCGCCCGTCCGCGCCCGTCACCGACCCTCGAACCCCGCTCCCCACCGTGACCACGGCATTGGGGACCGGCTGGGCGTTCAAGACGTCCGTCACCCGCCCCGTGATGCGTCCCCCCGCCTGCGCCAGCGCGATCGACGGGAGCACGAGCGCGAGTGCCGCGACCGCGAGGGTCCTCACGGGAGATCCAGGAGCCAGAGGTCCGTGTTGCCGCCCCGACGGAGTTCCAGCACGAAACGCCGCGATCCGGGCACGCCGACGATGCGGCCGCCCTGACCCGCGATCGCCAGACGTCCCGCAATCGTGCCCTCTGCGGCGTCGAGCCACTCCACCGCGGTGGGATCGGTGCCGCCGAGCACGGCCACCGGTTGCCCGTCGACGGCGGCCAGGGCCGTCACCGGTCGAGAGAAGGTCCCGAACACCCGCGGTGCTGACCCGTCCGCCGCTGAGTGGATGAGCGCCGTCGGCGCCCTGGTCGTCACGAACCAGATCCCCCCGTCGGGCGCTGGCGCGTGGGCGTAGGCACCCTCGGTCCCCGCAATTGGCCGTGGCACACCGACCGTAGGTGTGAGTTCGGCGAGGGAGATCGCCGTGAACAGCGTGTCGAACACCCCCGCCACCCGGGGGAACGAATCCTGACCCATCACGAACCGAAGGTCGGCACCGCTCCACTGCAGCTCGCGCAGGGCGGTGACGCGGCGCCCGTCCGGCGCCTGGAACAGCACCAACACCTCCGCGCTCACGCTGTCGGGTGCCGCGACGGGTGCGACAACCAGGTGGCGCGCCGTCGGGGCGATGGCTGGGAACGTCGCACGCTCCCGCACATACGCGATCTGCCCATGGGCGGAGACCGCGGGCTGGAGCCACCCGTCAGTGATGCTGTCGGCGTGCGGGCCTCCAGCACATGCCAATTGGGTGAGCGTGCCGCCGCCGGTCGGCAGAAACGCGAGACAGCGATCGAGATCGGTCCGGCCGGGCTCCAATCGACTGAACACGATCATGTCGGGACCGGCAGCGGGATCGCGGTCTTCGGCCGGATTGTAGGTGAGGCGGATGGGGAGCTGCCCGTTGCTGGGGCCGAGCAGCTCGGGCTCGCGCGCCTCGAACGGCGCGGTGTGCTCGCAGCCCATGAGCAACAACACGGCGGCCAGTCGCGACACGCTGCCTCGAGCCACGGTCCTCCTCCCGCGCCACCCTTACCCGCGTCGGCGGTCGCTCAGGACGCGACGGGTTCCCTGGGGGTCGGATAAGTGCGTCCGACGTACTCCTCGAGGATCTCAATGAACTCGTCCACGATCCGATCCCCTTTGAGGGTCACTGAGAGCTTTCCATCGACGTAGACGGGCGCTTTCGGCTCCTCGAAGGTGCCGGGGAGCGAGATCCCGATATTGGCGTGCTTTGACTCCCCCGGCCCGTTGACCACACACCCCATGACCGCCACGCGCATCTCTTCGACACCCGAATGATGCTCCCGCCATCGCGGCATCTGTGCGCGCAAGTAGTCTTGGATTCGCTCCGCCATCTCCTGAAAGAACGTCGACGTTGTGCGGCCACAGCCGGGGCAGGCCGTGACCTGCGGCATGAAGCTCCGTAGTCCCATGGCCTGCAGGATCTGCTGCGCGACACGGACTTCCTCCGTGCGGTCCCCACCGGGAGCTGGCGTCAGGGAGACGCGGATGGTGTCGCCGATGCCCTCCTGAAGCAGGATGGCCAGCCCCGCCGCGCTGGCGACGATGCCCTTGGCACCCATGCCGGCCTCGGTGAGGCCGAGATGAAGCGGGTAGTCCGAGCGCGGCGCCAGCAGCCGGTAGACGTCGACCAGGTCCTGCACCTGCGACATCTTCACCGAGAGCACGATACGGTCGTGCGCGAGGCCCACGTCTTCGGCCAACTCGGCAGATCGCATCGCGCTCTCGACCATGGCGCTCAGGGTCACGTCCCGAGCCGAGAGCGGCGTGGGGCGTTCGGCGTTCTCGTCCATCAACTCGGTCAGGAGGTTACGATCGAGCGATCCCCAGTTCACGCCGATGCGCACGGGCTTGTCGTAGGCCAGGGCGACTTCCACGATCGTGCGGAAATTCTCGTCTCGTCTCCGGGCCCCCACGTTGCCCGGGTTGATGCGGTACTTCGCCAGCGTCGCAGCCAGTGCCTCGTGTCGCGTCAGTAACTGATGACCGTTGTAGTGGAAGTCCCCGATGATGGGCACCGAGACGCCGCGGTCGGCGAGGCGTCGCGCGACCTCCGGCACCGCGGCTGCAGCCGCATCGGTGTTGACGGTGACCCGCACCAGCTCACTGCCCGCAGCCGCCAACGCCGCCACCTGCTCGGTCGTCGCCGCCACATCGGCAGTGTCGGTGTTGGTCATGGATTGCACAACGATGGGATGGGCGGATCCCATCGGGACGCCACCCACCTGGACCGTTATGGCACGTCTGCGCTCGACAATCGGCATGGCAGCGAAATATAGGGACCAGCTCGGGACGTCGTGAGGATGGTACGATTACGAGGCGGGCGCTGGCGTGTTCTCAGCAGGGATGATCCCAGTCCACTGCGAATTCGCCGCCGCAGTCGGGGCACCGCATCCGTTCCGGCTTGCCTTCTTCGAAGTTGGCTCGCGACCGGCATTCGGGACACACGGCGTAGATCATGGCGTGCCCTTCCTCGCTCAGGCGCTTCGCGCCGGCCTCGGCGGGATCCCACCGCACCACACTCCAGCGCGACGGCCGCTGATCACTCACCTCGACCAGGGCACGCGGAATGGGAACGTTCCGCCGCGCGACGTCCACGAGCACCAGATCGTCCCGCACTTCGTTGACCACGGGATACCACGCCCCGCGTCGGAGCCCGTGAGCCCCGCGTCGCCGCACTCTGGCCCAGACTTCGCTGCTCGTCATCGGGTCACCTCGGGTCATCGGGAGAGCCCGATTGCCACCGCCAACGGAATCGCGACGTAGAGGACGAGATCGCGAACGAGGTAGAACAACACCACCATGGCCACGAGGGTCCACCCCCGCTTGCGCACGAGGCCACGCCAGCCGAGATCGCGACGTTCTTGTCTGAGTTGCCGTACGAACTGAAGCGCTTTGGTCACGGTCGTGTCTCGTTCGCAGCTGACCGCCGGCCGACGCCCATCGGTCCTCGTCCCGACCGCCCTGGTTCCAACATACCAAAGGGGGCGCCGTCGCGCGCCCCCCCAGTTCACCCGTCTGTGAGTTGTCGCCGGCCGCGAGCGCCGGTGAAATCATCCACACTCACTGAAACCGCACACGTGGCACTTCATGCAGCCTTCGGCGAACTCGAGCTGCGACCCGCAGTCCGGACAGGCGCCCGCATGCTGATCGGCATCGAGCTTGTAGGCGAACAGCGTTCCGTCGGAGGTCGACTGGCTGGTCGCGGGCGGCGACGCCACGGTCTCGGGGCTCGTTACATCCGCTAGCAGGTCCTGCTGAACACCCTGCTTCTCCTGCATCCATTTCTCGATGGCGATCCCGATCGCATCCGGCACGGACAGCACCTTGTTCGGGCCGAGCCCGGACACCCGATCCGAGGAGATGCCTCGCAGCTGCCGATAGATCTCCTGCAGGGGAATGCCCGAGCGTAGCGCCAATGAGATCAGCCGTCCCATGGCCTCGACGTCGGCCATGAGCGCGCCACCGGCCTTGCCGAGGCTCATAAACATCTCGAACGGCTGACTGCGGTCGTCCTCCGTGATCGTGACGTAGAGGGTGCCAAGCGGCGTTTCGAGGCGGCGGGTCGTCCCGCGCAGCAACTCCGGCCGCGAGCGCTTCTGTCGCCGCTGCAGGTTCTCGGCCTCGACCTCGTGCAGTCGCTTCCGCGTCAACCCCAGTTCGGCCTCGAGCTCCGCGACCTCCGCCTTCAGGTCGACGACCTCCGTGTCGCGCCCGTCGCGCTCGCCGTCATGGGCATCTTGGACTTTCTTGGCAGTCTTGCCGGTCGAGAGCACCTGCAGATCGCGACTGCCGTCCCGATACACGGTGACGCCCTTGCACCCGACCCGGTACGCCATCTCATAGATCTCCCGAACGTAGTCCTCGGTGGATTCGCTCGGGAAATTGCAGGTCTTGCTGATGGCGCTGTCGGTGTGCTCCTGGAACGCGGCCTGCATGCGAATGTGCCACTCGGGCGACACATCATGCGCGGTGACGAACACCTCCTGCCACCGCTCCGGGACCTCCGGGAAATGGATGTGTCCTTCCTCCGCAATGCGCCTGATGAGATCCTCGGAGTACCAGCCCTCGCGTCGCGCCAAGGCCACGAAGTCCCGATTCACGTCCGGCATCAGGACCCCCGCCTGGTTGCGCATGAACGCCACCGCGAACAGCGGCTCAATCCCCGAGGAACACCCTCCGATGATCGAAATGGTCCCGGTCGGCGCCACCGTGGTCAGGTTGCAGTTTCGCAGCCGCCGCATCGGACGGATACGGTTCCCGTCAGCATCCCGGGCGCACGAGGCGTCGGGACCCCAGATGCTCCGATCCCACTCCGGGAACACGCCACGGCTCTCCGCGAGGCGTTCGCTCTTGACCTTGGCCTCCTCGTCCAGGAATCGCATCATCCGGCGCGCCCACTCGATGGCCTCATCGGAGTTGTACGGGACGCCGAGCCGCACGAGGAAGTCGGCCCACCCCATGATGCCGAGGCCAATGCGCCGGATACGATGCGCGAGGTCGGTGATCTCTGGGAGCGGATACCGGTTGACGTCGATGACGTTGTCGAGGAAGTGGGTGCACAGATGTACCGAGCGGCGCAGGCCGTCCCAATCGACCGCGCCGTCCTGCACGAACGCACCCACGTTGATCGAACCAAGGTTGCAGACATCGTAGGGCAGGAGGGGCTGCTCCCCGCAGGGATTGGTGGCCTCGTAGGCGCCCAGGTGGGGAACCGGATTGTAGTAGTTGGCCCGATCGATGAAGAACACCCCGGGCTCGCCCGTCTTCCACGCCCCGTGAACGATCAACTGGAACACCTCCCGCGCGTCGAGCTGCCCCACGACCTCACCGGAGCGAGGGTGTACCAGGTCGTAGGGGCGCCCGTCCTCCACCGCCTGCATGAAGGCGTCCGTGACGCCGACCGAGATGTTGAAGTTGGTGACCTTGGTGATGTCGTCCTTGCAGGTGATGAAGTCGAGGATGTCCGGATGGTCGATCCGGAGGATCCCCATGTTGGCGCCGCGTCGGGTCCCGCCCTGCTTCACCACCTCGGTTGACGCATCGTACAACGTCATGAATGACACCGGCCCGGAGGCGACGCCCATCGTCGACCGGACGACGTCGTTCTTCGGTCGCAGCTTCGAGAACGAGAACCCGGTTCCGCCTCCGGACTGATGGACGAGGGCCATGTTGCGCAGCGTGTCATAAATGCCGCTCGCGCCGTTGGACAGCGCGTCGTCCACCGGCAGGACGAAGCACGCCGACAGCTGGCCCAAGGGACGCCCCGCATTCATCAGGGTGGGGCTGTTGGGCATCCACACCCGCGAGGCCATGAGGTCGAAGAACGTCTCGGCGAGCGCCTCGACGGCGCCCGGGCTGGCGCCGTAGCTCGCGTCCGCCTGCGCGATCGTCCGGGCGACCCGCCAAAACAGATCGGGCGGCTCCTCGACCGGCTCCCCCTGCTCGTCCTTGATCAGGTAGCGCCGGCGGAGCACCGTCACGGCATTCTCGCTGAGTTGCGGCTCACTCCGAATCACGGAATCGTCCCCCAATGCCATGACTGCCCCTTCCCTCGAGATGGCGAGCGGTGTGCGAACTGAAAGCTAATCGACTACGGAGGGCCATCCGACAGCGATGAACCCCGAGCGAGCGTGGGCAAGCAAAGTAGAAATCGACCTGAGGCGACGCAAGTGGGCGAAGACGTGGCGCGGCGCCGCGCCTTCCGTGTATTCACATCACAAAGGTGGTTCGTGTCTCACCACACCTCCCTCACGGTGTCGTCGGGCAAGCGCCACGTAGTGCTGCCACGTCGTCTCGATGCGCCGGGCGAGGCGGGCGTCGACGGGCCGCACCACCCGGGCCGGCACGCCAAGCACCACCGACCGGGGAGGGATCGTCACCCCCTCGGGGACCACCGCCCCGGCCCCGATCACCGATCCGGTACCCACATGGACGTGATTCAGGAGCACGGCTCCCATCCCCACCAAGCACTCATCCTCGACCGTGCAGCCGTGGATGATGGCGCGGTGCCCTACGCCGACACGGTTCCCGATGGTACACGGCACGTCCTCATCGACGTGCACGGTCGTGAGGTCCTGGATGTTGGATTGGTCACCGATCCGGATGGGCGCCATGTCGGCGCGGACGACAGACTGATACCAGACAGATGCGTCGCGGCCCACGGTGACATCGCCGAGCACGACCGCCCCGGGAGCGATGAACGCGGTCGGGTGAATCACGTATTGCGGCGCGCTACCGACCCATGACCGGGAGGAGCAGCCACCCGTCTACCGGGCGGCCGTTGCGCGTTGCCGGACTGTACGTCAATCCCTGACGGGCAAAGGCCTGGGCGGCCACGTCGAATCGCGGCGAGCCAGATCGGCGCTGCCAATTGACCTTCTTCACCTGGCCGTCGGACCCCACCAACACCCACAAGACCGTTCGAGGGGTGCCCTGCACCCCGTCCGGCAGCGCGATGATGGGCGCTCGGCTCGGCGAGGGCGCTGTGTCGAAGCAGGTGTCGTTCTTGTTGTACTCCGGGCCCGGCTCGGTGCAGTAGTCGACCGGCTTGGGTCGCACGACCGGTCGGTCGACCGGGGCCGGAACGCGCTCGAGCTGTGGGACGACCACCCGTACCCGCATCCCGCGACCCACCGACTCCGACGTCTCGTAATCAACAAACCCAGTGTGCGTGACTCGCAGGTGATAGGTCTTGGGATCGACCTCGACCACGGTATCCGCTTGGGCTTCACCGTTGAGCAGCCACCGCGCTCCCATGGGCAAGCCACTCACCACCAGCGTACCGGTGGGGGGCAGCTCGGAGGCGGAGGCAGGGGTGGCGCCGCTGTCACGAACCGCCGAGTCGGGCGAGGACGTCGGCAGGGTCTCGAACAGCGCCTGGAGCGAGTCGAGCGCCGCGGTATCAATCGGCGTCGCGGGGGGCGGCGCCGTGGATGCAAGGAACGAGTCCAGGAACGGCGGCGGCCACACGGCGTCCATCATGAAATACCAATACCCCCCAGCGCCGCCCGCACCGAGGAACAGAAACAGCAGCATGGCGACCAGGACCCCTCCCCCTCGCTTGTGAGGCGCGGCCTCCGCGGGCTCGACCTGCGGGATGGGTGTGGTGGGTGTCGCGTCCAGCGCCCGCCGCGATCCCGAGGCCGCCGTGGCCGAGACCCGGGCCGCTCCCGTGGCCTCCGAAATCGACGTCCGCAGCACCCGATCGCCGCCAGACACTTCGCCCTGTAGGAACGCCTCGAGCTCGTCCGCCGATTGAAACCGATCCTCTCGGGTTTTCGCCATCATTTTCCGGATCACGGCGAAGAGCGAGCGTTCCTCCGGCGAGTGCAGCGGCGGCTCCGGCACCGGCTCCATGATGTGCTTGTAGCCGATCGAAAAGGCATCCTCGCCATCGAATGGCACTTGGCCGGTGAGGCACTGATAGGCCACGACACCCAAGGAGTAGATGTCACTCCGCCCGTCGAGCGCCTGCGCCCGCGCCTGCTCCGGGCTCATGTAGTGAGGCGTCCCGATGGACATGCCCGTCCCGGTGATCCTCGTCCGCGTCGCCGCCTTGGCGATCCCGAAATCCATCAACACCGAGTGGCCCAGCTCGTCGAACATGATGTTGTCGGGCTTCATGTCGCGGTGAACGATGTCGCTTCGGTGCGCGTAGGCCAGCGCCCCGGCGGTCTCGATCAGCAACCGACGGATTTCATCGACTCTGAGCCGCCCTCGGCGCTCCAACAGGTCCGACAACGAGCCACCGCGGAGGTACTTCATCACGAAGTACGTCACATTGGCGGTTTTGCCGACGCGGTAGATCGGGATGATGTGGGGATGCTCGAGTCGGGCCGCCGTCCGGGCTTCGCGCTCGAATCGCTCGACGAACTGCCGGTCGAAGGTCAGGGAGAAGGGGAGGACTTTGATCGCGACGTCTCGCTCCAGATGACGGTCGCGGGCCCGGAACACGATCGCCATGCCACCGCGTCCCAGCTCCTCCTGGATGTCCCACTCACCTTGCAGCGCCTCCCGAACGGCAGTGATCTCGCCGTGATCGGCGTCCTCGGCGGGGCCCGCCGGGGTGAGCAGCGAAAAATCGAAACCGCACGACGCGCAGAACTTTGCCTGGTCGTCGACTTCGGTCCCGCAGCGCGAACAGAACATGCACCCTCCGGTACCTTCGCAAGCGTAGGGTGTGAAGTACCAACGACTTGGGCAAATTACGTGCCGACCACCTCAAATGCCGTCTGGCGCTCGATTTGCGCCGTTCCGCGGGGGTTTTCCACCCGGATGCGCAACCGGTACTGACCGGCGGAGAGGTCCCCGATATCGACGGTTTGCAAAACGCGGGTAGTCGGGCCAGACGCCACGCCCTCGAAGGTCAGCGATATGGGGGGTCCGCCGCCACCAAAGAGCCGCTTGAGCCATCCAAACACCGATCCCCCGCCCTCTTTGGCCACCTCGAGCCGCGTGCGGTAGGGCGCACCCTCCTCGAGGCCGTGAAGCTCGTAGTAGACTTCGAGCTGGGCCTCGGGCCGGAACCGACGGAGCGGTTCCACGTGCACGGTATCACTCCCGGCCGGCCACGTGAGGTCGGATCCCACCGAGCCAATCACGATGTCGCTGACCGCAAACGTGTCGGCGGCAAACTCCGGAACGGACAGCTGTGCTTCCGTCAGCACGTCACCGGCATCGCGCCGCGGCTCGGCCACGAGCACCCGGAGCGCATACTCGCCGGCAGCTATCGGGACGGTGAGGAATCCCTGCAGGAACTGACCTGGCCCGAAGGGCTGCTGGGTCTGGATCGACCGGAGCGTATCGACAAACACCGAGCCGGTTCCACCGCCTGCCGCGGCGAGCACACGCAGTCGCACGCGGTACGTAATGCCCTCCGAGGACACCTCGGGCACGAGCGCATCGCCCGGCACCGCGAACACGAGGAGCAGTTGCCCACCGGGGTGGGCCTCACGGCCGACGACGTGGTGCCGCACCACGGCGCGCAGCGGAGCGCGAAACCGCATCGCGTAGCTGTCGGTCGTCGTCCCGGCACGAATGGCCTGGCTGCCAGCGCGTCGCTCCCCGGCAAGCACGCGCCGATGGTCCGCCGTCCCAACGGCCGCCAGCCGCTGATACACGGGATCCAACGCGATCCGCGAGGCGAACAGCTCCCCCACGAGCGCAGTGTCGAACTCCGCGCCGGACTGCAGCATCAGCGACGCCTGTCCCCCCAGCACGTCGGCCAGACTCTCGACGAGCTTGTAATCCTGAACGTCGTCGCCCGCCGAGAAGTGGAACACGAGATTGCGGTCGGGTCGGACGTACAGCCACGATTCGTTCGGGGGCACATCGATCTCTCGAGCCCCACGCCGGATGCGCGGCGAGGCGAATGACGCACGGCGATCGGGCTCCCCGTGCCGCAGGTAGATGATCCCGCGGTCGTCGAACTCCTGCTGTTCGTTGCGGTAGGGGTTGATCACGTCGTAGCGGCGGTGCCGGCTCAGCAGCCGGTAGTGGTCCAGGGCGTAGAAGTACCGGCGATGGTGCTCCGCCAAGCGCTCACCCGGCGCTCGAACGTCGGCGAGATCGCGTCGCTCCCAAAACCGGCGCAGCCACGGCGCACGGTCGCCGACCGTCAGTCGATCGAATGCGGCGAGCTCCTCCGGGGTTGCCGCCCACCCCGCATCCTGTCGGTAGAGGGCGGCGGCCCGTTCAGATTCGGCTCGCTCGATGCCGGCAAAGTAGGCCTGGCGACCCTCCGTCTCACGGCCGCCGAAATAGAGCGACCTCGCGAGCTCGAGGTGGCCGATACCCGAGTCACCGCCAACGCCGAGATACCGGTGCAGCGCCACAACCGACGAGTCGCTGTTGCCTGCGATGCGCTCAAGCCGGCCGCGCGCGAGTTGCACCGCTGGGACGCGTGCTGCCTCAGTGGCGGCCGCCTCCCGAACCGCTCCCAGCGCGACCTCGAGCCGGGGCCGGATCCGTTGCCGCATGGCGGCATCGGCGAGATCCACGACGGCAGCGGCAAAGGCGGGATCGACTTCGGCGGCGCGGGCGAATGCCGCCGTTGCCTTGGACAGATAGTCCTTGCCGAGCACCTGGCGAATGTTCTCGAAGGGAATCACGGAGCTTTCACCGAGCGCCAGCTCGGCCAACCCCAGCCCGTACCAGGCATACGGCCACTGCGGCTGCAACTCGGCCGCCCACTCGAACTCGGACGCGGCGTCATCGTAGTGCGTATTCGCCCCCGTGACCTCACCCAGGCGGTACGCGAGCCAACCCAACCGGAGATGGAGGAGCGCGTTGTCGCGATCACCCCGCGCCCGGTCGATCATCCGCGCCTCCAGGGCGAGTAGATCGAGGCTGTCTGCCACGGTCTCCAGCTCGGCCCGAAAGCGAACGAGCGTGTCCCGTTCGGCGGGCGCCTGTGCGGCGCCCCGAACCGCCACGCACCACGGCAACAGCGCCAACATGAGCACGACTCTCGTCATACTGCAGTATACCCGCACCGCCGGTTGCCGTTCGGTGACTGCTGCGCCACATATTCACCACCGTAGCGCTGGCCCGGCCGAGCGTCGATTTTCACTCTGGTTGACCCCATTTTTCTCGGACTGTAGATTGGCTCTCCGTCGCGACGACCACGCCTACGTGATTGGGGTACAACCATTTGGGTGGTCTTTTCGCGGCACCGTTCTTGCGCGCCTGCCAGACGGCTCAGGTGGTGCCGACCGCGCTCCGCGCCAGTACGGACCCACGCGCGAGGGGAATCGATGGACTCATCGAAACCGTCTTCCACGGGACCGCGACCTTCCGCCGGAATCACGACGTGTCCCTCCTGCGGGGGAGCCGTGGTGTCCGGTTTGCCCTTCTGCCCCTCCTGTGGCAAGCGGGTCCGCACCAAGGTGGAAGGCACGCCATGCCAACGGTGCGGTACGGGGATTCCCGAGGGCACGCGGTATTGTCCCGCCTGCGGCCTCGACTTCGACACACACCCCTCGGATGCCCCCAGCGCGGCGAGCCGCGAGGTCTCGGCGTTCTCCCTCGCGCTGTTGGATGAATCGAACAAGGTAACCGGACGCTTCTCGCTCGCGCACGGAGAAACCACGCTCGGGCGCGAGGGCGCGGCGCTGGAGTTTCCGGACGACGTGTTCATGTCGCCGCTTCACGCCAAGATCACGGTGCGCGACGACACGCTCTCTGTCCGCGATCTCGGAAGTCGGAACGGCACGTGGGTGTTCCTTACCGCGCCGCACCGACTGATGGACGGCGATCGCCTGCTGCTGGGCTCGCAGGTCCTCGAATACCGCCGGCTTGGCTATCCAGGACCGCAACCCCCCGAGCGCGACCAGACGCGCCGCATGGGCAGCCTGGTACCGAGCGCCGACATCGCCTGTCTCACCCAGTTGCGGGCCGACGGCTCGGCGCGGGACGCGATCCACCTCTCGCCTGGTCGCACCATCCGACTGGGACGCGACGAAGGGGACATGACGTTTCCGTACGATCCGTCGATGAGCAGTCTTCACGCCGAGATTCGCTCCGAGGATGCCGATTTCGTCGTCGTGGACCTGGAGAGCCGCAACGGCGTCGCCGTGGCGGCCCGCGGCACGATCGAACTGGCGTCCGCCGCCAAGGTCCTCGTGGGCGACAAGCTGCTGCGGGTGGAGATCGCGTGAGAACCTGCCCAGTCTGCGCGGCCGAGTGGTCCGATGATACGAAGTTCTGCCCCAACGACGGGAGCACACTTCGAGCCGCGTCTGGCTCGGTCAACCTGATTGGCACCGTTATCGCGAGCGGCTACCACATCCAGCGCAAGCTGGGCGAAGGGGGCATGGGCGCCGTGTATCTCGGCGAACATGTCAAGATGGGGCGGAAGAGCGCCATCAAGGTGATGACGCAGGCCATGGCCCGTGATCCGGAGGCCATCGCCCGATTCAATCGCGAAGCCGCCAACGCTGCACGGATCACTCACCCGAACGTCTGTGGCATCTACGACTTTGGCGAGACGGAGGACGGTCTGATCTACTTGGTGATGGAGTTCATCGAGGGCGAGACCCTTAGTGACCTCCTTCGACGCGAACACGTGGTACCAGTGCGTCGAGCGCTCACCATTCTCACGCAGACGGCCGATGCGCTCCAGGCCGCGCACGACCTCGGCATCGTCCACCGTGACTTGAAGCCCGATAACATCATGCTGGCGCGCGACCGCGACGGCGGCGATGTCGTGAAGGTGGTGGATTTCGGTATCGCCAAGGCGATGACCGGAGAGCAGCAACAGCAGGTCACCAAGTCCGGTCTCGTCGTTGGTACTCCGGAATACATGAGCCCCGAGCAACTCTCGGGAGACGTAGTGGACGGTCGCAGCGACATCTACTCGTTGGGGCTGGTATTCTACCGCCTGCTCACCGGCGCGCTCCCATTCCAAGCCGACTCCGCGCAGGAGATGTTGATCAAGCGGCTCACCGACGAGCCGCTGCCGTTGAATCGCGTGTCCACCGGGCGTCGCTACCCCGACGAGATGCAGCACGTGATGGACCGGGCGCTGGCCAAGATGCCCGCGGATCGATTCGAGGCCGCCATCGATCTGGCGCGCGCCGCGGAGCGCTCGGCTCGGCCACTGACGTCGGTGACCGAGGAACTCGCCGAGGCAGACACCCAGCTCATGGCACGCGGGAAAGACGCGGCGGTCCCGGCCACCCGGGTCTCGCGCCCCCCGGCACCTCCGACACCGCGGACGCCCATTCCGTCGGCCTCAGTGCGGGCGCCGCCAAAGAAGAAGCCGGCCGTCGCCATGATCCTCGGCGCGGCGGTGGTCGCCATCGGTGGCGGCACGGCCGCGCTGCTCCTCGCCGGCAACGATGGGAACGGGGCGTTGCCCCCCGCCGGAGCGGACTCGGGCGAGACGGACGTCGGCATGGCTCCCATGCTCATCCAGAGCGACACGGCGACCTCGTCACCCGTCTCCACGCCCGAAGTGACACCACCCTCGACCACCAGGAACCTGCCCGGCGCTCCTCAGCCAGCGACCATTGGGGGCGCAGAGGCTCCGACCGGCCTCGATACGGCAACCCTCCGAGCCACACTCGTCGATCTCGGACGCCAAATCGCAGTCGAGGCTACGCGGGCATCGGCGCGGGAACGGGCGCTGGCCCTCTATGGCGATACCGGCGTCCCAGCCGTGATGCGGGGACTCGCCGCGTCCGTCGTGGCGGAATCGTATGAAGTGGAGCGGCCATCGGACGCCTGCCGCTGGATCGAGCGTGCGCTCATACTCGACCCCGACAACGTCAGCTATCGGCAGTACAAAACCGTCATCTTGGTGGGGTGCGGCTCGTGAAACTCTTCGGCCACAAAGGCTCTGGCATCCATATCGCCGTGTTCGGCAAGACCGACGTCGGCCGAACTCGTGAGCACAACGAGGACACGTTCCTCGTCGCCGATCTGACCCACCAGCGGGCCTCCCTCCATCCCGAGGTGCGCGAGCACGAACTGGGGGCGCGGGGATCGCTCTTCATGGTGGCCGATGGGATGGGCGGCGCGGCCGCGGGCGAGGTGGCCAGCCAGATGGCCACCGACACCGTGTACCACCATCTGGTGGACCGCTGGCTCGCCGACGAGGACGTGACCCCGCAGCAGTTCGCCTACCGACTGAAGGAAGCCGTGGAAATGGCGAACGCGCGTATTCACACCCACGCCAAGGAACACCCGGAGTTGCGCGGGATGGGGACGACGACCACGACGGTGGGCGTACTCGGGGACCACCTCTACTTGGCCCAGGTCGGCGACTCGCGTGCCTATCTCATCCGCGAGGGCGAGGCCATCCAACTCACCAAAGACCAGTCGCTCATGCAGCGTCTGGTTGACGCCGGAGAAATCACTGAGGAGGAGGCGGAGCGGAGCGAGCGGCGCAACATCATTCTCCAGGCGCTCGGACCGGATGCCAAGGTTCGGGTCGACCTGACCAACCAGCAACTGCGGCGCGGTGACGTCTTGGTGCTCTGTTCCGATGGGCTCTTCGGACAGGTGACGCGCGAGGAGATCGCGGCGCTCGTGGAGAAATCCGGCAAGGATCTCATCGCGCAGTGCGCCGAGTTGATCGACATGGCCAACGAGCGGGGCGGTCCGGACAACATCACCGTCGTGATCGTATGCTTCGACGGCTCCGGGCTCGGCGACCCGTCCAGCAGAGAGACGGTGGGGCACAAAGTGTTCCCCCTCCTCGATCCAGAGGCCGACACCGAACCCGTACCGATCTATCGCGACAGCCCGCCGCCGCTACCGCAGAACAAGATGCCGCTGGTCGCGGCCGGCGTCGTGGCTGCGGGCCTCGTGGCCGCCGCCCTGCTGTATGCCATGAGCGGCCTGTGAACGAGCCGTGAAGCCCCAGCTTCAGGTCCTTTCTGGCTCCCAGACCGGCCACACCGAGGTCTTTTCCAAGCCCAGCATCGCGATCGGCCGCCACCCGTCCTGCGACCTGCGCTTCGACGCCGAGCGGGACCTCACGGTGTCCGCACGGCACGCCGTCGTGCTCAAGAAGGGTGACCGCTGGTACGTGCGGGACACCGAGAGCAGCAATGGCACACTGCTGAACGGACACCCGATCATGGCAGATGCCGCCTTGAGCGATACCGACCAGATCGGGTTCGGCGTGGGTGGGCCCGTGATCGAGATCAGGCTCGTTGCCGACCGCACACCGGACGGCATCGTCCGCGAGGCGAGACACCCTCCCTCGGACCTCTCGCCGACCGGGCCGATCCGCACCACGAACCACGTCCCACGGCCCCGAGACAGCACGAGCGCCGAGATCCGCGCGGCCGTCGGGCATCACACGCAGCGGCTCCGCGCCACGATTGGCGTGCTCCTGATTGCGCTCGTAGCCGTTGCGGCCCTCGCGCTCTACCAGAGCCGGCGTCAGGAACAACAACGCGTGTCGGAGGCCGCGGCGTTGCAGGCGTACACGGACAGCGTGCTCGCGACGGCGGACCAGACGGTGGCCGCGCTTCGCGGCCAGGTGGAAGGGCTGGCCGCGCGCCTACGGACCTCACAGGGCGAGGTACAACGCCTCCAGCAGGACCTCAACGCCGCCTACCGCGGTGGGCAGTCGGACGACGTCCGGACTCTGACGCAACGTCTTGAGGCAGCGACGAGGAATCTCCAGTACCAGCAGGCGGCGGCCCAGGTGGATTACGCAGCGATCGCCGACCGCAACCAGCGGGCGGTGGCGATGCTGTGGGTCGAGTTCAGCCCCAACGACATCCAGACCGGGACCGCGTTTGCGGTGCGCCGGGATGGCGTGCTGATCACCAACCGCCATGTCGTGGCCGGAGCGAGCGGGACCCGGCGGCCTACCCGCGTTGCCGTCAGATTCGCCGACTCCGACCAAACGTGGCGAGCGCGGGTGCTGGCTGTGTCGGAGGACGCCGACTTGGCAGCCATCAAGGTGGACATCCGGGGTGGCGTCCCAACGGTGCAGCGGATCAACCCCCGAGCCGATACGCTGCCGCAAGGTGCCGCAGTCGCCGTGATTGGGTTTCCCCTCGGCACGAGCCTGCCGATGACCGGCGAGGTCGTGCGAACGACCCTGCTCGCCGGGACCGTGAGCAAGTCGCTCAGCGACGTGGTACAGATCGACGGGTACGGTGCGGCTGGCTCCAGCGGATCGCCGGTGTTCGACGGAAATGGCGACGTGGTCGCTGTCCTCTACGGCGGGGAAGCACCCAATGGGCGCATCGTGTTCGGGGTCCCGGGCAGCGCGGTCGCTCGGCTCTTGGGCTCGATCAACTAGCTCTCCCGCCGACGGCCGGCGTGACCGTCCCCAGCACTCGAGCGCCGTCGGCCCCCGTGGCGGTGGGCACATTCCCCGGCAACCCTCGAAGCGTTCGCCACCCGAGATAGGCAAACGCCACCGCCTCCTTGGCATCACCGTCGAAGAACTCGTCGTCGAACGAGCGAACGACCCAGTCACCGAGCGCCCGTCGCAAGTGTGACATGAGCGCGGGATTGCGCGCGCCGCCACCGGACACCACCAAGTCACGCGCCGGCTCCGACGGCACCCACTGGGCCAGCTGCCCCGCCACGGATCGCACCGTGAAGGCGACCGCGGTCGCGACGAGGTCGTCATCCGACACCCCGGGAGCCAGGGCGCGGGTTCTCGCGACCAGCTCCATCGCGAACGGCTCACCGAACACCTCTCGCCCCGTGCTCTTGGGAGGTGGCGCGTCGAAGTAGGCCCGATCCAGCAGCTCGTCAACGACGGACGACACTGGGCGACCGCGCGCCGCGCGCCTCCCGCCGATGTCGAACGGCAACGCGGGATCGACCATCCGAGCGACGGCATCGATGACCGCCACTCCCGGACCCGTGTCGAACGCCACGACCCCATCCACGTGACCGCGCCGCGGCACCCAGGTTACATTGGCCATGCCACCGATATTGAGGAGCGCACGACCGTGGTCGTCATGGCCGAACAGCATGGCGTCGGCCATGGGGACGAGCGGGGCCCCCTGTCCTCCCACCGCGACGTCTCTCGCCCGGAAGTCACTCACGACTTGCACTCCGGTACGCTCGGCGATGGTCGCCGGACACCCGAGCTGAAGGGACACGAGGGGCGGCTCGTGCCACACCGTCAGTCCGTGTGAGGCCACCAACGACACACGATCGGCACTCACCCCCCCGGCGGCGAGGACGTCCGTCACCGCCTGCGCGAACCACTCGCCCAGTTGGCGGTGCAGCAGTGCCAGCTGACGTGCATGTCCCCCTTCGAGCACCTGTCGGATCGCCGTCCGCTCCGCACGTGCGAAGGGTCGGGTCGTGAACGCCTCGAGCCGAACGTCCCGTTCACCGGCGACCTCCACCAGCGCCGCATCGACACCGTCCAGCGATGTGCCAGACATGAGCCCGACGGCCTTGGTGGTCATGGATGGACTGGCGGGGGATCGCCGACCACGTTCCGCACCAGGCCTCCGGCGTCCCGGAGCAGCCGATCGGCCTCCTCCGGGCCCACGCCCCGGCGCACCATCACGATGGCCAGCTTCACCGACCCGCTCGCTCGCTCGATGGCGTCGCGCGCGGCGGGCCGGGCGATACCGCACGTCTCCATGACGATACGCTCACCACGGTCGCGCAGCTTGTGACTCCAGGCCATCAGGTCGACCATCAGGTTCCCATAGGCCCGACCGGAGCGGATCATGGCGCCGGTCGTGACCATGTTGAGCACGAGCTTGGTGGCAGTCCCGGCCTTGAGGCGCGTCGATCCGGTCAGGGCTTCCGGTCCCACCGGGACCACGATGGCGACGTCGCACGCGGCGGTCAGATCAGCGGGCGGCTCGGAGCAGGAGAGCAGCACGGTTCGGGCACCGAGATCCCGCGCGCGGTCCAGCGCCCCCCGCACGTACGGGGTGGTTCCACTCGCCGCAATGCCACACACCACGTCCGTTCCGCTGATCCGCGCTTCATCCATGGCGCGCACGCCCCCCGCCGGATCGTCTTCCGCCCCTTCCTGGCTCCGGACCAGTGCGGGGTGGCCTCCGGCAATGATGCCCACTACCCAGTCGGGAGGCGTGCCAAACGTCGGCGGGCACTCCGCGGCGTCGATGACCCCGAGCCGGCCGCTGGTTCCGGCCCCCACGTACACCAAGCGGCCCCCCGCGTGGAATGCCTCGACGACGAGCTCGATCACCTGCGCGATCTCCTGCCGAGCCTGGTGGACGATGGCCGGCACGCGGCGGTCCTCGGCATTCAGGAGCTCCACGATCTCGAGTGACGACGCCACGTCGATGCGCGCCGTGCGCGGATTCCGACGCTCGGTGAGCCTAGGATCGAGAAACTCTGGGACGGACATCGCGCATCCTCCGAGAGGCAGTAGATTCCTCGGGGAATGTTCCCTTCCCGGACGATCCAGGTCAACGAGGTGCGCATGCGATCTGGCCTCGCGCCGCTCAGACGGCGCCTGCTGCTGACGCTGCTCGCGACGCTCTCGGCGGCGTGTGCCGGTACGGGGCCGGCCCCGCGGAGCGCCGCGCCCGCCGTCGCGATCCCGTCACCGTACATTCCGACCGACTGGCCGCTCTTGGCCGAAACGACGCCGGTGATGGTACCCCACGCCATTGTCGCGTCGATTCACCCACGGGCCAGCGAGGTCGGCGCGGCCATGCTCCGCAAAGGCGGCAATGCGATCGACGCCGCCGTCGCCGTCGGCTTCGCACTCGCGGTGGTCCATCCGTCGGCGGGCAACCTCGGGGGCGGTGGGTTCATGGTACTCCGCTTGCGCGACGGATCGGTACACGCGCTCGATTTCCGCGAGGCCGCTCCTCAGGCGGCCACGCGAGACATGTACGTGGATTCGCTGGGGCAAATATCGGCGCACAGTGTCACCGGACATCTTGCCGTGGGCGTTCCGGGCAGTGTTGCCGGCCTGGCCGAAGCGCAGCGTCGCTTCGGGACCCTCCCCCTAGCGACGGTGATCGAGCCGGCCATACGCCTCGCCGAGGACGGCGTAGTGCTGGACGAGGCGCGAAGCCGGTCGCTTGGCTACGCTGCTCCGCGGCTCCGCCAGTTCCCGGCGTCGCGAGACCAGTTTCTCCTCCCCAGCGGTGAAGCGCCGCCACCGGGAACGCTCTTCGTCCAGCCAGACCTGGCGCGAACGCTCCGCGCCATTGCCGACAGCGGACCCACCGTGTTCTACGAGGGTGGCATCGCCCAGCTGATCGTGGCGGAGATGGACCGCGGTGGCGGACTCATGACGCGAGAAGACCTCGCCGCCTACCGGACTGTGTGGCGCGACCCGGTCACGATCGACTATCGCGGCCACCGGATCTACTCGATGCCACCGTCGAGTTCCGGGGGGGTCACGATGGCGGAGATCCTGAACATCTTAGAGGGATTCGATCCGTTGCCACCGTTCGGGAGCGCGTCGCACGTCCACCTCGTGGTCGAAGCGATGCGAAGGGCATTTACCGACCGGAACCACTTTCTCGGTGATCCGGCGTTCGTCGACATGCCCCTCGACCGGCTCACCTCGAAGACGTACGCAACGGCGCTCCGTCGCACGATCGATCCGCACCGCGCCACACCGTCGGTCAGCCTCCGACCAGGATCGGTCGAAGGAGACCATACGACCCACTACTCGGTGGTCGACGCGGATGGCAACGCGGTCGCCGTGACCACCACGATCAACTCGGGTTACGGTAGTGGGGTGACCGTGCGAAGCGCCGGGTTCCTGCTCAACAACGAGATGGACGACTTCACCAGCGTACCTGGACAACCGAATCAGTATGGGTTGGTGCAAGGCGAGGCGAACGCCATCGCACCCGGCAAGCGCATGCTGTCGGCCATGACGCCGTCCATCGTCCTGGATCGCGACGGGAACCTACTCATGGTCGTGGGCACGCCCGGAGGTCCCACGATCATTACGACGGTCATGCAGGTGATCTCGAACGTGGTGGATCACGGCATGTCGCTCGCTGAGGCGATCGCCGTCCCGCGCGTCCATCATCAGGCACTCCCGGATCAAATCGCGTACGAGCGCGGCGGTCTCCGGGCCGACGTGGTGGCAGATCTGGAACGCCGCGGCCACCGGGTGGAGGAGCGACGCGGCCTCAGCGGTGAAGTGGCAGGTATCCTTCGCACGGCGGAGGGGTGGATCGGGGTCAGCGATCCCCGTTCGGCCGGTGGGTCAGTCGGCTACTGACCCCCCCTGAATACGAACGGGCAGCGGCCGGTCGGCCGCTGCCCGTGTCGTGAGCCGGTGTTACGAGACCGGCTCGAGCGTCATCTGTCGGGCGAGCACAATGCGGATCCGCCCACCTGCCGGGAGAACGACATCGCGGTCCTTGGTCGCCGCGGCGATGCCGGTCCCCGCGGCGGCACCCACGATACCTCCCACCACGGCACCGCCCGTCTTCTTGGAGATGATTCCGCCGACAACCGCGCCAGCGGCCGCACCGGCTCCGACCTTGGCCACATCGCCGCCGGTCACGCCGCGACCCTGGGTCTGCGTCGCCAGGGAATCCGATCGACCCTCCAACGAGTACGTCTTGCCGCCATACGTCACCCGATTGAAGGCGAGCACGAGTGTGCCCTGGTCGCCCGGGTTCTCGGCTTCCTTGATCACGTCGATCACGCCTTGGAACGAGGCGCCAGCCGGTATGAGCACCCGACCACGCTCGTCTACCACGTCAGTGGATGACGTGGCCCACACGGCGTCACCGGCCTTGTGGGTTTTCGACGAAACCGTGTCCCTGGCCGCCAGCTCCATGACGGTGCCGGCTGGGACGGTGCGCGCAGCGGTTGAAGTGGCCGCCCGCGGTGGCGTGGGGGCTGCCTGCGACGGCGGACGCTGCTGCGCCGGTGCGGTCTGCCGCGGCGGGCTCTGCTGCGGCTGCGGCCCCGGTTGTGGTCGGTCGTCCAGCGCCGCGATCGACTCGGCCGGCGCCAGGCTCAGGTCGCGCGCCTCGTCCTCCGGCGTGCCTTCCCCCCCGCACCCGACAAGCAAGATAGCGGCGCCGAGGACCAGCGCCGGGGTCCGCATTCCAAACATGGGCTTCCCTCCGTTCCAAGTAGTGTCACGCGGTCGCCTCCGGCGCCGCGGTTCCTCCGCCGACCACCGTCGTTTCGGCCATTGCCGTACATTCATCGGATCCGCCCCGTAGGTCAACTCCCACCCTCAGCCAGGGAGCGCAGGCCTGGGTGGCGGGGTCACCGGTACCCCCATAAGTTCCAGTCGCCGCCCACGCCGTGCGGGAGCGGCACGTCAACCGCACCATCAGGTCCGCAGTTCGAGAGGAACGAAGTCATGGATATCGAGAAGCTCGCTATTACTGCTCAGGCCATCGTGGCCAAGGGAAAAGGCATCCTCGCCGCCGATGAGAGCTTCGGCACCATCGAGAAGCGATTCAAGAAGATCGGGATCCCATCCACCGAACAGAACCGGCGCGCCTACCGCGAGCTGCTCTTCACCACCAAGGGCATCGGCGAGTTCGTCAGCGGCGTCATCCTGTTCGACGAGACCATTCGTCAGAAGGCGGCCGACGGCACGCCCTTCCCAGCGGTGCTGGCCAAGGCTGGGAGCATTCCCGGCATCAAGGTCGACTCCGGTGCCAAGGCGCTCGCGGGCTTCCCTGGCGAGAAGATCACCGAGGGACTCGACGGCCTCCGCGAGCGGCTCGCGGAGTACGCCAAGCTGGGAGCGCGGTTCACCAAGTGGCGCGCCGTGATCACGATCGGCAACGGGATTCCCACGCGGTTCTGCATCGACGCGAATGCTCACGCGTTGGCACGGTACGCGGCGCTGTCACAGGAAGCGGGCTTGGTGCCGATTGTGGAACCGGAGGTCTTGATGGACGGCGACCACACCATCGGGCGTTGTGCCGACGTCACCGAGACAACGCTCAAGAGCCTCTACTTTCATCTCCACGCCCACCGTGTGGTCCTCGAGGGCACGTTGCTCAAGCCGAACATGGTGCTTCCAGGCAAGACCTGCTCGACGCAGGCGAGCATCGGACAGGTGGCCGACGTCACGGTCGATGTATTGCGCCGGTGCGTGCCCGCTGCCGTCCCAGGCATCGTGTTCCTGTCCGGCGGGCAAAGCGAGACCGAGGCGACGGTCCACCTGAACGCCATGAATCGTCTGTCGGGTCTCCCCTGGGAGTTGAGCTTCTCCTACGGGCGAGCCCTCCAAGCCTCGGCCCTAGAGGCGTGGGGTGGCAAGGCTCCTCAGGTCAGCGCGGCGCAGAAGGCCTACTATCGCCGCGCCAAGCTCAACGGGGCCGCCCGGCACGGCAAGTACACGCCGGCCATGGAGACGGCCGCCTAGTCGCACCGACCAACCGAGCGGATCGGCGCCCGGTTACTTTCCTCGGTGGCCGGGCGCCCTGCGTGTGGGGTGGGATGCGGCTACAGCCGCTCGCGCAGGAAGTCGGGTGTCAGTCCCTGGAGCCAGGCGGCGAGCAAGGAGAAGTAGCCCGACACGAGCAGCAGGCCAACGACCACGAGGATTCCACCGGCGATTCTCGTCGTCAGCGGGATGAACCGTCGGAACCTCTTGAACCACTCGATGAAGCGCTCGACCGCCAGTGCCGCCAGGAGAAACGGCAGCGCCAAGCCCATCGAGTAGGCGAACAACAGCAGGAGACCCTGTCCCAGCGAGGTTTTCACACTGGTGTACATCAGAATCGACCCGAGGATCGGTCCAATGCACGGCGTCCAGCCGGCCCCGAACGCCAGGCCGACGAGCACGCTGCCCAGATAGCCGACCGGCTTGTCCTGGAGGTGAACCCGCCGTTCGCGAGCGAGCGTGCCCCACTTGAGCACGCCGAGCAGGTAGAGACCGAAGAACACGATCAGGAGTCCTCCCCCACGCTCGAGCCAGACCTGATGCTGTTTCAGAAACCGGCCCAGCTGGGTCGCCGTCGCCCCGAACGCTAAGAAGATGATCGTGAAGCCGCTGATGAAGAGCAGGGCGTGTACGACGGCGGTCCAACGACGGTCCCCCAGCTCCTCCAGGGAGAGCCCGGTGATGAACGACACGTAGCTGGGGACGAGCGGCAGCACGCATGGAGAGAGGAAACTCAGGATGCCGGCGACGAACGCGACGGCCAGGCTAACCGATTCCGTGCCCATTATCGCAGGAAAACGCCCGGACTAGGTCGTCCGTTCCCGACCGTGTTGATGCCGCGCGAAGAAGGCGAGCAGCTTGTGGACCAGCTTGGCCGCGAGGAAGTCCGGTGCGACCATGCCGGGAAGCGGAGCCAGCTCCACGACGTCACAGCCCACCACGTGCTTAGTTCGGAACACGGCCTCGAGGAGCTCGAGGGTGGGATACCACTGCCCCCCTCCGGGCTCCGGCGTGCCGGTGGCTGGCATGATGGCCGGGTCGAAGTAGTCCACGTCGAACGTGATGTAGACGTCGTCCCCCAAAGCCGCCAGCACCCGATCGCTCCACCCGGGTCGCGCCAGTTCATGCCCGAACACCACCGGGATGTCTCGGGCCCGCGTCAATGCTCGTTCCTCGGCCGTGAGGGCGCGGATGCCGACCGGGACCAGCCGAACCCGTTCGTGCACGCGATGCATGACGCACGCATGGGAGAGAGGCGTGCCCTCGTACTCCTCCCGGAGGTCGGTGTGGGCGTCGAACTGGAGCACCGATAGCGGGCGCCCCACGCGGTCGGCGTGAGCGAGAATCGGGGGACCCGACACCGAGTGCTCGCCGCCCAGCAGGATCACGAACTTACCGTCATCCAGGAGCCCGTCATACGCCGTCCGCAGTTCCTGCAGTGCCACCTCGGGACCTGCTCCCGAAAGCAACAACTCTGGCAGCGTATGGACGCCCACCCGGTACGGCTCCACGTCCAACTCGTGATCGTACAACTCGATGAAGCGCGACGCGTGCAACAGGGCCCGTGGCCCGAGCCGCGTGCCGCCCATGTACGAGACCGTCGCCTCGTAGGGCACCGGCAGCACGACCACTGGCGCGTCCGCGTAGGGGCATGTGTCGGCCGGCAGGCCGAGAAACGACTCCGGCGGGGCCCACGCCAGCGACTCCAAGGGCGGTGGGAGCTTGTGACCCCCGCGATCCCGGAACTCGTTCACCCGCAGAACACGACGGCGCTCACGGCGGTCACCCAGCGTCCGTCGTCCTGGGCCTCGGCGGAGCAGCTGATGTTCATGGAGTCCACGATCTCACCGGACAGGCGCCACTGCTCGCGGCGCTCGTCCCAGGCCAGTTCCGGATCGAACGGCACACCCAACACGGTGGCGAGCATGCTGGCGGCCAGATCTTCGGCGTAATCGCCCGCCGGCTGCTGGCGCTGGCCGAAGGCATGATGCTCGGAGATGTAGCCGTGATGGCTCGCGTCGGCCGGAATCGCCAGACCGATGGCTGCCGTGGCCAGACGTGACGGCTCGTTCGTGGAGGCCTCGGCGACGACGGAAAACACGACCTGTCCAGGCTGCAGCAGCTTGACGCCCTTCTCGCGCGCCACGAGCTCACAATGCGGTGGCCAAATGGAACTGACGCGAACCAGGTTGTACTGCGCGATGCCCGCCTCCCGAAGGGCGAGCTCGAAGCTCGTCAACTTCTCCTTGTGGCGACCGACTCCCTTGGTGAGGAATGCCTTGGTAGGGAGGAAGGTAACAGGGTCAATCACGGTGAGCGCCTCCCTGGAAGGTGGCGGTGGACGTCTCCGGGCCGGCAACCCGGTCAGGAGTCGGCTGTGGGGCGTCGTCCGCCGCGGTGACGGGGTAGACGCCGTTCTCGTGGAACCATCGATCGGCGGGGACCTCGATGGGCGGATGGACCTCGCCCGTGCGTTCCTGCACCCCGGCAATCACTTCGTGCACCACGGCCGGAGGACTCTCGCCGACTTCCTCCACCGTAACGCGTCCCTGGCCGCGCTCGCGGCCCCGCACGACCAGCAGGTAGCTCGCGGTGAGCAGTCGCCGCCGGTCATCATCCGTCCGGCAGGCGACAACCGCCGTTCCCCATTCGCGCTCTTCCCGACGAATCGGCGCGAACAGCCAGACCCGGTCGATGGCGTCGGCGGACACCATGTCGGCGATCGACTGCGCAACGCGAGTCCAGCCCGGTCCGACTCCCGGGGCGGCCACCGCCCGCGCATACGTCTCAGCGTTCACATTCCCTCAGGATGACAAGAGCGCGTCCAAGATATTGGCGTGCCCCACCCCTATCAAGACACCGTGCCGTCAAAGGAGCGACACGGGATCGCGGTCGATCACGACACGCACCGCCTTTGGGCGGGGGGCGCGGCGCGACGTGTAGCGCAGCAGGCGTCCCAGGAGGCGTCGGTCGGCCGATCGCAGCAACAGGTGCCACCGCCACCGTCGCTTGATCCGGCTGAGCGGCGCGGGAGCCGGTCCAACGACATCCACCTGCCCGGACGCTCTCGCGCCGATGAGTCCCTCGAGCCACGCCCCGAGCGCGACCGCCGCGTCCGCCACGGCGCTGTCGTGGAGGCCGCTCACCACGAGGTTCGCGAGCCCGACGTGCGGCGGATAGGGTGGTGATTGGCGCGCCGCGAGTTCCCGGGCCGCAAACGTCTGGAAGTCGTGGGCCGCCGCCGCCACCAACGCGTAATGCGTCGGCGTATGGGTCTGCACCACCACGCGTCCACCGCGCGGGCCACGGCCGGCGCGACCGGCAACCTGTGCCACCAGTTGGAAGGTGCGCTCCGCAGCTCGGAAGTCCGGCAGATGAAGCGCCGTGTCACCGTCAACCACTCCGACGAGCGTCACGCCCGGGAAATCGAGGCCCTTTGCGATCATCTGCGTCCCGACGAGCAGGTCCACCTCGCGTCGCTGTACGGCATCGAGGATCCGTTGATGCGACCATTTTCCTGTGGTGGTATCCGCATCCATTCGCGCCAGCCGGGCAGTGGGAAACCGTTCGCCCAGCCACCGTTCGACGGACTGCGTCCCGACCCCCCGGGATCGGTGCACGGCTCCGTCACAGGCTGGACAAGCGTCCGGGACACGTTGCTGGTGCCCGCAGTAGTGGCACCGCAACCCTGCCGGCCCCGTATGCACGGTGAGCGAGATACTGCAGGCGGGACACGTCCACACGTGGCCGCACGCTCGGCACTGCAGGAAGTGCGCAAGTCCGCGCCGATTGAGCAGGAGCATGACCTGGTCACCAGCGGTCAGTGCGTCCTGTACCGCGTCATCCAGCGTGACGGACCACGGCACCGCGCGCGCGTCGGCCACCCGCGGCTCCGACCGCATGTCCACCAACGCCACCGGCGGCAGCGGTTGTTCCCCCACTCGCGAGGGCAAGGTGACGACCGGGATTCGGTCACGTCGCGCCCACGTCTCGAGTGAGGGTGTCGCACTCCCAAGCACCACCCGTGCGCCCTCCAGTCGACCACGTTTGAGAGCCACGTCCCGCGCATGATACCGTGGCTGCTCCCCCTGTTTGTAGCTGCCGTCGTGCTCCTCGTCCACGACAATCGCCGCCAGATTCGGTAGGGGCGCGAACACCGCCGAGCGCGCACCCACAGCGACACGCTTGGCGCCACTCGCCAACCCCCACCACGCGTCGACGCGCTCCCCGGCCGAAAGCCCACTGTGCAGCACGGCCACCGTGTCACCGAACACGCCTCGTACCCGCGCGACGGTCTGCGGGGTGAGCGCGATCTCCGGGACCAAGACGATGGCTCCGCCGCCGCGCCGAACGGCCGCGCGAAGCGACTCGAGGTAGACCAGCGTCTTCCCGCTGCCCGTGACCCCAAACAGCGTCACGGCGGTGCCTGGCGCTCCCCCCGCCGTGGCATCGATGGCGCGTCGCTGATCCTCGCTGGGCGTGGCAGGCGCGGTCCCCTCCACATTCCGAAACGGATCGCGTGCCTCGACCCGCTCGTCGATACGCGCGACGCCACGGTCGACGAGGCCGCGGACGACGGATGCGGAGAAACCGAGTTGGGACAGCAGGCGGACGGGCATCGCTCCGCCGGCCGCGTCGACGGACTCGTACGCCTCACGCTGTCGTCGCGCCCGCCCGAACTCGCGGTCGCGCTCGAGAAGCGTTGGAAGGGCCCTCAGGAGCGTGACGATCCGCTCGGTGCGCGCGCGGGGGCCCAGATCGGGGGCCTCGGTCTCCAGCGCCAGCGCGCCCGACCGTGCGAGCCGCTGCAACACGTCCCAGACAGGTCGCCGCAGCTGTCGCGCCAAGGCGGTCGCGGTGGCGTGCCCGCCCCTAGCTTCGAGCGCCTGCATCACGAGGCGGCTGGTCCCACCGGCAGCACGCCCCGTATCGAGCAGGCGAGCGGTCAACCGCGAGCTCCCCCACAGCGCGGCGGGGAGCATCGTGCGGAGCGTGAGGCCGATGGCACACGCGTAGTACCGCGCCATCCACGAGGCAAGCTCGAGCAGGTTCCCGGAGACCACAGGCGTCGCGTCCGGAGCGAGCAGCACCGACTTGAGGTCGTCCCCCGCATCCCGAACCGTCCCATCCACCTCAAGGACAATGCCCACCAACTCGCGGCCACGCGCCGGCACGACGACGCGAGCGCCCCGGGCTACCCGATCGCCGAGCGCCGCGGGCACGGCGTAGCTGTAGGGTCGTGAACTTGGAATGGGGAGCGCGACCGAGCAGATCGCAGCGGTCACTGGTGTGGCCAACGGATCCCCTTGATGATCGACAACCCCAGCACCCGGCCCTGTGCCAGCGCGCGCAGTGCCTTGAACTCCGGGCTCAGGACCGTGGTGACGCCCGCCCACCGCGCCGCCCACCAACTGCGTACGAGGGTGCCAAAGGTCCCCTGCGCAATCCACCCGCCATCGAGGGCGGAATCCTCGACCGTGATCTCCACCACCCCGGCCAAGCGGAATGCGCTCTTCCACTCCATGAGGAGCTGCGGAACGATCCCGATCGAGGCCAGCATGCTCGCGTGGGTCGGGTCGGGTGTCGAGAGCCAACAGGGAACCAGCGCCGCCACGGTGCTCATGGGGCGCGCCACGCGTGTCGCTTCCCTGAGGACCTGGGCACCGTCCGCGCCGAGCAGGTGGAGGAGGTCGGCGCACGTCAGGTCGAACACCCCAGCCTCGTGCGGCAGGTCCGTCGGCTGGGCGGTTTGGAACGTGGCGTACCGCGAGAGCCCAGTCTCCCGTGCCGCGGCTTCGGCTGCATCGATCGCCTTGGGATCGGGATCGATGCCCTCGACGTGCGTTTCGAAGCGCTTGGTCCACCAGAGGACCGGCCGGCCGGAGCCACACCCGATCCACAACACTTCTTGTCCCGGCTCGGCATCGACGAGGCGGGCCAGGCGTTGGTGGATCGGTTCTGCCACCTCCGCCCACGGCTGGATGACCGCTGTGAATTGGGTGGGAGACAGCCTCATGGGCATGACCGA
Organism: Gemmatimonadales bacterium; assembly: GCA_041602035.1. Taxonomy (GTDB): domain Bacteria; phylum Gemmatimonadota; class Gemmatimonadetes; order Gemmatimonadales; family GWC2-71-9; genus JAOTVV01. Next base: position 45,207 of record JBFIHA010000008.1, on the reverse strand, counting down.
ACTTACCCCCCCGCCCTCTGGACGACTACCCGACCGACGGCGCTCGGAACGCGAGTCGACATGCCTCAACTGCCCGCTGTCAAGGCCCGAACATGGGCGGCGGCCGCGTCGGCGATGCGGTGGGGCACGTAGCCTCCCTCGAGGACCGATACCATGGGTACGGCATACCTCCTCCATCGATCGACCCAGGTCGCATAGTCGGGCGGCTCCAGCGTGAAGCCGGCGAGCGGGTCACCGGCCATCGCATCGAACCCCGCCGAGATGAGGACGAGATCAGGCGCCCAGCCGTCCGTGGCGCGCTCCACCGCCTCGTCCAGGTCGCGGAGGTAGTGCTCCCGGGGCAGATGCGGAGGGCGGGGAACGTTGAAGATATTGCCCACCCCCCGCTCGCGTTCCAGGCCGGTGCCGGGATAGAGGGGCCATTGATGAAGCGACACATACCGGATGCGCGGCTCCCGCTCCACCAACGCCTGGGTACCGTTGCCGTGGTGCACGTCCCAATCGACGATCAGCACGCGCTCGGCTCCCAGGTCCTCAAGGCCCGAGCGAGCCGCGATCACCACGTTGTTGAGGAGGCAGAACCCCATCGCCGCGTCCGCGGTCGCGTGGTGGCCGGGCGGTCGGACCGGGACGAAGGCGTTCTCACCCGTGGTGAGCGCGAGGCGCACGGCGAGGACCACGGCCCCGGCGGCGTGGAGCGCCGCATCGAGCGAGTACGAGTTCATGGACGTGTCGGCATCGAGACGGCCGCCCCCGCGCGCGGCCATCACGCGGAGCCGATCGACATACGGTGCGGCGTGCACCCGGCGGACGGCATCCTCCGTCGCAGGCGTCGCCTCGCACCACGCGAGTTGCTCCGGGGGGACCCAGGTGCGCAACCGTTCGAGGATGGCGGCGGTTCGCGCCGGAGACTCCGGATGTCCGGGGCCAGCGTCGTGCAGCTGTGACGACGGGTGCCAGACGATGTGAACCGACACAGGAGACGATCGTCGGTGCCGACGGTGGGTTCAGCCGATGGAGGCTATCGGACCGGCCGCCGCCGGGCGGACACCACAATGAGGGAGGCGCGGTCGGCGACCTTCAGCGCCCCGAGCGTCTCGGATTCGTCGGTCACCAGGGCGCCCCGATACTTGACCACGTACTGGTCCGGATTCAGGGTGCGACCGGTAGCGAGGGCGAGCGCTGCCCGCTTGAGTCGTCGAACGGACCATTCGGGAGCCGCTGCAACCTCGACGATGTCCCACACGTCAGGGACCGAAACCCTCACCCGAAGCGCGCTCGCCACGGTCACCGGTCTGTCTCTCCCGGCGCTGGGAGGGTGGAAAAGAACCGCCCGATCACCTGATCGAAAAACAGCGTCGACGCTCGCACGCGCGTGCCCCCGGAGTCTGGCACCACGGCCACCGTCAATTCCTCCCCGCCCTGTCCACGGAAGGTGGCGAACTGCGGTCCCTCGAGCTCGACGAACGCGGCATGGTGGGGGGCACGCTCGGAGAAAAAGGCCTTGGCACGTGCCAAGACGTCGGCTGGAGCGAGCGATGTGGTAGTTTCGTGCGTCATGTCCCGGCTGGCCTCCTTGCCAATGCCGTGCGATCGTGGCGGTGAAAGATAACGTCCTTCACGATGCCGGCCCATCTGGTCCCCGACGCCCAGCGGCGGTCGGGTCGGCGAGGAACGCCGGCAGTTCGGCGTCGAGTCGCGCATTCGGCACGGCCAGCGCGCCGGCCGCTCGTGCCGCTCGGAGGTTGTCCGCATCCACGTGCGATCCAAAGGCCAGGACGGGTGTCCCCCCATCGACAAGGCGCCGGACGAGAGCCACCTGCTGCGGGCTCGTAAGCTCGACCACCGCACAGGGTGCCGGCGTTCCGCGCACCACCCGGAGGCCAAGCCGCGTGACCTGCGCTTCGATCTTGGCGCGGAAGAACAGGTCCCGCGCGTAGACGGCAACCGTTCCGTCAGTCGGCGCGTTGGACATGCGCTCGCTCCTCAGTTGGCGGGCGGGCCGATCGCAACAGATCCCACACCCGCGGTTTCCTCCGAAAGACCAGGATCACGTCTCCCCCCGGTGCCTCATCAAGACCATCCAGCGCCAGGAACATGGGAAGAGGCCCCAGCGGCACCGGAACGGTGTACCGTCGTCCGTGCCACGTCACGGGCGTCGTCCCTGGCAATCCGGTGACCACGCGCTCGAAAAACACATCGTCGTCGACCCGAAACACCCCGTCGGCCACCCGCTCGCCCACCTGAAAGAACAACGGGTCGTAGGAGTCCCCGCTGCGCCGCCGAAAGTTCTGCTCGACGGCCCAGTCGACAGCTTCGAGGGTGTCGGTGTCGGCCTGCCATTCGAGGTGGTGCCGCACCTCGTGCAGCAGCGTTTCCCGCGCCTCGGCCTCCCAGTCGAAACGCTCGTCCAAGTGGGCCAGCGCGGTGAACGAGCCATGGTAGAGCACGACCCGCGACACGATCTCTCCGGAGCTCGAATGGATCGGCACGCATTCACCCAGCGTGTAGACATCCGCGTGCACCGGGTGTGGAACTGCCCGCCGGCTCACGTCGATCGCGGCGATCCCGTCCAGGTAGTCTCCCGGGATCTCCGCCGCCAGGCGATCGATGAGGTGACGAAACGCGTCGAGCTCCATGGTACGGCACGGGCGACCGAGTGGCCCGCTCCCGATCAGGGCGCGCGGTCCACGGTGTCCCCGGCGGACGCCCGCGCCGTGCGCGCGGCCAGCCAGCGGTTGAGTAGCAGCAGTGCCAACAGGACAACGGCCCACTGGGCCACGAGGGTTCCGACGTTGGCCTCTCGGAGTGGGTCGAGCCACCCGGCGAGGTCCGAGCCACGGACCTGGTAGAACCACCACCCGAGCAGGACCAACGCTTCGAGCGGCACCACGACCCCGATTACAACGTCCCACCAGCGTCCGACACGCACGTCGGAATCTTCGTGATTCAACTGCTCGGCTCGAAACCGACGCACGCCGTATGTGACGATCGCGATGGCGAAGAACAATCCGGAGAGCATCAGGGCCACGCCCCACACGAAGTCCTGATTGTGGAGGAATCGGAGGGACAGGGCCGACGGCAGTCCCAGGAGAAAGCCGGCCACACCCACGATCCGGATCGCTCTGGCACGCGGCATCCCCGCATCTCGCAGCACGCGGCCGGCCAGCTCGATCATCGCGATTAGACTCGTGAACGCCGCGAACGAGAGCGCTAGAAAGAACACGACCATCAGTCCCTGTCCCCACGGCAAGGTGGCGAAGAGCTGCGGCATCCAGATGAACGTGAGTCCCTCGTTTCCCTGACTGAAGATCGTTTCCTGCATCAAATCGGTCGTGAGGCTGGCACCCCCGCGGACCGCGTCGGCCAGAGCAGGATAGGCGGAAAGCGCCTCGGGATCCGACGCGAGATTCGCCACGAGTTGCGGGACGACTGCGAACACCGTGCACAGCACCATGATCCCCGCCAGCAGGGAGACGGTGTTGTTCGCCGCGGGGAGCAGGAAGGCGTTCAGGGTGGTGTCCTCTCGAACCCGAAGATAGGCCGCGTACGACAGGATGAGCCCCCAGCCCGCTCCCGTGTCCCAGGCGTTCTGGGTGAGCGCTTCGATCCAGATCTGGGCGTTCCCGAGATGGACCCAATCGACCGTAAAGAGATATCGAAGCCCGTCCGACGATCCGGGCAGCGTGACGGCACGAATCGCCAGCGCCACGACGAGCACGATGAGCGCGGGCATCAGGATTTTGGCGACCCGCTCGATGGCGCGCACGCCGCGCGCCACAACGAGCACGCCGCATCCCATGGCCACCCCATGCGTGAGCACCGGCCACCACGATTCGGTATAGGCGTTCCAGAAGGCGCCGGGCTCCGCGCGCGGAATCTCGCCGAACACCGACGCGACGATGTATCGCAGCGTCCAGCCGGCCACCACGGAGTAGTAGAACATGATGGCCGTGGCGACAAAGGCGATGAATGCACCCATCCATGCCCACCGAGGTCCCATGAGCCGCAGGAACGCTCCGACCGGCCCCAGGCGGGTCTTTCGCCCAGTGCCGAACTCCACGAGGATGAGTGGAATCGACCAGAGAAACAGGAACACGAGCCATGGCACGATGAACTCGCCGCCCCCGTTTTGGGCGACGATCCTCGGGAACCGCCAGATGTTCCCCGTCCCGACCGCCATGCCCAGCATGGCGAGCATCATCACCCAACGGGAAGAAAACGTCTCGCGGGGCTGGCTCATGTCACGTCACTGAAGGATGGCGACGGTCCGTTCCGCTACGGCCGCGAACGACAGCGGAGCACCGCCGACCCGTACGGCAATCTCATCGGCGGTGTCCGCTTGCCCCCGCTGCATCCATGCGTGCACCTCGTCTCCTGCTCGGGGGTTGCGATACCAGTCCTCGTCGTATCGTTCGGTGAGCAACCGCGACAGGACCGCCTCCAGCTGCCACGCTCGGAGGTAGCGCGCGGAGTAGAACCCGGGGTCCACGTCGACGAGGTAGTCGTCCGGCGCATACCGGAACTTGGTCGCATCAGTCAGCAGCTCCGCGTACCGATCGGCCACCGAGTCGAAATCGCCGGTGTGCAGCTCACGTTCATAGTTGAGTTTCGCCGCATACCGCCGGGCGAGGAACAGCTCTCCCACGGCCAATTCGTAGGCCAATGCCGCTGCATCGGCCGACGACACCCCTCCGTACCGCCCGAGCCACCTCGGATCGAGCGTGAGGTGATCCCAGAGCATGGCGTAGCCTTCGGTGACCGAGTTGTCGCCGAGCCACCGCGCGGCGAACGGGAGCGTCTCCTGTGCCGATGCGAAGTGCATGGCGTGTCCGAGTTCGTGCCAGAACGTGCGATAGTCGTTGTGGCCACCCCGAGGGCGGAGCACGAGATAGACCTCGTGCGGCACGCGGACCGGCACGCAAAACGCGCGGGCCTGCTTCCCATCCCGTTCTTCGGTATCGAATCGCACACGGCCACCGACCGTGGAATCCAGCCCCATCTCGAGCATCTGGCCCACCGCCGTCTCCACGAGCGCACCCGACGGAAACGCGCCGTCAAACCGATCCGCGCGGAACAGCCATGCCGCGTCCGAGCGGACGAGCGCGTCGACGCCGATCCCGATCCGCCGCCGAGCCAGTCGAGCCAAGCCGTCGACGTACGGGGCCTCCGTACAGGCCAGGAAGTCCACGGCCTGCCTTGCCAGGCCGGCGAGATCAATGCCGGACAGCGAGGTCACGGCATCGACGTAGTTCCCGAGGCCCAAGGCGGCGACCACCTCGTGTTCCGCTCGGAAGCGGTCGCGACGGATGTCGTTCAGCGCGGCCGAGCCGATTCGCGCCCGGGCACTGTCCAGCGCAATCCGTACGTCGCGCGCGGGCGTGTTGGCGATCTCGATCGGAGCGCGAAGGAAGGGGATCCGACGCCCGGCGACGTCGAGCTCGGCCTCCTGCTCCCAAACCAGCTGCCGCTCGTGGTGCGTGGCGACGGCCCGCCCCACCTGAACGTCGACGACCCATTCCAGCAGCGGTCGGGAGCCGGAGGCACGCGCGGTCTCGACGGCCTCATCACTTGCCACGTCCGCATAGCGATCGTAGATGGAATGGAAGGCCGGATCGTGCTTGAGTCCGGCTCCGGTGAGGTAATACTCGAGCCCGAGCTCCTCGTGCATCGCTTCACCACGCGCGAGGAGCGTCGAGAGCTTCACGAGCCGAGGCGCTCCGCCACGTAGTCACCGAGCCGATCGGCGTGCACGCGCTCCTGGGCGAGCGTGTCGCGATCGCGCACGGTGACGGTCTGGTCTTCCATCGTCTGCCCGTCCACCGTGATCCCAAACGGCGTCCCGGCCTCGTCCTGCCGGCGATATCGCCGCCCAATCGAGCCACCGTCGTCGTAGAAGACCGGAAACCGCCGCCGGAGATCGTCGTAGACGCGCTGGGCGAACGCCGGCATCCCATCTTTCTTCACCAGCGGGAACACCCCGGCCTTGATGGGGGCGAGCGCCGGCGAGAGGGCCAGGACGACGCGTCGCTCGCCCGCCACCTCTTCCTCCCGATACGCGTCGGCGAGCACCACCAGGGCCAAGCGATCGGCGCCCAACGACGTCTCGATGATATAGGGAACGAACCGCTCGTTGGTCACCGTGTCGACATGCTCCAGCTTCTTGCCGGAATACTCCTGGTGCCGTGACAAGTCGAAGTCCGTGCGGTTGTGGATTCCCTCGAACTCCTGCCATCCGAACGGAAACTGGTACTCGATATCGAACGCCGCTTTCGCGTAGTGGGCGAGCTCGTCCGCGCCGTGCTGGTGAAATCGCAGGCGCGCCGGATCGATGCCCAGGGAGTGGTGCCAGATCATCCGCGCTTCCTTCCACTCCTCGAACCAGCGCTCGTCCTCACCCGGCCTCACGAAGAACTGCATCTCCATCTGCTCGAACTCCCGCGTGCGGAAGATGAAGTTCCCCGGTGTGATCTCGTTACGGAACGCCTTGCCGATCTGCGCAATGCCGAACGGGATCTTCTGACGGCCCGCCTGCATCACGTTGAGGTAGTTGACGTAAATGCCCTGCGCGGTTTCGGGCCGCAGGTAGACCACGGCCGCTGCCTCTTCGACCGGCCCCATGAACGTCTTGAACATGAGGTTGAACATGCGCGGCGCGGTGAGCGTCCCGGAGTTGCCGCACACCGGGCACTTGGCCTCCGGAGTGCCCGGCTGGCCCTTGATACGCTCGTCGTCGGCCCGAAACCGATTCTTGCAGGTCTTGCAGTCCACCAGGGGGTCGGTGAACCCGGCAACGTGTCCCGACGCCTCCCAGACCTTGGGGTGCATGAGGATGGCGGCGTCGATCCCCTCAATGTCCGATCGCTCGTGAACCATCGATCGCCACCATCGCTCCTTCAGGTTGCGTTTCAGCTCGACGCCAAGCGGGCCGTAGTCCCACACGGATCCCAGCCCGCCATAGATCTCCGACGATTGGAACACGAACCCGCGTCGCTTGGCGAGGGAGACGAGCTTATCCATCAACGCGGCGTCGGACATCGCCATATCACGTTTCCATATGTGCTGGAGTGAGGACGCCCAAGTATAGAGGGGCGTCAGGGGGCCAGCAAGCGAAGTACGCGGCGGATGGCCACCGTAGCCCGATGCTCGAGTTCCGCCAGATTCCAGGGCGATTCCCCCGACTCGAGCACCACGTCGGCTGGCGCTCCCTCCGCCCGCGGGGTCACCAGGACGATCGGCACACCGGCGGCCCGGGCCCGCCGGATCACCACGCCAGTGAGCTTGCCCTCGAGCGACGTGCGGTCGAACGAGCCCTCCCCAACCAGCACCGCGCTCGCTCCGGACAACGCCTGCGTGAGTGCGAGACGATCCAGCACCCACTCGGCCCCCGACACGAGGGTGCCCTGGCCGAACTGAAGGACACCGAACCCGAGCCCACCGGCTGCACCAGCCCCGGGTCGCCAGGCCGCGCCAGCGGGCCGCGTGGCACCTGCCACGGTCGCCAGGCGTTCCAGGCCCTCCGCAAGGCGCTCCACGGCCTCTGGAGACGCACCCTTTTGCCGGGCGTAGACTCGGGCGCCCCGATCCCCCGTCAGAGGATTGGTGACGTCCGCCAAGCCGATCAGCGCCACAGGGGGAGGGCGACCAGCGCGGAGCGTGGCCAGCTCCACGAGGTGGCCCCCGCCCTCCGGCACAGTCGCGCCAGACGCATCGAGCGCCTCCCAGCCCCAGGCGCGTGCCATCCCGAGCCCACCATCGACCGTTGCGCTCCCGCCGAGGCCCAGGTAGACCTGCACGGCGCCGGCGTCGGCTACCCGTCGGACGATGGTGCCTACCCCGCGGGTGCTGGTCAGGAGCGGTTGCCGCTCCTCGGAGCTGAGCAGCCCGAGACCGCAGACGAGCCTGGTCTCGACAACGGCCGTCGTCGGATCCAGCCACCCCACCGGTACCGGGATGAGGCGGCCCAGCGGATCCTCGGCGGACACGGACGTTCTCCGGAGGAGCTGGGGATACAGCGCGTCGAGGAGTCCATCCCCCCCGTCGCTCCCAAGCATCACGATCGGGTCAGCGCCCGCGGCCCGAACCCCACGTTCCCAGGCCGCCGCGACCTCGGGGGCGGCGAACGACTCCTTGAACGCCTGGGCGACGACGACCACCCTCGGGCGATGCACCGTCGGCGATCCCTCAGACTTGGATGATTTGGTCCCGTCGAGTGCCGACACTGACGTACGCAATCGGGGTCTCGAGCTCTCGCTCGATGCGATCGAGATAGGCGCGTGCCTGGCGGGGCAGATCTTCCAGTCGCCGCGCCTCCACCGTGGGCCGCTGCCAGCCCGGAAGTGCGTCGTAGACGGGCTCGACGCTCGCGAGACGCTCGGCCTCCGCTGGAATCTCGTCGAGCTCCCCCTCGGCACTCCGATACCGCACGCAAAGCGGGATCTCGGCCACGGAGTCGAGGACGTCGAGCTTGGTGATCGCGAGGCCTGTCACGCCATTCACGCGGATCGCGTAGCGGCCGACCGGCACGTCGAACCACCCGCACCGGCGTGGTCGCCCCGTGGTTGCGCCGTACTCGCCACCCAACTCACGCAGGCGGGCATCCATGCCATCCGACGCCTCGCTCGGAAGCGGACCGTTCCCGACGCGCGTGGCGTAGGCCTTGAGGACGCCGATGACCGCATCGATCGCCGTGGGGCCGATCCCGGTTCCCACGGCGGCGGCGCCCGCCGTCGTGTTCGACGATGTGACGAACGGATACGTGCCATGGTCCACGTCGAGCAGCGCCCCCTGGGCTCCCTCTAACAGCACCCGCCGGTCGCTGCGAAGCGCGCGGTGCACGACCCGGCCCGTATCGGCCAGCATGGGGACGATGATCGGCGCGACGGCTCCGAGCAGCGCCATGTGCTCCGAGACCTCCGCCCGCTCCCCCATTCCCCACACGCCAAGCAGCCCATTGACACGCTCCATCCGCTGCTCGAGCTGGATTTGCAGCGCGGGGAGGTCGCGCAACTGACCAGCCCGGAGACCGCGGCGGCCGATCTTGTCTTCGTACGCCGGTCCGATTCCCCGACCGGTCGTGCCAATCTGTTGACGACGCTCTGCCGCCTGCTCCAGTTGCTTGTGGTACGGCAGGACGAGATGCGCGCGGTCGGAGACCAAGAGCCGGCCGCGCACGTCGATATTGCGTTCCTCAAGCTCGCGGACTTCCCCGACAAAGGTCTGCGGATCCAACACGACGCCGTTGCCGATCACGCAGGTCGTACGCGCATGGAGGATCCCGGACGGAATCTGGTGCAGGATGAATTGGTCGGACCCGCGAACGACGGTGTGTCCCGCGTTCGCACCGCCCTGGTAGCGAACGACGTAGTCGGCCTGCTCAGAGAGAACGTCGACGATCTTCCCTTTCCCTTCGTCCCCCCACTGGGCCCCCACTACCACCACACACCGGCGATCGCGACCGAACATGCCGTCTCCGCCCTCCGTTGGTGACAAGAAAAACGCCCCGGGGGTCCCGCGGGGCATCCTTCCGCTCAAGCTACGGACTTGCCGCTGGGCCGTCAACAAGCACGCGATGCACGGCGGCGGCTACCGCGCGTCCCGCTTCGACAGCCGCGTCGACCGGGGCGCGCCGTGGGTCGTCGCGTCGAGTGTGTACGACACGAAGCGTAGCCACATCACCCCTGCTGAGGGACACGCCCGGCTGGCCCGCGCCGGCCAATGCGCGACCATCCACCAAGATGCCAGGCGGAAGCGGCGCCACGCGAACGCTGCCGCCCCGGCGCATCAGCTCCGCACGAATCGCCTGGGCGATCGTCTGCTCCACCCCGGCCGCACGGCGCGGACCCGTGGGACGGTGTGGTGTTACGTGATACGGTCCACGCGCATCGATACCGTCGACGTTGACGAACGGCGTCGTGGTCCCGGACGTCGCGGCCCACACCCGCGCTCCGGCCAGAGCATACTCCTCAGCCCCTGTGATGAGGACGCCGACATCTCGGCGGTCCCGCAGCAATTCAGCCGCCACCATCACCGCCACGATACCGCTGGCGTTGTCCACGGCCCCGGGGCTCGTGTTGCGGGGCGTGCTCCGGGAGAGCAACCCGCCACTCACGACGAGTGGCAACGACGCCAGCGCCGCCAGGACCCAACTCACTGGTCCCTGGAGCCGGTACACCAGCACTACCACCAACCCGAGCACACCCACCGCAAGTGCAACCACGGCCCCGACGCGCCCCAGAAGTGACAAGCCTTGACCCTTGCTGTCGCTGTGGGCGACGAGCCATAGCGCGGGTGGTTCGCGGCGCGCCTCAAGATTCCGGGCCTCCGTCGGCACCTGCCTACTCGGAAGGCGGTCCGACCCGATGCCGGCGGCAACCACCCCGACGGCGGCAAGTGCCGCGACGATGACGAGCACCACGCTCCACCCGGCGAGTGGGAGCACCAGCAGCGGGAAGCTGCCGAAGCCGACCACGCCGATCCCCGTACCGAAGACACTCACGGCTTCGAGCGATGCGGCGGTCGCGTGAAACGGGCTGACCGACACGTCGAACCCCCATCCGGCGAGCCGTTCGGCGAGGCGTGCCTCGATGTCGAGGAGGACCGGTGACCCTGCGAGCCGCGGCACGGCGATTTCCCGATACAGATCGCGCGCCCACTCGGGAACCGGATCAGGAATGGGGCAGCTCCGCCTCGTGTAGTAGCTCCGTAACTCGGCGACGCTCCTTGTCCCCAAGCGATGGGATGGGCGAGCGCGGGGGACCACCGAACAACCCCACGGCATCCATTGCCGCTTTGATCCCTGGCACTCCGAGCTCACCGACGATCACGCGGTGCAGTGGCGCGACACGCTCCTGCGCCGCCCCGGATGCCGCGCGGTCACCCTGTTCGAAGGCTTGGTAGACGGCCACGGTCGGTCCCGCAGCAAAGCAGGCCACCGCGGCGATCGCTCCGGCCGCGCCGAGCTCCAGCGCCGGGTAGAACAGGGCGCCGGGTCCAACGAACATCGACCATTCGGGGGCGGCCGCTCGGAACGCCGCGAACAGCTTCAAGTCACCCGACGAGTCCTTCGCACCCCAGATGTTCTCGTGCTTCGCTAGGGCGGCAACCAGCGGCTCGGTGAGCGGCACGTGGGTGTAGCGGGGGAAGTTGTACAGGATGACGGGGATGGGCGACGCCTCGGCGATCGAGCGGAAATGTTCGATGAGCGACACGGCGGTGAAGACCGGACCGTAGTAGCTCGGGGCCCGAACCAACGCGGCATCGGCCCCCGCCTCCGCGGCAATGCGGCACGCCACGATCGACCCCCTGGTCGACTCACGCCCCGTCCCTGCGATGAGCCATCGGTCCTCCGGGATAACGTCCCGGATCCACGCAACCACTTGTCGAAACTCCGCGTCCGAGAGGAGGGACGCCTCACCGGTGGAGCCGGCGGCCACGATGCCGGCCGCCCCGGCAGCGAGCACGCCGCGTACGTTGTCACGCAGGTGCACCGGGGCAACGTCACCGCTCGTCGGATCGAACGGCGTCGTCACCGGCACCAGCAACCCCCGGGGTCTGTCCGTCGTCACGCTGGCCTCCCGCCCGCTCCAGCCCCCGAGCTACTTCCGGTTGGCTTTCTTCATCTTGCGTACGAACCCCTCCGGATCGCTCGATGCCGCCGTGGCCGTCTCGGCTGTGATGGTCCCGGCGCTCACGAGCTCCAGGAGATGCTGATCCAGACTTTGCATCCCGTGTTCGTCTCGTCCGGCCTCGATTGCTTCCCCAATCTCGGCAACCCGCGTTCGGTCACGGATTCGGTCCCGGATTTCCGTCGTGCAGATCATGACCTCCGCGGCGACGCAGCGGCCGTTGCCGTCTGCTCGGGGCAGTAGGCGCTGGGAAACGATGCCCCGCAGTGCCTCGGCCAGTCGGACCCGCGCCACTTCCTGTTCCTCCGGCGGGAACATCGCCACGATCCGGGCGATGGTCGCCATCGCATCGGGCGTGTGCAGCGTGCTGATCAAGAGATGTCCCGTCTCGGCCGCCGTCAGCGCCGCGTCCACGATGCGGGTATCGGGCAGCTCCCCCAACAGGATGACGTCGGGATCCTGTCGCAGCACGGCACGGAGTCCCGTCGCGAAGCTCTCGGTGTCGGGGCCCACTTCTCGTTGCGTGACCGAGCTGTTGACGTCCCGGTGGAGGAACTCGATCGGGTTTTCCAGGGTCACGATGTGTCGGCTGAGCCGGGAGTTGATGTGATTGACCATCGCGGCCATCGTGGAGCTGTTCCCGCTCCCCGTGGTGCCGGTCACCAAGATCAGACCCGCCTCACTCTCGGCAATGGAGCCAAGGGCCTCCGGTAGCCCGAGTCGCTCGAAACTCGGGACCTCGAAGGGGATGACCCGCATCACAATCATGAACGACGACCGCTGGCGGAGAATGCTCACACGAAACCGACCGATCCCCGGTGCGCCCCATGAACAGTCGTAGTCGCGGATTTCGTCGATCCGCTTCCGATCGACATCGACCGGAATGAGCTTGACCGCGATCGATTTGGTCTGATCCGGTGTGAGCCGCTGTTTGGTCAGCGGAACCAACTGCCCGTCGATTCGCGCACGAAACACGTCGCCGGCCTTGATGTGGATATCCGACGCGCCACGCTCGACCGCCGCCTTGATGATGGTGTCCATGACCTAGTATCCCGCGTCCAAGTCAACCACGTTCTTGAGTCGTTTCCCGCCGCGATAGCGACGGATGTTGTCCTCGATCAACGCCGTTTCCCGCTCCCAGAACCGTTCCGACACACAGCTCACGTGCGGCGAGACCAGCACGCGTGGATGTCCCCAGAAGGGATGTTGCTCCGGGAGTGGCTCCTGCCGAAACACGTCCAGCACGCAGCCGCCGAGGTGGCCCCGATCGAGCTGACGGAGTAACGCGTCGTCATCCACGAGGGCTCCCCGCGACACGTTGATCACATACGCGCCTCGAGGCAGGGCGGCGAGCACCGCCTCGCTCACGAGGTGACGCGTGACCTCCGTGTGCGGCGCTGCAACCACGAGGACGTCGCTGAGCGCCGCCAGGCGGACCGCATCGTCCGCTCCTCCCACCCAGCGCACCCCGGCCGGGCGGCGCGTCGTGGGCCGCCGACGAATGGCACGCACCTCCATGCCGAGGGCTCGACAGCGCGTGGCGACTGCTTTCCCGATGCCTCCGAGGCCGATGATCCCCACCCGGGTCTGTGCGAACTCCCGGACGGGGATCTCCCCGTCGAACACCTCGCCCTTGATCCATCGCCGCTCACGCTGCGCTCCCACGATCGCGTGGAATCCCCGCAGGCAGTAGCCGATGGCGGCGATGACCCAATCGGCCATCGGCTCCGCCTGGATGGCCCGCGAGTTCGTCAAGACGGCGCCGCTCGCCACCAGCTCAGCGCTCAGTGACGATCCCACTCCCGCGGCGGCGCTGTGCGCCCAGCGGAGCGTGCCGTCGGCCGCCCGCACCACCACGGGCGAGATGCCCCACCCGAGGTAGACTTCCGTTCCGGGAGCCGCCGCGATGGCGGCCGGCGACCCACCCCCGCCGTCGCCGTCGCTGGGCGACGCCTCGGTGATCTCCACGACATCCCACCCACGGCCGAACGCCGTGCGAATCGCCGCAACGCTCCGCGGGGGGATGGACCAACTCGCCCGCGTCGACACGAGATCGACGACGACGCGCCTCACTCTTCGATGCTGAGCCGATACGCGCCGGACGCCTGCAGGAGCCGGAGCTTCGCCTTGTCGTGCAGCCGCTGCGGTCCGCTCATCGCCACGTGCACCGTGATCCGCTCACCATGGGTTTCGGAGCGAAGCTCTTCGATCCGGAGTCCGGCGTCCTGCACGATCCGCTCGATATCGGACACCCGTTGCGGATCGGCATCGACCTCGAGGGCTAGGTGCGTGATGCCGCCGTACTTCCGCAACGACCGCTCGAGCCGCCCGAGGGCGCCGAGCACCAGCACGACGAGCAGTGTCGCTCCCGAGGCCTCGACCAGCGCTCCCGCCCCAACAGCCACCCCGATGGCCGCCACGAGCCAGATCGTGGCCGCACTCGTCAGCCCACTCACGTGCCCGCGACTGTGGAGAATCGTGCCGGCCCCGATGAAGCCCACGCCGGTGACGATCTGAGCAGCGATCCGCCCGGGGTCGCCCACACCGCCGCCGGCCACGGACACCGAGAGCCGCGTGAAGAGCGCCGCACCCACACAGATGAGGATGTTGGTCCTGAGTCCCGCCGCTTTCCCCCTGAGCTCCCGCTCCAAGCCGACGGCGCCGCCCAAGATCACGGCGATGACAAGGTATCCGAGCAGGTCGAGTTGGAGGACCTGCGCGAATTCGGTCCAAGTCGTGGCGATCATTCCCGTCGCGTGCCTCCTTCGGCGAGAAGGCCCATGCGGTCGCGAACGTGACTCATAGTCTCAGCGGCGATCGCCCGCGCGCGCTGCGCCCCGTCATGCAGGATCTCCCGAACCCGCTCGGGAGCGGCGTTCAGCGCGGCTGCTCGCTCGCGCATCGGCGCAAACTCCCGCGCGATGTTGTCGGACAACACACGCTTGCAGTCCAGGCAGCCCCACGCCGCGGCACGGCATTTCACCGCCACGTCCTCGACGGTGGCGGTCGGGGAGAAATGCTGGTGGAGCGCGTAGATGTTGCAGACCTCGGGGTTGCCGGGATCCTTCTTGGTCACACGGGCCGGATCGGTCACGGCCGGCCGAAGTCGCTCCCAGATCTGTTCGGGCGTTTCGAGGATGCCGACTGTGTTGCCAAGGCTCTTGGACATCTTTGCGTTACCGTCGAGCCCCACGATGCGACCGGCCGCCGTGAGCATCGGCTCCGGCTCGGGGAAGTATCCGTTCCCATACCGCGTATTCCACTTGCGGGCCACGTCACGCATCAACTCGATGTGCTGTACCTGATCTTCACCCACCGGCACGCGATCGGCGCGATAGAGCAGGACGTCCGCCGCTTGGAGGACGGGGTAGTTCAGCAGTCCGGCGAGTACGCTTACCTGCCGCTGCGCCTTGTCTTTAAATTGGGTCATCCGCTCGAGCTCACCGAGTGGTGTCACCGTCGTGAACACCCACGCGAGCTCGGTATGCTCCGCGACATGGGACTGGACAAACAGTACCGAACGCTCGGGATCGATACCGGCGGCGAGCAGGCTCACGGCCATGTCGAACGTTCGGTTGGCGAGTGCCGCCGAGTCGTACTCTTGGGTAATGGCGTGGTAGTCGACGATGCAGAAGATGCACTCATACCGATCCTGGAGCGCCACCCAATTCCTGACCGCCCCGAGATAGTTGCCGACGTGCAGTTCGCCAGAGGGTTGGATGCCGGAGAAGACCCGCATTGGCCGGAAGGTATGGAGGGGGTAGAGGGACCGCAAGGTGAGTGATTACCGCGACTTACTGGCTGTCGCCCTCACCGCGGCGAGTGCCGCGGCTGACCACATTCGCACCCGGGCGCGCCCCCACACGGATGCATGGCGCCTCAAGGGGCACAGCGATTTCGTGACCCAGGTTGACGTCGAAACCGAGGCGCTGATCGCCCAGCAACTTCGCCAGGCAGTTCCCGATTCAGTGGTCCTCGGCGAAGAGCTCACGCCGGGTGCGCGCGACGCCGACCTCGTGTGGGTCGTTGACCCGCTCGACGGTACGACGAACTTCCTGCACGACTACCCGGCCTACGGCGTGAGCATCGGTGCGGTGGTCCGCACCGAACCCGCCGTCGGTGTGGTCGTCGACGTGGCGCGGGGGATCACGTACCACGCGCTGCGGGGCGGTGGTGCCTGGTGCGGCGACACTCGGCTCGCGGTTTCGACGACGACGGAGCCTGCCAGCGCCCTCATCGGCACCGGCTTTCCATTCAAGGTCGCGCACCTCCTCCCCGCCTATCTGCGGCAGTTCGGCACCATTCTCCAGCGAACGGCCGGCGTCCGCCGAACGGGCGCGGCCTCGCTCGACTTCGTCGATATTGCGCTGGGACGCTTCGACGGATTCTGGGAACTCTACTTGGCACCGTGGGACGTCGCGGCAGGGACGGTGCTCGTCCGTGAGGCCGGCGGCGTGGTGACCGACCTGGATGGGAATGCGGCGGCGCTGCGCCACGGCGCCTATGTGGCGGGGAATCCAGCCATTCATGCGTGGCTGCTCGACGTGCTGCGGGAGGAGGGGACGGAGCCCACCCCGGGGTGAGCGTCGTCCCTAGGCCTCCGCCGATATCGGCGCCGGGGTGAGCACCTGAGGCCCGTCGTCCTGGACGACGACCGTGTGCTCGAAGTGCGCCGATAGCGAGCCATCCGCCGTCACGACGGTCCACTTGTCGTCGAGCGTGCGAATCTGTGGGAGGCCGAGGTTGACCATCGGCTCGATGGCCAACGTCATGCCGGGCGTCAGTCGCGGTCCCCGCCGCGGCTTCCCGTAGTTTGGGATCTGCGGTTCCTCGTGGAAGCTTGTGCCGATTCCGTGCCCCACCAGCTCTCGCACCACACTGTATCCGGCCCGCTCAACGACGCGCTGGACGGCATGGCCGATATCACCGATGTGATTCCCCGCCATGGCAGCGGCAATGCCCGCGTCCAGCGCGTCCTGCGTGACCTGCAGCAGCCGCTGGGCCTCGGCACTCACGGTGCCGACGGGAAGCGTCACCGCCGAATCCGCATGGAGTCCTTCGAGGCAGACCCCGCAATCCACGCTGATCACATCGCCGTTCTTGAGGATCCGCTCCGCCGACGGGATGCCATGCACGATCTCGTTGTTGATCGAGGTGCACAGCGTCGCCGGGAAGTCATACAACCCCTTGAACGACGGGGTGGCACCGTCGTGCTTGCGGATGAACGCCTCCGCGGCGGCATCCAGTTCCGCCGTGCTCACTCCCGGCTCCGTCCGGCTCGCCACCAGGGCCAGCGTGTCGGCGAGGATGCGGCCCGCCCGGGCCATGATCTCTATCTCGCGGGCCGACTTGATCGTGATCATAATCCCAATACCACCCTGATATGTGCCGCAATGGCCTCGACGGTCCCCGTCCCCCGCACGTCCCGGAGGACGCCCCGTTCCCTGTAGTACTGCACCAGCGGTGCCGTCTGTTCCGCGTAGACCGCCAGCCGCTTCCGGATGGCCTCGGGGCTGTCGTCGCTCCGTCCCTGCTCGCCGGCCCGCCCCGACAATCGGCGAATCAGCTCCTGCTCCGGCACGTCAATGTTGAGTACGTGATCCACGCGACGCCCCCGGCGGGCCAGGGCCCGATCGACCGCGTCGGCCTGCCGCAGCGTGCGCGGGAACCCGTCCATCATGATTCCGTTCGCCGTGTCCGCTGAGGCGAGCACCTCCTCGATGAGGCCGATGATCACGTCGTCCGGGACCAGCAACCCTTGGTCCATGTACGACTGCGCCCGTCGGCCGAGCGCCGTCCCCCGCGCTACGGCGCTGCGCAATAGGTCCCCAGTCGACACCCGCGGGATTCCGGTTCGCTCGGCCAGGAGCGCACCCTGCGTCCCTTTGCCGGATCCTGGAGGGCCGAGAAGAACGATGTTCACCGTTGGCTGTTGTCGGATGCGAGGTCGCGGGCGCGGCAAGCAGCGCCGGTCGCGTCCCGACCTGTGCTCACATGTACCGGCCGCCGCGTCGGCCACGGAACTTGACCCGACCCTGCTTCATGAAGTCGTCGTAGTGCCGGAGGTGCAGGTGCTGCTGCACCTGAATCCAGGTGTCCAGCGCCACGCCGACGACAATGAGCAGCGCCGTGCCACCGAAGAAGAACGGGACATTGAACGCGTCGAAGATGAAGAAGGGCAAGAGCGCGATGAGCGTGAGGAACACGGAGCCCGGCAGCGTCACGCGCGTCAGAACCTGATCGATGTAATCCGCCGTCGCGCCGCCCGGTTTCACGCCCGGAATAAACCCGCCCTGCTTTTTGAGATTCTCCGCGATGTCCAACGGGTTGAAGATGATCGACGTGTAGAAGTACGTGAAGAAGATAATCAGCAGCGCGTAGCTCACGTAGTAGACCGCGGTCCCAGGCTGGAAGACCTCCGAAATGGCTCGCAGGGCCGGGACATCGCTGAACGTGGCGATGGTGCCGGGCACCACGATGATCGCCTGGGCAAAGATGATCGGCATCACGCCGGCGGAGTTCACCCGGATCGGGACGAACGTCTTCTGCCCCTCTCGAATGCGGCCGCGCCCCATGACCTTCCGCGGGATTTGAATCGGAATGCGGCGTGCCGCGACCGTAATGGCGATGACACCCGCGATGACGGCCACCATCACCACGAGCAGGATGATCAGCCGCTGCACCGTGATCACCCCGGTGTCCAGGAAGTTGATCGTCAGCGCCGTCCCGGGCAGGAACCCCTCCATGATCGAGAAGAAGATCATGAGGCTCATGCCGTTCCCGATCCCGCGCTCCGTGATGCGTTCGCCGAGCCACATCACGAAGATGGCCCCCGAGGTGAGGGTCAGCATGGTCACGGCCCGGAACCCGAAGCCGGGACTCGCCACCGCGCCCTGCTGTTCCGCGAAGATCGCAAAGCCGTACGCCTGGAACACGGAGAGCACGACGGTGGAATACCGGGTCCACTGCGTGATCTTCTTTCGTCCCTCCTCCTCTTTCTGCAGCTTCTCGATGTACGGGAAGACCGCGCCACCGAGCTGAAACATGATCGAGGCCGAGATGTAGGGCATGATGCCCAATGCCAACACCGTCGCCCGGGAGAGCCCGCCGCCGACGAACATGTCGTACATCCCGAAGAATGTCCCCGCACCCTGGTTTCGCATGAAGTCGGCGAGGACTTGGACGTTCACGCCGGGTGTGGCGATGTGGGCCCCGGCCCGGTACACGGCCAGACATAGCAGCGTGAAGAGGAGCTTTTCCTTGAGCTCCGGGACCGCGAAGAGGTTCGGAATGCGGGGTACGGCCATCGATCTACGCCTCGATCCGTCCGCCCGCGTGCTCGATCTTTTCCCGCGCGGTCTTCGAGACGCCGCACCCACGAATCACGTAGGGCCGTGTCGCCTCTCCAGTGCCCAGGATCTTGACCGGCACGTCCGTACGGTGAATCAGGCCTAGTTCGGCCAACACGGCCGGATCGATCGATTCGCCGGGGACCTTGGCGAGATCCCGAAGATTCACGGCCTGGGCCGGAATCCGGAAGGGATTCGTGAAGCCGCGCTTGGGTACGCGCCGAACGAGCGGCATCTGGCCGCCCTCGAAGCCGGGACGGACGTTCCCGCTGGCCCGGGCACGCTGTCCTTTGTGGCCCCGACCGGCGGTCTTTCCCAATCCCGAGCCAGGGCCGCGGCCCTTGCGCTTCGGATCGGTGTGCGCCCCTTCGGGCGCCGGGAGATTGTGCAGTCCCAGTTGCTCCTTCTTCGCCATCACGCCTCCTCGGGGGTCACCGCAACGAGATGTCGCACCTTGAACAACATCCCCCGCACCGACGGGTTGTCTGCCACCACGACCTCATCCTGGTGGTGCTTGAGACCCAGGGCGCGTAGGGTGCGCCGATACGTGTCTGCGTGGCCGATCCCCGAGCGGACCTGTTTGACGCGCACCCGACCCGTCCCAGCCGGCGACGATGGGGCAGCAGCCCGCTTGGTGGCCTTGGTCTTGGTGGCCTTTCTCTTGGTTGCCTTCGCCTTGCTGGCCTTGGTCTTCGTGGTCTTCTTCTTGGCCTTGGTCTTGGTGGCACGCTTGGCCGCCTTGGCCTTTTTCTCAGGCATTCGACACTCCCTGGCGCGGACGGTAGTCCAACTCCGTCGGCTCCGCACCCCGCTGCCGCGCGACCTGATCCAGCGTCACCAGCCGCGTGAGGCCATCCATCGTGGCCCACACCATGTTCAGCGGATTGGCGGAGCCCAGCGACTTCGTGAGGATGTCGGTGATGCCCGCACATTCCAGTACGGCCCGCACTGGCCCCCCGGCGATGACGCCCGTGCCGGACGTGGCCGGCTTCAGGAGCACTCGGCCCGCCCCGTGCTGTCCGACGATCTCGTGCGGGATCGTGGTGCCTTCGCGCGGCACCGGCTGCATGGACCGCCGAGCCGCCTCGACCGCCTTGCGTACGGCCTCCGAGACCTCGTTGGCCTTGCCCGTGCCGACGCCCACCTGACCCGCTCCGTCGCCAACGGCGGCCAACGCGTTGAACGAGAATCGCCGGCCGCCCTTCACTACCTTCGCGACCCGGCTGATGTTGATCACGTTCTCGATCTGGTCGGACTCGCGGTCCTTGCGCCCGCGATCTCTGTCTTGCGCCATGGTGCTAGAACTCCAATCCGCCGTCTCGCGCGCCTTCGGCCACCGCCCGCACCCGTCCATGGTACGGGTAGCCGCCGCGGTCGAACACGACACGTGTGATTCCCTGCTCCTTGGCCCGCGTGGCCAGGAGCTTCCCGACAGCCAGTGCCGCACCGGTCTTCCCCGTGCCCGCAGGGGCGAATGCCTTCTCGAGATCGCTGGTCGCCGCCAGCGTGATGCCGCGCTCGTCGTCGACGATCTGGGCGTAGATGTGCTTGAGCGAACGGTACACGACCAGGCGTGGGCGCGCGCCCGTGCCCCGCACGGTCTGGCGAATCCGCAGGTGCCGGCGGGCACGCCGCTCCTGCCGCGTCTTCGGACTCCGCAACGGTCTCATGCGGCTAGCCTCCCGTCTTGCCGGCCTTGCGCCGCACGTATTCCCCCACGTAGCGGATCCCTTTGCCCTTGTAGGGCTCGGGCGGCCGCACGCGCCGGAGATCGGCCGCAACCTGGCCAACGAGTTCCTTGTCGATCCCCTCCACCGTCAGGAGGGTCGGATTCTCCACCTTGATCGCGATGCCTGGAGGCGCGGGGTACTCCACGGGATGCGAGAATCCGACGATGAGTCGCACCCCCTTCCCCATGGCCTCGGCCTTGTAGCCCACCCCCTGGATCTCCAGTTGTTTGCTGAAGCCCGTGGTGACGCCGTCCACCATGTTCTGCACCAGGGAGCGCGTGAGCCCGTGCAAGGCGCGATGGCGCCCGACATCGCTCGGGCGCTCCACCGTCACGGCCCCATCGCCCTGCGTCACCCGCATCTCGGCCGGGAGCGTCCGCGACAGCTCGCCCTTCGGTCCCTTGACGGAGATATGCCGCCCGTCGAGCGATACCGTCACCCCGCTCGGGAGCGTGACGGGCTTCTTGCCGATTCGTGACATGATCCTCTCCTACCAGAGCACCGCGACGAGCTCGCCGCCCACGCGGGCACGGCGCGCATCACGATCGCTCATCAGCCCACGTGGTGTGGACAGGATGGCCATGCCGAGCCCGTTCTTCACCCGCGGGATCTCACGCGCCTTCACGTACCGTCGAAGCCCCGGCTTGGAGACGCGCTGCATCTCGTGGATGACGGGCAGATCGCCGTCATACTTGAGATACACCCGCAAGATGCCGTGACGCCCGTCGTCCAGGACGGCGAAATCGTGGATGAACCGGTTCTCGCGCAGGATCCGCGCGATCTCCACCTTGAGTTTCGACACCGGAACGTCTACCCGCCGGTGACCGGCCTGGCACGCGTTCCGGATTCGGGTCAGCATATCGGCGACCGGATCGTTCATCTCACCAACTCGCCTTCCGCACGCCGGGGATCTCGCCCCGGAGCGCCTGTTCGCGGAAGCAGATCCGACAGATCCCGAATCTGCGGAGGTAGGCTCGGGCACGGCCGCAGCGCGCGCACCGATGGTACGCTCGCACGCCGTACTTCGGCTTCCGCTTCGCCTTCTCTACGAGACACTTCTTTGCCATCCGGTTGGCTCCCCCTATCCGATCGTGACCGGTGTCTGTCCGCGGAAGGGCATCCCCATCTCCCGCAACAGTGCCATACCGACGTCGTCACGACCCGCGGTCGTAACGAACGTGATGTCCATGCCGTGGATCTTCTCAACCTTGTCGTAATCGATCTCCGGGAAGATCATCTGTTCCCGGATACCGAGCGTGTAGTTGCCGCGCCCGTCGAACGACCGCGTCGGGAACCCGCGGAAGTCGCGGATTCGCGGCACGGCTACGTTGATGAATCGGTCCAAGAACTCCCACATCCGCGCACCGCGCAGTGTCACTCGCACTCCGACCGGCATCCCTGCCCGCAGCGAGAAGTTGGAAATGGCCTTCTTGGCCCGGGTCACGACCGGCCGCTGGCCGGTGATCGCCGCCAACTCCTCCACGGCCGTGTCGAGCAGCTTCGGGTTCTTGGGCGCCTCGCCCAATCCCACGTTCAACACGATCTTGTCGAGCCGCGGGAGCGCGTTCGGATTCCCGATCCCGAACTCCTGAGCGAGCTTGGGACAGACGGTCGTCCGGAAGTGCTCCCGCAACCGTGGCGGGGGAGCCGGTGGTGCCGCGACCGGATCCGCGTGCGCTTCGTCCTTCTTCTTCTTCTTGTCGGCCATGTGCAACCTACCGGTTCCTCGGGATCGGCTGGCCCGACTTCACGCTCAGCCGCTCCACGGTTCCGTCCTTGTCTTTCTTCCGCCGCACGCGCGACGGTTCCCCGCTCTTCGGATCGAGCAGCATCACGTTCGACACATCGATCGGCGCAGGGAAAGTGATGATGCCGCCCTCTTCGTTCGCGCTCGTCGCTCGACGGTGTTTCGTCACGACGTTCACTCCCTCGACGACCACCCGGCCCTTGCGCGGCAAGACCCGGATCACCGTGCCTTCCGCCCCTCGATTTTCCCCGCGCACGACGCGCACCTTGTCGCCCTTGGTGATCCGCATCTTCTGGGACACCGGGGCCTGCGACTGCTTCTCGCGCCGGCTCTTCTTATACACGAGCGGTTTCATTTACAGCACCTCCGGGGCGAGCGAGACGATCTTCATGAACCGCTTCTCACGGAGCTCGCGACCGACCGGTCCGAAAATGCGGGTCGCCCGAGGCTCGCCGGTGTCGGTGATGAGGACCGCCGCGTTGTCATCGAAGCGGATGTAGCTGCCGTCCCGCCGCCGCGTTTCCTTGGCCGTCCGGACGATCACCGCCCTGGCGACATCGCCCTTCTTGACCTGTCCGGCGGGCAGCGCGTCCTTGATCGTCACCACGACGATGTCGCCCATGCCGGCATACCGCCGCTTGCTCCCGCCGAGCACGCGGATCACCAGCGCCTTCCGGGCGCCGGAGTTGTCCGCAATCCTGACGATCGATTCCTGTTGTACCACGTCGGCCTCACTTACTCCGCACGGGACACGATCTCGACGACCCGCCAGCGCTTCGACTTCGAGAGCGGGCGTGTCTCGGCGATCCGGACCGTGTCCCCCGCCTTGGCACCATGGTCGTCATGGGCATGGACCCGCTTCGTCCGCGTCAGCTGCTTTCCGTACAGGCCGTGCGCGAACTGGCGGGTCAGCTCGACGGTCACCGTCTTCGTCATCTTGTCGCTCACCACGACGCCGGTGCGCACCTTCCGCCGCCGCCGGGCCTGGGCATCCTGGCTCATACCTGCTTCCTCTCGCGCAGGACCGTCGTGATCCGCGCAATGTTCCGGCGCAGCATCCGGAACTGGATCGGGTTCTCGATGGCCTCGGTGGCCGACCGGAACTTCAGCCGGAACCGCTCTTCCTTGAGCCGCGCCAGCTCGTCCTCCAATTCGCGATCCGTCAACTCGCGCAGCTTGGCGGGATCGAGTCGCTTGCGTTCCGCGTCTTTCAGCGCCATACGCCTATCCGTCCTCGCGCGTGATGATGCGCGTCTTGACCGGCAGCTTGGTCGCCGCGTGCGACAGCGCCGCCCTGGCAACGTCTTCCGTCACGCCCTCCAACTCGAACATCACCCGGCCGGGCTTCACGACCGCCACCCATCCCTCAGGATTGCCCTTGCCCTTCCCCATTCGGGTCTCGGCCGGCTTCTTGGTGATCGGCTTGTCCGGGAAGATCCGAATCCAGATGCGTCCACCGCGTTTCATTACGCGGGTCATCGCCACCCGGGCCGCCTCGATCTGACGGCTGGTGATCCATCCCGGATCCAGGGTCATCAACCCGACATGGCCGAACGCGACCGAGTTGCCGCGGGTCGCGTGCCCCTTGGTCCGGCCCTTCATCTGCTTGCGATACTTGACTCGCTTCGGCGCCAACATCGCTTACGCCCCCGTGCTGTAGGTCTTGCCGCGCCGATCGTCGACGACCTCACCCTTGAAGATCCATACCTTGACGCCGATGGTGCCGTACGGCGCCTTGGCGGTCGACACGCCGTAGTCGACGTCGGCGCGCAGCGTGTGCAGCGGCACCCGGCCCTCGTGATACCCTTCCGACCGGGCGATCTCCGCTCCACCGAGCCGGCCGCCGCACCGGATCTTGATCCCCTGTGCTCCCATCCGCATCGCGTTCTGCACGGCCCGCTTCATGGCGCGCCGGAACGAGATACGCTGCACGAGCTGGTGCACCACGTTGTCGGCCACCAGCTGTGCGTCGAGCTCCGGTCGCTTGATCTCCTCGACGTTGATCCCCACCTCCTTCCCGGTGAGTTGGGCCAGCTCGTCTCGAAGCTTGTCCACCTCGGCGCCCCGTTTGCCGATCACGACGCCGGGGCGGCCCGTGTAGACGGTCACGGTCACTTTGCCCGGCTTGCGCTCCACGTGCACGTCCGAGACCGCCGCGTGCGACAGTCGGGTCTTCAGATACTTCCGGATCAGCTCGTCTTCCTTCAGAAACGCCGGGAACTCCGCTCCGGCGAACCACCGCGAGCGCCACGGCTTGACGATGCCGAGCCGAAAACCGTAGGGATGTGTCTTCTGGCCCACTTATGCCCTCTCTTCCCGGGATCGGACGTGGATCTCCACGTGACTCGTTCGCTTCCGGATCGGTGCCGCGCGTCCCATCGCCGCTGGGCGGTAGCGCCACAGCGTCGGTCCGTCGTTGACGACGGCATACGCGACGTACAGGCGATCGACGTCGAACGCCTCGTTGTTGCGGAGCGCCGCCTGTTCGGCATTCGCTACCGCCGAGCGCAGCACTTTCTCGATCTGCTGCGCCGCGTGCTTCTTTGAGAACTTCAGCAGGGCGTACGCGTCGTTGACGTCTTTGCCCCGGATCTGGTCGACCACGAGCCGCATCTTTCGTGGCGACTGCCGTACCCATTTCTGGATCGCCCGAGCCGTCATCGTGCTCACGCCTCCGTGCCGACCTTCTTGTCGGCCGCCAGCTTGCCCGAATGGCCACGAAACAGGCGCGTCGGCGCGAATTCGCCGAGCTTGTGTCCCACCATGTTCTCACTGATGTACACCGGGATGAACTTGTTCCCGTTGTGCACCGCGATCGTGTGTCCCACGAAGTCCGGCGTAATCGTCGAGCCACGAGACCACGTCTTGATGACCCGCTTCTCGCCGCCAGCATTGAGCGCCTCGATCTTGTTGAGGAGCGAGGCCTCGACGTAGGGTCCTTTTTTGATGCTTCTCGCCATAGTCGGTGTCCGTTCCGCCTACTTCGTGGCTTTGCCGCGCTTGCGTCCGCGGACGATGAGTTTCGTGCTCGCCTTCTTGCGCTGCCGCGTCTTGCGACCCTCCGGCTTGCCCCAGGGAGTCACCGGCGGCCGCCCACCCGACGACTTGCCTTCGCCGCCGCCCAGGGGATGGTCCACGGGATTCATGGCCACGCCGCGCACGATCGGCCGTCGCCCGAGCCATCGGGTCTTCCCCGCTTTGCCGTAACTCGCCAGCTCATGCTCGGGATTCCCCACCTCACCGATCGTGGCCGTGCATTCTTGGCGGATCAGCCGCACCTCGCCGCTCCGGAGCTTGAGCGCCACGTGGTTGCCTTCCCGGGCCACCACCTGCGCACCGGTGCCGGCAGATCGACATATCTGGCCTCCCTTGCCGACCTTGAGCTCGATGCAGTGCACCGTCGTCCCCAACGGGATCTCCCGGAGCGGCAGGGCATTGCCCGTGCGGATATCGCTCCCTGGCCCCGCTTCGACCCGATCGCCCACCGCCAGGCCGCGCGGATGCAGGATGTATCGTTTCTCGCCGTCGGCATAGACGAGCAGGGCGATGCGCGCCGACCGGTTGGGATCGTACTCGATCTCACTCACCGTCGCCGGCACCCCGTGTTTGCCGCGCTTGAAGTCGACCATCCGGTAGCGGCGCTTGTGGCCCCCGCCCCGATGCCGGCTCGTCAGGTGGCCGCGGTTGTTGCGCCCGCCCGACTTTTTGATCGGTCCCACGAGCGACTTCTCCGGCGTCGACCGAGTCACCTCCTCGAAGTCACTCACCGAGCGAAATCGGGTCCCGGCGCTCGTCGGTCGGAATTTGCGAATAGCCATCGGCCTATCCCTCGAAGATCTCGATCGTGTCGCCCTCGGCGAGCCGGACGAACGCTTTCTTCCACCGCGGACGGCGGCCGACGGATCGCCCTCGCGTCCGACGCTTGGAGCGCTGCTGCAACGTGCGCACGCTGGTCACCCGGACGTCGAACATCGACTCGATCGCCTCCCGAATCTGCGGTTTGGTGGCCCGCGGGTCGGTCTCGAAGGTGTACTCGCGAAGCGCCGCGTACTGCGCCGACGACTTCTCCGTCACCACGGGCCGCACGACGGTCCCAAAGCGATCAGGCATCCTTGCCACCCTTTCGCGTCGACTTCTTCCTCGTGGTCGACTTGGCGGCCGGCTTCCGCCCGGCCTTCTTGGTGCTGGCGCGCTTGCGGCTCATCGCCCGGCCGCTCGCCTTCTTCTTGGTCCCCGCCGCCGCTCGCTTCGCGCGTTTGGGCTCCGAGCCCGCCACGGCGTGTCCGCCGATGGCGCCCTCTTCGACGATCACCGTATCGGCCCACAGCACCTCGTAGGCCGAGGCATCCTGGTAGCGCATGACGTGCACGTCCGGCACGTTGCGACCGGACCGGTACACTGCCTCACGATGATCGGCCGTCAACAACAGCACTTTGTGATCGTCCAGGCCCAGCTTGGCGATCAACTCCACCAGTCGTCGCGTCTTGGGCTCCTCGAACGCGAGGTCCTCGATCACGACGAGGGCCCCCTCCTTGGCGCGCGTGTTCAAGGCGGACTGGCGGGCCAGGCGCTTGAGCTTGCGCGGCACGACCGTCCGATAGCGGCGCGGCTTGGGGCCGAACACGACGCCGCCGCCCGCATACTGGGGCGCCCGGATCGTGCCCTGCCGCGCGCGTCCCGTGCCCTTCTGCCGATACGGCTTTCGGTTGCCACCGGAGACCTCCGCCCTGGTCTTGGTGGAGTGCGTTCCCTGCCGCTGGTGGTTGAGGAAGGCCCGCACGGCGTGATACAGCGCGGCCTCGTTCACCGTGCCGTCGAATTCGTCGGGGAGGGCATAGCTCCCCTTCTCTTGCGCGGTCGCCGTATACAGCTGTGCCTCAAGCATACCGGCTGCGACCTCCCTGTTTGCGGACTTCCACGATGCCGCGGCGCGGCCCCGGGATCGCCCCCCGCACGTACAGCAGGTTGCGCTCTGGATCGACGCGGACCACCGAGAGGCCCACCTCGGTGAACCGGGTGTTGCCGTACTGTCCTGGCAGCTTCTTGCCCTTGATGACCCGTGACGGGTCCGTGCCCGGCCCCATGCTGCCCGGCTTGCGGTGCCGCGTGTTGCCGTGGGACGACGGACCACCGTGGAACCCGTGCCGTTTCACGACTCCCTGAAACCCCCGACCGCGGGTCGTCCCGGTCACCTTGACCGTCTCCCCAGCCTCGAAGATGGCAACCGTCACGACGTCGCCCGGCTTGGGGGTGTCGCCCACGTCTGCCGTCAGACGAAAACTCCGCAGCACACGTGGGGTAACCTCCACTCCGGCCGTCGCCGCGTGGCCGACCTCGGCCTTCGTCGCGCGCTTCGGCTTCCGCGTCCCGAACCCGAGCTGTACCCGCGCACCCTCGCCGGTCGGCGCCGCCACCTGCAGCACCGGACACGGTCCGGCCTCGATCACGGTGACGGGGATCGCTCCACCCTCGTCACTGTAGATTCGGGTCATCCCGAGCTTCCGACCGATCAATCCGATCATCGCTATTCGACCTTGATCTCGACGTCGACCCCGGCGGGCAAATCGAGCTTCGTCAACGAGTCCACCGTCTGCGCCCGCGAGTCGAGAATCTCGATCAGGCGCTTGTGGGTCTTCAGTTCGAACTGCTCACGGCTCTTCTTGTCGACGTGCGGGCTTCGCAACACGGTCCACCGCTGAGTCTTGGTGGGCAGGGGGATCGGCCCCGAAACCGTGGCACCGGTTTTCTCCACGGTGCGCACGATGTCCGCCGCGGCCTGATCCAGCACCACGTGGTCAAATGCCTTCAGTCGGATTCGAATCTGTCCCGCCATGGCCGAAGCCTTTCGTCGCGCGACCGGTCGCCGCGGTATGCTATTTCAGGATCTTGGTGACCACGCCGGCGCCGACGGTGCGGCCGCCTTCGCGGATCGCAAACCGCAGCCCCTCCTCCATCGCAATCGGTGTGATCAACTCGATCGTCATCTTCGTGTTGTCCCCCGGCATCACCATCTCCACCCCCGCCGGCAACTCCACGTTGCCCGTCACATCCGTCGTGCGAAAATAAAACTGCGGGCGATACCCCTTGAAAAACGGCGTGTGCCGACCCCCCTCCTCCTTCGTCAACACGTACACCTCCGCCTCAAACCCCGTGTGCGGCGTCACACTGCCCGGCTGCGCCAACACCATCCCCCGCTCGATCTCCTCCTTGTCCACCCCCCGCAACAACAACCCCACGTTGTCCCCCGCTTGCCCCTCGTCGAGCAACTTGCGGAACATCTCCACCCCCGTCACCACCGTCTTCTTGTTCGCCCCAAACCCCACCATCTCCACCTCGTCCTGCAAGTTCACCTTCCCCCGCTCGATCCGCCCCGTCGCCACCGTCCCCCGCCCCGTAATCGAAAACACGTCCTCCACCGGCATCAAAAACGGCTTGTCAATGTCCCGCTCCGGCACCGGGATGTACGTGTCCAACGCCGTCAACAACTCATCTACACACTTGGTGTTCTCCGTCCCCGGCTCCCCATCCTGCAACGCCTTCAACGCCGACCCCTTGATCACCGGAATCTCGTCCCCCGGAAACTCGTAGCTCGACAACAACTCCCGCACCTCCAACTCCACCAACTCCAACAACTCCGGATCGTCCACCATGTCCACCTTGTTCAAAAACACCACGATGTACGGGACGTTCACCTGCCGCGCCAGCAACACATGCTCCCGCGTCTGCGGCATCGGCCCGTCCGCCGCACTCACCACCAACACCGCCCCGTCCATCTGCGCCGCCCCCGTAATCATGTTCTTCACATAGTCCGCATGCCCCGGACAATCCACGTGCGCATAGTGCCGCGCCTCCGTCTGATACTCCAAATGCGCCGTCGCAATCGTAATCCCCCGCTCCCGCTCCTCCGGCGCCTTGTCGATCTGATCAAACGGCACAAAATCCGCCAAGCCGCGCTTGTTCTGCACCTCCGTAATCGCCGCCGTCAACGTCGTCTTCCCATGGTCCACATGCCCAATCGTCCCCACGTTCACATGCGGCTTCGTCCGCTCAAACTTTGCCTTCGCCATGTCGCATTCCCTCGAAACGTGTTCCGTGCGCTACTTGACCGACCGGCTCGTGATCGCCTCAACCATGCTCTTCGGGGCCTCGGCATAGTGCGAGAACTGCATCGAGTACACGGCCCGTCCCTGACTCATCGACCTGAGCGACGTGCTGTAGCCGAACATCTCGCCCAGCGGCACGCTCGCCCCGATGACCTGCGCCTCCGCCCGCTGCGTCATGCCCCCGACCTTGCCGCGCCGGCTGTTCAGGTCGCCGATCACGTCGCCCATGTAGTCGGCCGGTGTGACCACTTCGACGTCCATGACCGGCTCCAACAGCACGGGCTTGGCGCGTCGCACCCCCTCCTTGAACGCCATGGACCCCGCGATCTTGAACGCCATCTCGCTGGAATCCACGTCGTGATAGCTGCCGTCCACGAGCTCGACCCGCACGTCCACCAGCGGGTAGCCCGCGATGACGCCGTTCTCCATCGCGTCTTTCACACCCTGCTCCACCGGGCCGATGTACTCCCGTGGAATCGAGCCGCCCACGATCTTGTCCTCGAACACGAATCCGACGCCAGCTTCCGCTGGCTCAATGTTGATGACCACGTGGCCGTACTGGCCGCGGCCGCCCGTCTGGCGGACGAACTTCCCCTCGACCTCTTCCACCCGTTCCCGAATGGTCTCGCGGTACGCCACCTGCGGCCGCCCCACGTTCGCCTCGACCTTGAACTCCCGCTTCATGCGATCGACGAGGATCTCGAGGTGCAGCTCCCCCATCCCCGAGATGATGGTCTGGGCGGTCTCGGAGTCGGTGCGCACCTGGAACGTCGGGTCTTCCTCCGACAGCTTCTGGAGCGCCACCGACAGCTTGTCCTGATCGGCTTTGGTCCTCGGCTCGATCGCCACGGATATGACCGGCGCCGGGAACCGCATCGCCTCGAGGATGACCGGATCCTCGCGATCGCACAGCGTGTCACCGGTCCGCGTCTCCTTCAACCCGATCGCAGCCGCAATGTCCCCCGCCCGGACCTCCTGGATCTCCTCCCGCTTGTTGGCGTGCATCTGTAACAGCCGGCCAATGCGCTCGCGGCGGTCCTTGGTGGAGTTGTAGACGTACGATCCGGACTCCAGCACACCCGAGTAGACGCGGAAGAATGTCAGTTTCCCCACGTAGGGGTCGGTGGCGATCTTGAACGCTAGCGCGCTGAACCGCGCGTCGTCCGACGCGTCGCGGGTCACGAACGTCTCGTCGTGATGCGGCAGGTGCCCCTTGACCGGCGGTACGTCGAGCGGACTCGGCAGATAGTCGATCACCCCGTCCAACAGCCGCTGCACACCCTTGTTCTTGAATGCCGCGCCGCAGAACACGGGCACGAGCGCATTGGCGAGCGTGGCCTTCCGAATGGCCCGACGGATCTCCACTTCGGTCAACTCCTCACCTTCCAAGTACTTGTGCAAGAGCTCCTCGTCGTGCTCTATCGCGGCCTCGATCAGGTCGTGGCGCAGCGCGGCGATCCGCTCCGCGAACACCTCCGGAACCGGCCCCTCTTCCCATCTGACCCCGAGCGAATCTTCGTCGTAGACCACCTCGACCTGCCGGACGATGTCGATCAGCCCGGTGAATAGCTCCCCGCTGCCGAGCGGAAACTGCACCGGATACGCCTTCGCGCCGAGCCGGTCGCGCACCATGGCCACGCACCGTTCGAAGTCCGCCCCCACCCGGTCCATCTTGTTCACGAACACGATCCGCGGCACCCCGTACCGATCGGCCTGTCGCCACACCGTCTCGGTCTGCGGCTCCACGCCCCCGACCGCATCCAGGACCGTGATGGCACCGTCCAGCACCCGCAAGGACCGCTCGACCTCCACCGTGAAATCGACGTGGCCCGGCGTGTCGATGATGTTGATCTGGAACCGCTCGTCGAACCGCAGCCACTCGCAGAACGTCGCGGCCGAGGTGATCGTAATCCCGCGCTCCTGCTCCTGCTCCATCCAGTCCATCGTGGCGGTGCCGTCGTGGACCTCGCCCAGCTTGTAGGTCCGGCCGGTGTAATAGAGGATCCGCTCGGTCGTAGTCGTCTTCCCGGCATCGATGTGCGCCATGATGCCGATGTTCCGAATCTTCTCCAGCGGTGTTGCTCGCGGCATGTCCCTCTATCACCTTCGGCCCGCCGGTCGGAGATGCCTCCGTACCGGCCGCGGCAGCGAAAAAGCGGGGCGACCGTCGTCCGCTCTGCGGACAGGTCTCGCCTCCGCATCGGCCGGGATCGCTCCCTGCGCCGCCGGATGCCCGCAACCCGGGCTCCGGAAGTTGTGTTACGGGCTCAGGCTGCGACGGACGTCAGGAACCTGGGTCCCCACCGCCCACGCGGCCGTGCTACCACCTATAGTGTGCAAACGCCCGGTTGGCTTCCGCCATCCGATGCGTGTCTTCCTTCTTCTTGACGGCGCTGCCGTCGCCCTTACTCGCCAGGATCAGCTCCGCCGCGAGCCGCTCAGCCATCGACTTCTCGTTGCGGCCCCGCGAGTACTCCACGATCCACCGCATCCCCAACGCGGTCCGTCGATCCGGTCGCACCTCGACCGGGACCTGATACGTCGCGCCGCCTACCCGGCGGCTCTTGACCTCCACCACCGGCTTGACGTTGTTGAGCGCCTGTTTGAACACCTGCACCCCGGGCTGGCCGGTGCGCTGCTCGATCAAGTCCATCGAGTCGTAGAACACCCGTTCCGCCACCGACTTCTCGCCCGCCAACATCATGCAGTTGATGAACTTCGACACCGTCTGGCTATCATACCGTGGATCCGCCGGCACGTACCGTTTGACCGCCCGCTTGCGCCGACTCATTTGGGCCTCTTCGCCCCGTACTTGGATCGCCGCTGTCGCCGATCGCCCACGCCGGCCGCGTCCAGCGTCCCCCGAATGATGTGATAGCGTACCCCCGGGAGGTCTTTCACCCGGCCGCCCCGAATCAGCACGATCGAGTGTTCCTGTAAGTTGTGCCCCTCCCCGGGGATGTAGCTGGTCACCTCGAACCCGTTCGTGAGCCGGACCCGCGCCACCTTGCGAAGAGCGGAATTGGGCTTCTTGGGCGTCGTGGTGTACACGCGCGTGCACACGCCTCGCTTCTGCGGATTCCCCCGCAGCGCCGGCGCCTTTTCCTTCTTCGCGACCTGCTTCCGCCCGTGGCGGACCAACTGATTGATGGTCGGCATTACCCCTACACGCGCTCAAACGCTCGCCGAGCTGAGAAAAAAGTTCGGTGACAGACTTGTGAATTTAGGGGGGGCAGAACCCTAGGTCAAGCGAGCCCCAGGCGGGGCATGCCGCGGGGGGGCGGTGCGTACCGCCCCCCCTAGCATCGTGCGCTGGCGCTACGGCGCCTCGGCGGTCTGGGGGCGGGCCGCCTGGGTGTCGGCCAGAAACGGGCTCGGGGCTCCGGCGTCCTCCTCCGCCTGGGGCGGTGGCGGCGGCTCGAAGCCCTCGGGCGGCTCGATTTCCAGCTCTGAATACCGGTAGACCCCCGTGCCGGCCGGGATCAAGTGCCCAATGATGATGTTCTCCTTGAGCCCCAACAGGTCGTCCTTCGCTCCCCGGATGGCCGCATCGGTCAGCACCCGCGTCGTCTCCTGGAACGACGCCGCCGAAATGAACGACTGCGTGGTCAAAGAGGCCTTGGTGATGCCGAGCAGCAGCGGCTCACTCGTCGAGGGCTTGGCGCCCTTGCGGATCATCCGCTCGTTCCGCTCGCGGAAGACCACCTTGTCGACGTGCTCGCCTTCGAGGAAATCCGTGTCGCCTGGATCGATGACCCGTACCTTCTGGAGCATCTGCCGCACGATCACGCCGATGTGCTTGTCGTTGATCTTGACCCCCTGTAGCCGGTACACCTCCTGCACCTCGTTGAGGAGGTATTCCTGCACCGCCCGCGGTCCCTTGATCCGCAGAATGTCGTGCGGGTTGACCGGACCCTCCGTCAGCCGGTCGCCGGCGTACACCCGGTCGCCCTCGTGCACGCGCAGGTGTTTGCCGGCCGGAACCTCGTAGACCTGCGGCTCTCCCGTTTCGGGATGCACGAAGATCTCGCGCTTGCCCCGCTTGATATCGCCGAACGCGACCGCCCCGTCGATCTCGGAAATCGTGGCGGGGTCTTTCGGCCGGCGGGCCTCAAACAGCTCGGCCACGCGCGGCAGGCCGCCGGTGATGTCTCTGGTCCGATACGCCTCCCGGGAGATCTTGGCGAGCACCGTTCCAGGCGCGATCTGCTGCCCGTCGTCCACGGTGAGCTGCGCCCCTTCGGGGATGACGTAGTTGCGGACGCGGCGCTCCTTGCCACCCTTGATCGTCTGCACGATCTCGATATGCGGGTGCAGCTTCTTCTCGCGATCCTCGACGATCACCCGCTGCCGCCGACCGGTGATCTCGTCCAGCGATTCCCGGACGGTTTCGTCCTCCACGATGTCGGCGAACCGCACGCGTCCCTCGACATCGGCGATGATCGGGTTCGCGTACGGATCCCACGCGAACAACAGATCGTCACGCCGCAGCGGCTGCCCGTCGGTCACCGACAGCCGCGCGCCCAGCGGAACGTGGAACCGCGACCGGACCTGGCCGTCGCCGTCCTTCAGGATCAGTTCGCCGTCATACCCCGTGACGATGTGCTCCCCATTGGGGTTTTCGACCACCTGCAAGCGATCGCCGTACGCGATGGTCCCGGCCAGTTTGGTCTTCCGCGTCGTTTCCTCCGCGATCCGGGCCGCCGTGCCCCCGATGTGGAACGTCCGCAGCGTGAGCTGCGTCCCTGGCTCGCCGATCGACTGGGCCGCCAGAATCCCGACCGCCTCGCCGAGGTCCACCATGTCCATCGTGGCCAGGTTCCGCCCATAGCACATGCGGCAGATCCCGCGGCGCGCCTCGCACGTGAGCACCGAGCGAATCCTCACCTTCTCGATGCCCGCGTCCTCGACCGCCTCGGCCCGCTCTTCGTCGAGGAGCTCGCCGGCGCCAGCCAGCAGGAGCGGATCACCA
The DNA here is from genome assembly GCA_041602035.1 of Gemmatimonadales bacterium. GTDB lineage: Bacteria > Gemmatimonadota > Gemmatimonadetes > Gemmatimonadales > GWC2-71-9 > JAOTVV01. The sequence goes on along the minus strand of JBFIHA010000008.1, from coordinate 10,679 downwards.
TGCTCATCCCGCTCATGCGGATCGAACACATCTTCGGCCACCACGTTGCCGACGATCCGCTCACGGAGCGGCTCGATGATGTCTTCCCCTTCCTTGAGGGCCGAGATCTCGAGACCGAGGATGGTTCCGCAATCCTCCTCGGTAATCGTCACGTCCTGCGCCACATCGACGAGCCGGCGCGTGAGATAGCCGGCGTCAGCGGTCTTGAGCGCCGTGTCGGCCAGGCCCTTCCGCGCCCCGTGGGTCGAGATGAAGTACTCGAGCACGGTGAGCCCCTCGCGGAAGTTCGACCGAATCGGGCTCTCGATGACCTCGCCGATGCCACCGGTGAGCTTCTTCTGCGGCTTCGCCATGAGGCCACGCATCCCGGCCAGCTGGCGGATTTGGTCCCGGCTGCCCCGGGATCCGGAGTCGAACATCATGAACACCGGGTTGAGACCGCCACGCGACTGCGCCAGGTTCTCGACCATGGCCTCCGCGACGTCGCTATTGGCATGGGTCCACGCGTCGATCACCTTGTTGTACCGCTCACCGAAGGTGATCTGCCCCGCCTGATAGGCCCGCTGGAACCGCTCCACCCGCTCGCTCGCCGCCCGGATCAGTTCTTCCTTCTTCTCCGGGATCTCGAGATCCTCGATGCCGATGGAGATACCCCCCACCGTGGCGTGACGGAACCCGAAATCCTTCAGCCGGTCGAGGAACACGACCGTGTCGGCGAGCCCCGCTTGACGATAGGCCTCGAACACCAGCTCCGACAGCGCCTTCTTGCGCATCACCTGGTTCTGATACCCGAGATGCGCCACCAGCGTGGGGGGCAGAATGCTGTTGAACAGCACCCGCCCCGCCGTCGTGATGATCCAGTCCCCATGGCGGTCCTCCCGCACGGGCGTAGCCTGCGCGGCTTCCGGTGGCAACAGGAACTTGATGATCGAATGGAAGCCCAAGCGACCGGTCGCCAGGCCCATCTCGACCTCCGACAGCGAGCCCGCGTACGGCGCGTCGGCGACCCGGTCGGCCCAATCGGCCGGCTGCTTGGTCAGGAAGTAGCACCCGAGCACCATGTCCTGGCTGGGCTCGGCCACGGGCCGGCCGTCGGACGGCTTGAGCACGTTGTTGCTGGAAATCATGAGCACTCGCGCCTCGAGCTGGGACTCGAACGACAGCGGCACGTGCACCGCCATCTGGTCGCCATCGAAGTCCGCGTTGAACGCGGCACACACGAGCGGATGAATCCGGATGGCCTTCCCTTCCACCAGCACGGGCTCGAAGGCCTGAATGCCCAACCGATGGAGCGTCGGCGCCCGGTTCAGGAGCACGGGATGATCTTGGATGATCTCTTCCAAGATCTCGTACACCTCGGGGCTCTCCCGCTCCACGATCTTCTTGGCGCGCTTGACCGTCTCGGCGATGCCTTTTTCCACCAGCTTGTGGATGATGAACGGCTTGAACAGCTCCACCGCCATGGTTTTGGGCAGGCCGCACTGATGCAGCCGCAACTCCGGCCCCACCACGATCACCGAGCGGCCGGAGTAGTCGACGCGCTTCCCCAAGAGGTTCTGCCGGAACCGCCCTTGCTTGCCCTTGAGCATATCCGATAGCGACTTGAGTGGGCGCTTGCCACGGCCCCGAATGGCCTTCGAGCGCCGCCCGTTATCGAACAGGGCGTCCACGGCCTCCTGCAGCATCCGCTTCTCGTTGCGCAGGATCACTTCCGGGGCGCGGTGCTGGATCAGCTTCTGCAGGCGGTTGTTGCGGTTGATCACCCGCCGATAGAGGTCGTTGAGGTCGCTGGTGGCGAACCGTCCGCCATCCAGCGGCACGAGCGGACGGAGATCCGGCGGGATAACCGGCACAACGTCCAGGATCATCCAGGCGGGGTTGTTCCGCTCCCCGCCGGCGTCGCCGGAGGTCCGGAACGCGTCGACGATCTTGAGCCGCTTGAGCATCTGCTTCTTGCGATGCTGGCTCGTCTCCGTCTCGATGCCGGCCCGCAGTTCTTCCGAGACCTTGTCCACGTCCAACCGGTGCAGGAGCTCCCGCACCGCAGGCGCGCCAATCTCCGCGAAGAACGTCTTGTCCCCCTCGCTCTTCGCCTTGGCCTTGAGATCGAGGTAGGTCTCCTCGTCGAGCAGCTCCCGCTCCTTGACCTCCTGCTCGCCCGGATCGATGACAACGTAATTCGTGTAGTAGATCACCCGCTCAAGGTCTTTGAGCGTGAGGTCGAGCAGGTTCCCCATGGGGCTCGGCAACGTCTTGAAGAACCAGATGTGGGCCACAGGCACCGCCAACTCGATATGGCCCATCCGCTCCCGGCGCACCTTGGACAGCGTGACTTCCACCCCACAGCGGTCGCACACGACGCCGCGGTAGCGGATCCGCTTGTACTTCCCGCAGTGGCACTCCCAGTCCTTGACCGGTCCAAAGATCCGCTCACAGAACAGGCCGTCCTTCTCAGGCTTGAACGAGCGGTAGTTGATCGTCTCGGGCTTGAGCACTTCGCCCCACGACCACCAGGTCCGCTGCCCCTGCAGGGCCATGCGGTCCCGTTCCTTGGTGTCCTTCGGACCTCGAATCTCTTCGGGACTCGCGATCCGAATCTGGATGTAGTCGAAGCTCGAGCCTCGCGTGTCACGCGTGCTGCGGAAATCAATCATCGTGCTTACTCCTCGCCTTCCTCGGTCACGCCGAGCGTGACCTTGAGACCCAACGCCTGGAGCTCTTTCACCAGCACGTTGAACGACTCCGGCGTCCCCGGGTCTGGGAGATTCTGGCCCTTGACGATCGCCTCGTAGACGCGGCTCCGTCCATTCACGTCATCGGACTTCACCGTGAGCATCTCCTGGAGTGTGTGGGCGGCCCCGTAGGCCTCCAGGGCCCACACCTCCATCTCCCCAAACCGCTGCCCCCCGAACTGCGCCTTGCCAGCCAGCGGCTGCTGCGTCACTAGGCTGTACGGCCCGATGGACCGCGCGTGGATCTTGTCGTCCACGAGGTGCGACAGCTTCATCATGTAGATCGACCCCACCGTCACCTCTGAGGCGAACCACTCGCCCGAGCGGCCGTCCCGCAGCCGCACCTTTCCGGTCGGCGTGAGTCCGGCCAGGGCGAGGAGCTCATCGACTGCCGCTTCCACGTCCATTTCGGTCTTCGGCCCGAACGCCTTCGCGAGACCGGGGAATCCTCCCGCCTCGAGCCGGCCGGCGTCGTCGGTCGCGAGGATCTTCTCGACCTCTTTGAGCCCAGTCTTGCACTTCGCCTTCTCGGCCTTGTCCAGCTCGGCGTCCTCAAGGAGGGTGCTATGGTGGTCTCGCTGTCGTTCGGCCTCGGCCGCACCCCGGCTGGCCATCTCCTTGGCCGCCTGCTCCACGAAGTCACGAACGGCATGAAACAGATCGCGCGTCTCTTGCGAGATCGCCCGGCTGCCGAGCGCGTCGAGCCTGAGCGCCGCGAGGTCCGGCGCATGGCCGCCCTCGCTCGGGAGCTTCCGAAGATCCGCGATGAGTTGCGTCAGGGTCGCGGCATCGAGCTCGGGGAACGGCTCCGCGAGGTTCAAGGCCCGCGCCATCCACTTGAGACCGGCCAGCCGGAGCAAGAAGCCGATTTCGGCCTCGTTTGCGCCCTGGAACACTGGCGTATCCGCCAGGAACCCCAAGATGTTGGCGCACCACCCCATGTGCGTCTCGAGAATCTGACCCACGTTCATACGGCTCGGGACGCCGAGTGGATTGAGCACGATGTCGACCGGCGAGCCGTCCGGCAGGAACGGCATGTCCTCCTCCGGCACGATCCGGGCGATGATACCCTTGTTCCCGTGGCGTCCGGCCATCTTGTCACCCACGGCGATCTTGCGCTTCTCCGCCAGATAGACCTTCACGAGTTGGATCACACCCGGCGGGAGCTCGTCGGGCTGGAGGATCTTGTCGATCTGATCCTCCGCCTTCTCCTCGATCTTGGCCCGCTCACTCGTCGCGGCGTCGATGGCGGCGCGCACGCGCTCGTTGGCGGACTTGGACCGCACACGCAAGGTCTTCAGATCGACGTCGGCGAACCGTACCTCGTCGATCTCGGTCTTCGTCAGCTTCGTGCCTTCCTCGAGGTACTGCTCGATCGTGCCCTCCTTGAGCATCACTGCGACTTCCTGCCCCTGCAGCAGCTCGTGCAGCTCGTCGAACAAGGCAGCGGTGATCCGGGCCTTCTCCTCGTTTTCCAGTCGGCGCACCTCGCCGATCCGCTCCCCGCGGTCCTTCTCGACCACTTGGTCTTCGACGCGCGAGAAGATCTTCACGTCGATGACAACACCTTCCATACCGGGCGGGACGCGCAGCGAGGAATCCTTCACGTCCTTGGCCTTCTCCCCGAAGATCGCCGTGAGCAACTTCTCTTCCGGCGACAGCTCCGTCTCGCCCTTGGGGGTGATCTTGCCGACCAGGATATCCCCCGGCTGGACATGCGCGCCGATCCGGACAATGCCGCGCTCGTCGACGTCTACCAGCGCCTCTTCTGACACGTTTGGGATCTCGCGCGTGATCTCTTCCTGACCCCGCTTCGTGTCGCGCACGTGGAGCTCCAGCTCCTGGATGTGGATCGAGGAATACGTGTCGTCCTTCACCAGGCGCTCCGAGAGCACGATCGCGTCCTCGAAGTTGTGCCCGTACCACGGCATGAACGCGACGGTCACATTCGCGCCCAACGAGAGCGTGCCGCCGTCGGTCCCGGGCCCATCGGCGATCACCCGACCTGCCTCGACAACCTCCCCGACCTGCACCAGCGGCCGTTGGTTGATCGCCGTGTCCTGATTGGTCCGCCAGAACTTCTTCAGGCGGTAGCGATCGTGCTGGAGCAGGCGGGCCAACGGCGTGTCGGCCGTCGCCGTTCTGGATTCGCGCCCCGTGTCGACGATGATCTCGTCGGCGGTCACCTTGCTCACCACTCCGCCGCGACGAGCGACCACCACAGCTCCCGAATCGGACGCGACCTTCCGCTCCAGTCCGGTCCCCACGTACGGCGCCTGCGGGAAGAGCAACGGCACGGCCTGTCGCTGCATGTTGCTGCCCATGAGTGCCCGGTTGGCGTCATCGTGCTCGAGGAACGGAATGAGCGCCGCGGCGATGGATACCAACTGCTCCGGCGCGACGTCCATGAAGTCGATGCGGCCGGGGGTCAGCAGCGGGTAGTCGTCACGCTTGCGGCACAACGCGATGTCATTGACGAAGTGCCCCTTCTCGTCGAGCGGCGCGTTCGCCTGCGCGACGGCGTACTCCTCCTCTTCCGACGCCGAGAGCCAGCGAACCCCCTCGGTCACGGTGCCGTTCTGCACTCGACGGTACGGCGTCTCAATGAATCCCAACGGGTTCACGCGGGCGAACGTCGAGAGGCTGGTGATGAGGCCGATGTTTGGGCCTTCCGGCGTCTCGATCGGGCACATCCGGCCGTACTGCGAGTAGTGAACGTCTCGGACTTCGAAGCCGGCGCGCTCCCGCGTCAGGCCGCCCGGGCCCAAGGCGCTCAAGCGGCGCTTGTGGGTCAGCTCGGCGAGTGGGTTTGTCTGATCCATGAACTGGGAGAGCTGCGAGCTCCCGAAGAACGCCTGAATCACGGCACTCACTGTGCGCGCGTTGACCAGGTCGTCGAGCGTGATCTTCTCCGGATCGTTGTTGATGCTCATCCGCTCTTTGATGAGCCGCGCCATGCGCGAGAGGCCGACCGAAAACTGGTTGGCGATCAACTCGCCGACGGTGCGGACCCGGCGGTTACCGAGATGGTCGATGTCGTCCGTGTATCCCCGTCCCTCGGACAGCTCCAACAGGTAGCGGACGATCGCGACGAAGTCTTCCCGCGTGAGGACCGTGTGGTCCATCGGGATGTTGACCTTGAGGCGCTGGTTGATCTTGTACCGACCGACTCGGCCGAGATCGTAGCGCTTCGGATTGAAGAAGAGGCGCTCGAGTGCCGCTCTGGCTGTCTCCAGATTCGGTGCCTCGCCGGGCCGTAGCAGCGAATAGATCTGCTCCAGCGCGTCGGCCTCCGACGTTGTCGGGTCCTTGGCGAGCGTGTTCTTGACGATGGCGGTCTCCCCGCGGGCACTGGTGATGAGCACGTCCGCCTTGTGCGCCCCGGCCTTGATCAGGCGCTTGCGGAGCGCCTCGGAGACCTCCTTCCCGGCTTCCGCCAAGATTTCGCCCGTCTCGGGATCCGGCACATCCCACGCAAGGACCAGGCGCTCAGGGTGCTCCCGCACCGTGGTCGGTCGGTCCTCGTCCCGAAGGTCCACGGCGGCGTACCGGGCAAACACCCGCACGGTCTTGATGCCCGCCTTGCGGAGCGCGTTGTACCGCTCCGGCGAGATGTCCTCACCCTCACGACCCAGGGGCTCGTCGTCTTTGTCTTCCGGATTCGGGACCGTTTCGGCGAGGAGCGCGCCCAGCACCTCGCGCCGGAACGCGCGGTCGTCGCGCTTCTCGGTCAGATCCAGCGTCTTCGTGGCATAAAACAGGCGCAGGATGTCGCTGTTGGTGCCGAAGCCCAAGGCTCGCAGCAGGGCCGTCGCGGGGAATTTCTTGCGCTTGTCGATGTGGACGTACACGACGTCGTGGATGTCCACCGTGAACTCCACCCACGAGCCCCGGAACGGAATGATCCGCGCGCTGTTCAGCCGCTGGCCGTTGGGATGGATCGTTTCTTCGAAGACCACACCCGGCGACCGGTGGAGCTGCGAGACGACGACCCGCTCCGCCCCATTGATGACGAAGGTCCCCAGCGGCGTCAGGATCGGCAGCTCACCGAGATAGACCTCTTTCTCGATGATGTTTTTGGGCCGCTGCGTGCCGCCCTCCAGGGTCTCGTTGATGACGAGCCGCAGCGTCGCCTTCAGCGACGCGGAGTAGGTCATGTCGCGCTCGATGCATTCTTCCACCGAGTACTTCGGTTCGCCCAGCGCGTACTTCACGAACTCGAGCGAGTAGTTCCCGTTCACGTCGGCGATCGGGAACACCTCCTGGAAGACGCGCTCCAGCGAGACGTCGGCATGTTCGGCCTCCTCGGAGGACTGCAGAAACGCGCTGAACGACCGCGTCTGAATGTCCAAGAGGTGGGGCATGGGCATGCCCGACTGGAGCTTGGCGAACGAGATGGTTGGCAGCGACTGGCTCATGGGCTTTCCTCAAACAAGGCAAACGCTCCCGCCCACCCCGGCCGACACAGTCGGTCGGGGTGTGACGGAGGGCTCGTTAAGCGAGCAGGGTTGTGACGCAAGCGTCGGATCATACCGTCCCAGCTGAAGTGGTAGCGACCATCGGCCCCGCCAGCGGCGGAGCCGGCGCGCCTACTTCAGCTCGACGGTCGCGCCCTGCTCCTCGAGCTTCTTCTTGATGGTTTCGGCTTCGTCCTTCCCAATGCCTTCCTTCACCGGCTTGGGCGCGCCGTCGACCAGATCCTTCGCCTCCTTGAGGCCGAGCGACGTCACCTCGCGCACGACCTTGATGACCTGGATCTTCTTGGCGCCGGCTTCTTTGAGGACGACGGTGAATTCCGTCTGCTCCTCGGCCTCTGCCGCACCGGCTGCGCCACCCGCCGCCGGGGCCGCCGCCACCGGGGCCGCCGCGATCGTGACGTTGAACCGCTCTTTGAAGGCCTCGATCAAGTCGGCCAAATCGGTCACCGACATGCCGCCAATGGCGTCGAGGATCTCGTCTTTGCTCACAGTCTTGGTAGCCATGCTCGATCTCTCTCTGGTCCTAGGGACTCATGTACTGGCGCGTTGGGCGCGAAGCGCCTCCACCGCACCCGCAAACTGATATAGCAGCCCACTGAGCGCTCCGACGAAGCTCTGCATCGGCGCCTGCATTGCGCCGGCGAGTTGGCTGAGGAGCTCGTCGCGGGATGGCAGCGTGGCCAGCCGCTTGATCTCGTCCGGGCCGACCTGGCGGCCTTCTATCAGGCCCGCTTTGAGCGTCAGTGCTTCGTGCTCCTTCTGAAACGCGGACAACACCTTGGCCGCGGCGATGGGCTGGTCGCCGGCGAGCACGACCGCCGTCGGTCCGCGCAGCAGCTCTTCGAGCCCGCTCACCGATGCGGCGTCCAGGGCGCGGATCGCGAGGGTGTTCTTGACCACCACGCACTCGAACCCACCGGCCCGGAGCTGCCGACGCAGCTCGGTCATCGGCTTCACGGCGAGACCGGTGAAGTCGGTCAAATACAGATTTGGCGACTCGCGCAGCCGGACCGAGAGCCGCTCGATCACGTCGCTCTTCTTCGTACGGTTCATCGGTACCCTGCCGGATCGATGTGAACACCGGGCCCCATGGAACTCGATACCGTGACCGAACGGATGTAGGTCCCCTTGGCCGCCGCCGGTTTCGCACGGACGACCGCGTCCATGAACGTGGTCAGGTTCGCACCGAGGTGCGCGGCCGCAAACGACACTTTCCCTACCGGCGCGTGCAGGTTGCCGGTCTTGTCCACGCGAAACTCGATCTTGCCGGCCTTCACTTCATTCACGGCGCGTCCCACATCCATCGTCACGGTCCCCGACTTTGGGTTGGGCATGAGGCCGCGGGGCCCGAGAATGCGGCCGAGCTGGCCCACCTGACCCATCATGTCCGGCGTCGCGATGACCACGTCGCAGTCGAGCCACCCGGTCTTGATCTTCTCGACGTACTCCGGGCCGACGAATTCGGCCCCGGCCTCCTCGGCCTCGCGTGCTTTGTCACCTTGGGCGATGACCAGCACGCGGATCGTCTTGCCCGTGCCGTGCGGTAGCACCACGGTCCCGCGTACGATCTGATCGGCGTGTCGAGGATCGACCCCGAGATGCACGGACACGTCCACCGTCTCGTCGAACTTGGCAAAGGCCGCGTCCTTCACCGCTTGGAGCGCCTCGTCCGGTGCGTACAGCCGCTGACGATCGATCTTCGCCTCGGCCGCCCGAAACTTCTTGCCCACGACCGTCATCAGTCTTTCACCTCGATGCCCATGGAGCGGGCCGTTCCGGCAACGATCTTCATCGCTGCCTCGACGTCGTTCGCGTTGAGATCGGGCTCCTTCAACTCGGCGATCTTGCGAACCTGGGCCCACGTCACCGAGCCGACCTTGTCGCGGTTCGGCATGCCCGATCCCTTCTCGAGCCCGGCTTCCTTCTTGAGCAGCACCGCGGCCGGCGGCGTCTTGGTGATGAACGTGAACGACCGGTCCTGATAGACCGTCAGCTCGACGGGGATGATCGTCCCCGCCTGGGACTGGGTCTGCGCGTTGAACTGCTTGCAGAAATCCATGATGTTGACGCCGTGCGGCCCGAGCGCGGTGCCAACGGGGGGCGCAGGTGTGGCCTGACCGCCAGGCACCTGCAGCTTGACGAACGCTGCGACCTTCTTGGTTGGCTTTGCCATCGTGTCCTCGTAACGCTCCGGACGCGAGCCCAGGAGCTCCCACGTCACGCCGTGGTGTGCGCGGGCACTCAGCGTGCCCAACCCTCGATTGCCCTACCACCCAACCGTCCTACCGTCCTACCGTCCTACGGTCCTCAGTGCGCCCGCAGCTGCAGGTAGTCGAGTTCGACGGTCGTCGGCCGACCGAAGAGGCTGACGCTCACGCGCACCTTCCCCTTGTCGGCCACGACCTCCTCGACGGTGCCGCTGAAGTCCGAGAACGGCCCCTCCGTGATTTCGACCACTTGCCCGACGAGGAAGGGAATCTCCTCCTTCACCTCCTCGTCCTCGATCTCTTCTTCGATGCCGAGCAGCCGATTCACTTCCTCTTGCCGAATCGCCTGCGGCGTCCATCCCTGCCCCACGAACTTGATGACGCCTTGGATGCCGTTGACGGCGTGCATCGTTTCCTGGTTCAGCACCATCTCAACCAGCACGTAGCCCGGGTAGACCTTGCGCTCGACGGTCACCTTCTTGCCGTTCTTGATCTCCACCACCTGCTGCATGGGGACCAGGGCCTGCCGGATCAGCCGCTCCTCCTCCGGGCGGGGATCCGCCTGGATCTTTCGCTCGATCAGCGACCGCACCTTGTTCTCGTGCCCCGCGGTCGTCTGAATCGCATACCACCGATGGTCCATGGCCGTTCCGATCACCCGAAGACCCTGCCGAACAGATCGATCAGGATCTTCGAAAAGAGCCAATCCATGAGGCCGATGATCAGGCCGATCACGATCACCAGGATCGTGATCACGACGGTCGAGCGGCGCAGGTCGTCCCAACTCGACCACGAGACCTTGCGCATCTCGGCCCGGACGTCCTGCAGGAACGCGTTGGAGCGCTGCGCGACCGCCAACGCCGGCTGGCGCCAGACCACGAGCCCCACCACCACGACCGCCAGGGCCGCGAGACCGACCAGGAGCACCGGGTTCACGGACTACTTCGACTCCCGATGCGACCGGTGGCCGCCACACCGCGGACAGAACTTCCGCGTCTCCATCCGCTCCGGATGTTTCCGTTTGTTCTTCGTCGTGAAGTAGTTCCGACTCTTACAGTCGGTACACTCCAGAATGACCTTGTCTCTCGGCATAGCGTTCTCCAGCCCGGCGAGCGGCGTGCGCGCCCGCGGGCCGGCTCGTCCCTATTTCAGGATCTTGGTGACCACGCCGGCGCCGACGGTGCGGCCGCCTTCGCGGATCGCAAACCGCAGCCCCTCCTCCATCGCAATCGGTGTGATCAACTCGATCGTCATCTTCGTGT
>JBFIHA010000007.1:0-156709 GCA_041602035.1 Gemmatimonadales bacterium | reverse complement strand
TCTCGAGAATGAAATCACTGGGGGCGCCGCCGATCACCTTGGCCGTCAGCCATCCGACGAGGAAGATCACCCCGATGACGATACCGAGCCACACCAAGGCGCCGGTCGGCGTGAGCGTCGCCATCAACGCCAGCAGCACACCGAGCTGCGCGGAACAGGGGATCGCGAGCGCCAGCAGCATCGTCGTGATGAGCCGCTCGCTCCGCGTTTCCAATATTCGCGTCGTCATCGTCGCCATGGTGTCACACCCGAGCCCGAGGACCATTGGGAGCACGGCCTTGCCGTTCAGTCCCATGATCCGGAACACCCGGTTCACCATAATGGCCATGCGCGGGAAATACCCGGAATCCTCGAGCACCCCGAAAACCAGAAAGAACGTCGTCACGATGGGCAGCACGATGGCCAGGGCGTAGCTGAGCGCCATCGTGATCGCGCCGAATTCCCCCACCAGAAAGTCGTGCACGAACTGGAGCGTTTCCTGCCACGCCGTCAGGCTCGCCCCGCCCACGAGCTGATAGGCGGGGTCGAGGGCGACACGCTCCAACGTCCCGAGCGCCACGTCGTGGACGGGCGTGACCGGGACGGCCACCGAGACGGGGAACGCGACCATCTCGTGGGTGTGCGGGAACGGGAAGACCGCATCGACCAGTCGAATGGCCAACGGGTTCAGGTGCTGATGGAAGACGCCAACCTCCAGGAGGTCCACCAAAGTCCCCGCCCCAAACAGTCCGACAAACCAAAACACGACCAGCAGCACGGCAGCCAGAAACCCGATCCCCTGCACCGGGTGCATGGCCCAGAACCCCAGACGCACGCGGAAGGAGGGTCGATCGGGCTGAGCGATGGAGTACGTCTGAGCCAGGATCTCGTTGACCCGCTCCAACCGTGCGCGGTTACGCTCGTACTCCGAGCCGGACGGCGGGCGCGACGGCAACTCCACCGTGGCCGCACGTGCGGCTTCGAGTGAGGCGATCAGCGTCTCGGTGCCACGGTTGTGGGGAGCAACCGTGATCACGACCGGTACCCCCAGGACAGCGCTCAGCCGCTCGATGTCGATCTGCCCACCGCGTTCCTCCAACTCATCGAACATGTTCAGGACGAGGACCATCGGATGTCCGAGCTCGGCGAGCTGGAGCGTCAGGAGCAGCGCCCGGCGCAGGTTCTTGGCATCGGCGACCTGCACGACCGTGGCGTCGGCGTGCTCCTCGAGCACCCGCCGGGTGACCAGCGCGTCGTCGCTCCGCTGCGAGAGATCGTTGATCCCCGGCGTGTCGATGATCTCGAGGCGACGACCGTCGAAGTTGGCGGGTGCGCGCACGATCTCCACGGTGGTGCCCGGAATGTTGGACACGGTGACGTAGCGGGACGTCAGATTCTTGAAGAGCAGGCTCTTCCCCACGTTGGGGTTGCCGACCAGAATGGTGGCCGAGCCCGTGTGACGGGTAGCCGTTGCACCCTCGGATGGGTAGGCGGGAGTGGTCCGATTCACGGCGAGCGCTGCGGTCGGGGCGGGTGTCGATCGGTCATACGTGAATGAGTAGTCGATCCCTCGGGTTTCCGCGACGGGTGAGCTGGCGCTCGGGTGAGCCGCAGGCGGGGGACGGGTCGGACGCCCAGGCCCGCCCCCTGCTGCACCCTAGTTGGTCGCCGGCGGCGGCGCCTTCCGCGGCATCATCTCATCGCGCATCGCCAGATGGTACACCGTCGCCGCGACCACGACCGCGGCCTGCTTGAGGTCGTCCAACACGAGGTTGTCGTACGTATCGACATAGGTATGATGCGTGCGAATCCCGTACTCGATTGGATCCTGGATGAAGTTGAACCCCGGGATGCCCGCTCGATCGAAGGCCAGGTGATCCGTTCCCCCCGTGTTCCCGTGACGGACGGCAACCACGCCGAGGTCGCGGAACGGCCACAGGATCTGCTCGAATACCGGTATCGCCTCTTCGTTCATCTGGTCCCAGATACCTCGGATCTTGCCCGTGCCGTTGTCGACGTTCACGTAGGCCGAGATGCGATCGTGCAGCTCCGGGTGTTGCTCCACCCATTGGCGCGACCCGAGCAGGCCCTGCTCCTCCCCGCTCCACAGCGCGATACGGATCGTGCGTCGGGGTTGGAGATTCAAGGCCCTGAGAATCCGCATCGCCTCCATCATCACCACCGATCCGGCCGCGTTGTCCGTCGCGCCACCGCCATAGTGCCACGAATCGAGGTGCGCGCCGAGCATCACGTATTCGTCGGCCTTGTCGGTGCCGGGAAGATCGGCCAGCGTGTTGTAGGCCTTGAGATCGTCGCTGAAGAAGCGGTTCTGCACGCTGATCTCGAGTCGTACCGGAATGCCGGCCTCGACGTTACGGTAGATCTGGTTGTACTGCTCGCGAATGACCACGAGCTCCGGCGTCGGATCCGGGGCCGTCGCGTCGCGGCCTGCGCTGTTGCCGCCGCCGCGGATCACACCGAAGTTGCGTGAGGAGGGCGTGAGGATGACGGCCGCACGCTCCTGTGCGAGCAGGTCGGTCATCGCCTGTCGGATCTCGCGCATTCGTTGGAACCGCGCCCGCATCTCCTGCATGCGCTCTGCCTGCTCCGCGGCCCGTTGTGCCCGCTCGCGCGGATCCACCGGCGCCGACGGGGTCAGTAGCTCGTCGAGTGGGGTGCGGCGGGACTCCAGCTCCCACTCAGGATCCACGTCGGGGGCCTCCTGGAGAAGCACGATCTTCCCGCGGAGCTTCCCGCGGTACTGCGCCAACTCCTCAGCGCTCTCGGCCTTCACCACGACGGCTTCGGCCGTTACGGTGCCTCGAGTGCTCCCCGTCCACGCCACCGGCTGCGCGTGAAGTGGCTGGACGTAGGGGCTCAGGATGCGTCCGCTGTACGACTCACGTTCCCAGCCGCGGCCAAACTCGCCCCATGGCTCCACCACCACGCCCGTGAGTCCCCAGTCCCGAAACCGCTGGGCGGTCCACTCGTTGGCTTGCTTCATCTGCGGCGATCCGGTGAGTCGTGGCCCGATCACCTCTGTCAGGTGCCGCGCGAGCGCCGGGACCTGCGACCGCTCGAGCCCCTCCGCTCGTATCTGCTGGACCACCGCTAGGTCGACCGATTCCTGTGCGACCTGCGCGGGTAGCGTCGCAGGCACCGTCGCGACAGCAGTGATGGCGACAATCCAAATGGCAGTCTTCATGACGCGCTCCTGAAGGCACTGGGGCAGGATTCCTAACGTCCGGGATTCTACCCGCGGGTGGGTCCGGTGGCAAACACCCGCCGGGTCCTGGCATCCTCCGGTCACCGGTCGCATACTCCCCTCGGTAGTCACCCACCAAGGAGTCACCATGCGCCCACTCCGCCGTCTGGCTCGATTGTCATTGCTGGCCTCCATGCCCGCCCTGCTTCTTCCGGCACCATCGGGGGCCCAGGAATCCGACGCTGCCCGCCTCGTGACGGCGCTCCTGGGCGAGACCCCGGTGGTACGTGACGCGCAATCGCTCACCGACGGAATCGGGGGGCGGCCGACTGGGGCGGCGGCGAATCTCGACGCCGTGACGTGGGCTGTCCGCGCCTTTGAGGATGCCGGCGTGCCTGCTCGTCGAGAGGCGTTCATGATGCCGGCGCGGTGGCTGGAGCAGGCTGCGCGGGCACGGGTACACGGTGACGTGGAGTTTTCGGCGCGCGTTGCCGCGATGCCGTTCTCGATCGCCACACCGGCCGCGGGGATCACGGCGCGGCTGGTCGACGGAGGCCGGGGAGGCCCAGCCGATTTCGAGCGCCTCGGTACCACCGCCAGGGGCGCCTTCGTGCTGGTGGAGACCGACGAGCTCGCCGACATCCCCGGCCTGTTCCAGGAATACGCGCACGCCACGGCGATCGAGGCGCGGGCATTCGAGCGCGGCGTGGCAGGGATCATCTACATGGGGTCCCGGCCCAACAACCTGCTCTATCGGCACAACGCGTCCCGCGGCCCGGCCAACCGTCACCCGCTGGTCGTGATGGAGCGCGATGCCGCGACGCGGGCCATGCGGCTCCTACGTGGCGGCGCCGCCCTGTCGGTGACGCTCCACCTCACGATCGAGTCGGGCGGCCCCTACGAGAGCTTCAACGTCATCGGCGAGATCGCCGGCTCGCGGCAGCCCGAGGAAATCGTGGTGATCGGTGCCCATCTCGATTCCTGGGACCTTGGGACGGGTGCGCTCGACAACGGGGCCAATGTGGCGATGCTCATCGACATCGCTCGACAGATCCGGAGACTCGGCCTCCAACCCCGACGCACCATCCGATTCGCCCTCTGGAACGGCGAGGAGCAGGGCCTCGTCGGCTCATGGAAGTACGTCGAGCAGCACCGACCCGAGCTCGACCGGGTGGTCATGGCCAGCTCGTACGACATCGGCACCGGACGCATTGCCGGGTTCTTCACGGGCGGGCGTCCAGAAATCGTCGCCGCCGTCGATCGAGCACTCGCGCCGGTGGCGGGCCTCGGTCCGTTTCAGCAGGTCGACGTCCCGATCGTCGGGACGGACAACTTCGACTTCATGATGGAGGGAATCGCGAACCTCGTCGCCAACCAGGAGTCAGCGAACTACGGTCCCAACTACCACGCCCGGTCCGACACGTTCGACAAGGTGGACGTCCGGCAGCTCAAGCTCAACGCGGCGATCGCCGCGGCCGTGACGTGGGGGTTCGCGAACATGGACGTGACGTGGCAGCGCCAGACGCGCGAGGAGGTCGAGCGCCTGGTGGCATCGACCGATCTCGAGGCGCAGATGCGCTCGCTCGGGGTCTGGGAGGATTGGGCGGCCGGGCGCCGCGGCCGTCAGCCGTGAGGGCCGCGGCGGTCGCTACGCCCGGCGAAATACGAGCGCCGCGTTGACGCCGCCAAATCCGAAGGAATTCGACACGACGCACGTCGGTGATGCGGCGCGCCCACCGTCGGCCAGGTAGTCGAGATCGCAGGTCGGGTCCGACTCGATGAGGTTCACCGTAGGAGGCAACCAGCCTCGCTGCATCCCCAGGGAGCAGATGGCGGCCTCGATGGCACCGCTCGCCCCCAATGGATGCCCGTAGTAGCCCTTGGTGCCGCTCACCACGAGGCGGCGCGCATGATCGCCGAAGACCTCCTTGATAGCCATCGTCTCGGTCGAATCGTTGAGCGGCGTCGACGACCCATGGGCATTCACGTACTCCACCTCGTGTGGCGCGATGGCCGCATCGGCTAGGGCGAGCCGCACAGCACGCGCGGCCTCGCGACCCCCCGGCTTGGGCGCCGACATGTGATGGGCGTCGTTGGTCAGCGCATACCCGCAGACCTCGGCGTAGATCGGCGCGCCACGGCTCTCGGCCCGGTCGCGGCGTTCCAGCACGAGCACTGCTGACCCTTCACCCATCACGAACCCGTCGCGACCCTTGTCGAACGGTCGTGACGCTGCGGCGGGATCGTCGTTGCGGGTAGACATGGCGCGGATCAGGGTGAAGGAACCGAAGGCAAGAGGCGAGAGCGGTGCCTCGGCCCCACCAGCGAGCATGACATCGGCGCGCCCCGACCGAATGGCATGAAAGGCATCCCCGATCGCGATGGCGCCTGAGGCGCACGACATCGCGTTGGTCGAGTTCGGACCGGTCACACCGAATTGGATCGCAATGTTGCAGGACACGGCTCCGCCAAACACCGAGGTCGCGAGGGTCGGCTCTACGTGTCGCATACCGTGCTGCATGTAGATGGCGGCCTGCGCCTCCGCTTGAGCCACACCCCCGAGCGCCGAACCCATCATGACCCCGATGCGGTCGCGATCCTCGTGCTCGATCGCCATCCCGGCATCCTCCACTGCCAGGAGCGATGCCACCACGCCCAACTGCGAGAAGCGATCGAGACGGCGGGCCGCCTTCGCCGGGAGGTGGTCCGATGCGACGAAGTCATTGATCTCGGCGGCGATCTTCGAACGGAACGGACCCGGATCGAAGCGCGTGATGAGGCGGACTGCGGAGCGCATGGCCCCGAGGCCCGCCCAGAGACCCTCTACCCCCGTGCCAATGGGCGTCACACACCCGACGCCGGTGATCACGACTTCAGGCATCCGCTTCCGCCATTCGTTTGATGCCGGCGAGCGTCCGGGAGGCAATCCCATGAATGAACACCGGCCCGATGACCCAGTTGGCGGCGACGCCGCCGATCAGCGGCCACCGGGGTCCCGACCACTCGTGCACGATCGTCACCTCGATCCGATCGCCGGCCGACGTCAGCGTCCAGACCACGTCCATCCCGGTCGTGATGCCCCGCACGTGGTGATAGCGCACTTCGCGGCGGTCGGGAACGACCTCCATCTCGGATACCCACCACGTGGGATACTTGAACACCCCGAATGGGCGCCACGCCGCCATCTCGACGGTCCCACCGCTGGTGCCACGCTCGAGCATGGTCACCCAACGGTAATGAGTCAGAAACTCCGGCCACCGCTCGACGTCCGACGCCAGCCGAAAGATCCGATCGATGGGTGCTGAGATCAGCGTGCTATCCAGCGTGCGCACTGGTCCTCCAGTGAGCGACGAGGCGGAAGCCGGGACGCCGCCGAGCCTCGGCCGACACGCCCGCCTTCTCCGTGAGTGCCACGAGTTCCGTGAGGGTGAAACCGCGCCGCACCGAAACCACGCCGTCCCGTCGGCTGACGCGGTGAAATCCCAACAGCACGGCTGCAATCCAGATACCCCACGCGGCCACAAAGGTGCGCCGAATGTCGGCCACCACCACACCCAGCCTGGCCACCCGATCGAGCTCCCGGATGACATCACAGCCGGCATCACGGCTGAAGTGGTGGAGGAGCTGACTCGCAACCACGATGTCGACCGACTTGTCTGCGATCGGGAGCGCGAGGGCGTCTGCCGCGATCGACGGGAGCCCGCGCGCCGCGCTCAGCGTCGCGGCCGTGCGGTGCCAGTCCAGTGCGAGCGGCTTCACTCTCATACCCACACGCTCCATGCGGTGCTGGAGGTGGTTCAAGACGTCACCGAGTCCGGCACCGACGTCGAGCACGGTAAGCTCTCGCGGAGCCGGGTGCCCGTCGAGCAGTTGGTCCACTCCCCACGCCACGGCACTCTGCCCGCCGAACAGCAGGTTGGCCGTGGCGATGTCAGCGAGCGTCGCTCGGGTGGTCTCCGGATCAAGCGCGGGCGTGTCCAGCGCCTCCACACCGATCGACGAGACGAGGCCGCGGCGGCCGGCCCGGTGTCCGCTCACCAGACGAGCCGTGCTACGAAGGAAGGCCGGAGGACCTCGCCGGCCGGCACGACGTCGCCCGTGACGCCGACCAGCAGATCAGCCAACCCAGGCCGCTGTGCAAGCCGTTTTGCCGCGTGCTCGAAGGCGAGTGGGTGACCGATCGTCCACGCAATCAGCCGTTCCACGGCCCACTTGCGCCCAAACTCCCTCCGACGACTGCGATCGTACGACACCAACGCAGCGCCGGAGAGCCGGTCGTCTGCGAATCCGCGCAGAGCGGCTCCCAGCACCAGCTCGGCCCCTCGAAGCGCCGCGTAGATGCCCTCGCCGGTGAACGGATCGTAGAAATCGGCGGCGTCTCCCACCAACATCAGCCGGTCCGCCGTCGCGCGCACGGTGTGGTGGGCAAACGGTCCCGCCGCCAAGACGGGCCCGTGAAGGGCGGCGCCGCGGAGCCGAGCAGCGGCCGACGGGAACGCCGGGATCAAGGCGCGTAGCCAGCACTCCGCCGAGGTCGGTGGCCCCACACGAGCGAGATCGACCACGACGGCAACGTTGGTTTCCCCGTTGCCGACGGGAGCCAATCCCAGGTACCCGACGCGGCCGACGTGCATCTCACCGACGTCACCCATGCCTTCCACTGCCGTGGCATGCGTCACGAGCGCAAGTCGTCGGAGACGGGCGCTCCGTGCAAGGCGCAGCTGACGGGCGATGCGCGACTTAAGGCCGTCGGCGGCCACCACGAGCCGCGCCACCAGCCGGTCCGGGCGGCCGTTGCTTCGAACGTGCAGCCGACGCACACCGCCATCGGCTCCCGACACCGACTCCACGAGCACCCGCTCTCTCAGTTCGGCCCCTCGTGCCACAGCCGCCCGAACGAGGTGGGTGTCAAGGACGGTGCGGCGCACACCGAGCCCCACATCACTGTGGCCGCGGAACCCGTGCGCGGCGCGGAACCGTCCCGTGAACGCCGTCCCGCGATGGCTCACGACCGTCATGCCGGAGAGGGGAGCAGATTCCGCGCGGAGCGCCCCAAGCACACCGATCCGCTCGAGGATCGGCAACGCCCCGGGACTCACATACTCGGCGCACGCCTTGTCACGAGGGAACGCCGCGCGGTCCAGGAGCACCACGCGCAGTCCGCGTTCCGCCAGCAGGGCCGCCGTGGCGCTCCCCGCCGGCCCGGCGCCGACCACGGCCACATCGTACGCGGATCGGTTCACGGACGGCCCCCAAGGTCCTGGAGGAACGCGCGGTTCCGTTTCGAGAGCAAACCGACCAAAATGATCATCATGAGGCGAGCAGCATGAGTACCGCGGCGCTCACGTGCGTGTCAACACGGCCCGCCTGATGCCGACGCGTGGTTCCGACGACCCGGAAGCACAGCTCCGCTCGCTCGACCTAGAGGAGCACCTTCGCGATCGCCGCCGCAAGCAGCGATTCGTCACCACCATGTTCGAGGTGGTCGCGAAGCGATACGATCGGTTCACCCGGTTGTTCTCGTACGGAATGGACCGCCACTGGAAGCGCGAGATGCTCTCAGAGCTGGCGGCAGTCACGAAAGAACCCACCCTCCTGTTGGATCTGGCCTGCGGCACCGGTGACTTGGCGTTCGGAAGCGCCGCCAGTGCTGCCACGGCGCGCGTCGTCGGATTCGACATGGCGCGGCGCATGCTGACGCTCGCCCGGCAGCGGACCGGAGCCGGCCGGCCGTGGCCCCGGTTCGTGGCGGCAGACATGAGCCGCCTCCCGATCCGCGACGCAAGCGCGCAGGTGGTGCTGGCCGGCTACGCCATTCGCAACGCGCCTGACACCCCCGCTGCGCTGCGAGAGATCGCGCGCGTGCTGCACGCCGGGGGGCTACTCGTCACCCTGGATTTCTACCGGCCACGGAACGCCCTGTGGCGCTCGCTCTTCGTCGGCTACCTGCGGTTGGCTGGCAACCTGGCGGGATGGCTGTGGCACCGGCAGCCCGTCACCTACGGCTACATCGCGGCCTCCATCGAGCACCACGTCTCCTGGCAGGGCATGTCAGCGCAGTTGTCCGCCCACGGATTCCGGGTGCGGCGCGTGAGCCGCAAGTTGCTCGGTGGTATCGCCATTCACGTCGCCTCGCTCGACGACGCGGGTGCTGGCGCAACCGGCTAGAACCGCCTGGGCAGGTCGACGAGGACGCGGAACGTGTCGCGCGCGATGAGCAGCTCCTCGTTGGTCGGGATCACGTAGGCCTTGAGGGGCGACCCTTCGACGGAGATCTCTCCCTCGCGGCCGGACACCATCTCGCGGTTGCGCCCCTCGTCCAGTCGCAACCCCAGCGCCCCGAGACCGGCACAGACCCGTTCACGGATCGCCCACGAGTTCTCACCGATCCCCCCACTGAACACCACCGCCTGCGCGTTCCCCATCTCGGCCAAGTAGGCACCGATGTAGTGACGTACCCGGCGGCAGAAGATGGCGATGGCGAGCCTCGCCCGCCGATCCTGATTCTCCGCGTCCTCCTCCAGCAGCTCGCGCATGTCGCCGGTGAGACCGGAGAGGCCGAGCAACCCCGACTGCTTGTTCAGCAGCGTGTCGATTTCGGAAATACTCATGCCTTCTTTGATGGCGAGATACTCGATCAGCGAGGGGTCGATGTTCCCGGACCGGGTGCCCATGACGAGCCCCTCGAGCGGCGTGAACCCCATGGACGTGTTGAACGACTTCCCTCCCTTGATGGCGCAGGCCGAGCAGCCGTTGCCGAGGTGCATCGTGATGATGTCGACCTGCTCCCGCTCCAAGCCGTGGACGGTTCGATACCGGTACGCGATGTAACGGTGCGACGTGCCGTGAAAGCCGTAGCGACGGATCTTGTGACGCCGGTACAGCTGATACGGGATCGCGTAGAGATACGACTCTTCCGGCATCGTTGCGTGAAATGCCGTGTCGAACACGGCAACCTGGGGAATGCCCTCCCCAAGTAGCTCTTGAGCCGACCGGATGCCCTTCAGATTCGCCGGATTGTGAAGCGGCGCGAGCTCGATGCAGTCTTCGATCCCTTCAAGGACCTGCGCGTCGATGCGCACGGACTTCTGGAATCGCTCCGCCCCGTGCACGACTCGGTGACCCACGGCATGGATGTCGGACAGTGATGTGATGTGATCGATGTTCGAGG
Organism: Gemmatimonadales bacterium; assembly: GCA_041602035.1. Classification (GTDB taxonomy): domain Bacteria; phylum Gemmatimonadota; class Gemmatimonadetes; order Gemmatimonadales; family GWC2-71-9; genus JAOTVV01. The sequence continues at coordinate 146,354 of JBFIHA010000007.1, read as the reverse complement.
CGCGGGACACCACCCAGCGCAGGATCCGATCGATCGCCGCCCGATGATCGCGGAGAGGCTCCGCATGCCGCTCCTTGGAATGCCCTTGCGAATGAAATGTGAGGAGCGCCTGGCCGCCAATGCGCTCCACCACGCCGCTCGCCAGACGACGGTCGGCTTCCTGTTGGATCAACTCTGCATCGGTCTCGATGATCTGGAACTTGACCGTCGACGACCCGCAGTTCAGCACGAGCACATTCATGATGCCATCCCTCTTCCCCGTTTCCCGCTTCCCGGCAGTTATCTCACCACCACCAACTCCGCATTCACCGCGTGCTCCAGATATTGCCGTACATGCTCGGGCGTCACCGTGCCGTAGTAGTGCGTCCCGGCTTCTCGTGCCTCGGCCGCCACATAGCGATAGATGTCGAGCCCGGAGCGGCGACCGTCGATGCTGTTCATAATCTCGAACCCCATGAGTCCATGGAGACCCGGTACGAAGCGCAGCCGGCCCCGCCCGCGCAGAAACTCGGTCGGACCGGCGACGAGGGACGGGGTCATGGACTGCAGCGCCCGCTCCGTCTCGGACAGCGTCCGACGGGGCGCCCGGCTCCGGCCAGTGGTCTGACGATAGGCCAGGTCCACCTCGCGCATCATTTGCGCGCTGCGGCGGTCCAGCTCGCGCAAGAATCCGTCGGCTGTCGCGGCGGCAGTGGGGGCCACCTCCCTGAGGGAACCGATGGCCAACCGCTCCCGCTCGACCGCGTACCACACTTGATCGGCCGCGCGGTGGTACGCCGCGTCCTTGTCCTCTGCGGTCGCGATCCAGGAGAGCGCGAGGCGGACGTTCGCGGCCATTCGCTCGAGGCCGCGACCGACGGTGGCGGCTGCGAAGGCCGCGACATCACCCTCGCCCGCCGTGGCCATCGTGTAGGCGATCAGCGCTACCGCCGCGGCGTTTCGGCCCAGCTGGGTGCGGTCGATGTTCCACAGATCGTCGTCGCTCGAGTGGATGAAACGGTCGGGCATGTTGGTGAAGCTCACGCCCGGCACGCCGATCGGCGCCTCCAAGAACGTCATGTGGTCGCTGGAGGTGTGGAAGAAGATCATCGCGGCGTTGTAGCGATGCATGCTGCCGAGGTGCGCGAGGTGCGGCTTGGGATACAACGCACCGCCCGCCTGGGCCTGAGCCAGTTCGTAGGTGTTGCTCGCCACCATGAAGTCGACGACCGACTCGACGATGTCGTTGAAGAAGTGGAACCGCGCGGCCGGCACGCGCGTGATGTTCTGCTTCCGTAGGATGTCCTGGGACTGATCCGCCCCGACCATGTCCTGGTTCACGTTTACCCACATGGCGCGGTGGGCGTCGGGATGATCGGCGAAGTACTGCCGCTGACTTGAGATCTCCGTCACCCACCAGAACCGAATGTTCCGGCGCGGGCGTGGGATCCTGCCCTCCGAGATCAAGCGGCTGAGGGCTCGGCCGACTTCCAGCGTGCTCGCCGTTCCACTGGCGTCGTCGTTGGCGGAGAAGCCCTCCTCCTGCAGATGGCCGGTCAGCACGATGTCCTGGCCGAGTCCCGGCTCGGTGCCCCGGATGAACCCTTCCACCATCACTTGCCAGGGCTCTTCACCTTGTTCCGAGTCGAACGCGGCGTCCACGACCGCGTGGACGACGAGCGGTTCCTCCTGTTGTGCGAGGCGATTGCGCAGGGCCACCCCCTGACGAGTCGACAAGTTGAACGCGAACGTCGGCTCACAGTCGCCCCCAGTGCTCCCGGGAATCGTGAGCCAACGAAGCTGATCGGGTCGCGACAATCCGGCGCCGCTCGTGCCCACATCATCGGAGAACGGGCTCGGGTACCACACCACGCCGGCGGCGCCACGCCCGCACACCGCTTCTCGCATCGCCACCACGGCAGACCCGTGGGTCAGCACGATCGCCCCGGTGAGGTCCTTGCCATCGAGATCGTCGGCGCGGCCTTCCCCAATGTCGACCAACGGACCGGTGACGTCCGCGCTCCGACTGTAGTCCGCCAGATGGAGCACCGTTTGGAGCGTGCTCGCGATCCGCTCGGGAGCAGGCCCCACGATCCACAGGTCCGCGAACCGCGCGTTCCAGGGGCGCGTCGTGGAGGGTTGTTTGATGAGCTGCACATCGGTCAACCCGAAGGCTCGCGCCTTCTCCGCCACGTATTCGGCCACGCTCCACAGCCCATCCGATCCGCCGCGCGGCCGATGGAACTGCGTCATGTATCGGATGTGCTCGTACGCGGCGTCACCCGAGACTTCCTGCGTGATGAGTTGGGTCTGGTCGGCGGGGAGAATCGGGAGCTGCTGCGCGCGCGACGCCCCTGCGGTACTGGCGAGCATCACCACCAGCGCGAACGGAATGGGCATCCGAGCCATGACACCTCCTGGAAGGAGCGAGCAACTGCATGCGCCGCCATAGGGCGCGCCAGAGACCAAAGCTAGTGGATCGACCCGGGGTGGGGGACAGGTACTGAGGTGGGCCAAGCCAGTCAGGGGTCCGAAGTGTCCGTCGGCTTCGGACCCCTGGTGCAGCGCTCGCTACGGATCGCAGCGCACGGTGACGCTGTGGTAGCTGCCGTTGCCGGGTGCCACCCTGAGTGTGGACTGCAGCGAGCCGCGGAACGGCCCGTTCCGCGGGATCTCGGCGCGAAGCACGAACTGCGACGCCAGGCTCACCCGATCAGTGAGGATGCCCTTGACGTGTTCGTTGACATGGGCTCGATACGGCTCGCCGGATGGCACCAGCCCGCCGGTCGAGAGATCGACCGTGAGCGGCTGGAGATCCAGCATGCCGACGGCGTGGAATTGGCTGTGGTAGTTCCCCGACCGGGTCACGACCACGTGCTGGCGTAGGGTGACCGGGCCGTTCACGTACAGGTAGTCGAACGGACTCGAGGTACAGAACGGCTTGGGGATCACCTGATCGAATTGAATCACCAGGCGCTGCCTGGCAACCTCGGGTTTGCCGTCGACTGTAGCCGCCATGTGGAGGATGGTGGCTTGCCCGTCGGTCCCGATCCCGACATCGCCCGGCACCGGCCAGTTGGGCACGCCACCCGACGCGAGAACGAGGAACTTCAGCTCGCCCGGCAGGCTGTTGTAGATGACGCCAGGGATCGAACGGTACGGCACCGGATTGATCGGTCCGCTCGACCCGAGGGGCCCCCCGATGCCGGTGCGGATGATGTCCGCCACGAGCAAGCCCTCGGCGAACTCCCAGCTGACGACCTGGTGGTTGGTCGTGCCCGGAACCAGGATCTCAAAATGGGCACCGCCAAGGGTGACGTCTCCGATGTCGAAGAAGCGCAGGTGGAGACGCACAGGATCGTAATCACCGCACTCGAGTTGGACTGAGGAGCCGACCCATCCACTCGCGGCACCATACGCGGTCTGCGCGTCGCCCATGGCGTCCTTCCACGTGCAGTCGATGTCCGCGAACACGCCGAGCTGCGGATGCCCGGTGAACGCACTCCGGTCACCGTCCAGCATCAGCAGAGCGGCGCGAAGGTCACGCGGATCGGTCCAGCCGGTGAACGCCACGTTGATGGGATCGACTCGGGTGCCGGCGAAGTCGGAGCCGGTGAACGGCCACACGGACTCGCCGGCGAGGCTAACGAGGGGCGATGGGGGCGGGAGGTCAGCAGATTGCGACTGCAACGCCGGGTCACCCGGTGGCGCGGCGGTGTCGTCGCAGGCAGCCATGGCGCCCGCGAGCAGCAAGGCACCGAGGGTGGTGGCAGCACGAATGTGCATGGGCACCTCCTTGCATGGGGAGAAGGATCCGGCACGAAGCCAGTGCCCACGCTTCGGTGCCCGCGTCAAGCCAGCGTCAAGCGATCTCCGGAACCGACCAAAGAGCGTAACTCCCCTTTCGATTTAGTCTCATGTCACTGAGCAGACCCGGCCAGACCGCCACAACGGAGGCGTACACTTACCGCTCGGGTGACGAGCGAGGGGTGGGAACGCTGTGTCTGAGCGTGATCCTCTGGAGGGTGGGAGGGAGAACTAGCGTCTCGTCTCCGCCACCCGTTTCTCGATCCACCGCGACACCGCCGCGTGTGGGAGCAGACCTTCCCCACTATAGGCGATATCGAGTCCCGCGAGATCGGCGGGAATCTTCTCGTCGCTCACCCGCCCGCGAGAGATGAGTAGGGGTACGACGACGACTGACCGACGAGTGGCTCGGTGTTGGAGGGCGATGAGGTCACGAATCCTAAGCACGGCCTCCGCTCGGACCGGCGGCGGTGAGTCGTCCCATAACAGGCCGGCTTTCACGTCCGCAAACCCGGTCGCTGCCTGCACCGAATCGGCAAGGTTCCGGACCTGCCGCATCCAGATGGCGTACTCGTCCGGCGTGCTCGGACCGTGGCCCACGATGAAGAGCGCCTGATTCGTCGGCTCCGTCGCCAGCGCGAGCGCGCGCGCGGCGAGTACCGGCACGACGGCCGGATCGCCATCGATTGCCGGGGCCAGGGCGATGGGCACGTTCACTCGTGCCCGCTCGATCCCCGCCATGTGCAAGTGGTGGTGCATCATGTCCGACAGGCTGTCCGTGGCGCCGACCAGGTAGCGAATCTGTTCAAAGTGACCGCTGTGGCTCGACACCAACACGGGAACGACTACGATCTTCTGCGCACCACGCTCGACCAGCCGTCGTGCGGCATCCTGGAACCGATGTGTCGATGCTTCGGGCCCCATGAGGAAGCTCAGCTCGATGGGTCCGCCGGTCCGCGCGTCCATCGCCGCCTCACGCACCAGGGCATTCCATCCCGCACTACCACCGTGTGCGATCACGATGGCACCGACCGCGGCGTCCTGTGCCGCTACGCTTTGCCCGACCCCGATCAGCAGTGCCGTGGTGAGAGTGGTCAATTGAACGGTTGGTCTGAACATCGGTCCCACACTCGATTTCGCGTTGACCTGCGCGGGATGCCCCGCACAGGGTATTGGCAGATCAGAAGCCCGAGCAAGATAATCGGGTGTCAGGGCTGCGCCCACCGCTCTCGCGTGAGCACCTTGTCTCGAGGTAGGGCCGCCCACTGCCTGACGCAGGCGTAGCGTGAGGCTAGGGGAGTCTCGACCGGACAGCGCCCGCCCGCACCCTGGGCCAAATCTCGCCGGTGAGTTGCTCGATGCGCTCCTTCGCCGCGGGTTCCCGGCGCAGACGGTCGAACAGCGCGGACTGCAGTACGCGATGGTCGACCCCGATGGGTGAGAGCCGGTAGGCCTCCGCAAGCCATTCAAGAGCGCGCTCCCGCTCACCGGCCCAAGCATAGTAGCAGGCGAGGTCTTCCACTCGCACCACGTCGGTGTACACCGAGTCGGCGCGCCCCGCGCGCACGAAACGCGTGAGCGAATCGACGATCGCTTGGGCCTCCCCACGGCGGCCCAGTGACCACAGACATGCCGCCCGCACGCCTTCGTGTGGGCCAAGCTCCAGCGTCACGCACTCCTGGGCTCGCCCGCTCAACAGCAGGGCCCGGCCCTCCAACGCCCGCGAGGTCGTGAGCTCGGGCTCCAGCTCGGTCGCCCGGCGCGCTTCCTCGATGACCACCTCGTACTGTCCCAAGGGGAATGCGGCGTAGGCGAGACTCAGCCGTCGCGCCGGCGAGAGCGGGTCCAGATCGATGGCGCGGCGACTGGCCAGGAGTGCCTCGTCTTCCCTGCCCTGCTCCAGCAACACGGCGCCCGACCACCCGACCGACTGCGCTGAGTTCGGCTCGAGCTCGAGGGCGCGGCGAAAGTCACGCGCGGCGTCGCGTGTCGAGCCGAAGGCGCGACTGGTCACGTATCCTCGGGCGGCGTAGGCTGGCGCATAGGTGGGATCCAGGCGGACGGCGCGTTCGGCGGCGGCGAGGGCGCGACCCGCAATGTCGTAGCCGTCGAGGCCGATGTCGTACCGATAGAAGAGTGCCAACATGTAGGCACTGGACAATCCTTCGAATGCCGGGGCCGACGTCGAATCGAGCCGGATCGCGTTCTGGAAGTGGGCGATCGACCGCCGCACTCCCGACGGTGTCCGGCGCCCCAGCCAATGCTTGCCGAGGAGATACTGCTCCTGGGCCGGCCCCGTCCGAATCGCGAGCTGCGGACGCGCACCGAGTCCGACACTACTGGTGATGAGATCGACCATGCCCGAGCCCAACTCGCCCAGCAACTCTGCTTCGTTCCGCGTCACAATCCACCACGACCGGCTCCCGACGAGGCGTCCCGATTCCGCTTCGACGAGCTCGGCCTCGAGCCGGAGACGACCACCCACACGCCGGAAGTGTGGCACCAGCACCAGGCGCACCCCGAGCTGTCGCGCCAGCTCGCGGAGCTGCAGCGATTCCCGCTCCTGGGCGCGGACCGACACATAGGCGGAGGCCTTGAGCTCGGAAATCCTGTTGAGCCCACTGATCACGTCGTAGGTCAGGGCATCGCCGAGCCGATCCAGCATTGGATCGCCGGTGAGGTTCTCCGGTGGCATCACCGACACCGAGTCGACATACGTGCCTCGATCCACGGGGAGGAACACGCCCGACCGCCGCGACAGTTGCCACGTGCCGCCAATGACGAGCACGGCCGCGAGCACCCCCCCGGCAACCGTACGCCACCCACCGCGCGCGAGGCGTGACGCGAACCGGCCGCCGATCGGGAGCAGCATGATGGATGCCGATGACAGGCTGCTCCGCAACACGGTCAGCAGCTCCGCCAGTTCCGTCGCTGACTGGAACCGGTCGGGGGGGCGCTTGGCCAGCGCCTTCTGCAGGGCGTCCTCGATCTCGACGGGGACACCAGGCGCGTGCACCCGGATCGGCAGTGCCGGTTCCGTGACATGGCGGGCCAGGACCTCGTGTGCTGTCCCCTTGCCGAACGGCGGTTCCCCCGTGAGCATCTCGTACAGCACGCAGCCCAAGGCGTAGATGTCCGTGCGGCCATCGATGTCCCGCACGCCGGACGCCTGCTCGGGACTCATGTACGCCGGCGTGCCGACGGCAATCCCCGACTCGGTGATGAGATCCGGACCGGCCTCCGAGATGGCGCGTGCCACGCCGAAATCCGTCACGAGCGCGTAGCCGTCGTGCAGCAGGATGTTTTCCGGCTTGACGTCGCGATGGACGACGTTGCGGCGGTGCGCGTGCTCGAGGGCCTCCGCCACCTCTGCGGTGATCCGAAGCGCCGTCGACAGCGGCAATGTTCCGTCCCGCGCCAACCGCTGCCGCAGCGTCTCCCCTTCGACGAACGGCATCACGTAGTACAGCAAACCGTCGGCTTCACCGGCGGCGAATATCGGCACGATGTGCGGATGCGTCAGATTGGACAGGAGATCGATCTCGCGCAGGAATCGCTCCCGTCCCAGCTGCAGGGTGATCCCCGTTTGCAGCACCTTGATCGCGACCTGGCGGTTGGGGTGTCGCTCGCGCGCCAAGAACACGGTGGCCATGCCGCCGCGACCCAGCTCACGCACGAGCGTATAGCGCTCGGGGAGCGCAGCCTGGAGGGTCTGCAGGAAGTCGGTCATGGTGTCACGGTTCGTCGAGCGATGGGGCGGGGGGGCCCGATCGGCACGGCACGTCGTCGTCTCCGAAGCAAGTATGGAGAGCGAGGTGACCCCAGGCAACCCGGCTCCCAGGAACGACGCCGCCTGGGGGCGCCGTGGCGCCTTGCGTCCCGCGCAGCCGCCCGCCAGCTTGCAGTGGGACGGGCGTCCCTAGTGGTCAGTACCGTGAGATGGAGCCGATGCGCATGTCGAAGAGCGACGACAAGAAACTGGAGGCGCTGGCGAGGCGGAATGCCGCGAAGGTCGCCAAGACCAAGGCGAAGAGGCGACGCAGATTCGACGACACGCTGCCCGACGAGCCAGAGGAGGACGACGGCTCACAGAAGCTCTTCTCGGAGATGAAGAAGCGAGACTTCTGACGGTCTTACGGTCGCTTCGTGAACTCCAGCTCCGTGAACCAGAAGTCCTCGTTGGGGACGTCCACCTGCATTTCCACGACCTCGCCGGTCCGATCGATCACGAACTGCACCCAGCCCCGACCGAACCACGGGAACTCGCGTCGCCAGCTGATCTGAAACGTGTCGTGGTGCCAATGGGTGAGGTCGCCCACGAGATCGGGATTCGGAACGAACCGGACGACCAAACTGCCCCCTTCTACCGCCACGACGGCGTCCCCGTAGAGCGGCCCCCCATACGTCCCCGAGTAGCGATCCAACGGCAGCGACGGGCTCGTGTTGGGGAGGCGCGCGTCGTCCCACGCTCCCCAGCGGGCGGCCCAGCGTTGCCGATCCCGCTCCGCGTCGCGTAAAAACACGTCGCTCCAATCGCGCTCTGCCCCACCGAGGTAGGCATCCAGGATTCGATAGGCCACGGCCGTCGGCAGGCTCGTCATGGAGTTGGTGAGCACGACGATGCCGAGCTGCTCCTCGGGCACCAGCACCACCCGCGAATACATCCCGTCGTACGCACCCCCATGGCTCACCACCTTGCGTCCCAGGTAGTCCATGAGCCCCCACCCCAGGCCGTATCCGCGAAAGTGCGTGGATGGATACCGCTCTTCAGCCGAGCGGCTCACGGTAAACGACATGTGCGGCGTCCACATCGTGCGTGCGGCCTCCTCACTGAAGTACGTCCTGCCGTCCACCGTGCCCCGACGGAGTTGTAGGCGCAGCCATCGGGCCATCTCGCTCGCACTCGAGACGATACTCGCCGCGGGACCAACGTTGTCCCAGCCGTACCACGGAAAGGTCTGGAGGCGTCCGCGCTGCTCCCCGTGAGGCGTGGCCACGTTGGTGCGGTGGGTCAGGCTGTCGACCGACGTGACGGACCGGACCATCCCAAGGGGCGCGAAGAACTCCGACTCGATGTACTCGTCCCAGCTGCGGCCTGTCACGGCGGGCACGATCTCGCCGGCGGCGAGGAACATGAGATTGGAGTAGCCGTAATCCGCACGGAACGCGCCCGCCGGGTTCAGGTATCGGGCGCGTCGCAGCACCTCCTCGCGGGAGTACGAGGTGCCGTACCACAGGAGATCACCGCTATAGGTACCGAGTCCACTCCGATGGGAGAGGAGGTCGCGAACCCGCATCTCCGCCGTCACGTACGGGGAATAGAGCTGGAAGTAGGGCAGGTAGTCGGTGACATGGTCGTCCCACGCGATCCGCCGCTCATCGACCAGCTTGGCAAGCGCCGCTGCCGTAAAGGCTTTCGTGTTGGAGGCAATGGCAAACAGCGTATGTTCGTCCACCGGATCGGTCTTGCCCAGCTCGCGCACGCCATACCCGGTCGCCAAGACTACCGAGTCGTCCTTGACGATCGCGACCGCGAATCCAGGAACCTGCCAGTCCCGTCCGGCGTCCGCGATATAGCGGTCGAGGGCTGCGAGGTCGACGTCCTGCGCCGCCGCGACGGCTGGCAGCACGCCAGCGAGCAGCAGCACGAGGCATCGTCCGAGGCCGGTGGGTGTCGTTACCCGAAGGGAACGGAGCACCACCGCAAGGTATCGAGACATGGGCATCCTCCACGACGTGATCGTCCTCATCCCAGCGCTGCGGCCGACGTCGCCCGCGATCGGCCCTCCGATACTCCACGTCGGGCCAGGTGGCGGCAAGGGTCGCCCGACTGCCACGATCCGGATGCCTTGCCGAGGCGCGGCCGGAGTCCTAGACTGACGGACCGTCGCGACCCTCTCGCTGGAGCTTCGCCATTCACTCCCGTCTCCTCTCTCCCCGCCGACGATTGCGCACCTCGTGGGTGAGTGTCCTTGCGCTTGCCGGCCTGGCTGCCTGTGGCACCGGTGCGCGCGGCGATCGGCCGCAACAGGCACGTGGCACCGAGTTCGCGCGGCTCGTCGAACGCCTCTCCGAACCAGGGGGCTACTTCGACACGGACAACCTGATCTCGAACGAGCGATCCTATCTGCACGTCGTGGACAAGCTGGACGCACGATTGGTGCGCGGTGCTGCATACATCGGTGTGGGACCCGACCAGAATTTCTCCTATATCGCGGCGGTGCAGCCCGACATCGCTTTCATCGTCGACATTCGGCGCGACAACCTGCTGCAGCATCTGATGTTCAAGGCGCTGTTCGCGGTGGCCCGCACCCGGCTCGACTACCTCTGCCTGCTGTTCGGCGCTTCGATCCCCACCGAACTCCACCGGTGGACCTCCGCGAGCGTGGATGCACTCGCCGCGTACGTCGACTCGGTCGGCACGGACACGACCACGGCCTCGGAGGCCGTCGACACCGTCACGGCGACGGTCAGGCGGTTCGGTATGTCGCTCTCGGACGCCGACGTCGCGACGATACGCCGATTTCACGGACAATTCATACGGGAAGGGCTGGACCTGCGTTTCCGAAGTCACGGGCGACCGCCGAGAGCTGGGTACCCGACGTTTCGCGAGCTGATGGCAGAAACGGACGGTGTCGGGCGGCAGGTAAGCTACCTCGCGTCGGATTCGGCGTTTCACATCGTCAAGGCGCTTCAGACGCGGGACCGCATCATTCCTGTGGTGGGGGATTTCGCCGGCGAGCACGCCCTGCCCGCGATCGCCGACCTCCTCGCACAGCGGGGGCTCACCGTATCGGTGTTCTACACGTCGAACGTCGAGCTGTACCTGATGCGCGATGGAACGTTCCAGCGGTTTGCACGGAACGTGGCGCAGCTGCCCAGGGACGAGCACTCGGTGATCCTGCGGAGCTACTTCCGCCGCAACTTCGGCTTCACACCGGCAGAGGCCGTCCCCGGCTATCTGAGCGTGCAACTCCTGCAATCGATGGATGAATTCGTGGTACGCGCCGAAGCCGGGGCGTATCGGTCGTATCTGGATGTGATCGCGGGAAGCGGCGTCGCGGTGCCACAGTGATCCACGGCCGACGACGGCCCGCGCGGCGGCCGCGTCCGTCAGTTCGGTCGTCGGTTCGGGTCGCGGATGGTGAGATCGGCAACGAGTAGTCCCGACGCACCCACGAGTGCCGGTGTGGCAGCCAGGAGCTGGTCGTCAGCCCACAACTCGACCGAGAGCGGCGCCCCTCTCGGCACGCACAGGCGGTAGGCACCCGTGGAGTCCGTTGGCGTCTGTGTACGACGCTCGCGCGGCTCGGCCGCGTCTCCAATGAGCCAGACGACCTGCACCGTCGCGTCCGCTACCTCCATCCCCGACGCGTCATCGCGCACCCGCCCCACCAGCAACCCGAGTCTTCCGCGTCGTGACGGGTCCGAGCAGTGGCGACGCGCCAGCGTCGGGGCCGAGGGCAGGGCTAGGTCCACCCGCTCCTCTCCGCCACTGCCCAGCGAGACCTCTGCTTCGGGCATGACCCCCAAGAGGGCGGCCCGCGGATGGTCGACCGTCACGGAATACCGGCCTTCCGAAACACCGGGCAGCCAGTAGCTCCCGTCTGCCTGCGTGATGGTCACGTGGTCGGTGCCGGCGAGCCGCACGAACGCGTTCGTCAACCCGTGCCCCGACGTGCTGTCAAACACCGTCCCACGTACCGTGGTGCGGTCCCGAGCGTACAGCAGGCGCCCGTCGCCGGCGTAGACTCGGCGCACCACGCCCCCCTCCTCCTCGTAGCCAGCGATCGCCTGCACCAAGTCCCACACCGGCCCCTTCAGGGTCTGATTTTGGACCACGAGCGGCATACGAATCCACCAGCGGTTCACGATCCACCGGCCGTCGGGTAGCTGGACGAACTCGGCCTCACCACCAGCCCCACGCTCGCGCTGCCACGCACCCACATTCACGTAGGTAAACGCGACCCGCTGCAGCGCCGCCGTTTCCGCATCGACCCAGAACACGCCCTTCACGTCGGGGCGTGTGCGACCCCGCACCGGCTCGAACCGCAACCCAAGAACACGACGCCCATCCTGAATCGCCTCGTCGAGCGCGAAGCAGTGGTGCTGAAGAAACGGATTCGAGAAGAACACCTCGGCGTCCGGCGCCTCGTAGACGACGCTGTCCTCCTCGATGATGACGTAGCCGCCTTCGTCGAGCTCTCGTGGGGAGCGGCTGCGAAACGGCAACACGTGTCGCGACGGCGTCGTGGTGCGGGTCTCCCGGACCAGCGCCAGTGATGGCGTGTAGGAGCGCTCGAACCGTTCCACTTCGTACACGAGTTGCTCCTGGAGGTCGGACCACGCCACGGCCTGCAACACTTTGCGGGCCTCCTCCCACACCGACAGGACGTCCAGCGCTTGATCGCCTACGATGCGGCACTCGCGCGACTCACCGCTGACCATGAGTGCGGCAAGTCGGATCACGATCGGTGCGATCCGGAGGTCGACGGGCGATCGGGGACGGTCATCGAGTGCCATGTCCGACGAGACCAGGCTGCGGAACCCGATTCGCTCGGTACGGAGCCGGTACCGACCCGCGCGGGGGGGAGCCAACGCGAACTGGCCCAGGGGATCGGTGATCGTGCGGGCGACCTCGAGTGAGTCCGCGTCCAAGAGCACGACGAACGTGCCGCCAAGCGGCACCCCCGTGGTTTCGTGGCGCACGGTCCCGCGCACGAACTGCGCCTCCAGCGTCCCAGTGACGGCGAGGAGCGAGGTGAGCAGGAGGAACGGGAACCGCATGGGAGTCGGGTTCAGCGCCCGTGGGGATTCCGCTCCGGGCCTTCGGGGGTTGCGCTGTGCACGACCGAGAAGAGGTCGATCTGCGGCGGTTCGAGGGGAAGGCCCAGCGCCCGGAGTACGTCCTCCACCCAGGCGGGCCGGCTGGACGGATCGAGCCGATGCGACGGAACGCCGAACGCATCGAGCAGGTGGTCGATCACACCATCGATCTGCATCTGGAACGCGCGGCTCACGGCACGGGTACCGTCGAACGACGGCTCCTGGATGACCGGGACCTTGAAGAGGCCGCTATAGGTTCCGACCCACGTCCGCACCAGCGTGTCGTACTCCGGTCGTCGACCGAGCCGATGCACGAGATAGGCATAGTTGTCCAGCACCGACCGGTCGCAGATCACGGCCTCATATTGCGTGCCCGCCGCGATCTCTTGGGCGATCTGGGTGTGGAGGATCCACGCCTGCGCGTCCAGCGTCGTGTCTTCGTTGATCGGGAGCGGACAGCCGCGCGCGACCTCTTTGACGATGTCCACGCCCAGGTCCAAGCGCTTCAGCCGCGCCGCGAGATCGAAGCACAGCGTCGTCTTGCCGACGCCGTGGGTACCGATGAAGGCGATTTTCACGTCGCGCGCCTCTGGGAACGCCTAGAGCCCATGCACCGCCGTGATGGCGATGCTCCGTGGCGCTCCCGGGTTCCGCTCCTGCACATCGACGTAGAACTGGTTAAAGAGGTTTGCCACCTTGAGTTGCCACAGCACGTTGAGCGCGCGATACCCGACCCGCAGGTCGATCACGGTGACGTCCGAGCGCGGGTCCAGCGGAAAAGCGAGCACGCCCTCCACCCGACTGCGGAACCGCAGGTCCACGCCGGCCAGGCCGCCGAGTAGGTTGAGCGTCCCCGTCGCATTGTGGCGGGACCGGTAGGGGAGCGGTGATCCCGTATCGCGATCTTCGGTGTCCAGAAAGAGGTAGGTGGCCTGCACGTCGAGCAGGGACGGGACGAGCTGCGCGTGCAGCCCGACATCGAGCCCTGCGACCCGCGCCCGTGACACGTTGCGGAACTGGAACACGAACGTTTGCCCGGGCGCGGGCGCCGGACTGATCAAGTCCCGATAGATACTCCCGAACACGGACGCGTCGACCCGAAGCTCCTCGAGAATACGGACCGTGGCGCCGAGTTCGGCCGACCACGCGTGCTCACCCGTCAGGGTCGGGTTGGGGATCACGCGAAAACCGAACTGCTGAGACGACACGAACTGTTCGATCGCACTCGGCGCCCGATAGCCCGCGCTGACGGACGTCCGCAGGGTGGTTCCCTTCCCCACGCGCAGCGACGCACCGACCTTGGGACTCAACGCCCATTCAGACGCACCGAGATTGGCTTTGTGGTGATCGAGACGCACGCCGAGCGATCCCTTGAGCCGGCTCGTGACCTGAATTTCGTCCTGGGCGAACGCGGCCACGTCCCGGATCGTTGGCGCGCCGAGGAAGTTCGAGGTCACCCACGTATGGGCGCCGTCCGCACCGAACCGGAGCGCGTGCCGATCCCCGGCATACCACGCGACCTCCGCCGTCACGCCGGGCTTCACGGCGGTGTGCCAATCATCGTTGTCGGTGAAGACGTTCTCGATCCGCGTAACGTTGAAGTACGGACTGAGTTTGACGAGGTGCGACGTACGAGCGCGGGGCGTGATCGTCGCCCCGGTCACCAACCGGTGCTCGAGGGTGTGATCTCCGACGTAGACGGCTGGGACACGATACGGCTCGTCCGGAGATCGCCAGGTGAAGAACTCCCCGGCACGTTCCCGGCTGTACACGCCATAGAGGTCCCACGGGTGATCGGCGTCGGCCGCCGACGCGAGCTTCAGCCTTCCAATCCACCGCCGCGAATCGCCGTTCTCCTTGTAGCCATCGGTGCGCTCGTGGCCGGCGAACACGCGCAGGCCCACGTTGCCCACTCGTCGTGAGTGCTGCAGCCCAAACCCGAACGCCCCCTGCATCCCATCGGCCCAGCTGTACTCGGATGGATAGGTGTACGCATCGACATGCGCCCGCGCGACGGTCTCCGGTGTGCTGCCTACCGGAGCGGTGATCAGGTTGACGACGCCCCCGAGCGCGTTGCTGCCGTAAACAGCCGAATACGCGCCTTTGACGACCTCCAACTGCTCGAGATCGAGGAGCGGAATGCTCATGAAATCGATTTCGCCGCCGTCGCCGCTGAGGATGGGGTGTCCGTCCAGCAGCATCAGCACCCGGCTTCCAATTCCCCGTGCGTACCCCGCGGCACCTCGAATGTCGAGTTGGTTCTTGCCGTTGAACGTGACGCCTGGAACGTAGACCAGCGCCTGGTCGAGCGTGGTGACGTTGCGGTTCACCAGGTCGTGAGCGGGAAGAACGGCAATACTGGCCATCGCCTCGTCGCTCCGCTCCGCGCTCCGAGTCCCCGTAACGACGAACTCCGGCAACACGAGCGCCTCGGTCCGCAGGGCGAGCGAGACTTCTCGTCGTTCGCCATGGGGAAGCACGATGTCGGGCTGGCTGTCTCGGGCGAAGCCAATGGCGGCGACGAGCAACGTGTAGCGGCCCCCTTCGAGACGGCCGAACGCAAACCGTCCGCGGGCGTCGGTCACCGTGCTGAGGGGCGTGCCGCGCAGGACGACCGTGGCACCTTCGAGGGGGGTACCCGATCCGGCCTCCAGAACGATGCCGGCGATCACTCCGGTTTGCGCCAGCCCTGCCGCAGGCAGACCAGCGAGGCCGGCGACGGCAAGAACGACGGCCCAGCCCCGACCACCTCGACCGATGCCAGCAGTCATGCCACGGCTCTCCGAGTTCGGCGGTCGGTCACGCGATCAGTTCCGCTGAAGGACGAGGATGGTGCGAACGCCGAACGTCGTCGTGTCGAGCGTGAGTCGGTCCGTCGCCGGATCGACCGCATAGGTGCCGGCGTACTGCAGGTTCGGGTCGAGAGTGGACTGCTGCGTCCAGGTCCCCGAGGTGGCCGAGCCGATCGCGGTGTACGTGCCCTCGTCGTCCACCACCTCCGGTGGGTCGGGTGGCAGCTGCGGAATGGTGAACGACGCGACGTAGTTCGTCGCGGTGAGGGCAACGGTCCCAGTGGCACCCTGGACGATCCCCGCCGGCGTGCCTAAGGCGAACGAGATCAACGAATAGTTCCCGCTCAGGTCTTGCGTCACGTTGCCGGCCACGTCGTCCCCGCATCCCGCGAAGACCATCATGGCGAGTGACGCGGCGAGCAGGGGCGTGCGGGCGTGCATGGGTACCTCCGATGGAGTAGGACGGGACATCCTGGCGAGTCGGCCCTCATTCCATACCCGAACACTCGCACAGGGATGCGGCATCCCCAAGTCTACAGCGAAACGCAGATCTTCGGTATCAGTCGACCCTCACGCGGCCGTGGCCCCGAGCGCCCCACTTCAGCACCGTGCGCTGCGGCCGATCACGGTTCTGGATCCAGCGTGGGCTGCCCAAACACGCGCAGTGGCTCGAAGCTGATCCCACCACGGTACGCCGCACCGAGCTGGCCAACCCCATTCGACCCCCAGCAGTACGTCTGGCCCGAGCGGCTCACGGCACACGTGTGCGAACCGTGGAGGCCGGCGCTTGCGCTCACGGCGGAGAAGCGGAGGTCCGTCTGCACGACGACGGGCCTCGTGCTGCACAGCCCCCCATCGCAACTGTCGAACGTTGCGTCGGTTCCGAGTGCCCCTCGGCCGTTGTAACCCCAGCACCAGATCCGGCCGTCGACGTCGAGGCCGCAAGTGTGCCGGTCGCCGGCGGTCAACGCCACCAGCGCCGGTGCGTCCACGACCGGGCTCGGATCCGGGGACACTTGCGTGGTACCGTCGCCCCGCTGGCCAAACGCGTTGCCACCCCAACACCACGCTTGGCCGTCGGCATCCAGGCCGCATGCGTGTTCGCGCCCGGCCACCACCGACACGAACGATCGGCCACCCGTCACGGCGACCGGGGTCGTGCTACACGGCGCCGGTGTGCCGTTTGGCCACACGCACGACTCGACCACCGTCGGGACACCGAGCTGCATCCGGTCGTTGAAGCCCCAACAGCGTGCAGTCCCGTCGCTGGCGATCCCGCAGGTGAACAACCATCCCAGCGCGATTGCGGTAAACGCTTCCTCATCCATCACCGCGAGAGGCGCTAGCCCCGATGGAGGGGGCCCGTTTCCGACTTGGCCGGCCCAATCCGCTCCCCAGCAGTATGCGCGGTCGGTCACCGAGAGCCCGCAGGCATGGAGGGTGCCAATGGCGACGGTCGTAAACGCGTGCCCGCCAGCGACCCGGGCGGGCGTCCACATCCCGGGCTTGGTGCCCGTGCCGAGTTGCCGCGCCCCGTTGTTGCCCCAGCAGTATGCTTCCACCCCACTCAAGCCGCATGTGGCATCGCCGCCTGCGCTCACTGCCTGGAATCGGACGTCGGCATTGACGGCGACCGGGACGGGCGACGACCGATCCGTCCCATCACCCAGCCGCCCCAGCCCCCCATCGCCCCAGCAATAGAGGCGATGCGTGGAGCTCACGGCACACGTATGCCCGGCGCCGGCACTGACGGTCCGAAACAGCACGCGGACAGCGATCGTGGCCGTGTCGCTCAACCCTCCCGCTTCAACGACGACCCGTGCAATGCCCAGTGTTCGAGCCTCGATCTGTCCGTCGCTCGCGACTGCGGCGATGTGCGGTGACAGCGAGGAAAAGGAGACCGGGCGCCCGACGAGCTCAGATCCGGCCGAATCGCGCACCGACACGGCCAAGCGAAGACGCGTGCCCTCCAACATGATTGCGCTGTCGGGCGTGACGCGGACCGAGGCGATCGGCGGACCACCCGCCGCAGGGGCGCTCGGTGGCTCTCCGCACGCGGCACAGAAGGCCATGACGCACAAGACGAATACGCCGATCGCGAGTGGCAGCGTCGGGAGGCGCTGATCGCGTAGCCTGAAGGGGTTGGGGACGTGGCGCACGGCCGCCTCCGGGTGGCTACCCCGACACAATAACGCATAGGCCGGGATTGACCAGACGCGGGCTGAAAAGATAGCGGCCCCGCGATTGTCCCCTCCCGCAGGGCCGCTCCGTCGGGCGCTCCGAACGTATCGCTTCGCTTCAGGCCGTCCGTCCACACGGCCCTGGGAAACTGCCACCCGACGTACTGTCCAAGCTAGGGATCTCGTCCGATTCGTCAAGCGGAATTGTGATGCTTGGGATTGTGAGGGCGAGTGCGCGGGTCGCTATCCCGTTCGCGTTCTCCGCTCCGACACCACCCGAATCACTGTCACCACGAGTGGGCCTCGCGGGGACTGGAACGGCGCCAGGTTGATTTCCACTGGGAATTCGTGCCCGGCCTTGTGTCGGCCGAGCAGTTCGATATCGACACCCATCGGTCGCACGAACGGGGACTTCACGTATCCCCCGCGGTCGGCGACGTGTCGGTCACGGAAGCGCTCGGGCATCAGCACCTCGACCGGCTCGCCGACCATCTCGTGGCGTGCATACCCGAACATGCCCTGTGCTCTGGCGTTGAACTCGACGATGAGGCCGCCGTGGTCCACCATGACCACCGCATCGGGCAGCGCATCGAGCAGTGCCGAATAGGCAAACCGATCTGGCTCGGGCACGCGAGGCTCTTGGCCTGGCACAACCATCCTCAGCCGCTCGCTCGGCCCCGCAGGGCCGAGAGGACCACCCACACGACCACGCCGAGCAGGGTTGCGGCCAAGGCCACGGCGACCCAAAAGCCGGTGGTGGAAGTATCGGGCGTGCGGGTCAGCAGCCGGTACCCCAGCACACCGAGCGCAATCAGGGCGGCGGCCAGCGTGCGTATTGGCGACCGGCGACGTCCAAACAGCCCTACCATGTTTGTTCCGTCCTCACTGCGTTGCTTGACGTCTCGCCGCGTCCTTGAGCTTGTCATTCGCCCAGATCGCCACTTCCACACGACGATTTTGCTGTCGGCCAGCGGCGGTCTCGTTGGTGGCCATGGGCTGCAGCTCGCCGTATCCGACGGCGCTCAGCCGCCCGCGCTCCACTTGTTGCACTGCGAGGAACGTGGCCACCGACGACGCTCGGCGAACCGACAGGTTCATGTTGTAGTCCTCGGGTCCGGTGGCGTCCGTGTGCCCTTCGACGAGAATGTTGGTGTCCTGGTACTTGTTCAGGATACCAGCAAGCTTCACGAGCTCGGTCTGGGCCTCGGGCCGGACGTCAGCGCGATCGACGTCGAACAAGATCCCGCCCGCGAACGTGATCTTGATGCCTTCGCCGATCCGCTCGATACGGGCGCCTTCGAGGTCCCGCTCCATCTCCGCTGCCTGGCGGTCCATGTACCCGCCGATGATTGCACCGGCAGCGCCACCCACGGCCGCTCCGATCACGGCGCCAGCCGCCGTGTTCCCGGCCGCTTTGCCGATGACCGCCCCCACGACGGCTCCTCCGCCGGCACCAACGATCGCCCCGGTCTGCGCCCTGGAGGCGCAGCCCACGAGCCCCACCGTCAGGGCCGATATGGCCACTACTGCCACGATACGCTTCACGGTCCCACTCCTCGGGTTTGGGGGGTCGCCGTCGAGAAACGGAAGACCCGATCTCCGCTGAAAGATGCCGCAAGCTAGCGAGAGTGAACTCGTCTCGCGACGCGGCACCCAACCTGTACCCCCGTACCGCGCCAACGTTTCGGCCCAGACGCACGCGGCACAGTCCCAGTCAGGATAACTCAGAAATACAGTACACAGCGGGCGTGGCCCCCGTCGAACGTTCCTTCGGAGGGGGCGCGAAGGTCGCTATCCAGCTCGAAGCCGGCTCCGGCAAAAACGGCTGCTTTGCGGTCAAACGCCCACCCGAGTTCCAATCGCAGACGGAAGTTGTTCTTGTGCAGGTCTCGACGCGATGGCATTCGGTCCTCGCCAACGACCTGGCGGGCCGTGAACTCGAGCCCCACGCCGGCGCGAAATCCTGTGGACGGCCGGTAGGTCACCTGGGAGCGCCCGACCCACGCCCGATCCTCGTAGTCGAGCATTGCAGCCACGGTCGTGTCCGGTCGGAGCCGATCCTCAGTGCGCCACACCCTAGCCATCCACGCCTCGGCCGCGAAGTCCTGGAACAAGTGGATACCGTGGACTCCCAGCTGTGTCGTGGCCTCCGTTAGATCGAAGGCGTCCTCCGGTGCGCCCAGCTCCAGCGGTCTGCGGTGTGTTCGTGCTCGAACCCAGGTGGCGAAGCCCCCGACTGCCGTGCTCCCGGACGGTTCCCACTCCCCCAGACCACCGGCATAAGCGAAACGTTCGTCCTGGGCGAACCCTTCTCCCGGCATCGATTGTCGCTCAACCACCAGTGTCGTGGGCGTGACTGCCAAGGCGTACGCCTCGAAGCGAAACGGGCCAATCCGAGTGTCCACGGCGAGTCGAGGCGCGAACGGTTGGGTGGTGTAGCTGAGCGTGGAGTCAGATACTCCGGTCCCGACGCCCAGGGTCTCGTAGATGAGGTCGTTGAACACGTCGAGCGCTGCGAGGGCAACGGTGATGCGGGTGCCCTCCCTCGGATGGAGCAGGACGCCGATCTCGACATCGGATTCCGGCTTCAGCGCACTGATGACCCCGGTTCCGAAGACGTGCGCGCGACCGGCCCACAGGGATTTCCGGGCTCCGAGACGCACGGTGCTTCGGTTGCCTTGCAGCGTGGCCTGATGATTGATCCTGACATCGGCGGTCCACGTCGGGCTCAGATCCACCGCTGCCGCAACCGTTGCCTCTTGCACCACACGGAGCTTGTTGATGCTCCCTCCCCAGTAGCGAGCACCCTGGCCGCGCTGGAACCACTCATAGTCTTCCAAGAGCGAGAACCCATAGGAAATCAGGTCGAGCTCGTATTCGTCGTCCGCTATGGCATTGAACCGTTGGAGGATACCGCGGTCGCTGGTGCGTCCGAAGTAGTTACCGCCGCGATCAAGAATAATGAGACGCAACTGCTCATCCCACGTCTGCAGGGTTGCCCTCGCCACCTGGGCGGAATCGATCCGCCTGGCCTGATCGGAGTCTTGGCCCGACAGCGGCGCGGGTAGCAACACCCCACCGATCATGAACCCGCAACGCAGCACGGACCGTTTCGAGCTGTGAGGCATCGCTTGGCCACGCTCAGCCACGAGTCACGCCCCACTTCGTGCGGTCAGGAACGCGTCATGGGCTTTCTTCACCGCGCTGGTGGGTCCAACGAACACCACGTGATCGCCGGGATGGATGACAGTGTCGCCGCGCGGCACGACGAACTGTTTGCCCCGCACCACGGCGGCAACGACGCATTCGGTGGGCATGCTGATCTCCCGGATCCGCTTCTCTGCGACCGCCGCCCCCTCCGGCACGATCACCCCCACGAGGCTTGCGACCCCGGTCCCGATCTCGAACAGCTCGGCCACGCCGGGCCGATCCAGATAGTTCTCCACCATCGCTGCGGTAGCCCACGGTGCACTGATCGCCACCACGCCGTTGTCTTCCAGCAGGGCCACGTAGTCACCGTCCTGCACGATGCCGATCACCTGCGGCACCCCGAGCCGCTTGGCCTGGAGCGCCGCGATGACGTTGCGATCGTCGTCGTTGGACGCGGCGATCGCCACATCGATGTTGCCGAGACCCACCTGCTCGAGCACCTCCCGGCGGGTGCCGTCACCCTGATAGATGGGCACGCTGTAGCGCTGCTCCAGTTCGCGGCACCGCCGCTCGTCTTCCTCGACGAACGTGACCTGGTGCTCCGCGGCCCGGAACACGAGACGGAACTCGTCGCGGGCGAGCAGCCGGTCGGCGATATTCCGGCCTCGCTGGTCGCCGCTGATGATGAGTATTCGCATGCGCGGCCTCCACTTTGCTCGCAATAACAGACGCAGATAGGTCAGGGCTTGTGGCAAGCGGGCAAACTCGGCCCGGTTGGCGGGACGAAGGAGATACACGCCGCCACCGGCGAGCGTGAGCACCCCCCCAAGTACGAAGCTTCGCAGCTCCAGGGCGGGCACGAAGATCCAGCAGGATATGACCCCGAGGATCGGCACCACCGGGAACAACGCTACCCTGAATGGCCTTCTGAGGTTGGGCATGCGCCGATGGAGCGAGATGACCGCGTAGTTGACGATGCCCAAGCCCATCAAGTAGCCAAAGTCGGACACCGACGCGACGAACCGCACGATGCCCGAGGATCCGAACACCACGACCGCCACTGCGCACACGGCCAACGCCACGTGCGGCGTGCGAAACCGTCGATGGAGCGTGGCAAAGGTATGCGGGAAATGACCGTCGCGGCCGAGCGCATACAGCACGCGAGCGCTGGCCCCGAGCGTGACGCTG
Source organism: Gemmatimonadales bacterium (assembly GCA_041602035.1). GTDB lineage: Bacteria > Gemmatimonadota > Gemmatimonadetes > Gemmatimonadales > GWC2-71-9 > JAOTVV01. Next base: position 124,432 of record JBFIHA010000007.1, on the reverse strand, counting down.
AACGCAGACAGGCTCGCCATGATGGTCGCGACGACCGCCGCCCACCGTCCCCATGCCCCGAAAAGGAAATCAGCCGCAAAGATGAATGGCACGTCGCTGCGAGCTAATGCCGTGTGGTGAACGGCACCCATCATGACCCACACCACACCGATATAGATGGTGGTTCCCACCCCCAGCGTGATGAGAATGGCGCGCGGGATCGTCTTGGCCGGGGCAATGATCTCCTCGGAGGCCTCAGTGATCAACTCGAACCCCACGTAGGAGATGTAGATGAGCGCCATCGCCGGCAGGAACGGTCCGTAGCCCATCGGGGCCAACGGCGTGAGGTTTCGCGGCTCGACCCGCATGGCGCCAAGCACGGCAAAGACCACCAACACGGCCAGCTCGACCAGGTTCATGACCGTGATGATCCTGATGGCCTCGGCCATCCCGCGGAGGTTCACCGCCGCGAACACCACCGTGGTGAGTACCACCACTAGGGGGAGACTGACCTCGGGCCAGAAGTACCCACGAATGGTGAGCGCGAAGATCACGGCATACATGGCGCAGGCAAGCGTGTGCCCTATCCAGAAGAACCACCCCGTGTAGAAGGCGACCGGTCGGGACAGCGTGCGGCTGGTGAACGAGTAGCCGCCCCCGGCCAGTGGGATCGCCGCGCCGAGCTCGCTGTAGTTGAGGGCGGTCAGCACGGTCACCAGGCCCATCGCCAGATAGACGAAGATGCCGAGCGGACCGATCATGTGGGCCAGCTCGCCGGGCAGCGCAAAGATCCCCGGCCCCATCATGGCACCGATGCCGATCATCACGGCCATGAAGAGCCCGATGTTGCGCCTGAACGAGACCGACTCGGCCATGCGGGTCATGCCCGGAGAAGGTGGTCAGAATGTAGGCACGGCGTCGGCGGGCGGTAGGGCGACAGGACGAGAGGACGGTCGCTGGGCAGGACGGCATATAGCACGGCGGCAGGTGCGATTTCCGCACCCACCGCCTTACCGTCTTGCTGCCCTCGCGCCGTTCGTTACATGGCCGGCGGCACGTCGCTGTTCCAGATGTCGCTCACACAGAGCCAGGATCCATCGGCTTGGCGCTCATAGATCGCGTGCCACTTCCCGACCGTCTGCACCGGTGGCGCATCGGGCGGTGCAAGGTCGAGTGTGTACGCGCCGCGCGCATAGGCGAGGTCGCCTCGGCCATCGATGACCTGCGGCGTGAGGCTGAAGCTCGTGACCGGTGGGAGCGCCTCGAGCCACGCCATCATCTCGGCGTCGTTTGCTTGCATCGGTGCGTCAGGTGGCATCCGAACGGCGCCGTCGACGTAGTACGAGAGGAGCGTCGTCCAGTCCTGCGCCTGCACGTTGGCCACGTAGTTGTCGAGCAAGCTCTGGATCGCGGCCGTGTCCTCGTCCGACAGCGCGGGGGCTTCGGCCGCAGGGTAGCAGGCGGCGAGGGCGAGCGTCACGGCGAACGTGGGGATGAGGCGTCGGGAGCCCATGGGATCTCCTTGGCGAGTCTGGGATTGCTGCGGGGAAATGTACGCCTGGGACGGGAGGCCGCTACCGCACGAGGCGGTCAGCAGTGGTGCGCTGGGACGGTTGGCTGGAAGGAAGGGGTACTGAGTTCCCGGTTACGACCGGAGTGCACTCGTCACGCCGCGGACTCGCGTTCCTGCTCGGCGGCCTCCAGCACGATGGCCTTGGTCGGGCACTGTCGGACGAACTCCGCCTGCACGGCGTTCCAGACCTGCACCGGCTCGGTCACGACCGCCTTCCCGTCGCCGCCAGGGACGAACAACCCGGGCGGTCCATGAATGCGGCACGCCCCACAGCCGATACACCGCTCCCGGATCACGCGCACGCCGTACCGTTGCCGAGGGTAGACGCCCGAGGCCCCGCGTGGCGGAATTACGGCGGGATCCGCGAGCATCTCGGTGGTCGCTCGGTAGCCCTCGGCCACGAGCTCGCGGTTGTAGTGGAACGAGAGCAGGCTGCTGTAGCGGATATCCGGCTGGATCAGGAGCAGAGGCGGTCGACTCCAATGCAGCAGGGCGGCAGTCCGCATCGTCTGGATGCCGAACTCGATGGCGCGCGCGTACACCGCAGCGAAGCCCATCGTTTCCGCATCCGGACGAATGGCCGCGGTCGAACCCACGTCGACCGCCAGGATCAGGTCGCGATCGAGTGCGGTGGTCGCCGCCACGGGGAGATTCGCCACGGCGGCCCCGTCGATGAAGTACTCGCCGCGGATCTCATGGGGCGGCAGGTATCCCGGCAGCGCGCATGACGCGAGCACGGCGTCCGCCACGCGGATGTCGGAGAGTCCGGGCGAACCCCAAAACACTTGGCGCCCCGTGGTGAGGCTGACCGAGTTGATCAGGAGGGGACGCTTCAACTCGTCGAACGTGATGTCTCCGAACAGGCGCGTCACGTATTGCCTGAGGGGCTCACTCTGGTAGATGGCGCGAGACCGCATGCGCTTGACCGCCATGTCGCGGTGCGCGATGCGGAACAGGTCTCGGCGGCGCAGGGCGAGCGCGAGCTTCCGGAGCTCCACGGCCGGCATGCCCGCACACCAGGCGCCCGCCACCAGCGATCCCACGCTGGAGCCCACGACCTCGACGGGGAAGGCGGCGTGCTTTTCGAGCGCGAGCAGCACCCCCACGTGGGCGATGCCCTTCATGCCGCCCCCACCGAGAACCAGCGTAAACCGGCGTCCTTTCACGTCTCCCTCTCCCCGAGTCATGCAACCAGTATGGCAGATTGCCATCGTACCATCGGGCGAGCCGAGTCGTTCCCCCACGCCGCGGCTCCGCGCCGCCCTGCCTGCCAAAAAGGCGCAAATATCGGGCCCGAAAGGCGGTAGAACGGTAGGACGGTAGGGCGGCAGCTATGAGGGGGCGAGGGCTCAGCGCCTGCCCCATCAGCCGCTGAGGAGCACCCGACCCAAGCCCAGCATTAACCGATGTCGCGAGCAGGGGCGAGCGACGACGTCGAAGAGCTTGGCGGGCGTCCAGCGCCCGCCGATCTGGGGTCACATCTGCGGCGCCGGGGGACCGTTCGCGTTGAACATGTCGGCGATGACCCTCCAGGTCCCGTCAGCCTGCTTCTGCCAAACGGTCAGGTACTTGCCGTCGATCGTCATCGGGCCGTCGGGGCCTTCCATCTTCATCTGGTAGCTGCCGATCGTGTAGCCCAGATCGCCACCGCTTCCCACTTCGGCCGCGTTCGGCTCCCACGTGACCGAGAACCCTGGCATGGCTTCGAGGTCGCTGATCACGGCGTGAATGGCCTCCCTGCCCTGCGCCAACGGCGCGTTGGGCGGGAGCAAGGTAGCGTTATCGACGAGCTGAGCGACGAACGCGTCCGCCGGGTTCTCACTGGCGGCATACGCCTCGAACCAGGCGCGGTCTGCAGTCATCAGGGCGTTGCGCTCTGCCTCGAGATCGATCGCCGGCTGCGGAGTGCAGCCTGCGACCATCACAATTGAGAGCACCGGTAGAGCGGCCGTGCATCGCATGACTCCCTCCTTCACCTTGGGATGAGCGTGTTGGTCAGATAGTGGTGCCCGGGAACGGACCCGGTCAAGCGCCGGGGAGGACTCGCAACGGACGGTAGGACGGTACGACGGTAGGACGGTAAACGACAAAGAGGGTAGGAAGCCGGACGCACCTACCGTCCTACCCACCTACCGTCTTACCGTCTGTCCTCACCGGCCCGGCAGGACTCCCAACGGACGGTAGGAGGGTAAGGCGGTAGGACGGTAAACAGCAAAGACGGCGGGCATGGCGGGCACCTACCGTCTTACCGACCTACCGTCGTACCGTCTATTTCCACAGGCCCGGCAGGACTCGACTCGTCAGCCGGCGGCGAGTGCGCGACAGCGGACGAGCCGACGGGTAGAGCGAGTCTGCGCCTCACCTTCATCCCGCCCCGTCCCTCGGTCGAATTCCTCGAAACCGCAACGCCTTGACCGCGTAAGGGTGCTACGCACATTCAAGTGCAGACACCCCTCACGCGGACACGCCCAAATGATGCAGCGAACGCGACTGACCATCCTTTTCTTGCTCGCGATACTGCTTCCCGCCGCCGCGAGCGCACAACATTTCCCGTCGACTGAGGACCTGACCGCACTCATCGAAAAGCGCGTCGAGGCCGACAGCGGCATGGCGATAGTGCTCGGCGTCATGGAAGCCGATGGATCGACGAAAATCGTCTACTACGGTGATGCCGGCGAAGGTGCACGGCCGCTCGGCCCTAAATCGGTTTTCGAACTCGGATCGATCACCAAGGCCTTTACGGGGATCCTGCTGGCGGACGCGGTCGCGCGCGGTGAGGTCGCTCTAGAGGACCCGATCGCCAAGTACCTGCCTGACAGTGTGACTGTCCCGAGCCGACCCGGACGCGAGATCACGTTGCTCGATATTGCCACGCACCGGTCGTCATTGACGCGCATGCCGACCAACATGGTTCCCACCGGCGACGGCGCGTACCCCACGTACACGATCGACATGCTGTACGAGTTTCTCTCGGGCCACGAGCTGCGCCGCGATGTCGGCGCCGAGTACGAGTACTCGAACATCGCGGTCGCGTTACTCGGCCACGTGCTCGAGCGCGCCACCGGGCAAACGTACGAACAGCTGCTCAGGGAAAGGATCCTCGATCCCCTCGGGATGCACACAACGAGCACGAAGGTCGAAGGTGAGGTGCGCGAGTGGATGACGGTCGGACACGACGAGATGGGGCTCGCTGCTCCCTACCGCAACTGGCCCAACCTCCCGGCGATGGGCGCTCTACGGTCCAATGCAGAAGACATGTTGCGTTTCGTGGCCGCCAACACCGGTCCACCGACGTCGCAGATCGAACGGTCGATGCGGGATGCGTACCAAGTGCGGAGTACCGTCGACGAGAACACCGATATCGGCCTCAACTGGCACGTGATGAGGTTTGGTGAGAAACGCATCATCACCCACGGGGGCGCCACGCGGGGCTTCCGCGCGTTCGTTGGATTCGATCCGGACGCCGGCGTCGGCGCGGTCATGCTCGCGAACTACCCGATCTCGTCACGGGACATTGCGTTACATCTGATCAACCCGGACATCCCGGTGAGTGACACGCCGGTAGCCGATCGGATCGAAGTCTTCGTCCCCCAAGACATTCTTGAGACCTACGTCGGCGAGTACGAGCTGCGACCGACTTTCGTCATTGCCATCACGCTCGAGAACGATGGCCTCTTCGCGCAGGCAACCGGGCAGAACAAGTTCCCGATCTTCCCCGAGACCGATACGAGGTTCTTTGCCCGCGTCGTGAATGCGCAGATCTCGTTTGCCAAAGACGACGCCGGCGCGGTCAATGGCATGGTCCTGCACCAGGGCGGACGGAGCACCAGCGCACCTCGTCGCATCGCAGCCGGTGTCCCGCTAGCCGCAGCCGAGGGCGCGAGGGCGTCGCTTCCCGGACGGAAGGCCAGCATTACTTCCGCGATTCTCGGCGAGGAGCGCTCGCTCCGGACGCTGACGCCCGAGGGATACGAGTTGTCGATGTCCAGTCAGTACCCCGTGATGGTCGTGCTCGACGGTGAGCCTGCGCTGCATCAGGCCTCCGGCGTCGCGCGTTCTCTGGCCGATCGCGGCCGCGCCCCTGGGCTCATCGTCGTGCATACTCCGGCACCCACGGCCGCGCAACGGTCTGTCTTTTCTGCGTTCATCACTGACGAGCTGCGGCCATGGGTCGCGGCCGAGTACCGCACGGCCGCGTTGACGATACTCGTGGGAGATGCGCAGACGGCGGGCCCTCACGAATCGGTCGGCACGATCGCAGTGGGTAGAGATGGATCGATGAACGCGTCGTACGGTGGAGACAGAACCTTCTCCAGTGGCTCGGCCGATGCACATGTCGCGCTTCGCGACGGCCTGACCTGGCTGTTCGCTGGCTGGGAGCTTACCGACATCGCGACCTTGGCGGCGCAAGCCGGCGGAGAAGGCTGGGCGACGATTGACGCCCACTACGCCGAGCTGAGCGAGCGGTTTGGATATCGAGTGGTACCGCATGAAGACGTGGCCGACATCGCCGCGCGCACGCACGCGCGGGAAGGTCGCTGGGACGACGCCGTACGGGAATTGGAGCGCAACGCGGTGCTCCATCCCGGATCGGCGCGGGTGTTCAACCACCTCGGGGACGCGTATCGCGTGTTGTGTCGGTCAGAGGAGTCGAGAGCGAACTACAGCAAAGCGTACGACATGGCGCGAGAGATGAAGTACGACAACGTGTCGAACTACGCGATGGAGTTCAATCGGATCGAAAGCGAAATCGAGTCGGGACGGGAATGCAAGGGTCCCGTGTCGGAGCGCGCTGAAGCCGAGGTCGACGCGACCGTTCTCGTGTCGTACACCGGCGAGTACCAGTTTTCGTCGCGGTTCTCGGTCGTCGTGACGTTCGAGGATGGCACGTTATGGGTTCAGCCGGCTGGGCAGGAGAAGTCTCGGATCTACGCCGAGTCGGAGACCAGGTTCTACTCAAGAACAGCTCCGGTGGAGTTCACATTTACCAAGAACCAGTCGGGGGAGGTGACCGGCGTCGTAATGCATCAGAATGGCCGTGATGCCACAGGCCGCAAGGTGGGCGGTTAAGTGCCCATGATCGAGATGGGTCCCCGGCTCTGAAAGGCCCGGCAGGACTCGCAACGGACGGTAGGACGGTACGACGGTAGGACGGTAAACGACAAAGACAGTAGGAAGCCCGGACGCACCTACCGTCCTACCCACCTACCGTCTTACCGTCTTTCTTCACAGACCCGGCAGGACTCGAACCTGCGACCCCCGGTTTTGGAGATGTACCCTTACGTCAAAACGGCGTCAAGAGGCGTCATTCACTGACGCAATACCCACCAGAACGAAGGGTACGGCATGGGCTAACGTCAGAGGAAACGTCAGTTGTGACGGTCTCCATTCAACATAGGGCTTGATCAGTCTGCGACACCGGTCACCGAGCTTGGCTATGGTACGCGTCCGAGCAATGCCCGCGTCCGGCTGCTCAAGGGAAGCACACCTGAACCCGGGGCGGTCAGCCCCGGGGAATCCCATGAATCACCCGCCGTGATGTGACCCTTCGGGGCCGCGGCGGGTCATACAAGGTGATGCGGCGGGCCACGTGTCCCCGGGGAGTGCGTGTTGGGGGCCGGAGCTGCCCACCGGGCAGGGAGGCGCCATGCGCTCTCTTCCGTTTGCTCTCGTACCCGGACGTGGGGACTTCACGCAGGCTACCAGCGACCCTTGGGAGAACAGGGGTGGCGCTTTGGCGGAATCCTCACCGCGAATCTCAAATCGAACCATAGTGACCCGAAGCTTGCTAGCTTGCTGCATGAGGCGTGATACGGGCTGCGAGAGGCTCCTCCGGGAGCCGACTAGCAGGCTTCAGGTCACTCCGGAAAGCCAGGAGGCGTGACCATGGAGCATGCGAAAATGCGAAAATCCCTTATGGCGTCGGCCGTCTTCGCCGCGGTTGGTTGCGTTGCGGCAACAGGATTCGTTGTTACCGGTTGCACAGAGTACCAGGAGGTACCGGTGTTCTCGCCGGTCTACCTCAGTTATGCGGAGCTCCGAACGCCGGTCGTGGCGGTGGACCCCGTCGCTATCGACACCACCGGCAAGATCTACGTCAAAGACAGCTACATCTACATCAACGAGCTCTACAAGGGCATCCACGTCATCGACAACACCAACCCATCCTCGCCGCAGAAGATTGCCTTCATCCCGATCCCCGGGAACGTCGACATGGCAATACAGGGCACCACCCTGTACGCCGACAGCTATGTGGACCTCGTCGCGGTCGACATCGCCGACCCGCTGAATGCCGTCGAGGTCGCACGGATAGAAGACGCTTTTCCGTATCAGACCCCATCACCCTGGATGGCGGACAATTTCGTCGCCAACAGCCGAGTCGAGACTCCCGATGAGCGCATCGGCGTCGTCGTGGGATGGGAGCAGACGGGAATCGAGCGCGTGCGCGCGGACCACTTCTTTGGTGTAGGGCTCGAGAGCGGGGGGGATATCGCGGCCCCCACAGGCGGGAACCGCTCAGGCGCGACCGGCACAGGCGGATCGATGGCCCGGTTCACCATTGTCGAACCCTTCTTGTACGCCCTTCACGATTCGTACATCCAGCTCGTGCGGATTGACGATCCCAGCAATCCCAGTCTCTGGAGCACGGTCGACGTCGGCTGGGGTATCGAAACGATCTTTCCGTACGGGGATTACCTGTTCATTGGATCCACCACGGGGATGTTCATATACGACAACACCAACCCGGAGAACCCGACGAAGCTCTCCGCGTTTGCACACGTCACCGCCTGCGATCCCGTGGTGGCCCACGGCGACTATGCCTACGTGACACTGCGGGCGGGAAGCTTGTGCGGGGGAGGCGCGAATCAGCTCGACATCCTGGACATCACCGACCTCGCGAATCCGCTGCTGGTCAAAAGCTACGGGATGCAGGGACCCTTCGGTCTGGGGATTGACGGCGCCACGCTGTTCGTGTGCGACGGCCGGGCCGGGCTCAAGGTCTACGACGTGACCGACCCCATGAACATCGACCTGCTCGCATTCGAAACGGCCCACGAGACGTACGATGTCATCCTCATTCCGCCGTTGGCGATCGTGGTCGGTCCCGACGGCCTCGACCAGTACGACTACACCAACGTCGCGACGACTGGGGAGCTCGTGCTTCTGAGTCACCTCGACGTGGTGAATCCGCTACCGACGGCGTCGCCCATGCGATAGCCGGTAGTCGAAGCGCCGGACCGAAGTGACGAATTAGGCCGGGCCGCTCTGCGCCACCGGACGGAACTCAAATGCGTAGACGGTCGCCTCTCCCAGATGGAGGCGCAGCGCCCTACGCTCTTCTGCTCTGCAGCCGACGGCAACGTCGGGCACGCTGCAAGGTCAAAACACGCCTTCCATTCGAGGCGAGCCGTACGACAGCGGAACCGGGTGCCCGGTTCGGGGTGTCGAGCACATCGACGCCGATTCAGTAACCGATTGAGGCGCAAGCACTGAGTGGGACTGCTGAGAGAGAGTTGCGTGGCTCGGCCGGATTCTATGCTGGGAGCGTCACGCAATCGGTCACAGGCCACTGTGACGCCCACCCAGGGTAACAAAGGGCCATAACAGAAGCGCAAGCACCATGAGCACTTGCGCTCACAGGCCCGGCAGGACTCGCAACGGACGGTAGGACGGTACGACGGTAGGACGGTAAACGACAAAGACAGTAGGAAGCCCGGACGCACCTACCGTCCTACCAACCTACCGTCTTACCGTCTGTCTTCACAGGCCCGGCAGGACTCGAACCTGCAACCCCCGGTTTTGGAGTTCGGTGGTCTTCATCCCGTCTGGTCCCTTCTGGTCCCGTTTAGTCCCTCCCTGTACTGACTTGGCAGGTCCTTTCGTCCCGTTCTGTCCCCTCTCGTACTGTCCTGTCCCTTCCTGTTGGTTTGCAAATGGTTTGCGGATCTGACCGGTACGGTGGTTCACCGGATCGACGCCGCCGAGTAGGCGACCTCGACCCTACCCGCGGACGGGAGGGCGCATGGCCGAGGCGATGAGGGCGCCTTTTGCGCCTGACTGGCGTCTGGTTGCGTCTGTCTGCGGGTGGATGTGCCCAGGATGTGCCCAACTTAGAAAGTGATCCACGCTCGATCCCGGCAGCCCGATGCACTGGCCCTGCCGGGGGGACGGGCAAAGAGTGGTCCCTACTGAGGCCATACGCAGCGAACGAAGATCCTCTAGCGAACGGTCACAAGCCACGCGAAGCATTGCGCCTGTTAACTGGCATGCACAGGTCCTCGCTCCGGCGCGATGCGCGTTTGCTCGTGGAAGGGCCGGATGCTCCCCATTGTTCAGAGAATGGTTCAGCGTCTGGCCACCGGCCCGAGAAACCGGTCGAGCCAGTCCAGTGCTTCCTTCATGACCTCTTGCCGCTCTGTCGGCACGTGCCCTGACTCGAAAACCGCATGGTGCTTGTCGGGCGTGCCCAACCACTCAAGCATCGGGACCTGGGATGTCTCATACTGAAAGAAGAAGTCGTGCCGGCCGTTGATCATGAGGGTCGGCACTTTGACCCGGGGAACGAAATGGAATGCCTCTGCCTCCGGCGGTTGCTGAAGGGAGTACAACCCACCACCGAACAGGATGCTCGCTCGGAAGCGCTGCTCGACGGCGGTCATGATCGGACCGACCGCCGCGCCCATGCTGATCCCGGAGTACGCAAGCTTCTGTGCGTCGATATCCTGCCGCGTCTCGAGGTAGTCAACGGTGCGGCGGAGATCTTTTGCCGCATGAATCATCAGATCGCGCCAAATGTTCGGCAAGAAGATGGGCCCGATGTGGCGTTCGTACATGCCCCTGTAAACCGGGAGCACCACTGCCCGGCCGCTCCGGACCAGGAACAGGAACCTGGATGCATCGCCGAAGGATCCCTCAGGCGAAGACCGCTGGACAAATGGCGCGCCACCTGGGAACCACACAACCGCCTGAAACGGCGGACGCGCGTTCTTCGGAAGAAAGAGCTGCGCCGGCACCCGCTCGTTGCTGTACGCTGCTGCGAAGCTCACGTGCTCCACTGACCAGTGCTCGAACTCCTCGCGCACAGGGTCTACCTGGGGGTCTAGAGGTGTCCGGTCGTACTCGTACAACCTCTTGTACACTGCGAACACCTCGTCACTCACAGGGGTCTCGTGTCGGTAGTCGCGGAACGGCGTCGCGATGGGGGCAGTCTGTGCCACAGTCAGGGGCGCTCGATACTTGGCGCAGCGAATGCCGTAGCTGGGCTCCCGGCGCGTGGGGGGCTGCGCATCGGGAGTGTTGAACTGGTAGCTGGGTTCATGCCAGCCACCACCCAGGACGTACCGCCTGGCGTCGTCCGCTTCGTTCCAGACCCATTCCTTGACGTTGCCGGCCATGTCGTACGTGCCATGGAATCCGAGCCGAAGGGGATGGCCCACCGTCGTGGGGCCGGTCGCATCGAAATTGCTGAACTGCACGAACTCCGTTACCCCACCCAGAGCGGCTGCGTGGTACCAGTGGAAGGCGGTCGGAAGCTGCTTGCCGACCGAAGCGCAATAGGCCGCCGCTTCGTACCAGCTCACTCCGCTGACCGGATACTCGTCCCGCCCGTCAGGGTAGGCACCCACCTCCCACGTGGCGGGCCCTGGCCGGCCCGTCCGGTCAAGGAACAACGCCCGCGTTTCGTCCCAACCAAAGTCGGTGCCGTCGTTGACGACTGGCTCAGGCCAGAACTCACGTCTGTCGTATCCGCCTTGATCGACGAACACCTTGAACTGCCGGTTGGTCACCTCGTACTGGTCGATCCAGAAGTCGTCGAGGTCGGCTTGCTGCTTGAAGAACTCGTAGTTCCCGCCGGGCACATGCACCATGTTCGCAGGAGCCTCGTTGGCCGGCTGCAGGGAGAAGTCCAGCGCCCGAGCCTGCGTGAACACCAGCCCCTCCCTGGGCTGAAAGCCTTCAAGCGAGATCCTGTACACCAGGTGGCCCCACGGGAGGCGTACCGCGTCCAGGGGTGTGGAGCCCAGGAGCTCCCAGGCGTGCGGTTCATCGAGGAAATCGCGGGCATACACCTGGGCGCCCGGTGGCGTGGAGCGAATGCTAACGCGCGTGGCGGATTCGAGCAGCAGCTCCTCGAGGATCGGATCATCCGGCACGTACGCCTCAGCTTCCCGCAACAACCGGTACGCCGCATACGTCCGCCCCTCGTCCACGAGTCGGGCCGCGGCGGGGAGCGCCACGTCTCGCGCCCAGCGGACTTGCGACTGGTGTACCCACATGCGAGCGCCAACAGCAACCATGGCGATCGCTCCCGCCACACCCGCCGTACGGATCCACCGGCTGTGCAGAGCCGTCGACCAGAGCTGCCGGCCACGCGTAACGGGCCGCGGAGCCGTGGCCTGGTCGCGCCCCTGCACGCGTGAAGCGGTGAGCTCGGGTGATATCGCCGACCCCGTCGGCCCGCTCACGACGGCGGTGCCGCCTGCAACCGGTTCCGGATTCTCTGAGCGCACCCGTTCTAACAGAGCCACCACCTTGACGTCTGGCTCCATCGCTAGATCGCGCGTCACTCGTCGGGCGTAGGCGCTACCCGCCTCCAGCGCCCCCGCCCGATCACCCACAGCCACCAGCGCCTCTATCAACCCATTCACGGCGTCGGCCTGATACGGCTCGTGGGCCACCAGCGCCTGCCACCAACGGACCGCGCTCCCTCCGTTGCCCAGCTCCCGCGCTTCGCTAGCCAGCTGCCCCAGTGCATTGGCGTAGCGACCCGACAGCCGCTCCCGCACCTCGCTCGCCCAGGCGTCGAACTCCCGCGCCCCCCTGAGATGAAACCCATCCAAGAACGGCCCGCCATACAGTCCCACCGCGCGCTCCAACTCGCCGGTCCTCACCGCGGCCTCGAACTCGGCAACATCGCTCGTTACGACATCCGTGTTCAAACGTAGATCGTCGACCAGGGAAACGATCGCGTCCGCGCCCAACGCCCGGCGAACCTCATGCACCGCCACGTTCAGCCGATGGCGCGCCCGGTTGTTGTTCGCTTCCGGCCAGAGGTAGGCGAGGAGTTTGTCGCGGGTGAGGGTGTGGCCCCGGGCCACGGCGAGCTGGGCGAGCAGCGCGAGCTGGTGGCGCCGCGCGACCCTGCCTCCCAACGGGCCACTAGGCCCTTCCAAGCGCGCGGTTCCCAACGTGCGGAGATGGTACATCGGCGGAGTTGACTCTCGGCTGACTGCGCAGAACGACGAATTGATCGCCCCACGCAAGAATATCCCGGCACCACTCCGCGTCAATGAACCACCGCAGCCGGCCGGCTAGTTGTAGCGCAGCCATTCGGAGGATCGTGTGCTACTTCCGATGTCGGAGTGGTTAGCCGGTGACCCGCGCGCGTCGCATTTCGGAATGGTCCCTACCAGCGACCAACCTGAACATCCCTGACACGGAGGTCAAAATGCGTTACCAGATTCTCATCCCGGCCGTGGCGTTCCTGGGTGCCGTCGGGGCGTGCACGGACCAGTCGACAAGCCCGACAGCTGTGACGGAGATAATGCCGCTGTTATCGGTAGAGGCCGCCCAACGCACGGAGGTCGATGGTTTAGTGCACGCTTGCGGGAGCACGCCGCCAGACGGCATCAAAATCACCCCCGGTGGAACGCTACACATCAGAGGAGCCGGAAACTGGAACCAGTGGGTTTTCGGCCACCCGCTGCTGGACGGTTTCGAGGAAATTGTCGGGGACGCCAACATCAACCTCAACACTGGAGACGGCCGCGCTCATGGTGTACGCACCCTCAGGCCCGACGCAGTCGAAGGCACTTGGGAAATCAGGAACCAAGTGCGAATCGGTATGGGTGGTTGGGGCGTCGGACATGGAACAGGCGAGCTTCACGGCATGACCATCAAGGTCAGGGGAGAAGGTTTTCACACGCAGGGACAAAACGTGTGCAACCCAAGCAATCCCAGTTCGAGAGTGCATGTGACGATCATTGCTCCTGCCGCCTCCGGCTAGGGCTCAGCGTCAGCCACCGCCCGATGGTTTCGAGCGCGTCGTTGCGGGGAAGCAGAGCCTGCATGCACTCCCACTCGTCGCATTTCGAAATGGTCCCCCACGCAGTGACAAACCTGAACATCCTAACACGGAGGTAAAGATGCGTTACCAGATTCTCGCGGCCGTGACGTTCCTCGCTGCCTTCGGCGCGTGCGCGGACCAGGCAACAAGCCCGACGGCTGTGACGGACGTCTCGCCGCTGCTGTCGGCCGCGGCCGCCACGCGCACGGAGTTCGAGGGTTTCATCAACTTCTGCGAGAGCTTCGCGCCAGATGGCGTCAAGATCACCCCCGGCGGTACACTGCATGTCCAAGGCGCCAGAAACCGCAACGAATGGGTCACCGGCAACCCGCTTGTTGATGGTTCCGAGGAAAATGTCGTGGATGTCAACATCAACAGAACTGGAAACGGGCACGCTCACCTTGCGGTCACTGTCAGGCCCGACGCGGTCGACGGCACCTGGGAAATCAGGCAAACAGTGGAAGTCATCGGTGGCGTTCCTGGGCTCGGCCGGGGCGTCGGACATGGAACAGGCGAGCTTCATGGGATGACGATCAAGTTCACAGCCGGAGCGACCCCAGTTGGACAAAGCGTCTGCAACCCAGCGAATCCTACCGTGGAGTTGCGTGGGATCATCATTTCCCCTGCCGCCTCCGGTTAGGGACCCGGGGTCAGCCGCGGCCCGGTCGTTTTCTGCGAGTCGACTTCCTCACCCCGGCACATGAGTCCGTGGGGTGCATCGGGGAGTGGCTGGACAATCCGTGACCGCGCTTCTGCTGTTGCATGTAGCCGTTACGCAGCGGCGCAGCACAAGCAACGAAACGTTGGGTACCGACGATTGAGTTCGAATGCAGGTCGCGAACCGGTGTCACCGTGCGCGAAAGCAGACGGAGCCCCGGTAAGAGCGGAGACTGTCGGTGCCTGTACGCGACGAGCCGCGGACATAGCCTGGGCGAAAGAAGTCCTTCGAGGACTCGAACCGACGTCGCGAGCACGAGCGAGCGACGAGGTCAACGAGACTGCCGGGCCGCAACGACAAGGGCCGCGGCAAGGACCCGACTCGTCAAGCGGCGGCGAGTGCGCGGCAGCGGACGCGCCGACGGTTAGAGCGAGTCTGCGGGTCTGTACGACAAAGGCCGCGCCGATGGCGCGGCCTTGTCGCAACAGGCCCGGCAGGACTCGAACCTGCAACCCCCGGTTTTGGAGACCGGTGCTCTGCCAATTGAGCTACGGACCTCTAATGGCGGGACGTCGGTCGGACGGTAGGGCGGTAGCCTGCCCCCATACCGTCCTACCGCCCTACCGCCTTCAGGGTCCCTTGCCAGACTCGACCTCCACCACCACACCGTCCTGGCGTGGAACCCCGAAATGGAGGAGGCCCCGGACCGTCCCCCGGCTATGATCCTAATCGACAACTACTTCGCGGTCTACCGCAACCGCCGCCGGGCCCTGATCAGCGGCGAGGCCCCTCAAGGGGTCAAGGGCGATCGGCCCATGCACGGCCGCGCGTGGCGGGCCTACCAGAACCGGATGGCCGAAGAGCCAGCCTGGGAGCGCGCCGAGCGCTACCGCCGGTTGATGGCGGACAACGACTACCGCAGCATTCGAGCCCTCGCCAGGGCTACCGGGGAGGACCACTCGCGGATTGCCAGAGTGCTGCAGGTCCTCGAGCTACCCGAGGGCGTCCTGGCCGCCCTCCGGGAGCACTCAGCCGACGCCCGGGTTCGGGCCCACTTCACCGAGAAGCGGCTCCGGCAGATGGTGACCAAGAGGCCCCGCGAGACAGCCATCCTGCGGGAGATCCAGGGGGTCATCCGGGGCGGCGCCTGACGCAATCGGTTCGCGTTCACGTTCGCTGAGGGCTTCACACCTCGAGAGTCGAGGAGGCATAGGTGCGGAGCCGTCAAGTCAGTCGTACCACAACCACCGTGACGTTGTCGGAGCGGCCGGCTCGGTTGGCGGCATCGATTAGCGCAGCGCACTTCGCCTGAGCCGAGCCCCGGCGCACGAGGATGTCAACGATCTGACTCTCGGGTACCTCGCACGTGAGCCCATCGGTGCACAGGGGAATCGTATCGCCGGCACCCGGGGCGACCTGCCGCACTTCGGGAGCGATCAGCGACCAAGAACTGATGCTCGTTCCGCGTGCGTGTGTTGCCGGCGTCTGTGGCGCCATAGGCATCGACGTGGCGTCTCATCGCTCAGCTCCCTCCATCCTGCCATCATCCTCGTCCCGGTCATCGGCCGTGTAGCCTACGCGGCCATTCGGCTGATCGTTCGCCCGCCTCGCGACGTGCCGATGATGCGGGTCCAGGCGTCCGGTCTGCAGCAGAGCCTCACGCAAGAGGAACTCAATCTGGCGATTGACACTCCTGAGATCTTGGCCGGCCCAGCGTCTCACAGCCTCGAGCACGACAGGGTCGATCCGCAACAGGAATGTGTCGTAACTCGCCACGGTGCAGCGCTGCCTCACGGCCCGCCAGGAAGCTCCGCGGGCCCCGTCGGCTGCTGGGAGAAGCCCTCGAGTGTGGCCAGCTCGTCCCGATCTCGTATGAAGGTCGGCTCGCTCAGTATGTAGAGCACAGTCAACTCGGCGAGAGCCTGGAGACTCCGGATGTTGGTCCGCTCCCAGCCGTGGGAGGCATCGACCCCGAAGCAGGCCAATGCGGTGCGGAGATCGTTGCCGGCATCGACCGCCGAGGCGCTATCGCAGCGGTAGTACTGGAACACGTCCCGCCGATGGGGGATGTCGTGGTCGCGGCACAGGTCGATGAGCTTGTGGGTGAGATGCCAGTCGAAGGGACCCGCCGAGTCCATCATAGCGATGGTGACGGCGTCCTCTCGAGAGTTCTTCCAGTGTGCCTGGGGTGCGCTGTCGATCGTCACCATCTCGGCGACGTCGCCGTGCAGGGTGTGGGAGCTCCCCGACCCCACCTCCTCACTGATCGTGAAGATGAGGTGGCAGTCCAGCGGCAGCTTGGCGCCGGTTTCGCGCAACGCCTTCGTGGCACCCAGCAGCACGGCGACTCCTGCCTTGTCATCCAGGTGGCGGGCATTGATGAATCCCGTGTCCGCCATGAACTCGGTGCCGGGGTCGAACACGACGTAGTCGCCCACATTGACGCCCAGGGGTTCCAGGTCCGCGGCGCTGTCCACCGGATCGTCCAAGCGCAGCTCCACCCGATCCCACGTGCCGGGCTGTCGGTCCACCTCGTCGCCGAACGTGTGTCCCGACGCCTTGAGCGGCAGCACCGTGCCGCGGCGGCACCCCGTGTCGGTCATCAGCGTCGCCCGCCCGCCCGCCGCGAATCGAGCGGACCAGTTGCCGATGGGCGCGAGCGCCAGGCGGCCGTTGGGCTTGATCCGCTGGACCATGGCGCCGAGGGTGTCCAGGTGGACGACCACGGCGCGGTCCGGGCTGCGTAACCGCCCGGAGAGATCGGCCCGGATCGCGCCGCGTCGCGTGAGCTCGAACGGTACGCCCAGTCGCTGGAGCTCCTCGCCGACCCAGTGGACGATTTGGTCCGTGTACCCCGAGGGGCTGGGGATGTCGAGCAGCGTATGGAGCGTCTCAAGGATGTAGTCGAGATCAACCTCAGGACGCTGCAGCCGCATGTCGCCGGGTGCTGGGACGGTGGCCACGGGCCCTCCTACCGAACGGCCGTCTGCGGGAACAGGAGGTCGATGAACCGCTCGGCCGTCGGCTGCGGCTCGTGGTTGGCGAGCCCCGGGCGCTCATTCGCCTCGATGATCGCGTACTCCGGGCCCTCCACGTCTGGCACGGCCAGGTCGAGCCCGACGACCGGGATCTCCAGCGCCTGGGCTGCGGCCACTGAGGCCTCGATGAGCACGGGATGCACCTGCTGCGTGACATCGTGGATGGTGCCGCCGGTGTGGAGATTCGCCGCCTTGCGCACCGTGAGCGTTTCGCCGGCAGGCGGGACGCTGTCCAGCTCGTACCCCGCCGCACGGACGCAGCGCTCAGTCTCCTCGTCGTGCGGGACCTTGCTCTTGCCGGCCGTCGCGGCCATGCGACGGCGGTTGTACTTCTCGATCAGCTTGGTGACGGTGTGCTGACCGGTGCCCGTGACCTGGGGGGGCTTGCGTAGTGCCGCTGCGACGACCTCGCCGCCAATCACGATCACGCGAAGGTCCTGCCCTTCCACATACTCCTCGATTACGACGTCCGGGCATTCGCGCTGCGCCATCTGGATGGCGTCGGCGAGCGCGGCCGGTGTGCGGATGCCCACGCTCACGCCCGCGCCCTGCTCGCCGCGTGCGGGCTTCACGACGACCTGACCATGCTCTGCGAGGAAAGTCGCGTTTTCCACGTCGCTCGCTGCTTCCTGCTGTGTCGGCACCTTGAGGCCCGCAGCCTGCAGCACCCGGTGGGTGAGGCGCTTGTCGTCGCAGCGGCAGAACGCAATGGCGCTGGTCAATTCGGTGAGAGACTCGCGACAGGTGACGGAGCGGCCGCCCAGCGTGACCCGGAAGTATGCCAACTGGTCGTCGAGCACTTCCACCAGAATGCCGCGCCGCCGTGCCTCGTCGATGATGATCTGTGCGTAGGGGTTCAGCTCGACCTCGCTCTGGCCCGGCGCGAAGAGCGGCTCGTTGATCGGGTTCTTGCGTTTGACGCAGAACACTGGGGCGCGCTGGAACCCGAGCTTCTCGTAGAGCGCGATGGCCTGCTGGTTGTCGTGCATCACCGAGAGGTCCATGAAGGCGCGTCCCTGCGCGACGAAATGCTCGGCTAGGCGCAAGGTGAGGGCCTGGCCGATCCCCGGGTGGGCCGCCTGCGGATCCACCGCGAGGCACCACAGGCTCGAGCCGTTGTCCGGGTCCTCGAACGCGTGCACATGGTCGATCCCGGTGACCGTGCCGATCACGTCACCGGTTTCGCTATCCTCCGCCACGAAGTACGTCAGCACCTT
This sequence comes from Gemmatimonadales bacterium, assembly GCA_041602035.1. Taxonomy (GTDB): domain Bacteria; phylum Gemmatimonadota; class Gemmatimonadetes; order Gemmatimonadales; family GWC2-71-9; genus JAOTVV01. Next base: position 105,900 of record JBFIHA010000007.1, on the reverse strand, counting down.
CGACCGCCGACGCTTCCAGAGGAACGACGGCGGCTGCGTGGTCACCATGCCGCGCGACGCGTAGATGCGGTTCACGGCCTCGGCGTCGCCCTTCGTCCGTAGTTTGCGCACGGTGAAGCCCCGCGGCTGCGCCTTCGACGGGCGGTAGCTCGAGAGCCACAGCCGGTACGTGTGCGACGGATCGAGGAACAACTCCTGCGGCGCGAGGGCGAGCACGACGTGTGGGTCGCGTACGTAGAGCGCGATGTCGCGGCGTCCCTCTTCCTCGGAGCGCAACGCGCCAGCGACGGTCTGCGGTTCGTCGAACGTGTGGGCGAAGATCAGCCGTCCCCAGCCGCAGTCCACGACGACATCAGAGGGGAGCGTGTCCGCGGCGGGTCCCACGGGGCGGTCTCCCCAACTCCGCAGGGTGAGTGCCTCTCGTCGCTCGATTCGATGCGGTTTCTCTCGTATAGCACTCATGCGTGCTCCCGGCTACATGCCATGGGTTTGGAACCAGTACTCCAGGAGAGCCACCTGCCAGAGCTTGGAGCCCCGTAGCGGTGTGTGGTGATCCTCCGGGCTGGCTAGCAGGGTGTCCAGGTAGTCCCGGTTGAATACGTCGCGTCGCCTGGCAGCAGCACTGTCGAGCAGATCCCGTACCCGGTCGAGGTAGGATCCCTGGAGATAGCGCAGCGCGGGCACGGGGAAGTACCCCTTGGGCCGATCGATGACTTCCTCGGGCAACAGCCGGCGGGCCAGGTCCTTGAGCACGTGCTTGCCGCCGTTCTTGACCTTGTGTTCCGCTGGAATCCGGGCCGCGAGCTCGACGAGCTCGTGATCAAGGAAGGGGACGCGTGCCTCGAGACCCCACGCCATCGTCATGTTGTCCACCCGCTTCACTGGATCGTCCACCAGCATCACCGTGGTATCGAGATGCAGGGCCTTCTCGACGGCTTGCTCGGTCTCGACCCCGGCGAAGTGCCGGGCTACGAAGCGGTGACTGTGGTTCTCCCCGACGAGCCGCGGGTGCACCGCGCGCACGTACTCGTCGTGGCTGCGGTCGAAGAACACCTTTTCATAGTCGGTCAGCGGTCGCCGGGTCTCCATGAGCGGTGGGTACCAGGAGTAGCCGGCGAACACCTCATCAGCGCCCTGGCCGCTCTGCACGACCTTCGCGTGCCGGGCTACCTCCTGGCTCAGCAGATAGAACCCGACGCAGTCGTGGCTGACCATGGGCTCGCTCATGGCGCGCACGGCGCCGTCCAGCGCGGCGAGCACGGTAGTGGTCTCCGCCTCGATCCGGTGATGCTCGGTCTCGAACTGCTGGGCGACGACGTCGGAATAGCGGAACTCGTTGCCCGTCTCGTCGCCCACGTTCTCGAACCCGATGGAGAAGGTGTTCAGCCCGTTCTGGCCGTTCTGGGCCAGCAGGGCGACGACGAGACTCGAGTCGACGCCCCCGGAGAGCAACACCCCGACGGGAACGTCGGCGACCAGCCGGCGGCGCACCGACTCGTCCAGCTTGCTGCGCAGCAGGCGCCGCCAATCTTCCAGGTCGTAGGCTTTCTCTTCCGCGTCGCGCGTGTAGTGGAGGCGCCAGTAGGTCGTCAGCGCCCGTCGGCCGTCTGGCTCGATCGTCATCCGGGTCGCGGGTGGCAGCTTGCACACACCGCACAGAATGGTCCGGGGAGCCGGGACGACGGCGTGGAACATCATGTAGTGATGCAGCGCCACGTGGTCGATCTCGGTGTCGACGGTGCCTCCCGCGAGCAGGGCAGGGAGCGAGGAGGCAAAGCGGAATGCGCTGCCCGTCGAGGTGTAGTACAGCGGCTTAATGCCCAGTCGGTCGCGTGCCACGAAGCAGCGCCCGCTGTCTCGCTCGCGAATGGCGAAGGCGAACATGCCGTTGAAGCGCTCGACGCACCGTTCACCCCATGCATGGTATGCCTTGAGGACCACTTCCGTGTCGCCGTTCGAGAAAAAGCGGTACCCCTTGCCCTCTAACTCTCCCCGTAGTGCGCGGTAGTTGTAGATCGCGCCGTTGTAGACGATCACGAGCCCAAGCTCGCTGTCCACCATCGGCTGCTGCGCCCGCTCCGAGATGTCGATGATCTTGAGCCGTCGATGGCCGAATGCCATGGACCCTTGGCTGTACGTGGCGGACGCGTCGGGCCCGCGGGGCGCAAGCGTGTCGGTCATGGTCTTGACGGCCTCGACGCTTGCGTCGCATCCGTCGAGTCGGATCTCCCCACAGATGCCGCACATGACTCGTCTTATCCCGTTCCGGCCGGCGCTTTGATTCTGCCGGCGTCCGGCTCGTCCGTCGTTTCCGTGGCGCCCGGCGCAATGGGGCCCGCGGCCAGCACGGGCGAGACTTCCAAGCCGGTCGCTTCCATCATTGCTACGACCCGCTGCAACGAGGAGATGAGCTGCGTCTGCTCCCACTCCGCGAGGCTGGTGAACTGCACGACGAACGAGTCCTGCAACAGCCGCGGCGCATGCTGCAGCATCCGCTTGCCGGCATTCGTCGCTCTGACGAGCACCTGGCGCTTGTCGTTGTCACCGCGCCGGCGCTCGACCAGCCCCCGCGCTTCGAGCCGGTGGAGGATGTCGGTGACGGTCGCCTGGCTCAGGGAGGCTGCCCTGGCCAGCGCACCGACCGATAGCTCGTCGCGCCCGATCTCCCGCAGCACCAGGAGCTGGGGCCCGGTCAGACCACACCGCTGGACGAGTGATCGCGAGTGGAGGTCTACCGCCCGCATGACGCGGCGCAGGGCGATCAGGACATCGTAGCAGCGGTCGGCCGCTCCCGGGCCTGCGTCGGCTGCGTGCCCCCGGGCATCGACCACTGCGTGGGGCTGCGTCCTGATCTCGTCGCGGAGTTCCGTCATCAGATCCCCCTGCAGCTTCCCAATTAATTGCTTCCTATACAAAATGAAACTGCGGCAGCGCGATAGGGAAACGTTACGCTTGCCACAGTCATATAAGTATTTGTATTACATTGGATTAAGTAGTTCCGGCCTCTCCGTTATGTTTGCCTAATAGCTTCAGTATTACTCTGATATTACTTTGAAGGCTATATAACTGCAACGCCTCTGAAGTTCCGTTACGCCCAGGTCAACTTCGAGGCACAGCGACGAGTGCAGTCCGACCTCTCGGGCGCGCTTGCCACCGAACTCGAGCTGAAGAGCCGCAATGTGGAGCACTTCCGCCTGGGCATGGGTGGCCGCGTTGACTACCCGACCAGGTCCACGAACACGTTCCTCTTGGGAAGAGGGAACGTCGGCCTGGTGGTGACCAATCGGTCTAGCAACTCAGGGCTCGTACACCAGCGCCAGGGATAGCTGTGGCTTCCACGACCCCTGCCCGAGGCGTACGCACAAGTGAACAATGATGAGCCGAGGCGGTTGCGCACCGTGGCTGGGGGAGTGCGCGTGAGCCTGACCGCTACGCAGTCGGTGGAGTTCTGGTTCGGTGCGCAGCTGCGTCTGGTAAGGGTGGCTGACGGGGATTGAACCCGCAACCTCCGGAGCCACAGTCCGGCGCTCTAACCGATTGAGCTACAGCCACCACGACCCCGGAACTCGTTCCGGGAGATGAACATACCGGGGCCTGTCGGGGGGGTCAAGCGGATTCGTGAGAGCGGTCACTGCCGCCGGCTCCCGGCTCCCATTGATTGCAGCGAACGGATTCACGAACCGGGCTTCGAGCCCGGGAGGTCACCCATGTCCCGACGCCTCGTCCTGCTCCCAGCCGCGGCCCTGATCGCCGCGTGCAGCTCCAATCCTCCCGTCGCGAGCGGGCCCGAGCCCAGCCGCTCCGGCGACATCCAACCTCACGGGACGGTCATCGGCAACACGGCCGTCGCACTCGGCATCCCGCCGGGGCATCTGCCGCCACCGGGACGCTGTCGGCTGTGGCTCCCCAATCGCCCGCCCGGGCACCAGCCCGCAGCCCGGTCGTGTAGCAACATCCACGTCCGCGCGCCGGCCGGGAGCATGGTGGTCTACCGCCCCAGTAAGGACAAGAAGGTGGTACACGTCAGATACGTCGACACTCGGCGGGCAGGCATCGTGGTGGCCATTCGCGTGTTCGACGCCAAAACCGGGGTGTTCCTGAGGGCCGAGAAGCTGGACTAACGGTTCCGCCTACTTTCGCTTTGCCTGGTTGGCCACGGCCTGCTGTGCCGCGGCCACCGCCTCCTCGTCGCCGAGGTAATAGCTCCGCATGGGGGAGAGATCGGTGTCCCTCAGCTCGTAGACCAGCGGAATCCCGGTCGGAATATTGAGTCCCACGATCTCCTCGTCCGGGATCTCGTCGAGATGTTTGACCAGGGCGCGCAGCGAGTTGCCGTGCGCGGAGATCAGCACGCGCGTGCCCGACTGCACCACGGGCGCGATCACGTCGAACCAGTACGGCAGCATCCGCTCCACCGTGTCCTTGAGGCACTCGGTGAGCGGCAGCTCGTCCTCCGTGAGATCGGCGTAGCGTGGGTCCCGCCCCGAGTAGCGCTCGTCGTCCGGGGTGAGCGCGGGTGGGCGGATGTCATAGCTTCGCCGCCAGAGCTTCACTTGCTTCTCGCCGTGCCGCTCCGCCGTTTCCGCCTTGTTGAGCCCCTGGAGGGCCCCGTAGTGCCGCTCGTTGAGCCGCCAGCTCCGATACACTGGGATCCACATCAGGTCCATTTCCTCGAGCGCGATCCACAGGGTCTTGATGGCCCGCTTCAAGACCGACGTGTAGGCGACGTCGAAGCCAAATCCCTGTTGGAGCATGGTGCGACCCGCAGTGAGTGCTTCGCGCACGCCCTGCTCCGTGAGCCCTACGTCGGTCCACCCGGTGAACCGGTTCTCCTTGTTCCAGGTGCTCTCGCCGTGACGCAGCAGGACCAGCTGTTTCATTTCGCCGTTCTTCCCATGATCGGGCCAGTGGCCTCGTAAGTGTTTGAAACAATACAGCTTGGCGTCACAGGTCAAGCACGGGCCCGGCCGACGGCGCCCGTACCCCGCAACCCTTTCGCGGTCAAGAGGATCTAACAGGCGAAACCACCCTTCCCACCAGCCCGTACAGTGGGCAAGAACCGATCTCGCAGGAGGCGACTCCGACATGGATCGTGCGGAGACCGCGGCATTGAGCGCGCGTGGCGAGCGCGCCGCCGTCAGCCATCCCCTCCACATCCTCGGCATCCTGCTGCTCCTTTCGCTTTGCGGGGGCGCGACCAGTGCGAACGCCCAGCAGTCCGCTGCCGACCAGGCCCTGCGGGAACGCATCGCGAACCCGCCAGCCGCGACAGCGGTGGCTGTCCGCGCACCCGAGCCGCCCCGCGTCGACGGGCGACTGGACGACCCGGCCTGGGCATTGGCGGACCCGGTGTCGGATTTCGTGCAGCAGGATCCACACGAGGGGCAGCCGGCGACGGAACCGACCGAGGTGCGAGTGCTCTACACCGACGCGGCCCTGTATGTAGGCATCCGTGCCTGGGACTCGCAGGCCGATCGCATCTCGGCACGCCTCACGCGCCGCGACGTCGACTCGCCGTCAGACTGGATCATGGTCGGGGTCGACTCGTACCGTGACCGGCGCACCGCGTTCGTCTTCTCCGTGAATCCCGCCGGCGTCAAGCGCGACATGTACCTGTTCGACGACAACAACGACGATGAGTCTTGGGACGCCGTGTGGGACGTTGGGACATCGACCGACGCCGAGGGGTGGACCGCCGAGTTCCGCATCCCGTTCAGCCAACTCCGGTTTTCGGCGGCCGAGCGGCACGAGTTCGGTTTCCAGGTGGTGCGGCTAGTGAATCGCCTCAACGAGGAGACCCATTGGCGCCTCATGCCCAAGGACCAACAGGGCATCGTGTCCCGGTTCGGGGACCTCGTGGGCATTGAACGCATCAGCCCGCCGCGCCGGATCGAAGTGCTCCCGTACCTCTCGGCCAGTGGGCAGTGGGACAAAGGGGAGGCGGACAATCCGTTCGAGACCGGCCGGGACCGATCGGGGCGTATGGGCGCTGACGTCAAGCTGGGCGTGACGTCCAACCTCACGCTGTCGGCCACCATCAACCCGGACTTCGGTCAGGTCGAAGCCGACCCGGCCGTCGTCAACCTCTCGGCGTTCGAGACGTTCTTCCCCGAACGGCGCCCGTTCTTCAACGAGGGGCTCGACGTGTTCCGGTTCCCGATTCTCCTCGGGGACGGCGATAACGCCAACGAGCAGTTGTTCTACACCCGTCGGGTGGGCCGCGCACCGCAGGGGGGCGCGGACGCACGCGGCGGCTTCGCCGACCGCGTCGACCAGACGACGATCCGCGGAGCCGCCAAGCTGTCGGGCAAGACGGCCTCCGGATGGACCATGGGTCTCCTCGGGGCCGTGACGGCCCAGGAGGAGGCCAAGGTGGTCTCCAGCACTGGTGAGGAGTTCACCGACATCGTGGAGCCGCGTAGTGGGTATTTCGTGGGCCGTCTCGCGCGGGACTTTCGGAGCGGGCTCAGCCAGGTCGGGTTCTTCGGAACCGCCACGACCCGCTCGCTGCCGGACAACCTCACGTGGCTCCGCAGTTCGGCCGTCGCGGGAGGACTCGACTGGTCACACCGCTTTGCCGACGACACCTACGAGGTCGGCGGCTGGCTGGTGGGCAGTGCGGTCCGTGGCTCCGCCGAGGCCATCGACATCACGCAACGTTCCTCGGCCCGCTACTATCAGCGGCCGGACAACGACCACGTCACGTACGACCCCACGCGGACCGCGCTCCAGGGGTTCGCCAGCCAGTTCATCGTGAGCAAGAACAAAGGGAGCATGCTGTTCGCCACCGGGTTCGATACCCGGTCGCCCGGGTTCGAGGTGAACGACGCGGGCTTCATGCGCGAAGCGGACCGCACCGTGCAGTTCGCGTGGGTGGGGCTCCGCTGGAACGATCCCGGCAAGGTGTTCCGCCGCTTCGGGCTCAATTTCAATCAGTACACCACGTGGAGCTATGGATGGGAGCGGCTGGGGAACGGCGGCAACGTCAACGCCAACTTCCAGTTTCTCAACTACTGGGGCGGCTATCTCGGGGTGGAGCAGAACTTTCCGTCGCTCTCGACCGGCGCGCTGCGCGGAGGGCCCGCCTTCATGCGGCCCTACAGCATGAGCTTCTGGGGCGGGTTCTTCAGCGACAACCGCAAGACCCTGAGCGTCGGGCTCAATTCATTCGCGTTCTTCCAACCCGCCAGCGACTCGTGGGGCGTGAACCTCAACCCGCGCGTCTCATGGCGGGCGGCGTCGAACATGGACTTCACGTTCGCACCGGGGGTCTTTACCCAGTTCGATTCCTGGCAGTACCTGACCCAGGAGGACGCGCTGGGCGACCGGCGCTACGTCTTCGGCGAGCTGCGCCAGACGGTCGGATCGATGACGGTGCGGGGGAATGTCACCTTCACTCCCACGCTCTCGCTGCAGCTCTGGGCACAGCCGTTCGTGGCCACCGGTGACTACCGCGGGTTCCGCCAGGTGGCCGATCCACGGGGCGATACATTCGCCGATAGGTTTGACGATTTCGGCTCGGACCGCCTGATCGACAACGGCGGCGAGATCGGGATCGACCTCGACCGCGACGGGGTGCCAGAGATCGATCTGGGCAACCCCGACTTCACCGTCCTGTCGTTCCGTTCCAACCTGGTGCTGCGGTGGGAATACATGCTCGGCTCTACCCTGTTCCTGGTGTGGCAGCACGGGCGCTTCGGCACTAATACCAACCCCGACTTCGCGTTCGGGCAGGGACTCAAGGACATCTTCGAGCAGGACGCCACCAACACCTTCGTGGTGAAGGTCAACTACTGGCTCGGCCGCTAGCGATGCCGGAGTTGACCACCCGGGGTCCGATGTCTCACGCTTGACATCGGGCCCCGGCTGGCAGATATCGCATCGCATCCATGCTCGATCCCGTCGTCCAGTTCATCGAACAGTCCGGGGGGTGGGTGTACGTACTCGCCCCGCTGTTCATGATCCTGGTGGCCATCCTCCCCATCCCCGCCGAAATCCCGGCCATGCTGAACGGGATGGTGTTCGGTGCGCGGCTGGGGACCGCCATCACGTGGGGCGGTGCCGTCGTCGGAGCGCTCATTAGCTTCGAGTTGGCGCGTCGCTTCGGCCGGCCGCTGGCCGGGCGGATGCTCTCCACCCGGACCCTCGCGAAGGTGGACCGGATGGCGCTTTCGGCCGGGTGGCCCGCCCTCCTCGCGCTCAGGTTCATCCCTACGATCGCGTTCACGGCCGTGAATTGGACCGCCGGGCTCACCCCTGTCCGGCGCTGGACCTTTCTCTGGACGACGGCCGCCGGGATCGTGCCCGGGGCGATCGTGTTCACGGTGTCTGGCAGCGGGCTCCTGGCCGCGTACCGTCGCGCCCCATACCTCGCAGCGATCATCGGCGCGCTCGTCGTGGTCGTTCTCGTGTGGTCGACGATGCGGTATCGGCGGCGGACCGCCGCGTCCCCCTCCTAGGCTCGTGACGCGGGCGCGGCTCGGTACCTTCGGCCAGGCGTGTGGTGCCCGGCGGAACCGGGCGGGGCCCGGCGGTGTTCGCAAGCTGATCCCACTCGACCGGCGAACCCAGTAACCAGCGTGTCACCCAACCCATGCCAACATCCATGAAACCGCTCGGAACGCGGACGCCGCTCCATCTCCCCGATCTCCACAGCTTCCACCACGGTGACCTGACCTACGCCGTCGATCACGCCGCACCCAACTGGATCGCGGTCGACGCCCGTGGTCGGGAGATCCTCGATACAATCGGCGACAACCCGGGCATCACCGTGAACACCTTGGCACCCCGCTACGCCGAACGGCACGACCTGGAAGCAGGGAAGGCTTGGGTTCACGTCCACGACTTTCTCTCAGCGCTCCATCGAGCACGGATGCTGTTCTCGGCCCCGCAGCAGCCACCCTCCTACCCGGGTCGCGCCGCGCTCACCCAACCCGACGGCCTCCGCGAACTGTGGATCCAGATCAACAACGCGTGCAACCTGACGTGCACCCATTGTCTCGTCTCGTCCGGTCCGGGCAAGGAGCCGGGGCTGCCGATCGAGCGACTGGACCAGCTCGTCACGCGTGCGGCCACCATGGGCCTCGAGCGGCTCTACCTCACGGGCGGCGAACCCTTCGTGCGCAAGGATGTCTTCGACCTCGTGCGCCGCGCCACCCACGACCTCGGGCTCGAAGTCATCGTGCTGACCAACGCCACGGTGTTTCGACCTGCGGTGCGCAGGCAGTTGGACACCCTCGACCGTGAGGCGGTCCGCCTCCAGGTCTCCCTCGACGGTGCACGCGCCGAGACCAACGATCGCATTCGGGGTGCGGGAACATTCGCCAGGGCGGTGGAAGGCGCGTCACTCCTCGCCGACCTCGGGTTCGAGACGTCGCTCTCGACGGTGGTCACCGAACAGAACCTCGAGGAAGTCGAGACCTTGCCGGCATTAGCCAAGACGGTGGGCGCCGGAAGCCTCCACCTCATGTGGGCACACAAGCGCGGCCGAGCGGCCGCGAGCGGGAACGGGTTCTTCCCCGAGGTGGTCCAGCTGGTGAATGGTGTGCGGCGCGCGGCGGAGGCCGCCGAGCAGATCGGGATCACCCTCGACAACCTCGAAGCAGTCAAGCGCCGGGTGAACGGCGTGCCGGGTATCAAGTACGATTTCGGCAACGGTGGGTGGGACTCCCTGAGCGTCTACGTGGATGGCCGGGTGTATCCCACGGCGGCCCTGGTCAACGTGCCCGAGCTGTGCTGTGGCGACACGGCGAACGCCGATCTTGCGGAAATCCTCGACACGTCCCCGGTGGTCAAGCGATTACGCGCCGCGACCGTCGCCCGCAAGCCATCGGTAACGCGCGACCCGTTCCGGTTCTTCACCGGCGGCGGTGACTGGGAGCATGCGTGGTGGGCAACCGGCGATCCGCTCGGGGCGGACCCGTACTATCCCATCGCGATCCATCTTGTCAAGCACGTCATGACCGCGCTGGGCCGGGAGAAACAGGACCGGCGTAACCTGCGATCCGGGTACGATGCGCCCCTCGTCCTGCATGCCATGGGAGAGGGCGCCATTGCCTGCGGCACCGCCGACGCGGCGCTGGCCGAGCGACCGGTGCTCACACTCCACTCCAACTGCGTGCTCTCGTTCGACGTGGACACGCCGCGAGCCGAGATGCGCGAGTTCTACGGTGCCGCGGCGGACCAGCCCCAGGCCGACCTGTGCTGTCCGACGAAACACGATGACTCCACGATCGACCATATCCCGACGGACGTACTCGATCGGTTCTACGGGTGCGGCTCGCCCATGACGAGCGCCGGGATTGCCGAGGGTGAAAGGGTGGTCGACCTCGGCTGCGGTGCGGGCATCGACGTGTTCATCGCTGCCAAGCTCGTCGGGCCCACAGGGACGGCGATCGGCATCGACATGACCGACCGCATGCTGGCGGTGGCCCGTGAGAATCAACCGAGCGTCGCGGCGGCGCTGGGGTACGACGCGGTGGACTTCCGCGAGGGTTTCCTGGAGGAGATTCCGGTCGACACGGGGTCGGTCGACCTCGTAACCTCCAACTGCGTGGTCAACCTCTCGCCGGACAAGCCGCGCGTGTTCGAGGAGATGTGGCGCGTGTTGAAAGACCACGGTCGCATCGTGATCTCGGACATCGTGAGCGAGCAGGAGATGCCACCGCACCTCAAGACCAACGTCCACCTCTGGGGCGAGTGCCTCTCCGGCGCGCTCACGCAGGCGGAGTTCCTGGCGCGGCTCGAGCGGGCGGGGTTCTACGGACTTTCGGTCCTGAGCCGCACCTACTGGAAGGAGGTCGAGGGCTATCCGTTCTTCTCGGTGACCGTGCAGGGTTTCAAGTTCGAGAAGAAGGACGGCTGCGTGTTCGAGGGACATCGCGCCGTGTATCTCGGACCCGGCAAGGCGTTCGGCGACGAGGAGGGACATCTGTTCCCGCGCAACGAGCCGTACGAGGTCTGCACCGACACGGTCGCGAAACTCAGTCGGCCACCCTACGATCGGATGTTTGCCATCCTCGCGCCGGGAGAGGACGCGGCGAGCTACACCTGCTGCGGCCCGGACGGTTGCTGCTGACGGGCGCCGGTGAGCCCCAGGTAGATGGCTCCCAGGGTGATCACGGCACCGACGAGCTCGATGGCCGACGTGGGACGCCGAAAGAGTACGATGTCCCACACGAAGGCGAGGGTCGGCTGCAGCAGGAGCAGGAGCCCAGCCTGCGACGCCGCGAGCCGGGGTAGGCCACTGGAGATCAGCACCCAGGCAATGACCTGGATCAGCACAGCATAGGCGAGCAGGATGCCCGCGGTGCCAGCCGTGGGGATCGCGAAGGTCTCGCCCTCGAGACGAACCGACACGGCGAGGATGGCGGCCGACACGAGCGATAGCGTCGCCACGGTGGCCATGACATCCGCGCCGTCGGCACGTTGGCGCGCCAGACGGAGCGTCAACAAGTAGGAGGCGTACGACACCGCTGTGAGCAATCCGAACGCCACGCCCCACCGATAGGCGGCATCCAACGCTCCCCAGTCGAAGCCGAAGACAAGGAACAGCCCCGTGACGGCGAGTGGGATGGCCACGAGCAGCCTGGGGGACGCGTGCTCCCGAAGCATGACGATGCCGAACCCGGCGAGCACGAACACCTGGAAGTTGGCGAGGATGGTCGCGAGGCCCGGTCCCACCAGGTGGATACTCCGGTGCCAGAAGGCCAGATCGGCCGCGAACCATGCCCCACTCACCACCGCGATGGCGAGGTAGTTCCTCCCGCCGCGCCACTGTCCGCGGCGGACCGCGACCACGCCCGCCAGGATCACTCCACCCACCGCCATGCGGTAGAACCCCGCCGGCGTGGGCCCCACATCCGCGACCCGCACCAGCACCGGCGCGAAGCTGATGAGCACCGCGCCCAGCGCCACGCGCGCCAGCGCCGCCCCTTCACGCACGGCGGGCGGCTTCATGCGTCCGGGTCCAGGCCATCCGGCCAGGTCGCGAGCATCGAGGGTACGCGCATGGGCCGTCCACGGTACGTCCGATCCACCGAAACAGCCAGGAGTCCGTCGGGTGGCGCGCGGCGCCCACCGCTACGTAGTTTTCCCGCTCGCCGTTGACTGCCACGATTCCACAGACCCTTGGCATCTTTGGGGGTAGCGCCATGCAGCGAGTCATGTCCGCGTTCGTCGTTCTCCTCAGCACCATCGGCCTCACGGCCTGTGCCTCCGCCGCCGGCCGACAGGCGCCGACGCCCCAAGCGGGTCAGCAACGACCAACCGAGCCGCCAAAGAAGGAGATCAAGGCGTACGACAAAGTCATCACCAAGGAGGCCAAGTCCGACTCGGGTCTCTTCATCGTCCATCGGATCGACGACAAGCTGTTCTACGAGATACCGCTCGGCATGCTGGATCGAGAGATGCTGCTCGTCTCGCGACGGGCCCGCACGGCGGCCGGCATCGGGTACGGCGGTGAGGAAAACAACACGCAAACGGTGCGGTGGCAGCGGCACGGCACCAAGGTACTGCTGCGCAACGTATCGTACACCAACGTGGCCGACGACTCGCTTCCCATCTTCCAGGCCGTCCGCAACTCCAACTTCGAGCCCATCATCCAGGCGTTCGACATCCAGGCCTTCGCGCTCGACTCGGCAAAGACGGACACGCTGGCGACCGTGATCGACGTGACCGAGCTCTTCACGACGGACATCCCGATGATGGGGCTGAGCTCTTCCGCACGCGAGCGGTTCAAGATCCGCAGCCTCGATCGCGACCGCACGTTCGTCGACTGGGCGAAGAGCTTCCCGCGCAACATCGAGGTGCGGGTCGTCATGACGTACAACGCCAACCAGCCACCAAGCAACTCCTCGACTGGAACGATCTCGCTGGAGATGAACCACTCGATGGTCATGCTCCCGGAGCAGCCGATGCGGGCGCGTCTCGGTGACGATCGGGTCGGGTACTTCAGCGTGCGGCAGAACGATTACGGCCGCAGCGACCAGAAGGTCACCGCGCGGCGGTACATCACACGCTGGAGACTCGAACCCAAAGACACGGCGGCGTTTCGGCGCGGCGAGCTGGTCGAGCCCGTGAAGCCCATCGTGTACTACATCGACCCGGCCACGCCCGAGAAGTGGCGGTCATATCTCAAGCGAGGCGTCGAGGACTGGAATGCCGCCTTCGCCGAGGCGGGGTTCCGGAACGCGATTGTCGCCAAGGACCCGCCGACGCCGGAGGAGGATCCGGAGTTCAGCCCCGAGGACGTGCGATACTCCGTGATCCGCTGGTTCCCGTCACCCGTGCAGAACGCCTACGGACCGCACGTGCACGATCCCCGAACCGGGGAGATCCTGGAGAGTGACATCGGCTGGTTCCACAACGTGCTGAATCTCTTGCGAAACTGGTACTTCATTCAGACGGCGGCGGCGAACCCGGCGGCGCGAAGCGTGAAGTTCGACGACGCGGTGATGGGAGAACTGATCCGCTTCGTGGCGGCGCACGAGGTGGGACACACGTTGGGCCTCCCCCACAACATGAAATCGAGCGCCGCGTACCCCGTCGATTCACTCCGGTCGGCGAGTTTCACGTGCAGCATGGGCACAGCACCGGCCATCATGGACTACGCCCGCTTCAACTACGTCGCTCAACCCGAAGACGAAGGGGTGTGCTTCCTGCCCGGGGTCGGGCCATACGACAAGTACGCGATCCGGTGGGGGTACCGCCCCATTGTGGACGCGACGTCGCCCGATGCCGAACGTGCCACCCTCGATGCGTGGATCCGCGAGCGGTACGACGACCCGACATATCACTACGGTGGCGGGAGTAGCATCGACCCCACCTCGCAGACCGAGGCCCTCGGTGACGACCCCATGCGGGCGAGCGAGTACGGGATCGCCAACCTCAAGCGTATCGTTCCCAACCTGGTGGGCTGGAGCTATCAGGGACTGGAGAACTACGACGAGCTGGAGGAGCTGTACGGGCAGGTCCTGAGCCAGTGGAATCGCTACATGGGGCATGTCGCCACCAACATTGGTGGTGTCGTACAGACGCCGAAGACGTACGATCAAGCTGGCGTGGTATACACGTTCGTTCCGAAGGAGACGCAACAACGTGCCATGCGGTTCCTGGAGCAACAAGCATTGACTCCGCCCATCTGGCTCATCAACGAGGAAGTCCTCGGCCGGATTGAAAACGTCGGTACCATCGAGCGGATGCGAACCGCTCAGGTGAACGTGGTGAATCGCATCCTGGATCCGGGTCGCATGCAACGCCTCATCGAGGGTGAAGCCCGGCTCGGCCTCAACGCCTACTCACTGGGTGAGCTGCTGGGAGACCTCCGCAACGGCGTCTGGAGCGAGCTCGCCGCCGGGCGGTCCATCAACGTGTATCGACGCAACCTCCAGCGTGGCTATCTTGAGCGCATGGAGTACCTGATGACCCAGTCGCCAACGGTGCCGGCGGCGTTCAGCAGCTTCGTGACTCCCGTCAATGTTCCGCAGTCGGACATCCGACCGTTCGTGCGGGGCGAGCTGGAGACGCTCAAGCGCGAGATCCAGCGGGCGCTGCGCCGCAGCCTCGATGTCACGAGCCGCCTCCACCTTCAGGATGCCGTCGTGAGGATCGACCGCACTCTGGACCCGAACGGGTAGGCGGCGCACCGCAGGAGGCAGAACACGGCCCGTAAAGGCAACCGACGAGGGGCGGAGACCCACCGGATCTCCGCCCCCTCACCGTTCTGCGTGTTCAACCCGCCTGTCCCCTGCTTACGTCCGGAGCTTCACCTCCACCCGTGCATCGTTGTAGCACGCCCCGCCCCCAACGACATTCACATGATCCGGGCACAGGGCCGTCGCCGTCAGCCGGTTGTCAGACGAGCGACGCCAAGCCCCCTTTGGGATCAGCACCACGCCACGTCGGATGCGGTCCGTGACGCGGGCCCGGCACGTCACTTCCGCCAGTGTATTGAACACCCGCACGAGGCTCCCCCCGTGGATTCCCCGTGCAGCGGCATCGTGCGGACTGATCTCCAGATACAGCTCCGGAATCCCGTACTGCCCCATGGTGCTGCTGATGGTGCGGGACGTGGCCGGCGAGATCAGCGCGAGCGGGTAACGCCGATCCGCGTCGCCCCGGTATCGATACGGCTCCGACCCGAGTTCGGCTGGAGTGAGATGGACCTTCCCATCGGCTGTCCTGGGCCAGACCGTGTCGAACATGACGGGCGACGGCCCAGGGAAGTCGTGCGTCCAGGTCAGGGCGTCGGCCCCCTCTCGCGCGAGCGGGGTCCCGCCCTCCAGCTCGAGTGAGGCCAGGACCGCCCCGTATGCCTCCTCCTGCGTCCACGAGAACGGCGCATCGTCGAACCCCATGGCTCGGCCGAGCATGCCGAACACCTCGTGGTTCGATCGCGCCTGGCCGGAAGCCCGAATCAGGGGGCGGACCGCACCCACCGCAAAGCGACCGTACGACGCGCGAACGTCCCAGTGCTCGGGGAACGAAGTCGCTGGCAGGATGATGTCGGCATACTGTGCCGTATCTGTCATCAACTGGTCGAGCACCACCGTGAACAGTTCGGATCGCTCGAGTCCGCGGAGCACTCTTGTCTGGTCCGGTGCCGTGACCGCCGGGTTGCAGTTGTACACAAAGAGCGCCTCGACCGGCGGGTCCGCCTCACCGCCGAGGACTCGGCCGAGCTGAGACATGTTGACCGCCCGGGTCGTCCACGGCGGCGTGCCCAGCACGCGTCCGGCGTCGAACCGGCTCGCACCGCTGTTGCTCAGGGTGTAGCCCCCTCCCCGGACCCCGAACTTGCCGAGCAGGGCCGGCATGGCCAGGATGGCCGCAATCGCCTGCCCGCCATGGCGGTTGCGCTCGAGCCCCCAGCCGCACCGGATGACAGCGGGGCTGGCGTCGGCGTACGTGCGGGCCAGCGTCTCGATATCGGGCGCTGGCACACCGGTCGTGTCGGCCGCCCGTTCGGGCGTCCACGCCGCCGCTGCACTCAGGAGCGTGTCGAGCCCAACGGCGTGGCGGTTCAGGAACTCGACGTCGAGACACTTCCATTCCCGCCACAGGCGGATCAGGGCGAGTGCGAGCGGCAGATCGGTGCCCGGGCGCACTGCAAGGTGCAGGTCCGCTTCGCTGTCGCCGAACGTGCGGACGGGATCCACGACCGCGACGAATGCCCCACGGCGGCGCGCCTCCTTGATGAACGGTACCAGATGGATGTTGGAGGCCTTGGGGTTGCCGCCCCACACGACGATGCAGCGAGCGTGGACGTAGTGCTCGAACGCCACACCCGGCATCTTGCCGTACATGCCGGTCGCGACAGCCGTCGCCGGCGCGGCGCACAAGGTCTTGAGCAGTCGCGACGCACCCAGCCGAGCGAAGAAGAGGGCATCGAGAAATCCGTCGGTGAGCACGCCGTTGGATCCACCGTAGTGATACGGCAGGATGGCCTCGGCACCAGTCCGGTCGGCGATCGCACGGAACCGTGTGACGATCTCGTCGATCGCCGCGTCCCACGTCACGGGCTCGAACGCCCCGCTCCCCTTCGGTCCCGATCGCCTGAGCGGGTCCGACAGGCGCTCCGGCGCATAGACCTGCCGGTCGAAGCGACGAACCTTGCCACAAACGAACCCGGCGGTGACGGGATCCGCCGCCCCGGTGATCGTGACGAGCCGCCCGTCTTCGATCGTGACGTCGAGCAGGCATGAATCCGGGCAGTCGAGGGGGCAGGTGGTCGTCAGCGTGGCATCTGGCATTGGCGGTAAACTATCCCGAGCTGGGGCCGGGCCACCAGGGATGGTGGAAAACAACGCCGCCCCCGGGCCGCCTGGACGACCCGAGGGCGGTTGAGGGATGATCGCCGACTATTGCTGGACCCGCGTTCCGGTCATTTCGCCCGAGTCGAAGCCCAGCACCCACGAGCCAGTGTACTGGTCGCCGGTGAACGTCATTGTCATCATGAGATCATCGCCACCGGCGTCGGCGAGGATCCGCACCTGCTGGCCCTCCACGGTCACCGAGTAGATCTCGACCGGCGGCGCCCCGGCCGTGGGCTCCACCACGCCGGTGTAGCTGCCCGGTGCCCCGCGAATCACGATACGGCCAGTCATCGGCTCGCCCTGATAGAGGGTCGAGAAGCTGTAGACCCCCACCGGATCGAGCGGGGCCGGAGCAGGGGGTGGAGCGTCGACGCTTGCCTTGGCGGCGCAGGCCACCGTGCCGGCCGCCACGGCCAGGGCGAGAAATAGACTCGATGTCCGTCTCATGAGCGGTACCCCCGCGCTGCGTGAATGACTTGCCTCAGTGCCCGCGCACGCTGCGCCGGATGTCGACGCGGATCTCGTCGCGGATCTCCTGCTTGAGCCGCCGAATCTGCTGCCGGAATTCGGTGCACCCCGGCGCGGCGTCCTCTGCCATATGCTGACACGGCAGGTCGGCACTGTCGAGATACAGAGCGAACTCCTCTCCCAACCCCGTCAAGGCGACACTCCCGAATCGGACCAGCTCGCTCGTGTCCGTGACGCAACTCAGGGCGTGCTTGTAGCCGAGCGGCCCGCTGCGGTCGAACGCGTCCGGATCCAGGTGGAGGTGACAGTCGGCGAGGCCGGTCAAGTCGGCCTCATCGGAGGTCGTGATGGCGATGCGCACGCTGTCGACGGTGCCGGGCTCGTGACGCTGAATCACCACCTGTTCGAGCTTACCAACCTTCCCACCGCCGATGTAGACCGGTAGGAACGACAGGCGCATGGTCACGGGGTTTGGACTGTGCTCCAGGCTGTCCGCCCAGGCTTCGACTTGGGCCTTCAGCGAGGACGCCGTTCGGACACCCCAGATGACCAGCAGACCCGCCGCCACGACGAGCGGCGCGCCCACTACGATGAATGATCTGCGAAAATTGGACATGGTTCGGTCCCCGTCTCGAACGTCCGGTTGTCCCCCCTACGAGCCCCTGCCAGTGCCGGTTTCAGCAGGCCGCTCCCGGCTTGCCAAGCCGAGCCGAACGGGTTTCCGTTGGGTCACCGGTTCCTGCCCGGTCGGCATCCCGATGGGATCGGGAGCGGACATGCACCCCAAGGAGCCTCTCGTGTCGTTCTGTGCCACCCAACTCGCCCGCATCCGGCCGCTGTGGGAGCGGATGCTCGCCCACCGATTCCTGCGCGACACCCGAGACGGCACCATATCCGACGAACGCTTCGCCATCTGGATGCGGCAGGACTACCTCTTCGTCGAAGCTGCCATCCCGTTCATCGCCGCCCTCATTGCCAGGGCGCCGAGGGAGCACTGGGAGCCGCTGGCCGGTGTGATCACTGCCCTCGAAAAAGAGCTCAGGCTGTTCGAGGAGCGAGCGGAAGCCGTCGGGATCGCTCTGCGCGGCGCCCCACCCTCCTTCACCAACCACGCCTACATCCAGTTCCTCATGGCCACCGCGCACCGCGGCTCGTACGCTGAAGGATACACCGTACTCTACGCGGCAGAGAAGGCGTATCACGACTCGTGGAAGGTCGTGCAGGCCGGGATCGATCGAGCATCGAAATGGTATCCGTTCGTCGAAAACTGGGCGGGCGAGGCGTTCGCACAGTACGTGGCCTATCTCGGACAGCAGCTGGATCTCCTCGCCGCGCAGGCCGGTCCCGCGGAACGGGAGAGCATGGCGGAATACTTCGAGCTCACGACGAAGTACGAGATCGCATTCTGGGAGATGGCGGCCACGGGGGAGGAGTGGCCGGGAGGGTGAGGGGAGCGGGAAGGGTTCGCACATCATGATCGGTCGAGGATCCGTGTCACTGTCCGCTCAGCTCTACGAGAAGGCAAAGCCGATATGGGACGCACAACTCGAGCATCCGTTCGTGCGCGGGCTCGGGGACGGCACGCTCGAGATCGAGCGGTTCAAGCGCTGGGTGCTGCAGGACTACCGTTACCTCAAGGAGTTCGCCCGCATCTTCGCCTGGGCGGTGGCCAAGGCCGATCGGCTCGAGGCGATGGGCTGGTACGCCAAGGTGCTGGACCTCACGCTCAACAGCGAAATGGCCCTGCACCGCACGTATGCGGAGCGGTTCGGGATCTCGGGGGCGGCCCTCGAAGCGGAGCCGATGTGGCCCACCACGCGTGCCTACACCGATTTCCTCGTGCGCACGTCGGCGGACGGCGACATGGCCGATCTCCTGGCGGCCCTGTTGCCCTGCGCCTGGGGCTACGTGTACATCGGTCACCAGCTCGCGAAAGGCGACCCTCCCGCCGACCAACGGTACACTGACTGGATAGCCCAATACGCGTCGCCGGAGTTCGCGGCGGCGGCGGACTGGCTCAAGGAGGAGCTGGATCGCGTCGCCGCGGGGGCGGACGCGACCAAGCGCCGTCGGCTCGAAGACCTGTTCGTGCTGTCGAGCCGCTACGAGTGGGAATTCTGGGAGATGTGCTGGCACGGCGAGGCGTGGCGGCCCTAGCACGGGTGGCCGCGTCCCGCCGCGACCCGTATCGTTAGCCTCGAGCTCCCTTCCCGGAGGTCCCATGCAGCGACGTACCTTCGTGCGGACCGGTCTGTCGGCTGGTCTGCTCGGCGTGAGCGGGCTTTCGCCTCGCACGCGCCCAGCCTGGGCAGCCGCGCCGCCGTCCCCCCCACGGGATATCCGTCTCAGCTCGAACGAAAACCCGCTTGGGATCTCGCCTCGGGCGCGGCAGGCCGTTGTGTCCGGCATCGCCGATGCCAACCGTTACCCGCAGCTCCGCGCGCCACTGATCGAGGCGCTCGCCGCCAAGCACGGGGTCCGCTCGGAGAACATCGTCTTGGGGGCCGGCTCGACGGAGGTCCTGAAGGTGGCGGTGGAGGCCTTCACCCGGCCTGCCGGGCGGTTGGTGCTGGCGAGCCCCACGTACGAGGATGCCGAGTGGTATGCCGGGCCCGGCAATTTGGAGATCGTGAAGGTTCCGCTCACATCGGCACTCGCCCATGACCTCGACGCCATGCGGGAGCGGACAGCGGGTGCGACTGGCCCGTTGTGCGTGTACCTGTGCAATCCGAACAACCCAACAGGCACCCTCACGTCCAGTGATGCCATCGACGATTGGATCGCATCGGCGCCGGAACACATCTCGTTCATCGTCGACGAGGCGTATTTCGACTTCGTGACGGACCCGTCCTATCACACCGCGCTCGGCTGGATCGGCGAGCGGCCCAACGTCGTCGTGGCCCGAACGTTCTCCAAGGTCTACGGCATGGCCGGGATCCGACTCGGCTACGGAATCGCCCATCCCGAGACAGCCGGCCGCCTCCGCCGTCTCAACGTACGGAACAATGCAAACCACTTCGCCCTGGTCGCCGGCCTTGCCAGTCTCGAGGATGGCGACTTCGTGCGGCGGAGTCTCGCCGTGAACGAGCGCGGCAAGCGCATCGCACTCCAGTGCCTCGCGGAGTTGGACATCGAGGCGCTGCCAACACACACGAACTTCCTGATGCATCGCATCCACGGGAATCTCCGGACACACATCGTGCGGATGCGGGAGCGCGGTATCCGCGTGGGCCGGCCGTTTCCCCCGATGCTCGACTACAATCGCGTGTCCATTGGGTTGCCGGAGGAGATGGAGCGGTTCGCGGAGGCGTTGCGGGCGTTCCGCAAGTCGGACTGGATCTAAGCGCGGGAAGGCGCTGCCCGGTGAGGCGCGCTCCCCCTCATTTCTTCTTGAAGACGGCACGCCACCCCGTGGTGTGAGGGGCGGGATAGACGTTCTCACTCCATTCCATCGCCGCCTCCACCAGCACGAACACCTCCGGGTCGATCGCTCTCGACACGTCGAGCACCTCGCGCACCTGCTGGCCGCGCGCGGAGACGAACAGCAGGTTGACCGGTCCCTCCGTGGTCTGGCCGGCGAACGTCGCCAACACGTGGCCCCGTCCGCGCAGCGCCGCGACGATGTCCGCGCTGCGCGTGCGCGAGATGATGCGAATGACATAGCGACCCAGCGCCAGCCGCTTCTCGATGGCCATGCCCACCCAGACGCCGGCAGCAAATCCCCCGGCATAGAACGGCGCCAGCCACGGCGTATCGTCGATGCGCGCCACGACCTGTGCGACGGCGAGGATCCAGACCAAGACCTCGAAGAACCCGAGCACCACCGCATACCCTTTGCGCCCCTGCACCATCGCGATCGTCCGAATCGTCCCAATCGAGACGTCTACGATGCGGAGCAGGAAGATGGCGGTGCCGATGAGCCACACAGGGATGGATTCGAGCAGCATCACGGCCTCTGGGAGGACGGTCCGAACAGCTCACGCACGACCGCCGCGCGGTACGCGAAGATCGACTCCAGCTGCCGTCGGACGAACACGGCGTGCGCCAGTCGGCCCAACGGTCCCAGGGGGAGCGCGTACGTCACGCGATCGGTGATCTCGGTGCCGTCGTCGACGGTGCGGAACGTGTGCTCGTGATGCCAGCGTCGGTACGGCCCGCGCCGTTGCTCGTCCACGAACCGGTTGGGGGGATCCCACTCGGTGATCTCCGATGTCCAGCGCTGCGGTACCCACAGCGGTTGAATTCGGTAGTCGATTCTGAGGCCCTTCCGCATCTGCAGCGGGCTATCGGACACGATGCGCAAGCCCAGCCAGGGGGGCGTGATCCGAGCCAAATTCCGCGGATCGGCGTAGAACGGGAACACCTCGTCCAACGGTCGCCGTACCGTCTGCGTCCGTTCCAACACGAACTCAGTAGCCATCAGGGTGTTTCACCCCGTGGAAGCCTGTCCCGATTTGTGGACGTTTTCCGGGCATGGTGATACATGATAACCTGTTATAGGACAATGTGATAGCCTGTGGAACGGTGCTTGCTACTACAATGGGTGGCGCTCGCCTGTGCGGCCCCAAGCGTGGTAGCTTTGGAGAGGTGAGCGAGCAACGGCCCGATCGCAGAGCGGTGGACGATTCCGCACGGCGGGCCACGGCGAGGAGGACACCATGATCACTGCGTTGCTCTTGACATCGCTGACGCTCGCGCCGGCTGCGGAGATGCCCAACGCGTTGCAGCAGGCCCCCATCAAGGTCTGGCTGAACAAGCGGGGCGACCTCGAGCGCGGTGATCGCGTTCGGGTCTACGCCCGTGCCGACGCGGACGGGTATCTCTTGATCCTGCATGCGGAGCCTGACGGGCGCATTCGGGTCCTGTTCCCCGTCGACCCGCTCCACGACAACTATGTCCGCGGTGGACGGGAGTACGAGATCCGCGGACGCGGTGATCGAGAATCGTTCCGCATCTACGAAACGCGCGGCGTGGGTACCGTGTACGCGGCGTTTTCGCGCGATCCATTCCGATTCGACGCGTATATGCGAGCCGACCACTGGGACTACCGCGTGTTCGAACAGTGGCGGCTCAACGAGAACCACGACCCCGAAACCGAGCTCACCGCACTCGTGCAGGACATGGCGGCTGGGATCGGGTTCAGCTACGACCTCACCCACTACGTGGTGGGTGAGCGGGTCGCCGACAACTACTACTACGGCGGGTACTACCCCCGTTCGTATGTGAACGTCAGTCTCGGTTATGGCTGGTGGGATCCCTGGTGGGGGTTCTCGGTGGGGTGGGGCTCCTGGCACGACCCCTACTGGTACGATCCCTATTGGTACGGCCCGTCCTGGTGGTACCCCCACCGGTATCGACCGTATCGCTGGGCCTACTACTATCCGTACTCGGCGTACTACTACTACCCGTACTCGGTCCGCTACTACGACCCGTACCGATACCGCTATCCGGTGGGGACGTATTATGCGGGCAGCGGACGCGTGCGTGGCCGGTATGTCTGGAAGTCGGCGGATCGGTACGACCTGGCGCGTGGCGGAATCATCACTCGGAGCCGGTTGGTGACGGGTACCCAGCTCAATAGCGGGTTGCGCTCCACGCTGTCGTCCCGCGTCGGAAACCAGATGAGCGGACGACGCATCACGCCAGCCCTGGGTCAGGGGGCGGATCGGGTCGCACCGACGGCAGACCGCGTAACTGGTCGCCGGTCGGTGGAGAACGCACAGAGCGGCGCGCGGCGGGTCGCACCCGTGCAGGAAACGTCGGGACGCCGGGTCGCGCCGACGCAGGAACCCTCGGGTCGTCGGGTTCAGCCCGACGGGTGGGGCATCACCGACGGTCGTCGCGTGATCCCCTCGACCGAGCGCGTGCGCCGACCCGCGACGGCTGAGCAGGGTCAGCAGCGGCCGGAGCCGGCGGCGGAGACGCCGCAGACCGGTCGCCGGGCGACGCCGTCCACCGAGCCCGGATCCGATCGGCGCCAGGTGGGCACACCCGGTGCGACCAGACGACCGGCCACCGAAACCAGGTCGACGGAGCGGCGGCAGACGCCAACGGCCCGCCCGGAGACACCCGCGCGGCAGCCGGAAGGCTCGGCGGCCCGACGGCAGGTGCCCGAGGCCCGCACGCCAACCCGGACGCCGGTGGAGCGCCGCCCCGCGACGGTTGTCCCCGCCCGGCCCAGCACCGATCGTGGCTCGCAAGCCACGCCGAAGTTGGAGCGACGGACACCGACCCGAGCACCGACGTCGGGACGGGTCAACCCACCGGCAACGCCACGGACCCCGACCGCTCGCCCAGCAGCGCCGCGAAGGGCTGCGCCGCGGTCGAGCCCCAGTAGTCGCCCAACGGCCCGGCCGGCTCCGAGCAGACCGGCGCCGCGGCCAACGGCCCGGCCGGCCCCAAGCCGATCGGTGCCGCGACCAACCGCCCGACCCGCGCCCAGTCGTCCAGCGGCCCGGCCAGCGCCCAGTCGTCCAGCGGCCCGGCCAGCGCCCAGGCGAGCACCCAGCCGTCCGGCGGCTCGGCCAGCGCCACGGCCCGCACCCAGCCGTCCGGCTGCTCGTCCGGCGCCGTCCCGAGCTCCGACGCGTTCCTCACCGGCGCGGTCGGCACCCACGCGGCGAAAGAAGAACTAACCGGCCGAGGATACGCCAACGCAGGACGAGAGGGAGGGCACGCGCCCTCCCTCTCGCGTTATTGAGCCGTGCACGCAGAACGGGATCACACTGGCGACCGGTCCGGCGGGTCCGTAGTTTCGAAATTGACGGTCATACCCGGAGCGTAACGATCCGCCGTATTCTCGATTCACCGGTGGCCAAGCTGCTCCTCTACTATGCGGGGCTCGTTCTGGTCACCGTGGCCCTCACACGGCTCTTCCCCGGCCTCGCGATCGCGTTTCAGCCAGTGGACGTGCCGGAGAGTCTCAGCCTCCAGGGTCCAGCGTTGGAGGGAAGTCGCGGCTTTCTCGCCGCCCCGAACCTGATCCTGCGAACGGCCATTGCCCTCATCGGCGCGCTCCTGCTGGTCGTGCCGATCGCGTGGGTGTACATGGTGACCAAGCGCGAGGTCCGCTACGACCAATCGCTGGTGCACACCATCATCATGCTGCCGCTGGCGGTCACGGGCATCGTGATCATCGTGCAGTCGTCGGTCGCGCTGGCCTTTGCCCTCGCCGGCATCGTTGCGGCCGTGCGCTTCCGCAACACGCTGCAGGATACCAAGGACGCCGTCTACGTCTTCTTGGCGATTGGAGTCGGTCTCGCCGCGGGGGTGCAGGTGCTCACCATTGCGCTGCTGGTGTCGGCCGTCTTCAACTTGGTGATCCTGGTATTGTGGCTCTTCGAGATCGGCGACATCTACGCGCCCGAGAAGCGCGCCGCGGCGGTCACGGGCACCCACCCCACGGTGTCCACCACCGCCGAGATTGCCAAGCCGCCCAGCCGGAAACGCGGATCGAAGATGTTCGATGCGACCAAGCTCCTGGCGAGCGCTCCCGAGGAGACCGTGGTGGCGTCGACCGCAGCGGTCCTCAATCCGGAGCTCAGCCTCCTGGAGTTCAACGCGCGCGTCCTGGCGCTCGCGGAAGACCCGAGCGTGCCCCCGCTCGCCCGGGTTCGGTTTCTCGCCATCTTCAGTTCCAATCTGGACGAGTTCTTCCAGGTGCGAGTCGGGGGACTGCGACAGGCAGTGGCCGAAGGCATCACGAAGCGTTCGATCGACGGGCGGACGCCGAGCGACCTTCTCCAGGCCATCAACGTGAAGCTCCGGGCCCTGATCCGCAGACAATATCGGTGTCTCCACACGCTGTGTGCGGATGCCCTGGAGCCGGCGGGACTGCGGATCCGCACACTGGATAGCCTCGACGACCGTGAGCATGAGTATTTGCGCGACTACTTCGACGAGCGTGTCCTCCCGTTGCTCACGCCCAAGGCCATCACGCTCGCTGGCGGCCATCCGTTCCCGTTCATGGAAGACCATCTGCTGTCGCTCGCGGTGGTGGTGCGCGACCCCCGTACCTCCCGCGATCATTTTGTCCACCTTGAAGTCTCGGATGCGCTGCCTCGGTTCATTCGCCTCGCAGATTCGATGGATTTCGTCCCGGTCGAAGAAGCCATTGCCGCCAACATTGCGACCTTGTACCCGGGACGAGACGTGTTGGAGGTGCATCCCTTCCGGATCACGCGGAGCGCGGAGATCAAGTTCGACGAACGGAATGCCTCCAGCTTCTTGGAAGCGATCGAAGAGGAACTGCGCCGCCGACCGGCCGGGGCGATCGTGCGGGTCGAGGTCGGGCGAACGATGCCGTTCGCGATCCGCGATCTGCTGATTCGGGAGCTCCGGCGAAAGGAGGAGAGCCAGGGCATTCCGCTGCACGCATCCGACGTGCATGAGGTCGATGGGATGGTGGACCTGGGCTCCCTCCGCGAGCTGACGGACATCGGGCTCCCGGAGCTCGACTACCCGCCCGTGGTGCCGGCGGAGCCATTCAAGACCGATGAGTCCATGTTCGACATAGTCGCGCGCGGCGACGTGTTGGTGCACCACCCCTACCAGTCCTTCGAGGCCACGACGGAGCGGCTCCTCGTGGAGGCCGCCGACGACCCGGACGTGATGGCGATCAAGCTCACGCTCTACCGCCCGGGTGGGCCCACGGTGCTCGCCGAGGCGCTCCTCAGAGCGGCGGCCCAGGGCAAGGACGTCTCGGTCTTCGTGGAGGTGAAAGCCCGGTTCGACGAAGAGTTGAACATCTTCTGGGCCAAGCAACTGGAACGCGGGGGCATTCACGTGGTCACCGGTCTGGTGAAGTACAAGACCCACGCGAAACTTGCCCTCGTGGTGCGCCGTGAGGGCGAGCGGGTCCGCCGCTACGTGCACATCGGGACGGGCAACTACAATGCGGTCACCGCCCGCCAGTACACCGACCTTGGGCTCCTTACGGTGCATGAGGGCATCTGCGGGGAGGTCAACCAGCTCTTCAACGAACTGACCGGCTCGTCACGACCGCCCGCGGGCACCTTCGAGCATCTCATGGTCGCGCCAACGAACATGCTCTCGCGTTTCATCGAGTTGATCGATCGGGAGGCCGACCACGCTCGCCAGGGACGACCGGCCGGGATCCGTGTGAAGCTGAACGGCCTCGCCGACGGTGAGGTGATCGAAGCGCTCTATCGAGCGTCGCAAGCGGGGGTCACCATCGAGTTGATCGTGCGCGGTATCTGTGCACTGCGTCCGGGGGTGCCCAATCTCTCCGAGACGATCCGCGTGGTGGCGGCGGTGGGCCGGTTTCTCGAGCACGCCCGGATCTTCCGGTTCGTCAACGGTGGCGTCGTCGAGCACTACATCGGCTCCGCGGATTGGCGGCCGCGGAACCTGCGGCGTCGCGTGGAGGTCGTGACACCCATTGTGGATGCGGATGCTCGACGTCGCCTGGATGAGATTCTCGACACCGAGCTCGCCGATGCCTCGGCGTGGATACTCCACGCGGACGGATCCTACAGCCAGGCGGACGGGGCAGCGGGTGCGGCAAGCCGTGTGCAGGACCTAATGCTCGAGCGCTTCGCGACGCAGCCTATCGGCGTGGAGTGATCGCCGACGCTCGACCTCAGCAGGCCAGATTCACGTTGAGATACTCGGCTTCCCCGGTGACGTCACGCACCAGCACCTCCGTGAGCCACGACGGGGTATCGACGGCGGTCTCCGGAGACGGGAGCTCGACCTCAGCCAGCACCAGGTCGCGGTCGACGAACTCGTCGATTTCCCACAGCAGGCTGCCATCGGGCACATAGTACCGGCGCTTGCGCACGCGCCGACCCTCCGTAAGGGACCATAGGTGCGAGAAGACGGCTTCCGTGGTCTCT
The DNA here is from genome assembly GCA_041602035.1 of Gemmatimonadales bacterium. GTDB lineage: Bacteria > Gemmatimonadota > Gemmatimonadetes > Gemmatimonadales > GWC2-71-9 > JAOTVV01. Next base: position 78,761 of record JBFIHA010000007.1, on the reverse strand, counting down.
TCTTCGATCTCGAGCCGGCTCAGTCCCTCACCCAGCTTGACCGTGCGAAAGTACTGCGCGCCGCGGGCCGACTGGACCCGACGCACGCGTTCCAGAAGCCGGCGACCGGGCAGCCATCCCTGCTCGACCTCCACCACGTCGGTCACGGGGTCGAGCGCTGGAAGCACCCGTAGCAGGTACTTGCGCTCGATCTCAATCGTACTCGGTGCACGGCGCGCCAACGCCTCCCTCGTCTTCCGGACGACGCCATCCAACGCGGGCCACCCGCCGGTGCGCCAGGCGACGAGGCGATCGCGCAGCTCCTGCTGGACATCGAGCGCGAGCCGGTGCACGGCACGCACGCCCGGCTGGGCGTTCTTCCGATAGCGGCGGCGGCGCTCCCGGGCGTCGGACTCCATCCCAGACACCTCCAGCAGGCGCCGCGCGTGCTCGGCCGCGGCGACTTCGACGGCCGCGAGGCATTCCGCGTCGGCGATGTGCAGGTCATGGAGATCGCCCAACAACGTCTGAAGCGCCTTGAGATGATCCACCGCCTCCGCGGCCGACGGCAACTCGGCGGCGACCAGTTCCAGGAGGTATCGGAGCCGCTTGGCGTTGATCCGCGTCTCGTGCACCATGGCACCGTCGTCAAAGGAGCCGGCCTGCTCCAGATGCTCACCCAGCATTCGCGCATGCTCGGCGACGAGGTCAGCGAGGACCGCTCCGAACGGGCGCTCGGGCAGTGCGGCCACCGTGGATTCCTGCGCGGCACTATCCAGGCGCCGACGCACCCGCCGAGCGAGCTTCGGGAAGTCCCGCTCGATGGCGGCGAGGCTCTCGCGGTACCCCGCGTCGCGGCGTTCCACGAGGCGGGCCAGGAGCCACTTCGCGCCGGTGCGTTTCGCGGGCGCGAGCTGCGGCAGTCGCTCTTCGAGCCATACGACGAGCACTTCGGCATCGCGTGCCGCGTTCGTCATGCGGGCCAGGTCTCGGAGGCGGCGGCGCAGGCGCTGCGGGAACCGATCGCCGAGAACCGGGCGGAAGGCCCGCAGCACGCTGCGGAGCCGCCGCAGCGCCACCCGGAAGTCGTGCAGTGCCTCGCCGTCGGCACCCTGTTTGAGTCGGCGACGGGAGGTGCGCGCATCCTGCAACAGCGTGCCTCCTATCGCAGCCACGGCGGTCGTCGGTGAGCTTCCCAGGAGCCCCGCGGGGTAATCAGGCATCGTCGCCGCCCAACGCCCGAAGGTGCTTCGGCGCGAGCAGCCAACGGAGATCGGCCTCGCCCGGTCCGATCTTCCCCTCGAATTCGAGCAGGCAAGCCGCGCCCTTCTTGAACGAGAAAATCGGTGCGGAGGCGTGCACCAGGAGGTAGCTCACCAACTCGCTCAAGTCGGGCTCGTGGCCGACCACCGCCACGGCAGTCGCGGGGTCGTGGCGCTCGAGCCAATCGACGACGGCGTCGAAATCGCCGCCGGGAGCTAGGGCCGGGACCCGCTCGACATCCTCGTGGCCGTAGGCCTTGGCCAGGATATCGGCGGTCTGGACAGCCCGAACGAGCGGGCTCGACGCAATCACGTCCAGCTCGGGCACGACGCGCAGCAGGCCCCCGGCACCCGCCGCCATGCGTCGCGCCCCCTCTTCGGTGAGGGGTCGCTCGTCGTCGTTACGGCCCGTCGCGGCGAATGCGTCGCGGTCCTCGGCGATGGCGTGACGGACGACGAGGAGCTCCACCGGATTACACCTCCGTCGCCACTCGATCGGGGAAGAGCGGTGGCCGTTGCGTGACCGACGGCGGGAGCGCCGCCGGGCCGTCCGACCGACCGGACTTGTGCGTCAACTGCTGCAGTACGACTTGCGCGCGGACGGATGGCTCATGCGGCGTTGGCGAGCGACGGGTGTATGCGCCGTTTGGCTGCAGCACTCGGGCCTTGACGTTATCGGCAAGCACCGTCTCGAGAATCTCGCCCGTGATGCGACGCTTCAGGCGAGGGTCGACCACGGGGAACATGACCTCGATCCGCCTGAAGAAATTCCTCGGCATCCAGTCGGCGCTGCCAAGGAACAGCTCGGGTTGGCCGGCGTTCTCGAAGTAGAAGATCCGAGAGTGCTCGAGGAACTTGTCGACGATGCTGATCACCCGGATGTTCTCCGACACGCCGGGCACGCCGGGCCGCAAACAGCACGTACCCCGGATGGCCAGATCGATGGGTACGCCCGCCTGTGACGCCCCGTACAGCGCGTCGATCACCGACGGCTCGACGAGGGCGTTCATCTTCACGATGATGCGGGACGGCATGCCCTCCTCGGCATGTCGTCGTTCACGGTCGATCAGGGCAATCACCCGCTGGCGCAGCGATGTCGGCGCCACCTCGAACCGGCGCCACCGATGGCCCCGCGAATACCCGGTCAGGAGGTTGAACAGCTGTGAGGCATCCTCACCGAACTCGGCATTGGCCGTGAAGAGCCCGAGATCGGTGTAGATGCGGGCACTGACGGCGTTGTAGTTCCCCGTCGCCAGATGCAAGTAGCGGCGGATCCCGTCCGGCTCGCGCCGCACCACGAGCACGGCCTTGCAATGCGTCTTGAGGCCGATCACGCCGTAGACGACGTGCACACCCGCCCGCTCGAGCGCGCGGGCCCACAGGATGTTGTTTTCCTCGTCGAACCGCGCCTTGAGCTCGACGAGCGCGGTCACCTGCTTGCCGTTCTGGGCCGCGCGCCCGAGTGCCGAGATGATGGCGCTCGGGGCGTTGGTACGATAGAGCGTTTGCTTGATGGCCAGGACGTCGGGATCGTCGGCAGCCCGCTCGATGAATTCGACCACCGACCCGAACGACTCGTAGGGATGGTGTACCAGCACGTCCTGTTGACGGATGACCTCGAACATGTCTCGGCCCGCGGCGAAGGCCGGTGCCATTCGCGCCACCAGCGGTTCGTCCTTCAGCGCCTTGAATCCGTCCATGCGCCACAGCGCCATGAGCGCCGAGAGGTCGATCGGGCCATCCACGCGATACACGTCGCCCGCGTCGATGTCGAGGGAGGCGGTGAGCAATTCCACGAACTCGTCGCTCGCACCGTCGGCGATTTCCAACCGCACCGGATCGCTCCGCAACCGCTGCCGCAGACTCGCCTCGATCGCCTCGAGGAGATCGTCCGCCTCGTCCTCCTGCACCGTGAGATCGGTATTACGGGTGACGCGGAACACCGTGGTGGCCACCACCGGAAGCCCACCAAACAGCTCCTGAGCATGCTGGACGATCAAGTCTTCGAGCAGCAGGAACCGCAGATTCGCGTCATCCCGCGACACGGTCACGATCCGGTCCAAGACGCTCGGGACCTGTACTACGGCGAAGATCGGCTCCGCACCGTTGTCATCCGGACGAACAAGCAGTGCCAGGTTCAGGCTCTTGTGATGGACATGTGGAAATGGGTGGCCTGGATCGATCGCCAGCGGCGTCAACACCGGAAAGATGCTGGTGCGAAACAGACGATCGACGCGAACGCGCTCGTCGACCGAGAGATCGGCGTACTGCAGCCGTACGACGCCCACCTCGGCGAGCGCGGGCATGATGTCCGTGCGCAGGATCCGATACTGCTCGGCCACCAACGCCTTGATCCGCGGATGCAGCGCGTCGAGCTGCTCGGCAGGACCCAGGCCATCGGCACCGTAATCCTGCGGCTCGACGCCGGCGTACACCTGCTCCTGCAACCCGGCAACCCGCACCTCGAAGAACTCGTCGAGGTTGGAGCCGGAGATGGCGAGGAATTTGAGCCGCTCGAAGAGCGGGTTGGTGTCGTCTCGAGCCTCCTCCAACACCCGCGAGTTGAACTGCAGCCAGCTCAGCTCACGATTGAGGTAGTGCTCGAACGCGTACTGCGGCGGTGGACGCTTTCCCATTCCTTCCCCCTACCCTGACGAACGTCCCTTGCCGGTCGATGTGGCGACCGCCCGATGCCGAATAGGGCGACGGGACCGCTCGAACGTCACCTCGGCATCGAATATCCGTGCGAACAACCCACACTTGCGGCGGGCGTCGGCCAACTCGACCCGGGGATCACCCTTCGCCTCCACGAGCACGCGCACCTGATCGTCGTCGATCTTGCACTTGACGGCCTTCACGACCTGGGCGTGGGCGCGGTCGAGGCCTTCAGCAATGCGCAGGATCGCGCTCAGCTGGCGCACGAGGAGCCGATCTGACTTGTCGAGGCGTCGAAACTGCTCGTGAGATTTCTTGGGCACGGCGCGGCGATGATAGCGGGCCACGTTGGCGATCAACTCGACCTCCCCAGGCGAGAATCCGCGAAGGTCGCCGTGCATGATCAGGTGGTAGGCGTGCTTGTGATGGCCGGCATGGTTGATCAGATAGCCGATGTCGTGAAGCAGGGCGGCGGCTTCGAGAATGTCACGCCCGGCCGACGGCAGCTCATATGCCTCCTGCAGCTGATCGAACAGCTGACCGGCGAGGAACGCCACGTGGTCGCAATGCCGCTCATTCGATCGGCACTTCCGGGCGAACTCGCGTACCCACTCCATTCGATCTTGCGGGGGGGTGGCCGCGGCGCCAGCGAGTCCCATCTCGTCGATAGTCGCCAGCAAGATGCCGTCCCGGATTCCCCGGTCGTTGACCAGGATGCGCGACGTGCCGAGACGCTTGGCGAGCCGCGCGACGGCCGCGGTGCCGGCCATGATGATGTCGGCACGCTTGGGGTTGAGCCCGCAGATCCGGCGCCGCTCGGCAAGCGGGGACTCCCGCAGCCGATCCAGCAACCGCTGCACGTCCGACCGCGTGACGCCGTAGCCTCGCACCTGTGTGAGCCGTCCCTCGCGCTCACACTGAATCATCTCCCCGATGTTCGTGAACGTCCCCCCGCTCCCGACCATCACCTCCGGCGTGAACGGCGGCCGGCCGATCTCGCGCTTGATGGCCCGGTCGACCGCCTTGCGGAGCTTTTTCCAGTGCTTGTCGCCGATCGGATCGGATTTGACGTACCGCTCCGTGAGCCGAACGGCGCCGAGCGGCAGGGAGTGCACCTGGTTGATGACACCGCCAGCCACGAGCACGACCTCGAGGCTCCCACCACCAATATCGACGACGGCCACGGACTGTTGATCGAGCTGGAAGTGGCGACTGACGCTGCGGAACGCCAACTGCGCCTCCTCGTCGGCCGAAATCACCTCGACGCGCACACCGCAGCGGCGCTGCGCCTCCCGACGAAACGCCCCGCCATTGGAGGCCTCCCGCACCGCGCTGGTCGCCACCACGCGCAGATGGCTCACTCCAAACCCATCGGCAATCGCCCGCATCTTGCACAACGCCTCGAGTGACCGCTCCACCGGCCCGCGGCCCAGCTGGCCGCTCCGGTCGAGGCCGCGGCCCAAACGAGTCATCTCCCGCTCCTCATCCAGGACGCGGTAGCTCCCGTCCGACTCCACTTCGGCCACGACCAGGCGAATCGTGTTGGTGCCGAGGTCGATGGCGGCGATGCGAGGGTGGTTTCCTGGCTTGCTAACCATCTTTACCATAACGACTTAGCTCACTGAGACCGCAATGGCCCGGCCCCGGAATCCGTGGCTGCACCGGGACGGGCCTCCTAGATGATAGCGCGGTTGGATCGCCTTGGTAACGGGAGTGGTGTCACGATTGCGGCCTAGCCGCGCCGCGCCAGCTCCGGAACCAGGCGGGACCGGATGGCGTCCCGGACATCGCGGAACACGACGAGGCGTTCTTCGTCGGTCCCCTGAGCTGTTGCGGGATCGGGAAACGCGATATGGAGCTGTTCCACGGGCCGCGGGAACACGGGGCACGTTTCGCGGGCGGCGTCGCAGACGGTGACCACGAGGTCCCACGACGCATCGAGGTAGGCGTCGACATGGGCCGGCGTCGCCCCTCCGAGATCCACACCGACCTCGCGCATCACGCGGATGGCGAGCGGATGGACGTCCGGCGCGGGATCGGTGCCAGCGGAGTGGACCTCCCATCGGTCACCGAGTTCGGCGTTGATCCACCCTTCAGCGATCTGGGAACGGCACGAGTTGCCGGTACAGAGGATCAGGACTCGACGGCGAGGGACAGCAGGCATCGGCGCTCCGGGATCTCAAGACACTGCGGGACCGGGTCTGTACAACTATATTTCGCGAAACATCGAAATGGCAATCCCCGTGCTCGATACGGCGACGCTCCGCTTCAAGGCACTCGGACATCCCGCGCGCCTCCGGATTCTGGCTGCACTCCGCGAGGGTGAACTGTGCGTCTGCCAAGTTACCGCACTGCTCACACTTGCTCCGTCAACCGTCTCGGCCCACTTGGCGGAACTGCGGCGCGCCGGCTTCCTCACCGAGCGCCGCGACGGGCGTTGGGTCTACTACGGGCTGGCCACCAGTGCCAAGGTTCGCCGAGACTTGGCGAGGGTATGGGACGCGCTGGCCGGTGACCCGGAGGTGAGATCCGATGGCCACGCCGCGCGGAGGCTGCGAAGGATTCCGGTGGACGAGTTCTGCCGCATGGACGCTGCGGCGACGGCCAAGCTCACGGCGGGCCGGCGGCAGGGGACCGACGCATGAGCGGCTCCGACAAGCGGATGAGTGTGTTCGAGCGGTACCTCAGCGTCTGGGTGGCCGGGTGCATGGTCCTGGGCGTCGCGCTCGGCAGGGTGTTTCCCAACGTCGTCAATGGACTCCGAGACCTGGAGTTCGGTCGGGGCAGTCAGATCAACGTTCCGATCGCGATCCTGATTTGGCTCATGATCTACCCCATGATGCTCCGGGTCGATTTCGCGTCGATCCGGAGGGTAGGCCAGCGCCCTCGGGGCCTACTCGTCACGCTGTTCGTCAATTGGCTGGTGAAGCCGTTCTCGATGGCGTTCTTCGGGTGGTTGTTCTTCCGGCACGTCTTCCTGCCGTTCATCGGGCCGGAGCTGGCGAGCCAGTACGTGGCGGGGGTGATCATCCTCGCCGCTGCACCATGTACGGCGATGGTGTTCGTGTGGTCGTATCTCTCCGATGGGGACCCCGCGTACACACTGGTCCAGGTATCCGTCAACGACTTGATCATGCTTCTGGCGTTTGCGCCGATCGTGAAGCTCTTGGTCTCGGGCGCATCCGGACTCGAGGTTCCCTTCGGGGTGTTGCTCTACTCCGTCGTGGTGTTCGTTGTCATTCCGCTCGTCGCCGGGGCGGGCAGTCGGCGGCTCCTGATCAAGCGCCGGGGGCGGGAGTGGTTCGACACCCGCTTCGTTCCGCAGTTCGCACCGGTGACGGTGATCGCCCTGCTCGTGACGCTCGTAATGATCTTCGCGTTCCAAGCCGACAACATCACGACCCGCTGGTTTCACGTGGTCCTCATCGCTGTGCCGATCCTGATCCAGGTCTACTTCAATTCGTCGCTCACCTACGGACTCATGCGTCTCTTCGGGGTGGAGTACGCCGTGGCGGCTCCCGGCGCGTTGATCGGAGCCTCGAACTTCTTCGAGCTCGCGGTTGCCACGGCGATCGCGCTCTATGGGCCGGGGTCCGGCGCGGCGCTGGCCACGGTGGTGGGAGTGTTGGTGGAGGTTCCGGTCATGCTGTCAGTGTGCCGCATCTGTGTCTCCACTCGACACTGGTTCCCAAGCACCCAGGCTTCGAGATGAGAGGCGGTCGCCAACAAGGAGGCTTCCCGACATCGGCACTCCACTCACGGCGTTTGACAACCTGCCACACGGCTCAATACTCTGTACTCAGCGTGGGGTTCAGCGACCGTCCGACTGCGATCAAAGGGGGAGGGTACCATGCGGTGGTCTTCATTCGCAGCCATCCTGATCATAGCGCCGGCCGCGGCGTTCGTCCTGCCGGCGGTCACCCATGACGTCGAAGCCATCTCACCCCAGTCCGCGTGCGTAGACTGCCACACGCAGCTCCACCCCAGCATCGTGTCCGACTGGAAGCTCAGCAAGCACGGACAAAACCGCGTGGACTGCGCCGTGTGTCACGGCACCGGTCATACGACCGTCGAGGACGTGACGGCGGTCAAGATCCCGACCCCTGACACGTGCGCCATGTGCCACGCCGAACGCGTGCAGCAGTTCAAAGCCGGCAAGCACGCGCTCGCGTGGATGGCCATGAACGCCATGCCCACCACTCACGCGCTGCCGATGGCCATGACCGAGGGCATGAAGGGCTGCGGAGGATGTCATAAGATCGGCATCAAGACGGAAGAGGAGATCCAGGCGATCCGAACCGCGGGAAGTGGGTTCGGCGTCGCGTCCTGCGACGCGTGCCACACGCGGCATCTGTTTTCGGTGAAGGAGGCGCAACAGCCGCAGGCATGCCAGACATGTCACATGGGATTCGACCACCCGCAGTGGGAGATGTACTCCTCGTCCAAGCACGGCGTACGGTATCTATTGAAGCAGAACGGGATCCTCCCCGAGACGGTCGCCGCACCGACCTGCCAGACGTGTCACATGAAAGACGGGAATCACGAGGTGCGTACGGGCTGGGGGTTCCTTGCGGTGCGCCTCCCGCTGCCCGAGGACGAGCAATGGGCCGCGGATCGCACGACGATCCTGCAGGCACTCGGTGTGCTGGATCCGAACGGGCAGCCGACCGCCAGACTGGACATCGTGAAGGCCGCGGACGTCGCACGTCTCACCCAGGCTGAGTGGGAGGTCGAGCGGGAGAAGATGGAGGGCATCTGCATGCAGTGTCACTCCATCAACTACGTCCGCGCGGAGCTCGGCAAGGGCGATCAGATGATTCGCGAGACCGATCGTCTGCTGGCGGAAGCGATCCGGATCGTTGCCCAGCTGTATCGCGACGGCGTCATCAAGAAGCCCGCGAGCTACGCGTATGCCTTTCCGGACCTCCTGACGTTCCACGACGCACCGACGGCGATCGAACGACGGTTGTTCGAGATGCACCTCAAGCACCGCATGCGCGCATTCCAAGGGACGTTCCATGCCAACCCCGACTACGCCCTCTGGTACGGCTGGAGCGAAATGGTCAGGGACCTGGCGGAAATCAAGGAGATGGCCGCGCAAGTGCGCCGCCGCTAGCGCCGGGCAGACATCGGCAGTGCGCCATCGCCCCCTAGGGCCAGGTGCTCCGGCTGTGTCGGCGATTGGTTTCGGCGGCATGCCGTTGTCGATCCAGGGGCGTCCGGCGGATACGGCTCAGGGCGTACGCGTCATCCATGCCGTGCTCGACGCCGGTGCCACGCTCATCGATACGGCAGATGTCTACTGCCTGGACGACGACGATGTCGGCCACAATGAGCGGCTAGTTGCGCAGGCGCTGCGGTCGTGGTCGGGCGATCAGTCGTCGGTCGTCGTGGCCACCAAGGGCGGTCTCACCCGTCCGGGCGGCCGCTGGGAGCGGGATGCCCGACCCGAGCGATTGCGCGCGGCATGCGACCGGAGCTTGACGGCACTCGCCGTCGAGCGGATCGACCTCTACCAGCTTCATGCCCCCGACCCCAAGGTGCCGTTGCTCGAGAGCGTGGGCGCGCTTGCCGAGCTGCAGCGATCGGGCAAGATCCGGTGGATCGGGCTGTCTAACGTGTCCGTCGACGATATCGAGGCCGCGTGCTCGGTCGTAGAGGTGGTCACCGTTCAAAACCGCCTCAGTCCGTTCTTCCGCGAAGCCGTGGACACCGGGGTGGTCCGCCACTGCGACGATAAAGGGATCGGGTTCCTCGCCTACAGCCCGGTGGGCGGGGGTCGGCTGAACAAGAAACTTCCAAGCCACGGCGTCCTCCGCCCGATCGCCGAGCGGCTTGGCGTGTCGGCACACGCGGTGACGATCGCCTGGGTGATGGGCCAAGGCTCGAGCGTGATCCCGATTCCCGGGGCGCGAACCGTGGATCACGCTCTGGACGCCGTTGGCGCCACAGACGTCGTGCTCACAACGGACGACCGGCGCGCCATCGAGCGTGCCCGGTTCTCCACGGCCTGATCGACACACCGACCGTACCGGAGCGCCACACGATGCCGAATGCCGAGTGGCCGATCGAACTCGCAGACGTGGAGCGGGCCCGTGACCGGATCGCCCCGTATGTCTCCATCACACCGGTGCGGTCCTACCGGGCACTCGACACGGCCATTCGCCACGGCCTGCGCATCTTCGTCAAACACGAGAACCACCATCCCACCAACGCGTTCAAGGTGCGCAACGCGTTTGCCGCACTCACGGCCCTCACCGCTGCCCAGGGGGATCGCGGCGTGATCGCGGCGACGCGAGGCAATCATGGACAGGGGCTTGCCTACGCCGGTCAGGTGCTCGGGATTCCAGTCACCATCTGTGTCCCGCACGGGAACAATCCCGAGAAGAACGAGGCCATGATCGGATACGGCGCCACACTCGTGGAAGAAGGCAACGACTACGACGAGTCCCTCGTCGTGGCCGCTCGACTCCAGCGGGAGCGTGGGCTCGTGCCCATCCACGGCACCAACAACGCGGACGTGCTGGCTGGCGCCGCGACCATTACACTCGAGCTGCTGCAGCAGGTGGAGGCCCTCGACGCGATTGTCATCGCGATCGGCGGCGGGTCGCAGGCGGTCGGCGCCATGACCGTGACCCGCACGCTGCGACCGGACGTCGAGGTGTACGGGGTCCAGTCCGAGGGCGCGCCAGCCATCTTCGAGTCGTGGAAGGCAGGCGAGATGCGCACACTGGATTCGGCCGAGACGTTCGCCGACGGCATCGCAACCCGCTCAGCCTATGAAATGACGTTTCCGGCGCTCAAGGCGGGGCTGGCGGGCTTCGTCACCGTCACGGACGCCGAGATCGCCAGGGCCCTGCGCCTGCTCCTACGGACCACGCACAATCTGGTCGAAGGTGCCGGCGCCGCCGGCATGGCCGGAGTGATCAAACTGCGGCGCGAGCTCGACGGGAAGCGCGTCGCGATCATCCTGTCCGGGGGAAACATCGACGCGGCGACACTACGGATGGTGATGACGGAGCAGATCTAGGCCACTCGCTCAGTCACACATCGACGTATCCGTGCGCCCACGATCGCTTGGGATCGCCGTTGCGGAGGTCGACGTCGAAATCTGCCGCGGCCTTAAGCGCCAAGAGCACGCTGACCCACCCGGCGTGATTCTCCTCCCAGTCCTGCGGTGACACCTCGGACTCGGTCAGCTGAAGATCCGTGCCGCCTCGGTCGTCCGGTGTCAACTCGAACGACGCGAGACTCCCCCGCAGGTACGTCAGGGCAAACCGTGTGGGCTCGGTCCGTTCGACGATCTCCGAAATCCATCGCTCCCCTCCGCTGAACTCGAACTGAATGCGACCGGGCACGGGTTCCTCGGCCGACGCCGCCCAAAAACGACGGCGCCCTTCGGCGGTGTTCAACATGGCGAACACCACGTCGGGCGACGAGCGAAGATGGAGGCGCCATCGAATGGTGCGGCGACCTCTATTGGTCTCTCTCATGGCCTCTGCATGTCTCTCGACCCCACTCAGGCGGGCTCGGCTCTGAGCCGCCCGCCCCGCACCGTCGCGCCGACCACGATCGCGGCACCGACGAGCACGAGATTCTTGATGATGTACTGTCCTTCCAGCGTCGGCGAGTGCGGGAACGACACGAACGTCTCCCCGGGGAAGAACACGAGCGGCAGCATCGTACCCGGCATCTGCACGAACAAGAGGAAGAGCGTGAGGCGCAGAAAGCGCCCCGTGAGCAGCCCGACGCCGATCGACGCTTCCCAGAGCGCAAGCAGCGGCAATCCCACGGATGGCGCGACGAACCCAAACGTCAGTTGCTCGATGGTGCGCGCGGCCAGGTCCGCCGCCGGGCTCCATCCCGGGACCAGCTTGATGGCCCCGAACCAGAGAAACACAACGCCCAGCGCCAAGCGCGTGAGGGTAACGCCATGGCGTGCCATCCATGTAGTGATGCGGACATCCACAGATTCCAAACGGCTAGGGACGGACATGAGAAACTCGAGTCGCTCGAGACCGGTTCAAAAGAGGACGTACAGCAGGGCCACGGAGGTCACCCGGAGTCCTGATCATCGCTGGACCATCTCGCCCGCCGCGGTCACCAGCTGGCTCGCGATCCGCTCCACCTCCCGCTCACTCCGCCGCGCAATCGTCTGCCAGATGGTGCGCCCGATCCCCGCACCGAGAAGCGCGGCGCCTACGGTGGCGCCGACGATCACGAGCGGGGCGATTCCCACGGACGCCGCGACTCCGGCGCCCAGCATCCCACCCCACGCGCCGGGAAGGAAGTGGAGCATGGCTCGCAGACCATCCGGGTATCGCTGAACGACCTGGATCTGTGTCTCGTCGCTGGTCGACGACAACGAGATCTGCGTGGTGCGATCGAACTTGTGGCCGCGCGAAATGCTGGTCCATCTCACAGTACCAAGGGCTTCAGTAACCGTACCGGTGGCGTCGACATGATTCTCGATGACGCGGATCAGTGTCCTGAGCGCGTCCTCCGTGAGAGAGCCGGGAACGCCACGAGCCAGCTTGCTCGTGAGCGGGGCGCCAAGTAGCAGGGCCTGCCGAGGTCGCACGCCGGCCCGAACCGCTGTCACCGCCTCGTCGATCACGTCGGGGCTCAGTCCCACCTCCCGCGCAATCTCATGCAGCTCCCGGAGCGTCAGCCCCCGACCGCTGGTCGAGCCGAGGGACCGCTGTTCCTCCAGCTCGGCCGCGCGCTGCAGGACCAGCGCGACTTCCTGATCCGTGAAGCGCCGAGCGGCGTCATCGTCCTTCACCGGCGTCCGAGCCCGCGCGTGCTGCTCCATGTCGTCTCCGCGTTCCTCTTAGCCCTTCTTCACTCCGTTGCGGGCGCTCACCTCACTGCGTACTCGAGCAGCGTCGTGCCGGTCGTCTCGTACACCCGGTGCCGCATTAGTCGAAGCGTGGCACGTGCGGTCCGGTCGGGTAGCATGGCCAGGCCACCGCCGAGCAGCACCGGGATGATCGCGACCTCGACGGTGTCCACGAGTTCGAGATCCAGCAGGCTCCGGAACAGCTCACCGCCGCCAAACAGCCAGATGTCTTTCCCGGCGGCCGCCTTGAGCGCTCGCACCGTCTCGCCAGGATTTGCGGACACCGTGACGTCGGGGCAGTCCTGCTGCCTGAGCGTACGGGAGAAGACGAACGCCTCCATCCCGGGCATACCCCCACCGCTCTGTCCTCGCGTCGCCTCGTACGACTTGCGTCCCATGAGGATGGTATCGAAGTCCTTGAACAAGGCACCGAAATCGATGTCCGGATCCATGACAATCCAGTCGTACTCCCCGTCGGGGCCTGCAATGTACCCGTCCAGGCTCATGGCGACCGAATAGCGAACGCGTCTCACGATTGCCGCCTTTCCGTTCCGCTTGCCGCTTCCCGCCCCCCGGCAGCATACGTCAGCCCCATAACTCCCGTGACGGCGGGTAGAGCGTGCTGCCGTCATAGCGGAGCCCTTCGGGGCGGTCACGCGCCAGGAGCAGTGGCGCGTCCAGATCCACGTAGCGCGCCCCTTGTGCCACGAGGGTGGCCGGCGCTACCCCGAGCGACGTCCCCACCATACACCCCACCATCAGCTCGAGCCCCGCTTCGCGCGCCGCGGCGGCGAGCCGAAGGCCTTCGGTGAGACCCCCGGTCTTGTCCAGCTTGAGGTTCACGACGTCGTAGCGTCCGACAAGGCGATCAACATCGTCGCTCGTGTGGCATGCCTCGTCGGCTGCTACCAAGACAGGTCGCTCGAGGTCGAGGAGCGCGTCGTCGTGATCGGCCGGGAGCGGCTGCTCGATCATCTCCACGCCCAAGGCCACAAGCGGAGGGACAAGCTCCGCAAACAGCGCCGGCGTCCACGACTCGTTGGCATCAGCGATGATCCGGCTGGCCGGGGCCGCCGCCCTGACGGCACGCACCCGATGGAGGTCGCCCTCACCCGTCAGCTTGAGCTTGAGGAGCGGGCGATCCGCTTGGGCCCGCGCCGCGTCAGCCATGGCGTCCGGCTCATCCAGGCTGATCGTGTAGGCGGTCGTGAGTGCGGTGGGCGCTGCCAGGCCACCGAGCTCCCACGCGCGCCGGTTCGCGCGCTTCGCTTCCAGATCCCAGAGGGCGCAGTCGACGGCATTTCGTGCCGCCCCGGGGGGCAACGTCTGCTGCAGCACCTCCCGATCGAGTCCGTCTCCCACGGTCCGCTGCACGCTCTCGATTTGCCGCACGACGCTGTCGACGGTCTCCCCGTAGCGTGTATAGGGCAGGCATTCGCCTCGGCCAACGTTCGCCCCGTCGATGATCTCGACCACCACGACTCGGCTCTCCGTTCGCCCGCCCCGAGCGATCCGAAACACACCGCGGATCGGCCACGATTCCCGACGAACGGCAAGGGTCGCCACTATGGCGCGGGGTTCGACGACGGAATCAGCCGCGCCGAGGACCAGTCATGCCTCGGCGGTGACGTACGCGTCCAACTCGGACAGCAGCGTCCGTGTCGGTTCGTCATCGAGAAACGCGGCTTCGAAGGAGTTTCGCGCGAGCTGGTAGAGTTCCCCGCGCGTGAGGCCCAAGGCCTGGTGAGCGGCGACGAAGTTCTCATTCACGTAGCCGCCGAAGTAGGCCGGGTCGTCGGAGTTCAGCGTGACGCACAGGCCTGCGTGCAGCAACTCTCTCAGCCGGTGCTGCTCCATGGTGTCGTACACACACAGCTTCACGTTGGAGAGCGGACACACGGTGAGCGGAATCCCGTCGGCCTTGAGGCGAGTCACCAGGGCAGGATCTTCAATGGAGCGGACGCCGTGATCGATGCGCTTCACCTGGAGCAGGTCGAGCGCCTGCCACACGTACTCCGGGGGGCCTTCTTCACCGGCGTGCGCCACCGTCAAGAACCCTTCCCCACGCGCGCGATCGAACACCGTCACGAATTTCTCCGGCGGGTGGCCCACCTCCGAGGAGTCGAGCCCCACCCCGATGATCCAGTCACGAAACGGCAGCGCCCGCTCCAGGGTTCGCATTGCTGCCTCCGCGCTCAAATGGCGCAAGAAACACATGATGACTTGATGAGAGATCCCGAGCTTGCGCTCGCCATCGTCGAGCGCGCGGTGGATACCCGTAATCACCGTCTCGAACGCCACCCCGCGATCGGTGTGGGTCTGCGGGTCGAAGAAGATCTCCACGTGCCGTACATGCTGCGCCCGCACCCGCTCGAGGTAGGCCCAGGTGAGGTCGTAGAAATCCTGCTCCTTGAGCAAGACTTGCGCGCCCTCGTAGTAGATATCGAGGAAGGACTGGAGATCCGTGAACTGATAGGCGGCCCGCACCTCGTCGACCGATTGGAATCGCAGGGTCACGGCATTGCGCTTCGCCAGTTCGAACATGAGATCCGGCTCCAGCGTGCCTTCGATGTGAAGGTGCAGCTCCGCCTTGGGCAGGTGCCGGATCCACTGTTCCACAATCGTCTCCTCGTCAGCGAACCCGCGTGAACACCACGGTTTCGGCCGAGAACCGCGCTGGCCTCGGGGCCCGGTTGCCCGCGCCCGGTGGGCCGGGCTCGAGGTCGAGTTGAAACACATCGTCACCGTCGAACGCCAGAATCCCGTACAGCGCGGCGCCCGCTAGGGGCCCACGATCCAGTCGCGTAAGGTCCAGAAGGTGCGGCACGGTGTCGCGGTTCAGCGTGTAGCGCAACGACACCGAATCGACCGACCCCTCGGTCGGCACGACCCACAGGCCGGTACCGTCCGATCGGAACACGAACTGCATGGTCTGTCCGTCGGTATCCCTTCCCGTCCACTCACCGACCAGCGAGACCTCCGCGTCGCCGCTGCAGGCGGCCAACACCACCACGATTCCCAACACGATCAATCGACGCACGCATCCCTCGGTTCTGTGCAAGCACGTAACTCCCCAAGCCAGACCACTACGCTCCACCACGACCTCGAATCTATCGTCACGCCGCGGCCGCGACAGGTCAGCCACACCCGGTGCGCTAGCCACCCCGCTCCACGGCGCCGGAGCCGAACTTCCGTCGCACGGCATCGACGGCCTGAGCGAGGCGATGGTCCCGCTCCGTTTCCAACGCGTCGCCCACGGTGTCGAACAATCCCAGTTGCTCCTCCGTATCGGCTCCGGTGATCTGTGACAACGAGATGCTGAGCAGGCGCGCCGGGATGCGCCGGGCGGCGCGGAGCTTGGACAGGAGCTTGGCCGCCTCGTCAAAGATCACGCGCTCGGTTGACACGCCCCGTGGCAGCGTGCGACTCGCACGTCGGTCGCGGAAATCGCGGTCCCGGATCCGTACGGTGATTGTCCGAGCCACGTATCCCTGGCGGCGGAGGTCGTGCGCCGCACGATCGCTCAGCCGCAGCAGTTCGCGTCGCAGCGCGTCCTCGTCATCCACGTCCTCGGAGAAGGTCTCGTCGCGGGACAGCGACTTGGCCCGCGATCGTGAGAGGATAGGCGTGGAATCCATGCCGCGGATCCGTTGATGGAGCCAACTCCCGGCCCGACGCCCAAACCAGTCCTCCAGCACCGGTCGCTCGTGCAGCAGGGCCTCACGCACCGTCTTGAGACCGTATCGCGCCAGCCGTTCCTGAAAGCGGGGGCCGACGCCCGGAATGTCGCCGAGGTCGAACGTGGCGAGGAAGGCATCTTCCTGACCTGGGAGCACCACGACCACGCCGTCGGCCTCGGGAGTACGGTGCGGCTTCGCTCGTCCGGCAGCCAGCTTGGCCACGAGTCGGTTCGTCCCCGCGCCGATCGACACCCGGACCTCCGTTTCGGCCAGTATGCTGCGTCGGATGCGTCGGGCAGTGTCCTCGAGCGACTCGTGGCGATACAGCTCTTCGGTCCCCGACAGGTCGAGATACATCTCGTCGATCGAGGCCGGCTCGACCACGGGGGTGAACCGCTCGAGGACGCTGACGATGGCCCGGCTCCTTTCACTACACGCCCGGCGGGGTACACCGACCACGGTCGCGTGGGGACACAGGCGCAAGGCGCGCGACGTGGGCATCCCGGACCGCACCCCGAACTTCCGAGCCTCGTACGCCGCCGAGGTGACGACCCCGCGCCCTTGCGGCGTTCCACCCACGAGAAGGAACTCGGCCCGGCCGGCCCCCTCGGGATCGGCGAGGCGAGCAACCTGCACGTAGAACGCATCGGCGTCGACCTGCAGGATCCGCGGTGGGGGAGTGGTGAGAGCCATCGTCTTCAAGCTATCGTCCTCGGCGGGATCCGGCGCGGGCGTGACCCGCCGCACTGTCGGCGCTGCAGCCCAGTCGCCATCTTGCGCGCAGCCATTGGGGGGGGATCGCGATGGCCGCGTCAGGCCCGCTCAGCCCGAAGATCAGGGCACAACTCGCCGCTCTGGAAGAGGTCAAGCGCAAGTGGGACCGCGCCCGTGCGATCGTCGAGCAGGTGGCGGCGCGCCGTGCCGGCCTGTCCGGAGCGCGCATCCAGCCGTCGAGCGCGGTGCTGCTCTCGCAGCTCGGGCGCCTCGTGATCGATGTGATGCAACTCCTGGAGGAGCGGGGCTTTCGGGGATTCGCGGATCACCTGCAGGAACTGGCCGCTCTGGCCCGCCGAGGGGAGCGCGCTCCGGCGACGGCCGCGCACCGGATGCGCGAGATCGTGAACGCCATCTACACCGATCTCGAGCTGGCGGAAAGGGAACTGAAGATGAGCGAGCAGCGACGTCGAGCGGAGGAGGACGCGGCCGAGCCCTGAGCTGACGGCGAGGCCCGCCCGAACGACCCGACGGAAGGCTGCCGCTATGGCGAGGAGGCACGCTCCGTGCCTCGGGAAATGCGGGCGCACCGGAAGCGAAACGCCCCAGGCGGCACCACCTGCCGGGTGACGACTGGATGCCCCACCGGACTACCCGTACATTGGTCGAATTCCCAGCACGGACCTCGACATTGTCTGACACCATAGAACGCCTCCGGACAGCCCTGGCCGACCGTTACACGGTCGACCGTCGCCTCGGCGAGGGCGGCATGGCCACAGTGTACGTGGCGCAGGACCTCAAGCACGAGCGAACGGTCGCGCTCAAGGTCCTGAAGCCCGAGCTGGCAGCGGTCCTCGGTGCCGAGCGGTTCGTGCAGGAGATCAAGACCACGGCAAGCCTGCAACACCCCAACATCCTGCCACTGTTCGATTCCGGAGAAGCAACGGGGTTCCTGTACTACGTCATGCCCTACATCGAGGGGGAGACGCTGCGTGATCGGCTGGATCGCGAGCGGCAACTCCCGGTCGACGAGGCCGTACAGCTCACCACCCAGGTAGCGGAGGCGCTGGACTACGCGCACCGCCGCGGCGTGATCCACCGCGACATCAAACCGGAGAACGTCCTGGTGCAGGAAGGCCGCCCGATGGTGGCCGATTTCGGGATCGCCCTGGCGGTGAGTGCGGCAGCAGGTGGGCGGATGACCGAGACGGGGCTGTCGTTGGGGACGCCACACTACATGAGCCCCGAGCAGGCCACGGCCGAACGGGACCTGACGAGCCGGTCGGACATCTACTCGTTGGGAGTCGTGCTGTACGAGATGCTCACGGGCGACCCGCCGCACACGGGCTCGACGGTCCAGCAGATCGTCATGAAGATCGTGAGCGAGGAAGCGGAATCGGTGACGACGGTGCGGAAATCGGTGCCGCCGCACGTCGCGGCCGCGTTGGCCAAGGCGCTCGAGAAGCTGCCGGCGGATCGATTCGGGTCGGCGGCCGAGTTGGCACGGGCCCTCGGCGACACGAGCTTCCGCCACGGGGCCGGGGCCGGGGCCGCCGCCGCCGCACCGACCCGCACGAGGGCATTGGCGACAGCCGGGTGGGTGGCGGCGATGGCGCTCGGCGGGACACTGGTCGTCACCTCGCTAACCCCGGACGCGCCACTACCCGTACGGAGGCTCTCGCTCGCGGTACCGGATGGAAGCGGCCCGAGCGCCCTCGCGCTCACCCCCGACGGGTCGGCCCTCATCCTGGCCGGCAGTCAGGACACCGCGGCCGCGCCGTCGCTCTACGTGCAACGCCTGGACGACCTGGTCCGTACGGCCGTTCCCGAATCGGAAGATCCTATCGATATGGGAGCGTCTCCGGACGGCCTGAACGTGGTGTTCGGCACCCCGACCGGACTGTACCTCGCTCCCCTGGCAGGCGGGGCCTCGCGCACGCTCGCGGACGACGTCACGTGGCCCTGCTGCATACGGTGGGGCGAAAACGGGTACATCTACTACTCCGACGACGGCACCATCCGTCGCGTACGCGCCGCGGGGGGGAACCCCGAGCCGGTGCTTCAGGGGGACGGGCTCGGGTTCTATCACTATCAGCCGGTGGGAGACGGCGACCGCGCCATCGTCGTCGCCGCGTTTGACGGTCCGGCGCGCATCGAGTGGGTCGACATCGCGACGGGTCGTCGTCGAATCATCACAGAGGGTGACCGCCCGCGTCTCACTGCTGGGGGGTACCTGGTTTACGACAGGGACAACGCGATCTACGCGGCGCGTCTCGACCTGAGTTCGATGGAGGTACTCGACGGGCCGGTCAGGATGGTGGAGCGCATCGCCGCCAGCGTCGATGCGCGGTTCACGCTCTCCGAATCGGGCGACCTGGCATACTGGGTGTCCCAAGTCGATCCCGCCCCAGCCTTAGAGGTGGTGTGGGTGGATCGTGAGGGCGGCGCGACCGTCGTGGACCCAGACTGGACCGACGCTTTCGAGTCGGTCGAGATCTCGCCGAGTGGCTCCCACGCCGCGGTGACGGTGGGATCGATGGACCCGACAGAGGTCTGGCTCAAAGAGCTGGGCGGTGGGCCGGCCCGGCGACTGACCAGCTACCAAGGCATGAACCGGAGACCGGTGTGGGCTCCGGACGGGAGATCCTTGACGTTCATCTCGAACCGGAGCGGGAGCCGCGCGGTGTACTCCGTGCCGGTGGACGGGATCGCGGCGCCGGAGCTGCTGTTGGAGCACCCGGGGAAAGACGTCGACGAGGTCTCGTGGTCCGCGGATGCGGACTGGCTGATCTATCGCACGGGAACCGCAGAGAACGATCGCGACATCTTCGCGCGGCGCCTCCGCCCCGACACCGTCACTATCGTCGTCTCCGCTCAGGCGGACATCGACGAGCGGGCGCCAGTGTTGTCACCGGATGGGCGATGGCTGGCGTACGTCTCCAACCAGACCGGACGGGACGAGGTTTGGATTCGCCCCTTTCCCGACGTGGCCCGGGGCAGTCGGATGATCTCCGTGGAGGGCGGGACTGAACCGGTCTGGTCCGGCAGTGGAGACGAGCTCTTCTTCCGATCGTCGACCGGCCTGTGGTCCGTAGAGGTCCGGGACGCCACGAACTTCTCCAGCGGCGCGCCCCGCCAGCTCTTCACGACCGATGGCTACGTCGGATCCTCTCTGCATCGCGCGTACGCCTACGACGGCCGGTCGGACCGATTCCTGATGATACGGACGGCGCGTCGGGACGTGCCCGCGCAGCTGATCCTGATCCAGAACTTCATGGAGGATGTGAAGGCGCGGCTGGGTAACTGAGCGGCGTTCCACGGGGCTGCAGGACGCAGTGACACGCCGGCTTCACGAAGGGACACGACCGGTATGCTGCGCAACCGGGCTCTGCCAATCTGCAATTGTCAATCTACGATCTGGAATCTCCTGGGGCCTGGGTGGAGTTGACGCGTTAGCGGACGCGATGGGGAGCGGAGGGGCAATGGGGGCGTCAACCACCGACCTCATGCTCCCGAGGCCGACATCTCGCCTGCCATACCTGGCCTCCACGGGTTGGAGACCTTACCTTGTCCCTGAAGATCACCAAGAGCCCCTGCCGTCGCTGACGCGGATCGCCTGAAGACCGCCCTCTCCGACCGGTACGCCATCGTGCGGGAAGTTGGCCGTGAAAACCAGGGAGCCATGCGCTGCCCGCAAGCTTCCGTGGACTACGACATCCCTGACTGAAGGGACCGGAATGCACTGTCTGCTCATCTTCCCGGAGTTCACTGGCGGGGCGTTCTGGAACTACCGGGCCGCGTGCGAGCTGATGGGGGCGAAGTACCCCGCGAGCCCACTGGGCTTGATTACGGTGGCCGCCCTGCTTCCGGAGTCATGGGAATGTCGGCTGGTGGACTGTAATGTCCAGGAACTGCGCGAAGCGGATATCGCGTGGGCGGACATCGTGTTCACGGGTGGAATGATCGTTCAGCAGCACTCCTCACTTGCCCTGATCGAGCGGCTGAAGGCCCGTGGGAAGACCGTGGTGGCAGGAGGTCCGGACGCCACGTCCAGCCCGCATCTCTACGACTCGGCGGACTTCCTGGTCCTCGGGGAGGCGGAGGTCACCCTGCCACGGTGGCTGGCGGATCTCGACGCTGGGTGTGCAGAGCACATCTACGAATGCGGGGAGGAACGGGCCGACATGGCCCAGTCTCCCCTCCCTCGCTTCGACCTGCTGCAATTCGACCGGTACCTGCACATCAGCATCCAGTACGGCCGGGGTTGTCCGTTCCATTGCGAGTTCTGCGACATCGTCAAGCTGTTCGGGCAGGTGCCACGGCTGAAGTCAAACGAGCAGATACTCAAGGAGATCGATCTGCTCTACGAGTCCGGCCATCGGGGCCACGTCGACTTCGTGGACGACAACTTCATCGGCAACAAGCGGGAGGTGAAGAAGCTCCTTCCGGTGCTCCGCGACTGGCTGGAAGCACACGACTGGCCGTTTGAATTCTCCACCGAAGCGTCCATCAATGTCGCGGATGACGAGCAACTGCTGCAGATGATGCAGGACGTCGGGTTCTTCGTGTTGTTCGTCGGCGTCGAGAGCCCCAGCATGGAAACACTCGTGGCGACACAGAAGCGGCAGAACACCCGACGCTCGATCGCGGAAAGCATCAGGAAGATCCACTCCTACGGGATGGCCGTGAACAGCGGCTACATCATCGGCTTCGATGCCGAACAAGGGAGCGTCTCACAGAGCATGCTGGCCCTCATCGAGGCCAGCGCCACCCCCGTCAACATGGTTGGACTACTCGCGGCCCTCCCGGGAACCCAGCTCACCCGCCGTCTGGCCCGCGAGGGGCGACTGCCCGAGGACTTCGCCGTCCCATCAGAGGATGCCGCGGACCAGTGCTCCGGTGGCTTGAACTTCGTCACCAAGCGGCCCCGAGCGGAGATCCTGGAGGACTACCGGCGGGTCATCTCGGAGTCATACGCCCCACGCGCGTACTTCAACCGCGTCTTCCGCATGGGCTCCGCACTCAACTGCCGGACGAAGAAGCTCCACCTCCCCTGGAGTGTGCGGCTGCGCGAGCTGAAAGGGTTCGGCCGCCTCATCTGGCGCATGGGCGTGAAGAAGAACTACCGCATGGAGTTCTGGCGCACCCTGGCGAAGCTCGCGTGGCACAACCCCAGGGCCCTCCGCTACGGGGTGGGCTGGATGGCCCTTTACCTGCATTTCGGCGAGTTCATGAAGACGGTCCTGGCACGACTCGACACGGATATCGAGCTGGCGCGAGCCGCTCACCCGACTCACGCCCGAGCCGTCCAGCGGAAGCCGTTCGTGACCGTTGGAGCGCAGCCGGTCAGGATCATGGGGTATTCGGGCCCGCGGGCCCCCGCCCTTGGATCAGAGTCGCGCCGGATTGATTCCGCGGGGGCGTAGCACCGCGCAGCGGCTCCAGGCTCGACGAGGAACGCCCCGCCGGGCGCCTGGCTCCCGACGGGGCATCGTATATGGTTTGCCTGACCGCCTAACCGCTCAACGGCCTCGCCGCCTATGGGCCTGGGTGGAGTTGAACCACCGACCTCACGCTTATCAGGCGTGCGCTCTAACCACCTGAGCTACAGGCCCCGGGGACCAGGAATCTAGGGGGTCCACCCCGGCGACTCTACCCCGGCCGTCACGCTCGCCCCTTGGAGGCGGGCGCTCGAGTCGGCATTCACCGGAGCCGTCCGCCGAGCCCCTAGTCCCAGTCTCCTCGCTTGCCGCGGCGAGGCTCATCGTCGTCGTCGTCGAAGTCATCCTCGTAATCGTCGTAGTCGTCGTAATCGTCGTCCTCTTCGTCGTCTTCGTCGTCGTACTCCTCGTCTTCTTCGAAGTCGTCGTAGTTGGATTCGTCATCATCCGAATCGTCGCGCGCGGCGATCGGCGAATACGACGTTTCCCACGGCAGCATTACTCCCTCCTGCGCCTCCGGCGCGATGCAAAGAGGTTGGATCACGTGCCCTACTCCCCGGTGGCGGCTCTCGCCTGGCGAGCCGCTTTCTTTCGCTGAATAGCAGCCAACGCCCGTTTCCGCAAGCGCACGGCAACCGGGGTCACCTCAATCAACTCGTCGTCTTCGATGTACTCGAGCGCCAGCTCCAACGTGATCTCACGCGGCGGCTCCAGCTGGATGTTCCCGTCGGAGGCGGTGGTGCGCATGTTGGTGAGCTTTTTCCCTTTGAGCGGGTTCACGTCGAGATCGCCGGACCGGACGTGCTCGCCCACGATCATGCCCTCGTACACGGCATCGCCGGGGCGCACGAACATGGTGGCCCGCTCCTGGAGGTTCCACAGGGCGTAGCCAACCGCCACCCCCTCACGATCGGCTACGAGGACACCTCGGCTCCGGCCTGCGAGCGGACCAGCCCACGGCCCGTAGTCCAGGAATCGGTGGTGCAGAATCCCCTCGCCCCGCGTCTCGGTCAGAAACTCCGACCGGTATCCGAAGAGGCCCCGCGCCGGAATCCGGAAGCTCAAACGCACGCGCCCACGGCCATGATTGCGCATGTCGAGCATGTCGGCGCGGCGCGGTCCAAGGGTCTCCATGACCGCGCCCAGCATCGTTTCGGGAACATCCACGACCAACTCCTCGTACGGCTCGAGCCGCTGGCCGTCGCGCCCCACCTTGGTGATGACGCGGGGACGACTCACCTGGAACTCGTACCCCTCGCGTCGCATCGTCTCCATCAGGATCGCGAGGTGCAGCTCCCCGCGGCCCGACACCGTGAGCACATCCGGCTGACCGGTCTCCTCGACCGTGAGCGAGACATTGCGCTCGAGCTCGCGGACCAGGCGCTCCCGTACTTGCCGACTCGTGACGAACTTCCCGGCTCGTCCCGCGAACGGGGAGTTGTTCACCATGAAGTCCACCGAGATGGTCGGCTCCTCGACGGCGACGCTCGCTAACCGTTCGGCCCGGGACGGGTCGGCCAAAGTGTTCCCGATCTCGACACCCTCGACGCCGGCGAGCGCCACGATGTCGCCCGCTGCGGCCTGCTCCAGCCCGACGCGCTTGAGACCTTCGAACCCGTAGAGCTGTGCGACGCGCGCCTGGCGGTGATCCTCCTCCGGCACGAGCCCGGGAGGCCCGGGGGCGAGCACCGCCACCGGCTGCCCCACACGCACGATCCCACGCTCGATGCGACCGATCGCCACCCGCCCCAGATAGGGAGAGTGGTCGATCGTCGAGATGGGCATCTGAAACGGGCCCTGAACCTCACCGCGCGGAGCGGGAACGTGCCGAAGAATCGCCTCGAACAGGGGGGCGAGATCACCGTCGTCGGTCAGCCTGGATGCGGGCAACTCCGTCGTCGCCACGCCCAGCCGGGCCGACGCGTAGAGGAAGGGAGCGTCCAGCTGACTGTCGGAGGCCTCCAGTTCCATGAACAGCTCCAACACTTCGTCGTGCACCTCGACCGACCGGGCATCGGCCCGATCCACCTTGTTGATCACCACGATGGGCGCGAGCCCGAGGGCGAGCGCCTTCCGCGTGACGAAGCGCGTCTGGGGCATCGGTCCCTCGGCCGCGTCGACGAGGAGGAGCACGCCGTCGACCATCCCCAAGATGCGCTCCACCTCACCACCGAAGTCGGCATGCCCCGGCGTGTCGACGATGTTGATCTTCACGTCGTGCCAGCGCAGGGACGCGTTCTTGGCGAGGATGGTGATCCCCCGCTCGCGCTCGAGCGGATTCGAGTCCATCACGCGCTCCTCCACCTCCTGGTTGGCGCGGAACACGCCCGCCTGGCGGAGCATCTTGTCGACCAGGGTCGTCTTCCCGTGATCGACGTGCGCGATAATGGCGATGTTACGGATGGACAAGAGAGACCTTCGGGATGACTCGACCGTCGTACCGGTGTTGGCGTGCGCCAGTATAGACGGGTCCGGGGTTCCGCGCAAGCGGGTCGGTCAGACCGTTGGCCGACAGGTGTGCTCGCGTTCGATCTGCAGCGTGACGTGTCGGATGCCCAGGTCGCCCAACCGCTCCTGCGCCGTCTCCAGAACGCGCTGGCCCTGACCGGGATCGACCACCACGGCATGGCCGCTCATGGCGACGACCCCGCTCGTGAGCGTCCACACGTGCAGATCGTGCACTTCGTCCACACCTCCAATGGTCGCGATACACCGTTCCACGTCGCCGAGCCTGATGTGCTGCGGCGTTGCCTCGAGCAGCACGTCGGTGCTGTCGCGCACCAGCCGCCACGCACCCACGAGAATCAGCAGGGCGATCCCGATCGAGATGAGCGGGTCGGCCACCATCCAGCCGGTGAGGAGGATGATGACGCCAGCCCCCAACGCGCCGATCGAGCCGAGCAGGTCGCCCAGCACGTGGAGGTACGCGCCGCGAACGTTGAGCGACTCGCGGTGTCCCCGATGAAGCATCCACGCCCCGAAGAGGTTCACGAGCAGTCCCACGCCGGCCACGCTGATCAGGATGGCTGGGTCGACTGCGGGTGGAACGGCAAGCCGGTGCACGGCATCCCGCACGATGAGGCCCGCGACCACCATCAGTGCCGCGCCATTGACCAAGGCGGCGAGGATCTCGAGTCGGAGATAGCCGTACGTCTTTTCGGGGGTCGCCGGCCGCCTGGCGAACCAGGCCGCGAACAGGGCGAGCGCCAAGGCGCCGACATCGGCGAACATGTGGCCGGCGTCGGCGAGCAGCGCCAGCGAGTTGGCCAGCAGCCCGCCGATCACTTCGACAGCCATGAACGCCAGCGTGACCACCAGCACGAGTGCGATGGCGCGCCCGCTCACACGGCGGTCGGGCGGGCGGTGCAGGCAGTAGAGCGCCTGATCCGCCGTGCCGGGACCACGGACGTCAGTCACCGGCGCCCACTGTCGATCGGCGCGACCGCTTTGCCGTTGCGGTCTGACTCCTTAGCTTGTGCAACACGCTCCCATGGAAGAAATCACACTTTCGTCGTTCATCATCCGGGTCACGGCAGTGCTCCTGCTCGTCGCGGCGAACGCGTTCTTCGTCGCGGCGGAGTTCTCACTCGTGGCGGCCCGTCGCACGAGAGTCGAGACCTGGGCCCGGCGCGGGGACCTGAAAGCTAAGCTCGCCCTCAAGGCCATTCAATCGATCGATCGCTACATCTCGGCCACGCAACTCGGCATCACCGTGGCAAGTCTGGGACTCGGGTGGATCGGCGAGCCCGCCGTGGCCGGAGCCATCTCCGCGATCTTCCACGACCTCCCCGCTCCATTCGACGCGATCGCGACCCATACCGTGGCGAGCATCATCGCGTTCCTGATCATCACGTTTCTCCATATCGTGCTGGGAGAGCTGGCACCGAAGGCGCTGGCGCTGCTCCACCCAGAAGCGACCAGCCGATGGGTGGCGGCACCGCTCATGGGATTCACGGTGGCGACCAATCCGTTCATCTGGGTGCTGAACGGGACCGCCAATTGGGTCCTCCGCGTGTTCGGGATGCGGGCACCGAGTGAGGCCGAGCGGGTCCACCGGCCGGAGGAGATCGTCATGCTGGCCCGCCAGAGCCAGCGCTCGGGCCACCTCGATCAGGAAGACATTCGGATGCTCGAGGGGGTGTTCGAATTCACCGAGAAGAACGTGTCCGACGTCATGACCCCGCGGACCGATGTGATCGCCCTTGCGGCCGAACTCACGATCGCCGACGCGGTGGGACAGGTATCCCAGTCCCGGCGTTCGCGGTATCCCGTCTACAGTGAATCCCCGGACGATGTCGTCGGCGTGGTACACATCAAGGACATCCTGGGCGCTCTGACGGACCGCGGGAAGGAGCCGGTATCGGCCATCGCCCGCGAGCCGCTGTTCGTGCCGGGGACTCGCGAGGTCGAGGACGTTTTGGCCGACATGAAGCACCTCAAAGCCCAGATGGCCGTGGTGCTCGACGAATACGGCGGCACCGCCGGCATCGTAACCATGGAGGATCTACTCGAGGAGATCGTCGGCGAGATCTACGACGAGTACGATCATGCCGGACCGAAACCACAGCCGGTCGGCGACGGCGTGACCCTCCCCGGTGACATGGAGATCGAGGACCTCAATGAGCGGTACGGCGTGTCCATCAGCGACGAGGACTACTTGACCATCGGAGGGTTCGTCTTCGGCGCGCTCGGACGCCTCCCAAAGGTCGGCGATCGGGTCACCACCCCCGGAGCCGGGTTCGAGGTGCTCGCTATGGACGGCCGCCGTGTCGGAAGTTTGCAATTCGTGAAGGACAAGAAGCCGAAGACCACGGAGCAGTCGGGCGCGACCTGAGGTCGCGCTCCGAGCGCCGCGCTCAGGCCATCGCGCGTCTCCCCAACTCGATCGCCAGCTTCACCGCCTCGCGCATCGATCCAGCATCCGCGATGCCCTGGCCCGCGATGTCCATCGCCGTGCCGTGGTCGGGCGCGGTTCGCACGAACGGCAGCCCCAGCGTGACGTTCACCCCCGACCCGAACCCGACCAGCTTTACGGCGGTCATCCCCACGTCGTGGTACGGCACCACCACCACGTCGAACTCACCACGAAGGGCCCGGACAAAGACCGTGTCGGCCGGCAGCGGGCCCGCGGCGCCGATGGCCCGCGCGGCCGGGGCCAGTACCTCCGCGTCCTCGGAGCCGAACGCACCGTCTTCTCCGGCGTGTGGATTGAGCGCACAGATGGCTATGCGGGGCGCGCGCAGATCCCACCACCGCTCCAGGGCCGACCGGGCCAGGCGAGCGGCGGCGAGCACGCGCTCAGGCGTGACGGCTGCCGGCACCTCCCGGAGCGGGAGATGCGTCGTGACCAGCACGACGCGTAATCCGCCGGCCACGAGCATCATGGCCACGTCCACGTTGCCGGCGAGCTCGGCCAGCCACTCGGTGTGGCCGGGGTGACGTACACCGGCGAGATGGAGCGCGCGCTTCTCCGCCGGACCCGTCACGATGGCATCGACAGCACCGTCCAAGGCCAACTGTACGGCCGCCTCGACCGACTGCTTGACGCAGAGACCCGCGTCGTGGGCGGAAAGTGGGAGGATGAAGCGCGAAGGGGAACGCGGGGAGCGGGAAGCGATCGAAATCCGCCGCTCCCTTGGGATGGTGCCGAGCAACGCCTCCGGCCCGATCACAACCCAGTCGGCGTCCGGCGGCGGGTCGGCGAGGGCTTTGGCAACCACCTCCGGGCCGATGCCCCGCGGATCCCCCACCGTGACCGCGACGCGCGGGCGCATGACCGTAGTCGTTACAATCGGATTTCGATGTGGGTGGCGTTTCGCAGCATGCGGAGGTACCGCTCCATCGCGTTCCGCTCGGCGAGGGTATTCCGCAGCTGATCGCGGAGGTCCTCGAACTGATACTCCCCTTCCGGCCGCGCGTCCGTCACCCGGATCACGGCAAACTTGGACCGACCTTCTTCCTCGACGTAGATCGGCCCAACGACATCGCCAGGTGCGCTGCCCTGGAGGGCGTCGCGGTACACTCCTGGCAGTTGCGTGCGTGGGAATCCTTCGATGAGAACCTGCTCCTGCCCGGCGTAGTCGTGGTGAGCGGCTGCCAGCGAGTCGAACGGTGCCCCGTCGAGGAGCGCCTGCGCCACAGCTTCCCCCCGCTCACGGGCACGCGCACGATCGGCGTCGGTCACCGTGGGCCGGATCAGGATGTGGCGGACTTGGACCTCAGCGGGCTGCGAGCGCTCGACGCGAATGACATGAAAGCCAAAGACCGTCCCTACCGGGTCGGAGATCTGTCCCGGCTTGAGTCGAAACGCAGCGGCCTCGAACTGGGGGACGAATTCCCCGCGCCGCCGCCACCCAAGATCTCCACCCTGCTCCTTGGTCCCGACGTCCTGGGAATACCGTCGCGCCACTTGGGCGAAGTCGGCGCCATTGCGGAGCTCCCGAACCAGGCTGTCTGCGAGCGCGCGGGCAGTCGCAATGGCCCCACTGTCGGCCTCGACCCTGATCACGATCTGCCGAAAGCTCACCGTGGCGGGACGGCGCTGGAGTTGTGCCCGACTCTCCTCGTAGAAGGCCCGTAGCTCCTTCTCAGTGGGCGCCAACGGCGTGAGGTCTCCGCGTTCACGAACACGCTGCAACAACTGGTTGCGCAGTAACTCACGACGCTGCTGATCTGCCAGCCAGCGGCGGTACTCCTCCTGCGACCCGAAGTTCGACTCCTCCAGTTGGCGTCGGAACTCGAGCTCCGAGGCGAACTGCCCACGGATCTCCCGCATCGCGCCCTCGACGGCGACCTGTACATCCTGTTCGGACACTAGGATCGTCGTGTCGCGCAACGCCGCCTGCACCACCAATTGCTCGTCAATCAGGTTGTCGAGGACTTCCCGCATCAACGCTTGGCGCCCGGCGACGTCTGCCGGGACGGTCCCCCCTTGCTGGCGGTAAACGTTGAGTTCCTCCTCAATGCGGGAAAGCGAGATCACACTGTCACCGACGATCGCCGCAATGCGATCGACCACGGTGAACGTGGTATCCTGCGCCCGCAGCATGGTGGAGGGCGCACTCAGGGCGAGTCCCAGGGCTACCAGGACGATTCGCGACGTCCTCACGGCCGGTCTCCTTGCGGTGGGGTGGCGTCAGTAGGCTCGACCCGCGGTGCCTGGGTTGCCTCGGCCTCCTGCCGCCATCGGCTGGCAATCTCGAGCGCCTGGTCAACACCCGGTTGAGACACGTCCCACGACAGGTCGTCACGCAACTTGCCGGCCAGGAACGCCGGCACCACCACCACGTTGCGCAGTGTGGCGGCAAGCCGGTAGAAGTAGGCGTTGATCACCTCAGCACCCGCGCGCCGGCGGTCCTCGACCGTCTCGGCCCCAGTAAGCGCCGAATCCAGGCCGATCCCCGTCTTCACCCGTCCAATCTGCGTACGAAGCTGCTCACGGAGTTCGATCCAATCCTGCTCGGAGAGTACCGTACCCTCCTCGCGCGCTTCGCGCACCAGCACTTCGTTCCGCACGAGCGAATTGACGAGCTCCGTCAGTTGCTCGTCGGTCGCGCTCGCGACGTTCTGATGCACGAGTACCGGCAGCGCCTGCAACCAGCGAATGAAGTCCGTCGAAGTGAACCGGCCGCCACGATACGTGGCCAGCACCTTGCCCGATTTGAAGGTGCGGAGCGGGGCAGCCGCCGCTTCGCGCATGGTGCCCGGCGCATTGTCTCGCACCTTGACGCGCCACCGGTCAGCCAACTCCTCGAGAAACATACTGTCCATCCGGATGGTCAGCGCTTCCGTGACGGATTCGGCGTACTTCTCCCACACCTCGCCAAGCGGCGGACGTCGAATGACGTGGTATCCGTACTGGGTTTCGACCAACTCGGACAGCGCTCCCGGCTCGAGCGCGAACGCGGCCGCTTCGAACGCCGGCACCATTTGCCCCCGCTCGATGACGCCCAGACTCCCACCCGCCTGCTTGGCCGCCGGATCGTCGTTTTCGCGGTTGGCGATCTCCCAGGATTCCCCCGCCACGAGTTTGGCGCGCAGCGCTTCGGCGCGCCGTAGAGCCGCGGACCGCTCGGGCGGCGACATGTCCGGCCGGGTACGAATGAGGATGTGATCGATGAGACGCGCATCGCCTGCGCCATACGCGCTGTCGATGATCGCCGAGTCGACCCGCACGCGCTCCGCAGTGAGCTTGTCGTGGTACTGGTCAACGAGCAGCTGGTTCGCATCCGGCCACATCGCCTGATGGACGGTGGCCGAATCCAGCATCGAGTCACCCTGTGCCACGCGCTCGACGAACAGCGCAAACTCCACCCAGCGATAGGCCCACTGCTCGGCGATGTCGCGCCGGAGGGGGACGTTCGGCCCACTGGCGAGAATGGCCGCCAGCGTATCCCGCTCCAGCCGGAGCGGTCCGCCGCGCGCGATGACACCCACGTCTCCACGGAACGCGTCCTGAAGGCTGCACGCGGAGACCACGAGCGCGAGTACCACGAACACAAATCGGTGCATGAACGGTCCTACCCCTCTCCATCTGCATCGGTGCCAGCTGCGGCGCTGAGCGCCCGAACCAGTCCCGCCTCGATCCCCAGTCCCCCCAACCGTCGCAGACGCATGGCCAGCGGCACCGTGTGCCGGACGTCGGCCGCGAACTGGACGTCGTCCAGGGCGGCGGTGAGACGCATGAGGCGTGGGGTCGCGCCGGATCGGAACCGCAGCCGAGCCTCGTCGCCGTGGACCAGGACTGACTGCAGGCCGAGCGCCGTCCCGAGGATCCGCAGCTCCGATGCCGCGAGCAACCGGTCCGCCTCATCGGGGAGGGGGCCGAACCGATCGCGGCACTCCTCTCGCAAGGCTGCAATCTCGCCATGTTCCGAGGCACGCGCCAGCCGCCGATAGAGATCGAGCTTGGCGTCCTGATCGGGCACGTACTCGTCGGCAAACCGCGCTGGGGCTGCGAAGGTGACATCCGTCATCGGACGCGCCGCCGTTGGGGCGTCGCCCTTCAGCGACCGTACCGCATCTTCGAGCCACCGCATGTAGACATCGAAGCCCACGGCATGGGCGTGTCCCGACTGGGCCGCCCCGAGGAGGTTCCCCGCCCCACGGATCTCGAGGTCCCTGAGCGCGATACGATATCCCGAACCCAATTCCGTGTGGTGCTCCAGTACCTTGAGCCGGCGATCCGCCTCTTCGTCCACGGCGTCGGGGACGAGGAGGTAACAGTAGGCTCGCCGATGGCCACGCCCCACGCGTCCGCGGAGCTGATAGAGTTGCGCCAGGCCGAGTTGGTGGGCGTCGTGTACGATCATCGTGTTCGCATTGGCCACGTCGAGGCCCGACTCCACGATCATGGTCGATACGAGGATATCCACTGCACCATCCACGAACTCCCGCATGACCGCATCCAGCTCTCGCTCCCGCAGCTTGCCGTGAGCCACGGCGACTCGTGCCCGAGGCGCGAGACGTCGGATCCGCTCCCCGATCGCCGCGATGGTCTCAATCCGATTGTGGACGACGAACACCTGGCCACCACGATCGAGCTCCCGAGCGATCGCTTCGGCCAGCAGCTCGTCATCCCACGGCTCGATGAACGTCAGCACCGGCGAACGGTCGCGCGGTGGCGTCTCGATCATCGTCAGGTCGCGAATCCCGGCGAGCGTTCCGTACAGGGTGCGCGGAATCGGTGTCGCCGTGAGCGTCAGGATGTCGATCTCCAAGCGGAGCGCCTTGAGACGCTCCTTGTGACGAACGCCGAACCGGTGCTCCTCGTCGACCACGAGCAGGCCGAGGTCGTGAAACGAAACGTCCTTCGACAAGAGACGGTGCGTGCCGATGACGATGTCGACCGCACCGGTCCGCAAGGCCTCCAGCACTTGCTCCTGTTCGCCCCGTGTCCGGAACCGTGACAACACCTCGGTCCGGACCGGGAAATCCGCCAGACGCTCGCGAAACGTGCGCCCGTGTTGCTCGGCGAGGATGGTCGTCGGCACGAGAAGGACCACCTGTTTACCGGCTTGGACCGACTTGAACGCGGCGCGCACCGCAATTTCGGTCTTGCCGTACCCGACGTCGCCCACGATGAGTCGATCCATCGGCCGCGGACGCTCCATATCGCGCTTGGTTTCGTCGGACGCTCTCCGTTGATCGGGCGTGTCCTCGTACAGGAACGAGGACTCCAGCTCGCGCTGCCATCGCGTGTCGGGAGGGAAGGCAAATCCGCTGGCGAGCGACCGGCGCGCATACAGCTCGAGCAGCTCCGCCGCGAGCCGGTTGATCGCGGCCTCCGTCCGCCGCCGCTGCCGCGTCCATCGGCTCCCCCCCAACCGATGAAGCTTCGGTGTGGAGCCGGCCGCCGCTTCTCCCGTTCGATACGGCTCGATCTGATCCAGACGGTATAGCGGCACGTTGAGTCGGTCGCCACCCTCATATTCGAGGACGGCGGCCTCGACCGTGCCACCCTCGCCAATCGTGAGGGTTTCGATCCCGCGGTACAGCCCGATCCCATGCTCGAGATGCACGACGAAATCGCCGGGCGTGAGCGCGCGCGCCACCCCACCACCAAGGGCTTCGCGATACCGCCTCGGACGCCGCAGCCGACGAGCACGCTGAAAGATCTCGTGATCCGTGAGCACCACGAGCTCGGGCATCACGAATCCGCCGCTCAGTGATCCCAGGGCCAGAGTCACCGGCGGCGGGACACCGCCAACGCCCCGCCCGTCCGCGAGCAGTTCTTCGAGCCGCTCGAGCTGGCCCTCGTTGTCACAGAGGATGAGCACCGGATGACCGCCTCCGATGCCAGCGATGCGGGCGATCTTGCGATCGATGGGGGGCGGGGGGGCGAACCGAAAATCGTGATCGCCATTGCCGTCGGCCACCACCAGCTTGGCCAACGGCCGCCACCGGTCGCGCCACCCCGCGGGATCGTGAAGCAGGGCCTCGCGCCCTGGGACGTCCTCGCCGCGGCGTTGCGCGACGCGAATGTGATGGTCGGCCTCCTGCCACACCCGCTCGACGTCGCCGTCGTCCACCTGTGGGTCCACGATCACTAGGGTGTCGGTCGGCAACAGGTCGAGGAGCGATTGCCGCAACGCCCGAGGGTCGCTCGGCACCGTCTCGGCCTCGGCCTCGGTGGGGGCCGACACGGGCAGCACCGTGACCGCATCCACCTCGTCGAACGATCGCTGCGAATCGAGATCAAACGTGCGCATGGAGATCAGCTCGTCACCCCACCACTCGAGCCGTGCGGGTTCGGCCATCCCGTACCCGTAGACGTCCACGATGCCACCCCGCACCGCGAACTCCGCCACGTCGCTCACCGAGGGGCGCCGCACGTACCCCATGTCCTCGAGCTGCCCGATGACGGCACCCCACTGCGCATCGTCACCCTTCCGGATCTCCAATCGACGCGTCGCCACGATCCCGGGCATTCGGGTGAGCTCGACGGTGGCACGCAACGTGGTGACGACGACGCGAGCCCGACCGGCGAGGACCGCCGCGATGGTCTCGACCCGTTCTCCCGCGATCTCGTAGTGTGGCTCCTCCTCGCCCAGCGCCTCGCGTTGGGGATAGAGCACCACCTCATCCCCGATGAGCACCGCCAAATCGCCCAGCCACGTTTCGGCCGCGGTCGGTGACGGCGCGACCACGAGGAATACTCGCTGCCCGTGCTCCGCGACCAGCGCCGCGGCGAGCACGGCCTTGCTGGCTCCGGGCAGGCCGCTCACCGAGCGCTGCGAGCCCCGTCCAGGGAGATCGGCCCGAAGTGCTCGGAAACCGGGGAGATCGCGAACCGCGCGAACCAGGTGCGGGAGCATCAGCCCTTCGCGGCTCCGGTGCCCACCGTGGCCACGAGCAGCTCGATCACGACGACCACGAGCGCGGCCCCAAGGAGGATCCCCGTCACCTCGGCGCGTCGGGCACCGCCAAACAGCTCCCGGATCAGGGCGGCCCCGCTCAACACCTCGAGGTCACCGCCGAACGCCGCTCGCAGTTGACGGCGGTCGGCCGGATCGAGCAGCGATTCCCGGGCGTCGTGGTTCACCTCGAGCACGCCGACCGTGTCCCCCATCGCATCGAGGAGCAGGATGACACCGGCTCGCAGCGGTGCGACGAGGGTGCCACCCGCCGGGATGGTAACGGTGCCTTCGGCCAACGCGACCCGGGCCACCGCGTTCGGCATCCGGACCGGCTGGCCGGGTCGCGCGCGAACGATCCCCGTCGCTCCCAACGCCATGTGACTGACGAGGGCCTCGAGGAACGGAACGAACGCCGCCCGCACCGGGAGCGCCGTCCAGGTGTCCTCCAAGCGGCTCGCCAGCAGGGTGACGCTCCCGTCCCGAACCAGCCACGGTTCACCCCCAGCCGTCGCCAGCACGTCACCCGAGCCGTTGAGACGGTAGCGTCGAGCGACCGACTCGCCGGCACCGGGAACATCGCCCTGAATCGACCACTCACCGTCCAGCAGCGGCCCCAGCCGCCACCTGACACCGCGAGCCGCCAGCGCCCGGTTGGTTGCACCGACCAAGGCCGGTTCGGCGGGCGGAAACACCACCGTCGCGCCCGAAAGTGGTTGGTCGGCGAGCCGGACCGTGGTCCCCGGAACGATCCGTCCGCTTTCGCGGAGTACAGCAAGACCCTCCTCGACAAATCGGCCAACGGCGGTTTCGACCCCTACGCCGGTCGGCCCGCTCACGCGGATCCCCAGATGCCATTCGTCGTCGCCGCGCAGCTCATCGGCATCGAGACGCACGGCACCGACGAGCCATCCGCCTCCCGGCGCCGCCCCGTTCAGCACCACCCGATCGCCGGCCGCAGCGACGGCGCGCGCGACCTCGACACCTCCGATCTCGAACCGGACCGCGGCGCGGCCCGCCGCCCGGCCACCTATGCTCGCGATGACCGAGCCACGCGTTGCCCAGCGAGCCGGTGCCGCCACGGCCGAATCGATACCCAAGTTCTCCGGTCTCGACCCAGACTCGAGGGCGAGCACCCGAACGGCAATCGGCGGACCCGACGACAGCGCGCTCGCTTGGAGATCGCTGAGCACCACGACCTCGCGGATCGCGAGCCGGCTCTCTGCCACCACGTGCGCCGCGGTCCGGACGGCCGTGCCGAGATCGAGCCGCACGGGCCACGGCGTCAGGGTATCGAGCGTCCCAATAGCGGCGGTCCGTGTCACCCGGCGTGCCTCCCCATCGGCCAGCACGAGCCACAATTGATCGCCGCTCTCCGACTGGTCGAGCACGGCGCGTGCTGTCGCGACCAGCTCGGCGAGCACCGTCTTTCCCGTCACAACCGCACCGGACGAGAGGGAGTTGTCGATCACGATCGCCATGGCCGCGGGCGGATGGGAGGTGCCCCCTTGCACACGGGCCACGGGTCGCGCCGCCGCGAGCACGATCAACACGATCGCAGCCATTCGCAGCAACAGCAGGATCAGGTTGCGCAGCTTGAGGCGGCGACTGTGCTCGCGCTCGGTTGCCGTCAGGTATTGGATGGCTGGGAAGATGACCGTCGGTGGGCGCCGCCGACCGAATAAGTGGAGCAACGGCGGGATCGCCGCGGCGGCGAGGCCGAACAGCGCGAGCGGCTGGAGAAACCCGATCACCCGAGACGAGACCGGCGATGCGCGGCCTGCCGCAGCACCCGGCCGAACGGTACGTCGGTCAGCACGTGGTGATAATCGATTCCACCTGCGCGGCACCGAGCCCGCCATTCGAGCACGGTGTGCCGCACGGTCCGCTCGTACACGCCCCGGAGCTCCCTCGGTCGCGCGACGAATCCCGCGCCCGTTTCCGGGTCCTCGAACCGCGCCTCGGGCGGTCCGTCGAGCGAACGCTCTCCGGGATCCATCACGTGGAACACGGTGACCTGGTGGCCACGGTGCCGCAAGAACTGGAGCGCGAGCATCACGAGCTCCCGGTCGAGCAGCAGGTCCGACACGAAGACGACGAGCCCTCGACGACGCAGCAGGTCGGTCACCCGGCGCAAGGCCGGCTCGGCCACCGTCCCCCGGCCGGCCCGCAGCGCCGACACCGCCGCGAGCAGCTCCCACCAGTGTCGCGAGCGCGCGTTGGCTCGCACGACGGCACGCACCTCATCGTCGAACCCGATGAGTCCCGTTGCATCACGCTGCTTGAGCAGCACCAGCGACAGTGCTGCCACCAGCCGCTTCGCGTACTCGAGCTTGGTCAGGCGTCGGTCGTGTCCGGTCCAGTCCATCGACCCACTCACGTCCAGCACGATCATGGCGCGCAGATTCGTCTCTTCTTCGAACTGCTTCACGAACAGCCGATCGGAGCGTCCCATGATCTTCCAGTCGAGATAACGCAGCTCGTCCCCCGGCCGATACGGACGGTGCTCCGCAAACTCCACCGAGAACCCCTTGAACGGTGAGCGGTGCAGCCCGCTCAAGAAGCCCTCGACGACACCGCGCGCTACGAGCTCGAGGTCGCCCAACTGGGCAACCTCGTACGGGTCGAGCAGATCCAAGCGCTGCGCCATCACCGCCCTAACCTAACCAGTCTCCACCCTCCTCACCGTCGCCGGTCGGATGGCAACGTGGCGGTGCCCACTCTCCGCCCACGAGCGTCCCCAGGTGAGGACGAACCGAAGGGATTCACGCCACCACCAGGCGACACAACTGAAGGCAATACAACAACTTAAGTGTGATCTTCTGGGTGGCATACGCCATGCAACCCTGGGGAGTGGATACATGGCGTTTCTGGCAGATGGGAGTTCGATGATCCGAATTGTCGGTACAGCACTATTCGTATCACTCCTGGCCGCCCCGGTGTCGGGCCAGGGCGAATGGGGTGCAGACGGCGATTTCCATCCGCGTATCACGATCCGCACCGATCGGGGTGATCTCGTGCGACGTTCGGATCCGGTCGCCGTGTTCTTCGAGACTGACGAGGACGGGTACGTCACGCTGTTCCGAATCGACACTGACGGCCGCATTCGCATTCTGTTCCCCTCGCAGCCCTGGGATGACAACTTCGCCGTCGGGGGCCGACGATACCGAGTCCCGCACCCCTACGGTTCTCGCGGCGGATCCACGTTCACCGTGGACGATTATCCCGGCGTCGGTTACCTGGTGGCAGTCGTGAGCCGAGATCCTTACGACTTCGATCCCTACGTCCGCAACGAGCATTGGGAGTACCGGGCAGTCGCACATGAGGGCCGTATCACCGGCGATCCCTACGTGGCCGCAGACGAGATCGTGGAACAGCTGCTACCCCCGGGATACACGATGTACGGGATCGATATCCTGCCGTACTTCGTGGAGCAGCAGTACGAGTACCCGCGATTCCTCTGCTACGATTGCCACACCTACGTTGCGTACCCCGTGTGGGACCCATATCGGGACTGGTGCGGGACGTTCCGCATCGTGATCTACGACGATTTCTACCGCTACCCGTCTCGACTGTATCCGGGACGTGGCGTGGTGGTCGCGGCGCGGGTCAACCTGCGACCGCGGTTCATCATCACAACCCGAACGCACACGGATCCGCACGTTACCCGCATTCGGCCCACGCCATCCGGCACGCCGCCCGCGTTGGACGGCGGCATCACGGGTCGACAACTCGGTGGCATCGGGTCGGTTCCTGCCCCGTCGGCTCGGCCAAGCACGAGCAGTTCCCGCGGACTGTCTGGCGTGTTGCGGCGAATCGTCGGTGGACAGGACGGGAGGACACCGGCCACGCGTGCACGGCCGGATGCTGCTCGCTCACCCGATGAACAGCCTCGACCGCAACTGAAGCGACGGGGCAAGGAAAAGACCGAGCCTCCTGCCTCGACCCGGCGGCCGGCGGCCAAGCCCGGCGCTCCGGCAGCTCGTGCGCCTGCCGGGCGCGCCAAGCCCACGCGGCGGCCCGCACCGGCAACCGCCACCGGTCGAAAGCCCACGGTGCCCCCCAAGAGCACGCCCTCGGCGCGCAAGTCACCCCGGACCCGCCGACCGTGAGATCATAGACAGCCTAGGAACCCGAGGCACCATCATCCGGTGCCGGTGTACCTTTCAGGCGCGAACATCATTCTGACCGATCTGTCATCGCGTCGAGAGGAGAACATTCCCATCATGCGCGTCGCACTGCTCCTTATCGCCGCCGCCGCCGTCCCGGCTGCGCTCGCGGCGCAAGCTCCCACGACAGCAGCCCACGCTGCCGCATCGATCACGCCCGCCGACGTGGCTCGACGCATCGGGATCATCGCCCATGACTCGATGGGAGGACGGAACACGCCGAGTCCGGGCCTGGAAAAGACCGCGCAGTACATCGCGGCGGAGTTCCAGCGGTTCGGCCTCATGCCGGGCGGCGACGACGGGTCGTTCATCCAGCGCTATCAGCTGGCGAACGCGCGCGTCGATGTTGCGGGCTCCAGCGTGACCCCCGTGGCGGGAACGTCCTGGGCCGCTGGCCGCGACGCCGTGGTATTCGTCGGAGCGACCGGCCCGCAGGGCGTGACCGGTCCGGCGGTGGTCATTGCCGGGGTACCAGCCGCGAGCGACGAGGTGGACCCGGCGATCCTCGACGGCGCGGTGGTGTTTTGGATCGAGCCACAGCGAGTGGTTGGCGCCCCCGCACGGCGGGTGTTCCAACTTCGCGGTCGCCTTTGGGAGTCTGACGCGGCCGCCATCATCCAAGTGAGTGCGCTGAGCGACGACCTGTGGCGGTTGCGCGTCGACCGACCGGCTCAGCCAAGGCTCTTCAAGCCGTGGGTGGACGAGGCCCGGGCACCTTGGGTTCAGCTTCGAGACGAGACGGCGGCAGCGGTGCTGGCCACACATGGCTTCGACCTCACCCAGGCCCGAGCCGGCGAGGCCGACGGCATGACCCTCACGACGCTCCCGGACCTGCGGCCCACCGTGACCGTCATGCAGGACGTGGTCGGGGAGTTTTTCGCGCCCAATACGGTGGGGATCCTCGAGGGATCCGACCCCGCGCTCAAGAACGAGTATCTCGTATTCAGTGCGCACATGGACCACGTCGGAACATCGGCGGACGGAAGCTGCCCACCCAAGAATGGCGACGAGATCTGCAACGGAGCCGACGACGATGCCTCGGGCACCGTGGCAATCGTAGAACTCGCCGAAGCATTCGCGATGCTCACCCCGCGGCCGAAGCGGTCGATCATCTTCCTCACGGTGAGTGGCGAAGAGAAGGGCCTCTGGGGCAGTGAGTACTTCACGCTTCGCCCACCCGTCCCCATGGACCAGATGGTCGCGAACCTGAATGCAGACATGGTGGGCAGGAACTGGAAGGACACCATCGTCGTGATCGGCCGAGAACACTCGGACCTGGGTGTGACGCTCGACCGAGTCGTGGCGGCTCATCCCGAGCTGAACATGACGGCAATCGACGATCTCTGGCCCGAGCAGAACTTCTACGGGCGATCGGACCACTTCAATTTCGCGAGACGTGGCGTTCCGATCCTGTTCTTCTTCAACGGGACCCACGTGGACTACCACCAGGCGACCGACAACCCGGACAAGATCGACGCGGAAAAGGAGTCGCGGATCGCGCAGCTGATGTTCTACCTCGGCCTCGAGGTGGCCAACGCGGCCAATCGGCCGAAGTGGAATCCGCAGAGTTACGAACGGATCGTGTCGGAGGAAGGCGGCTAGGCGGTTAGGCGGTCCAGCGGTTGGGCGGAGGTATCATGGCGAGTTGCCCAACCGCCGAGCCGCCTAGTACCCTGCCGCCGCACCGTCCCGCCGCGGATCGGCCGCGCCGATCAAGCGGCCGTCGTCAGCCACATACACGATGGCGACGCCCCCGAAATACAGATCGTACGGACCGCCCGTGGTGATCTGATAGCCGCGCTCACGCAGCGCGGCGAGCACTTCCGCATCGAACCCGGGTTCCACGCGGACTTCCGGGCTGGAGACGTAGGGGTAGATCCGCGGCATGGCCACGGCCGTCCAGGGATCCAGTCCGTAATCCAGGATATAGAGGATCGTGTGCACGATCGCCGGTGGGATCCTGCCCGACGCCGGTGAGCCCACGGCCATCTTGATCCGTCCGTCGGCAAGGACCAATGTGGGCGCCGTGCTGGACCGTGGCGTGCGGAACGGCCCGCGCCGGTTGGCCACGGGGCCGCCGAAATTGCCGGACGCGGTATTGTAGAACGCTCCTCCCACGTAGGTGCCCGTCCCGAAGTAGAGCCCCAGCGTGTACGTGAGCGATACGGCGTTGCCCTCGGCGTCGATCACCGAGATGTGGGTGGTCTCACCCTCGCCGTCCTCCTCCGGAGTTCCCGACGTCCCCGCCGGCCGCTCGAACGACGTCGCCGGGAAGCTCCCTACCGAGCGGCACGCCTCGGGCACGGGCTGCCGCTCCTCGTCCCACGGGTCACCCGGTGCAAGCTCCGCGGGAACGAAGGCGAGACCCATAACGGATGATCGCTCGGCAGCGTAGGCACGGCTCGCCAGGCCCACGGCAGGCACGCCGGCGTCGCTCGGGTCCCCAATCCATCGGCTGTAGTCGGTTCGGGCGACACGGATCGCGTCCACCATCGCCCCCAGCGCACTGGCGCTTTGGATGGGGAGTCCCGCGGCCCGCAG
This sequence comes from Gemmatimonadales bacterium, assembly GCA_041602035.1. Classification (GTDB taxonomy): domain Bacteria; phylum Gemmatimonadota; class Gemmatimonadetes; order Gemmatimonadales; family GWC2-71-9; genus JAOTVV01. The sequence goes on along the minus strand of JBFIHA010000007.1, from coordinate 37,623 downwards.
ATCGACGGGCTCCAGCAGCGCCAACGCCTGCAGCACCTCGACACCCGCCAGCGGAGGCGGGGCGGACAGAACGGTGTAGCCGCGATAGGTGCCACAGAGCGGGCGGCGCCAGCGCGGGGCAAAGCTGGCGAGGTCCTCCAACGTGATGGGGTTGCCGCCCGCGGAAAGGGCGGCGACCACGTCCTTCGCCGTTGCCCCGCGATAGTAGCCATCCCGCCCTTCACGCTGAATCCGCTGGAGCGTGGTGGCGAGCTCTGGCTGTACCAGTCGGTCCCCCGCCTGAAGCGGCCGCTCCCCGGGATAGAACAGCCCGGCCGCACGCGGATCGTAATGCAGCTTGTCATGCGCCTCACGAATCACGCCGGCAAGGAGCGGGTGCACGACGAACCCCTCCGCCGCCAGTCGAACCGCCGGCGCAAGCACCTGCTCACGCGCAAGCGCGCCGTACCGCCCATGCGCCTCGAGGAGGCCGGCCACGGCACCCGGCACCGCGACCCAGCGTTCCGGTGCCACCAGCGAGTCCGCGATTGCCTCATCCTCATCGTACCGATCGAGTGCGGTGTCCGGCACGGCGCCGGACGAGGCGTAGAACTCCACGTGCCACGCGCTGTGGTCGTCAGCGAGCCACAGCGTCATCGCGCCACCCCCGCCCACGCCGGACATCATCGGCTCGACCACGCCGACGGCAAACGCGGCAGCCACGGCGGCATCGATCGCGTTGCCACCCTGCCGAAGCATCGCGAGTCCTGCCCGCGCGGCCTCGGGGTGCGCGGCGGCCACCACACCCCGCCTCGCGACCACCCGCTGGTCCGGCCGCGGTGCCGTCTGTCCCAACACCGGAGGCGCTATTGCGGCCGCCAGCGCTACCGCCATCGCACCTCGACCCAGAAATCCGTCTCGCGTCATGGTCCGCTCATCTCGACGATGGTTCAGAGTCAACGGGGCTCAGCACTCCACCTGAGCGTCCCCTGAGGATCGGCCGCACGCACTTGAAATGCCCACCCCCCGTCCAGGTCGGCCACCTTCAGCACCACGCGGTTCCAACCGGCGCGCAGCGGGACGGTCACTGCGAGCTCGTCGGCCTGTGAGATGTGCCGTCCCTGACGTTCCGACACGCGTACGTCGTTAACCCAGAGGACGTGCGCGTCGTCGGCGCCGACCAGGAGCGTCACATCCTGGGCGCGTGGCGCGAAGAGAAACGCCTGCGCGTACGCGGCGACCCAGTCACTCGGCTCGAAGTGCGGGTTGAGACGCACTTGGCCGTCGGCGGCGGCGGACACCAGCCGCCAGCCGACGCGTCGTCCTTCGGCGCCTGTATAGGTGGCTCCCAATGACGGATCACGCTCCGGGCCGTACACGCTGTCCACGGCCGGACTCGTCTCGGTGCCGAGCACTCGCGGATTGGCGAACGGTCCCACCACGTTCCATGTCGAGGCCCAGTCGCGAACCGGACGGACGTGCACGGCGGCCGGGAGGGGCACGTCGCCGTCCATGCCGAGCTCGATGGTGTCAACCGCCCCGACGGTGCCCACCATGACGGGGGCCAGCACGTCCCCGCGCTCGGAGGACTGAAGGGAGACAGTCCGCCGCGGGCCCCCTGGCACCGTGAACGTCGCCCGCTGCTCGTCGGTCACACCAATCGGGTACACGATGATCTCGTACCGATCGGGACGTGGGACCGGCACGACAACCCGCCGCCCCGATCCGACATTCTCGACGGTGAAGTCCTGCCGCAGCAGCGCTCCCGGCGGGATCTTCACTCCGAGGATCCTGCGATCGTCTGCGGGCGGGATCGCCGGCATCGGATCGTGTGGCTCACGCTGGTACCAGTAGGCCACGGTGGCATAGTCGGCGACGACCTCGTTTCCGTGCCCATGCTCCAAGGTCACGAGTAGCGAATCCCGGAACGGAATCGGATCCGGGATGTGCCAGCGATACGCGGCGATACGCCCCCGATCGTCGTCCTTGACGATCACGCCGTGATACGGCGCGGCGAACGGCCCTTGGTCGAAATACCACCCCGCGTTGAAGTAGTCCTCCGTCCCCGTCCCGTGACCGCGGACCTCGCCATCGACCACGACGGATTCGTCCCCTTCCAGAAACCAGAGTCGGTCGTCGTAGGCCTCGGCGTTGAGCGACAGGCCCACCAGTTTCCCCCACCCATGGGCGCGCGCGGCGACATGCGGCGTGGGCTCATCGGTTCGCGGGTTCCGGTGCCACCACGCGTGGAAGGTCTCGACGTCCGCCGGGAGCCGCGCGACACGCTCGAGCCCAATGTTGAAGTAGAAAGCATCGATTTCCCGTCCGGTTCCGTTGTCGACGACGATACGGGCCCAGGTCCGAAACGGCATGGGGAGGTAGCTGTAGAAGCCACCGCTCGAGACCCCCATCGGCAGCGCCGTGTAGTGCCGCTTGTCGAAGCCGTTGCCGAAGAAATCCCCGAGCGGCACGGCCACCGACGGCTCGGACTCACCGTCCCAATACATCCTGAGCCCGATCCGCCGTAGGTAATGGGGGTCGCCGCTCGACACCGTGAGCCAGAGACGTCGGACGATGCCGGGACCCGCCACATCGAGCAGGATGGCCGAGTCTCCCGGAGCGATCTCGAGTCGGTCGCGGTTCCCACCCGACGTATCGAATGAGGAGACCTGCCAGAACGCCGCATCGGTCGGCAGGAACAGGTGGTCGAGGGACCCGGCTTCACGCGTCGAACTCCGACAACCCACGAACACCGCACCCATGATCAGCAGGAGGCAGCACTGGCGATTCATGCACACAACGATAGGGCGCACGCCGGTCCGTCGGAAGGCGATGCGCGCCACGTGCGGTCGCAACTCTCCGGACGACGAGCACGACCGCGCCGGCTATATTCCGCCATGCGCCAGGACCGTATCCGCAACTTCTGCATCGTCGCTCACATCGACCACGGCAAGTCCACCCTTGCCGATCGTCTCATCGAGGCCACGCAGACCCTCGAGAAGCGGCGCATGCGTGCCCAGGTCCTGGATACGATGGACCTCGAGCGGGAACGTGGCATCACGATCAAGCTCAACGCGGTGCGCATGAACTATCGGTCCCGCGACGGCGAGCAGTACGAGCTGAACCTGATCGATACCCCGGGGCACGTCGACTTCACCTATGAGGTATCCCGGTCACTGAACGCCTGCGAGGGCGCCGTCCTCGTGGTGGACGCGAGCCAAGGGATCGAAGCGCAGACCGTCAGCAACTTGTTGCTCGCTATCGATGCCGGTTTGGAGATCGTGCCCGCGCTGAACAAGATCGATCTGCCGGCGGCGGATCCGGACCGGCGGATAGCGGAACTAGCGGAGCTGATCGGGAGCGACCCAGCCGACATCCTCCGGATCTCTGCCAAAGAAGGCAAAGGCATCGACGCCCTACTCGAAGCCATCGTGCACCGCATCCCGCCGCCCGCCGGCAACCCCAACGATCCGCTGCGCGCCCTCATCTTCGATTCCTATTACGACCGCTATCGTGGGGCGATCCCCAGCATTCGCGTGGTGGACGGCCGCGTCGCCAAGGGCACGGAGATCGCGTTCGGGACCCACCCCGAGGACCGGTACGAGGTGGCGGAGGTGGGGTACCTCCAGCTCGGGCAACGCCCCTGCGACGAATTGGAGGCGGGCGAGGTCGGATATGTCGTCGCCAATATCCGGGGTGTGACCGAGACGCGCGTCGGGGATACCATCCTCGATGCCAACCAACGCGCTACGCGGTTGCTTCCTGGCTATCGGGAAGTGCATCCCATGGTGTTCGCCGGCATGTACCCCACCGACGCCAACCAATACGAAGAGCTGCGCGACGCACTCGAGAAGCTCCAGTTGAATGACGCGTCGCTCCACTACGAGCCGGAATCGTCGGTGGCGCTCGGCTTTGGGTTTCGGTGCGGCTTCCTGGGGTTACTCCACATGGAGATCGTGCGGGAGCGCCTCGAGCGAGAATTCGACCTCGACCTGATCGCCACCGTCCCGAATGTGGAATACCACGTGCACTTCACCAACGGCACCACCACGGTGATCGAAAACCCCACGAAACTCCCGACTGGATCGGAAGTCGAACGGGTCGAAGAGCCGTTCATCAAGGCGCGGATCACCGCGCCCACCGACTACATCGGCGCGCTCATGCAACTCGGCCAGGAGCGGCGTGGAGAGTACCTCGGTATGCAGTACCTCGACCCCACCAGAGTGGAGCTGGACTGGGAGTTCCCACTGGCGGAGATCATTCTCGACTTCTACGATCGCCTGAAGACGGTGTCGCGGGGCTACGCCTCGATGGACTACGAGTTGTCCGGGTACCGACCGGGCCACCTGGTCAAGCTCGACATGCTGATCAACGGCGATCCAGTCGACGCGTTCAGTATCATTATTCATCGAGACAAGGCGCACGAATGGGGCCGGAGAGTGGCCGAGAAGCTCAAAGACCTCATCCCGCGTCAGCTGTTCGAGGTCATCATCCAGGCCGCCATCGGGACTCGCGTGATTGCGCGGGAAACCGTCCGGCCGCTTCGCAAGAACGTCACGGCGAAGTGCTACGGTGGGGATGTCACCCGGAAGCGGAAGCTGCTCGAGAAGCAGAAGGAGGGGAAGAAGCGTATGAAGCAGGTCGGGACCGTCGAGATCCCGCAGGAGGCGTTCCTCGCCGTCCTGCGGGTCGATTGAGGGAACGAGCGATGCGACACATTGTCGGTGTCGACATCGGTGGTACCAACATCGTGGTGGGGACCGTGCCGGAGGACGGCCACCGCGTGCTGGGCCTCACGAAGGAGCGCACCGCCGTGGCAGAAGGCCCCGACGGCATCGTGGTCCAAATCGCCCGCATGGTGCAGCGCTCGCTCGCCGAAGCGCGCGCAGGTCTCGGAAGCGAGAGCCTCGACGTGGCGGGTGTCGGGGTCGGGGCACCGGGGCCGCTGGACAGAAAGAGCGGCATCGTGTTGCTCACGCCGAATCTTGGCTGGCGCAATTTCCCGTTGCGCGACAAGCTGAGTAAGGCGGTCGGGCTGCCTGCCGCGCTCGATAACGACGCGAACTGCGCCATCTTCGGCGAGTGGTGGCGTGGCGCCGCGCGCGAGGCGAACGTCGTCATCGGCCTCACCATCGGCACCGGCATTGGCGGCGGGATCGTCTTCGATGGCGAGATCTTCCATGGCGCGAGCGATATCGCCGGCGAGATCGGCCACATGACCATCGACTCCACGGGTCGACGGTGTCGGTGCGGCAACTACGGCTGCATCGAAGCCTACGCATCGGGAACCGCGATTGCCGAGCGCGCCGTCGAGGGCATCGACGCGGGGGCCGAGACGGCACTGGGGCAATACGTCGACGGCGATCTCGGCGCCATCACCGCGCAGGTGGTGTATGACGCGGCCCGCGACGGCGACGAATACGCGCTCGAGGTCATCCGTGACACGGCGCGGTTCCTCGGGGCCGGGATCGCGAGCCTGATCAACATCTTCAATCCCGAGATCGTTGTGATCTGCGGCGGCGTCACCGCGGCGGGCGACCGCCTGTTCACGCCCCTGCGGGCCGAGGTGGCTCGACGAGCCTTCAAGCCCGGCGTGGAACGCTGCCGGATCGTACCGGGAACGCTGGCTGGCACCGCAGGTGTCTACGGCGCGGCTGCGGTCTTCAAGGTCCAGACCTGGGGAGCGGCGTGAACCGACTCGGCGTCGTCGGGACGATGGTGTGGGACACGATTCACGGACGGGGCGATCGGGACGGCCCCGTAGAGGAGTGGGGAGGCATCGCGTACGCGCTCGCCGCGCTCGAGGTATCGCTGCCCGCCGAGTGGGCGATGGTGCCGCTCATCAAGGTGGGCCGCGACCTGGCTGATCGAGCCAACAGCTTCCTCACGACCCTGACCCGCCGGTCTTCGGCAGCGCGATTCATCGAGGTGCCGGAGCCCAACAACCGCGTGACGATTCGGTACGAGTCCCTCCAGCGACGGGCCGAACGGTTGAGCGGCGGTGTTCCACCCTGGCAGTGGGAGGAGTTGGGCCCGCTGGTGCGGGATGTGGATGCGATCTACGTGAACTTCATCTCGGGCTTCGAGATGACCCTCGACACCGCACAGGCACTCCGTCGCGGGTTCGATGGGCCGATCTACGCCGACCTCCACAGCCTGCTCCTCGGCGTTGCGAGCGACGGCACCCGCGTGCCGCAGCGACTACGGGACGTCGCGCAATGGTTCCAGTGCTTCGACGCGATCCAGATGAACGAGGACGAGTTGGCCCTAATCGGCGACGACCCCATGAGCGTGGCTGCCACGGCCATGCATCATGGTGTAGGTTTGCTCATCGTGACGCTGGGAGAGCGGGGCACCGTGTACTTCACCACGTCGGGGTTCGAGTTCGTTCGGTGCCGACAGGGACGTGCATCCGACCCAGGACCGATCAGCACCGAGCGGTTGTCGCCCCCGCCGACCGAGGCCTTGGATCCGACAGGATGCGGTGACGTGTTCGGTGGTGCGATGGTGGGTTGCCTCGTGGGCGGGAGCCCGACCGTCGATGCGGTGCGCACGGCGAACGCGTTGGCCGCCCGGAACGTGCGATATCGTGGGGCCAGCCACCTGCACTTCCACCTTCGCGGGGAGATCATCCCCACATGACCCGCGTGGTCAACGTCCCTGGCAGCTTCGATTCCCGCACGTTCGAACAGTTCGCCAAGGCCTGTGGCGACATGACCGACGACCGACTCCTGTTCGACGCGCACGCCACGCAGTGGGCCTCACCCTTCGGGTTGGTCGGGCTCCTGGCCGCCGGCCAGTGGGCCGCGGAGCACGGACCGGAGCGACCGCTGCTCACCGTGCCCAGTGACCGCGACGTCGCCCACTACTGGGGACGAGCAGGCTTCTTCGCACACGCCGCGGACTGGTACGAGCTGCACGGCAAGGTGCCGAGGGTGACACCGGCCTACTCGTCCGACGTGCTTCTCGCGATTACGCCGGTCCGCGGATCGGACGATGTGCACGGTGTCGTGGAATCGGTGCAGGAACGATCGGCCGCCATTCTCTCCAGTGAACTTGGCCTCGAGGCAACGGCGACGATGGGGTTCGCTATGGCGCTTTCCGAGGCATGTCAAAATATTGTAGAGCACGCTGGCACATCGGGGTGGGTGGCGGTTCAAGCCTACCATTGGCGGCGGCGACTCGGACGGCGGGTCGTGGTGATTGCGGTGGCTGACGCTGGCATCGGATTTCGCCGATCGCTCGAAGCGACGCAGGCCAACCGGTTCGGCGATCGGTGGAGCGATGCCACCGCGTTGGAAGCGGCACTCTTCCAGGGAGCGAGCCGGTTTCGAGATCCGGGCCGGGGACAGGGGCTTGGGGGCATCGCGCGCTACGTGAACCGGTGGTCGGGCAAGCTCGCGGTCCGGAGCGGCACCGCGCGGATCTCCATCGTCCCCTCGTGGGATGACGACCAGCCGCTGACCGAAGGACTCACACCGTTTCCGGGGAGTCAGGTGCTCATGATCGTTCCCGCACAGGAAGCCCAGTGACCATGCAACGTATCGATCTCAAGGCCATCCTTCAGCGCACGGTCTCCAGCACCTACGGCGATCTCGTAACCCGACCGACCGGGAAGGCTGTGCGCGACGGTATCCAGGCGGCCCTCGACGACGTCGACTCGGAACCCGTGGCCGTGATCGACTTCAGCACCGTTCGACTGTTGGACTACTCGTGCGCCGACGAGATCGTGGGCAAGCTTCTGCTCGAGCAAGGAGGGGCACGGGCGTTCCTGTTGCAGGGAGTCACCGCATCGCATTGCGAGGCTATCGAGCCGGTCCTCCAGCGACACAAGTTGGCCGCGATCGCTCGAGACCGAGAGGGGCGGGTACGGATGCTGGGCCACATTCCCGAGGCCGCCCGCAAGGCGCTCTCCGCCCTGACCGACCGTACCGAGCCGGGACTCCCGGCTGGCGAGTCCGCCGTGTTTCTCCCTGAACGCACGGCCAAGGCGATGCTTCGGCTGCTCCACTCGTCCAGTGCCACCACCCGGGACCCAGCCGACTCGCCGTCGGCCGGCACGGCGGAATGACTCAGCCCAAGCTCGGCCCGTCCACCACGGCGATCCATGGTGTGCCGCAGCGCCAGCCGGACCGCGCTCCGGTAGCCACACCGATCTATCAGAGCAGTACGTTCCACCATCCCGTGGGCTCCGGCGAAGAGGTGTTGTACACGCGGTACGGCAACAACCCGAACCAGGTCTCGCTCGCCGCCAAAATGGCCGCGCTCGAAGGCGCGGATCGCGCGATATTCGTTGCCAGTGGCATGGGCGCGACTGCCCTCGCTCATCTCGCTATGCTCCGCCCTGGGGATCATCTGCTCGCTAGTGAGTGGATCTACGGTGGCACGCGTCGGCTTTTTGCGGAGGAGTTCGGCAAGCTGGAGATCGACGTCACGTTTGCGAGCCCAGACAATCCGCGCAACTGGCGCCAGCTCATCCGCAAGACCACGCGGGCGGTGTTCATCGAGACTCCGACCAACCCCCTCATGCGAGTCGTGGACCCGGAACCGGTCGCCACGTTCTGCCGGGAACGGGGGATCGCGATGATCGTCGATTCGACCTTCGCCACTCCCGTCAACTTCCGGCCGCTCGAACACGGGGCGGACCTAGTGATTCACAGCGCCACGAAGTACCTGAACGGACACTCCGATGTGATCGGGGGCGTCGTGGCGGGCAGCGAGGCGGTGATCGAGGAGGTCCGCCACCTGATGCAGGTGTGGGGACAGTCACCCGATCCCTACGCGGCATGGCTCACCGAACGGGGACTCAAGACGCTCGCCGTCCGCATGGCGCGACACAACACCAACGGCCTCGCCTTCGCGGAATGGGCGGGCTCGCAGCCCGCCATACACACGGTTCACTACCCAGGGCTGCCCGATCACCCGGATCACGAGGCGGCCGCCCGCGTGCTCGAGGGATTTGGCGGCATGGTCGGGCTCACACTGGCCGGCGGACCGGCGGCCGCGGAGGTCGTCCTACGGAAACTCCGTGTCGCGGCCCACGCGCCAAGCCTCGGCGGCGTGGAAACCCTGGTATCCGAACCCCGGTTCACCTCGCACGCCTCGCTGACGCCGGCCGAGCGCGAGGCCCAAGGGATCCCTGACGGATTCATCCGGGTGAGTCTCGGGATCGAGGACGTCGAAGACATCATCGCCGACTTTGAGGACGCTTTCAGCAGCCTCTGATCGTGATTCGCTTCTCCAAGGTCTTCAAGGCGTTCACCAAGGACTCCCTCGCGCTCAAGGACATCTCGTTCCGCATCGCGCGCGGGGAGTTCGTGTTCTTCACGGGCCATTCGGGCGCGGGGAAGTCCACCGTGCTGCGGCTGATCTACGTCGACGAGCCGGCCACGTCGGGCACCGTGTGGGTGCTGGGATCGCACACACACGAAATGTCCCGCCGCGAGGTCGCCGGGCTCCGCCGCCGCATGGGCATCGTGTTCCAGGACTTCCGGTTGCTCGAGGGACGCACGGCCGAGGAGAACGTGGCCTTTGCGCTCGAGGTCACCGGCGCGCGCCACAACGCCATCGGCCCGAAGGTGATGCGGGTGTTGACCCAGGTGGGGCTCGCCGCGAAGGCGCACGCCTACCCGCGTGAGCTCTCCGGCGGCGAACAGCAGCGCGTGGCGATCGCCCGGGCGCTCGTCAACGACCCGGTGGTGATCATCGCCGACGAGCCCACGGGGAATCTCGACGAGCGCGCCACGCGCGGGGTGTTCCAGCTCCTCCGAGACATCAACGCGATGGGGACGGCGGTCATCATGGCCACGCACGACCTGAGCATCGTGCGGCAAACCAGCTACCGAACCATCGAGCTCCAGGACGGCGCGCTCGTGTTCGATTCGGGCGAGGAACACGCCGTCATGGCGGGCGACGAATGAGACTCACCGTGCGGGAAGCCGTGCTGTCGTTCCGGCGCGCGCCGGTGCTCTCGGTGTTGGCCGTGACGACCATCGGGTTCGCGCTGTTCGTACTGGGGTTGTTTGGCCTCGTGGCGCTCAACCTGCGCTCCACGCTCGCAGATCTGGCCGAACGGGTCGAGATCGTGCTGTACCTCACCCGAGGGACGCCGGTGGAGGTCGCGACATTGGCGATCGGCGACATTCAGGCCTTTCCCGAGGTGGACGAGGTCGAGTACGTCACGGAAGATCAGGCCCTGGAACGGGCACGGCAGGAGTTGACGGAGTTCCAGGGAATCTTCGCCGACCTCGAGATCAACCCCTTGCCGGCGTCGCTCGAGATCCGGCTCAAGCCGGACTTTCGCGACAGCGAGCACGTCGCGGCGGTCGCCGAACGTGTCCGCGGATTCCGCTTCGCCGACGACGTACGCTACGGGGGGGACTGGGTCGAGAAGCTCGACCGCCTGCGAGGCATCGCCGCCGCGGTCGGGATCGTGATCGGCATCGCGTTCGGGGCGGCCGCCGTGATCATCATCGGCACGACCATCCGCATGACGGTGCTCGCGCGCGGGCGCGAGATCCACATCATGCGTCTGGTCGGCGCCACCGACGGGTTCATCCGACGCCCCTTCCTCCTGGACGGAGCCATCAAAGGCGCGCTCGGCGGGACCCTCGCCATCGTGCTCAACTACGCGGCGTACGCCGCCGTCTCCCGGGCATTGTTCCAGGCATCCTTCTACTCGGCCGGGCAGGCGCTGGTGTTCCTGCTGTTCGGCACGCTCCTCGGCTTTGCCGCCAGCGCGGCCAGCGTGAACCGCCATCTGCCCCCGACGTGATTGCGCTCCGCACCCTCGCCGCGATCAGCCTCGTCGCCCTGCTTCCCGTTCCCGCTGCCGGTCAACAGCGGCCCACGCTCATCCAGCGCCTCCGGGACAACCAGGAACGGCTGGAGGAGATCCGCCGCGAGCGCCAGCGATTGCAGGGTGAGCTCAACCGGCTGCAGGGACAGGCGCACACGCTGTCACAGGAACTGGACAACATCGACCGGCAGAAGTCGGCAACGTCGCGCATCGTCAACGAACTCGACCGCCAGATCGGTTCGCTCGGCTCGGAGCTCGACACCGTCTCTATCGACCTCGTGCTGGCGCAGGACGCGCTCGCCGAAAAGCGAGCCGTACTCGAGACCAGGTTGGTGGAGATCTACAAGCGCGGATCGTTGTGGATCTTGGAGGTGCTGCTCGCCGCTGAGAGCTTCGGCGATCTCCTCAGCCGTTACAAGTACCTCTACTTGGTGAGCCGACAGGACCGGGCACTGACGCGCGAGATCGAGGAGCTGCGAGACCGAGTGGCGCAACGCCGCCGCGAGCTCGTGACCGTGCATGGCGAGCTGGGACGCCAACGTGGCGATCGCGTGCAGGAATTGTCGCGCTACGTCTCGCTGGAGCAGCGGCGTCAGCGGGCACTGCGGTCGACCCGCGCCTCCCAACAGCAAACCACCCAGCGTCTCGACAACCTGGCCCGCGACGAGGAACGCCTTGCCGCCATCATCGCCGAGTTGGAGCGAGAGCGAGCCCGGAGTCCAGCCACAGCGGGCTCGATCGGCGACGGCAGCATCGGAACCCTGAGCTGGCCCGTCGACGGCCGTGTCATCTACCGCTTCGGGCGGCAGCCGGGACCAGGCAACACCGCCATCCGACGTCACGGCATCGGGATCGCCGTGCCGGCAGGCACGCCGGTGCAGGCGGTCGCGGGTGGCGCGGTGGAGCACGCCGGGCCCTTTGGCACCTATGGCCCAACTGTGCTCGTCGATCACGGGGGCGGCTTCTACACCCTCTATCTGTACTTGTCGCGCGTGGACGTGGCGGTGGGCCAGACCATCGCCGCCGGTCACGTGGTCGGTCGCTCCGGCGGCAGCAGCACCGAGGATGGGCCACACATTGAGTTCCAGATCCGTGGCCAGGGCGGCATCGCACTCGATCCACTTACCTGGCTTAAGCGTAGATAGAACAATGATTTAGAGTAGGCGCTTCCCCGTGCGCTTGCGTATTCTGTGTGCGAGGGTATTAATACATACGTATGACTCAAACCCGAGACACCGCCCGCTCGCTCCTCAACGCCGCCCGAGATCTGTTCATCGCCAACGGCTACGACGGCACCTCGATTCGGGCCATCACCATGCGAGCCCAGGCCAACCTGGGAGCCGTGACGTACCACTTCGGCTCGAAGGGCGCGCTGTACAACGCGGTCGCCGAGTCGGTGATGACCCCGCTCCGCGACCACCTGGTGAGCATCGCGCGCTTGGACCAACCGCCGCTCGACCGCGTCGAGGCATTGCTCCGGGGATTCTTCGACTACCTCAAGGCTCATCCCGAGCCGGCCTTGCTCATGGTGCAACAGCTGGCCAGTGGGCGGCCCGCGCCGGAGGTGGTGACCCGGGTGATCCGAGCCAATCACGACGCCCTCACCCACCTGATCACCGAGGGGCAAGCCGACGGCACGATCCGCGACGGCAACCCTCGGTTTCTCGCGCTCAGCATCGTCGCCCAACCCGTCTGGCTCACCCTCGTCCGCCATCTCCTGCAGCAAGCGGTGGGCATCGATCAGGACGAATGGGCCACCCGACGGGATCTGGTCGATACCACCGTACGGTTCGTCAGGGCCGGGCTGTCGGCTCGGCCGGAGGCACGCCGATGACAGTCGCGTTTCATTCACGAACCGCGCTCGCCGCCACGAGCCTAGCGCTGGTCGCGTCCACCCACCTTTCCGCCCAGACACCGGCGGAGGCGGGCACCGCGCTGACGTTAGACCGCGCTGTGGTGTTGGCGCTCGAGGGGCACCCCGTGCTCCAGTCGGCCCTGGCGGCCGAGGCCGAGGCCGCCGCGCACATCCGCGAGGCCACCGCCCAATGGTTCCCGCAGCTCAACGCGCGGGCCACGATGACGCGGTTCCAAGAACCCATGCTCGTGTTTCCACTCCACGAGTTGGACGTGGGAGCGTTCCCCGACTTCGAGCGCACTTTGGTCCAGGGCGGGCTCGACGTTGGCTGGCTGGTCTTCGATGGCGGTGGCCGGCGCGCGCGCATCCGGAGTGCGGAAACCCGGGGTCGGCTGGCGGAGGCGGGAACGGCAGCAGCGACCATGGAACTCATTGCGAATGTAACGCGCGCCTACGTCGGCGTGCTCTCGGCCGCCGGCGTGGTGGACGCCCTGGATGACAACCTCACCGCACTCACCGCGGAGCGAGCCCGCGTGCAACGCACGTTCGAGGCGGGGAGCGCTGCACAAGTGGAACTGCTACGGGTCGAGGCCGCGCTGGCGCAGGCAGAAGCCGAGCGCATCACAACAGCGGCTCGGCTCGATGCCCTCGAGCGGAGCCTCGCCCGGCTGTTGGCGGTGGAGCCGAGCGAGACCCGGGCGTCTCGGCTGCGACCCATCGCGCTCACGGACACCAGCCTGGCCCCGCGCGCGGTCTTCATGGCGCAGCTCGACGAGACGAACCCGGACGTGATCCGGGCCGAACGCGCTGCGGAGGCCACTGAATGGGCGCGTCGCGCCGCTCGGGCGAGATGGTTCCCGCGCCTCGACGCGATGGGGGCTTACACGATGTGGGGCAGTGCTGCTGGCGACTACGTGTTCGAGTGGCAGGTCGGTATGCGGCTCTCCTACCCCCTCTTCACCGGCGGCGCCCGAACGAGCGCGGTCACGGGTGCCAGCGCCCGGGCAGCGTATACCCGCGAGCAGGCTCGGCTGGTTCGCCTGCAGACGGCCGACGCGATGGACCGCGTCCTGACGAGCCTCTACGAACAACGCGCGCGGGCCACTGCTGTCGCCCGGGCCGTGGACCAGCTGGTCGAGGTTGCACGCATCGAGCAACTCGCGCTCGAGACCGGAGCCGGCACCCAGACCGAGTTTCTGCGGGCGCAGGCCGACCTGCGGCGCGCGCGGGCCGCCTTGGTCGAGGCGCACTACGCCGAAATCGTCGCTCGCGTGGACCTTGCGCGATCCACCGGTGAGCTGTCACCTGCCTGGCTCACGACTGTTCTGGAGATCCACCAATGACCACACAACGCAGACGGACGGTCGCCGCCGTGGTGGTGAGCGCGGCGGTCATCGTGACCCTGATCGCCATCCTCAGCCGCGGCGCGGACGACACTACCATTATCGCCTCCGGGACGGTCGAGGTGACTGAGGCCGACCTCGGATTCCAGATCCCGGGACGGATCCACGAGTTGCGCGTCGACGAGGGTGACCGGGTCGCCCGGGGCGACGAGATGGCTGTCCTCGATCGTGCAGAGTTGCAGGCGCAATGGCAGGCCGCGCAGGCCCAGGTGCGCGCGGCTCGGGCCCGACTCCGAGAGTTGCAACGTGGCTCCCGCGATGAAGAGATCGCGCAGGGTCGTGCCGCGCTGCGCGCCGCCGAACGCCGTCTCGAGAACGCCACCCACGATGCCGACCGGGGGACACGGTTGTACGACGGCGGTGCGATCAGTCGACAGCAGTACGACAATCTCCAAACGCTGCTCACGCTGGCCCAGTCGGAGCACGAGAGCGCGGTGGAGCGTATGCGGATGCTCGAGCGAGGTCCTCGTCGCGAGCAGATCGACGCCCAGCGCGGGGTCGTCGCGCAAAGCGAAGCGGCGGCGACGCAGGTCGAGGTGGCGCTCCACAACGCCGTAATCCGGGCACCGTTTGCGGGCATGGTCACGGTGCGCCACCGCCAGGTGGGCGAGATCGTCGGGGCCGGGACTCCCGTGTTGACCGTGATGAACCCCGACGATCGGTGGATTCGGATCTACGTCCGGGGAGACCTGGTTGGCCGTCTGGCGATCGGCACCCCGGCATCGATCACCGCAGACGCGTTCCCGGAGCGCCGCTACGGCGGGCGGGTCGTATTCATTGCGAGTGAGGCCGAGTTCACCCCGCGCAACGTCCAAACCACGGCCGAACGGGTGAAGCTGGTCTACCGGGTCAAGGTCCGAGTGACCGCTGATTCCTCCTTCGATCTGAAGCCAGGCCTGCCCGCCGACGTGGTGTTGGACACCGCGGCGCCCTGATCGCGGTGGAACCGAGCGTTGTCCTGTCCGATCTGTCCCGCCGGTTCCGGGACGTGGATGCCGTCGACCGGTTGAGTTTTTCGGTCGGGCGCGGTGAGCTGTTCGGCATCGTCGGCCCCGACGGCGCCGGGAAGACCACGACGCTGCGCATGCTGGCTGGCGTTCTCAAACCCACCGGGGGTGACGCGCGCGTGGCGAGCGTCAGCGTCTCCCGCCATCCCGAGGCGGTGAAACGGCACATCGCCTACATGTCTCAGCGCTTCGGGTTGTACACCGATCTCACGGTCCGCGAGAACATCGATTTCTACGCCGATCTGTTCCGCGTTCCGGCCGACAAGCGCCCCGACCGTCTCGAGCGTCTCTATCGTTTCTCGGGCCTCGGGCCCTTCGAGCGACGTCTGGCCGGGCAGCTGTCGGGCGGCATGAAGCAGAAGCTCGGCCTGTGCTGCGCCCTGGTGCATGAGCCGGAGATCATGCTGTTGGACGAGCCGACCTTCGGCGTGGACCCGATCTCGCGACGTGACCTGTGGCTGATCGTGCATGAGATGGTAGCCGCC
Source organism: Gemmatimonadales bacterium (assembly GCA_041602035.1). Taxonomy (GTDB): domain Bacteria; phylum Gemmatimonadota; class Gemmatimonadetes; order Gemmatimonadales; family GWC2-71-9; genus JAOTVV01. The sequence continues at coordinate 22,096 of JBFIHA010000007.1, read as the reverse complement.
GGGATCACGGTTCTGGTCGCAACGGCGTATCTGGACGAGGCCGAACGCTGCGACCGGGTGGCCATGTTGCACGACGGCCGTCTGATGGCGCTCGATACCCCCGACGGCTTCCGTCAACGGCTGAGCGGGCGCATTCAGACCGTGCGGACGTCGGCGCCGCGCCGGACGCGCGATCTGGTCGCCGCGCACCCAGCCGTCACCCACGCGGTGTTGTTCGGTGACGTGCTGCATGCAATCCTCGACGAGCCAGACCGAGACTGGCCGACGGTCACGTCACAGATCCTCTCTGCCGGGATCGAGATCTTCGACGAGGCGCCGGGCGAGCCCTCCCTGGAGGACGTGTTCATTCAACTGGTGACCTCGGCGCCGTCACATGCCTGACGCCGTTTCCGTGCAATCTCTGACACGCCGATTCGGCGATTTCGTCGCGGTGGACCGCGTGTCGTTCGACGTGACCGCAGGAGAGATCTTCGGCTTTCTCGGCCCCAACGGTGCGGGCAAGACGACGACCATCAAGATGCTCACCGGCCTGCTGCGCCCCTCGGAGGGACACGCTACGGTCGCCGGACACGACGTTGCCAGCGAACCCGACCTCGTCAAACGCCGTCTGGGATACATGTCGCAGCAGTTCTCGCTCTACGCCGATCTGACGGTGGAGGAGAACATTCGTTTGTTCGGCGGGCTCTACGGTGTGCTGGGGTCGCGGCTCGCCGCCCGGCGTGAGTGGATTCTCGATATGGCCGGCTTGGCGCACCATCGGACCCGTCTGACTGCCGAGCTGTCCCTGGGATGGAAACAGCGGCTCGCATTGGGGTGTGCCGTGCTGCACGAGCCACCGATCCTGTTTCTCGACGAGCCGACCTCCGGGGTCGACCCTGTATCCCGTCGCAACTTCTGGGACCTGATCTACGAGTTCGCAGCCGCGGGCACCACGGTGTTCGTCAGCACGCACTACATGGAGGAGGCGGAGTATTGCCACCGCTTGGCCCTGATGAACCGGGGCCGCCTCATCGCTCTCGACCGCCCCGATCGGCTAAAGGCGATGGTTCAGGAGCCGCTCCTCGAGCTCCGCACCGACAACCCGGCACGTGCCGTCGACACGCTGCGCGATCACCCCCTCGTGGTGGAGGCGGCCATGTTCGGACGGGGCGTGCACCTGCTGGTCAGTGAGCGGGACCGGGCGCTGGAGGACGTGCCACGGGCGCTGCAATCAGCCGGCGTGCGCTGCGATGCCCTGCAACCCATTCCACCCTCGTTGGAAGACGTTTTCGTGGCCCTGGTCCGGCGGGAGGGAGGGGCCGCCGTCGGATGAGCATCACCCGACTCCTCGCCATTAGCCGCAAGGAGCTGCTGCAGCTGCGGCGCGACGCGCGAAGCCTGTATCTGGCCTTCATCCTCCCGCTCGTGTTGCTCGTCTTGTTCGGGTACGCGATCTCGTTCGACATCCGGAACATTCGCATGGCGGTCTTGGACCAGAGCCGTACCCCGGAGAGCCGCGAGCTGGTCGAATCGTTTGCCGGATCCGGCTATTTCACCGTGGCCACGTATCTGGAGTCGTCAGCCGAGGCCGATCGGGCGCTCGGGTCGAGCGCGGTGCGGTTGGTATTGATCATTCCCCCCACGTTTGCCGCCGATCTCGCCAGCGGCGGGGGAGCAGTCGTCCAGGCCCTGCTCGACGGGGCCGACGCGAACACCGCGACCATTGCCCAGAACTACGCCGAAGCCATCGTGGCGGGTTACTCCACCCGGGTGATGTTTGGCGCACGCTCGGCGCGCTTGCCCGTGGCAGCCGAGTCGCGGGTCTGGTACAACGAGACCCTCGAGAGCCGCAACATGATCGTTCCAGGCCTGATCGCGGTCATCATGTCCATCATCGCCGCGATGCTCACGGCCCTCACGATCGCCCGCGAGTGGGAACGCGGCACGATGGAACAGCTTGCCGCCACGCCGGTCCACCGCCTGGAAATCGTGATCGGCAAGCTCGTTCCCTACGTGGTGATCGGCCTCTTCGACGTTGCGCTGGCCCTCTCGGTGGGGGTCGTCGTGTTCGGCGTGCCGTTCCGCGGCAACCTCCTGCTTTTGGGAGCGCTGTCTCTGCTCTTCCTCATTGCGTCGCTTGGCCTCGGCATCTTCATTTCGGCAGCGGTCAAGTCGCAGGTGCTCGCCACGCAGGTCGCCATGCTGGCGACCTTCCTCCCCGCGCTGCTCCTCTCCGGCTTCATCTTCACCCTATCGACCATGCCCGTCGTCCTCCAGGGTCTCAGCTACGTCGTGTCGGCCCGCTACTACGTGGCCGTGACCAAGGGGATCCTGCTCAAGGGCGTGGGAGCGACGGTGCTGTGGGAGGACGCGCTCGCGATGGTGGTCTTTGCCGTGGTTGGCTTGGCCTTGGCGATCGGCGTGTTCCGCAAGGAGCTCGCATGACGCAGCCATCGCTGACCCGGATTCGCGAGATGGTGCGCAAGGAGTTCCGCCAGCTGTTCCGTGACCCTCGGACCCGTGCCGTCATGTTCATCGCACCCGTCATCCAACTGCTCATGTTTGGCTACGCGGTGAACACCGATATCCGCGCCACCGCGACCTTCCTGATCGATCACGATCGCACTCAGCAATCGCGGGACCTGGTGGAGGCCTTCCGCGCGACCGGGTACTTCGACGTCGTGGCGGGCTCGGCACGACCCTCCGACCTCGTCGACGCGCTGGATCACGGCGATGCACTGGTAGGCATCGAGATTCCCAGGGGGTTCGCGCAAGACCTGGCGACCAGTCACGCCACCATCCAAGTGATCCTGGACGGGACCGAATCGAACAGCGCGACGGTCGCACAGGGGTACGTCCAGCGTATCGTCCAGCGGTTCGCCGTCGAGCGTGCCCGCGAGCGAGGTACCATGCCAGCTGGCGGCATCGACCTTCGCGCGCGCGCGTGGTACAACCCCAACCTGGAGAGTCGGGTCTATAACGTTCCGGCGGTGGTCGGTGTGATCATCATGCTGATGTGCCTGCTGCTCACGTCCCTGGCGGTCGTCCGGGAACGGGAGTTCGGCACCCTGGATCAGCTGGTGGTGAGTCCCCTCACGGACCAGGAGTTGATGTTGAGCAAGACACTTCCGGTTGCCGTCGTCGGCGTCATCGACCTCACGGCCATCGCGCTCATCGCCGTGTTCTGGTTCGACATCCCGATACGAGGCTTTCCGCCCACGTTGTTCCTCGCGGCGCTGCTGTACATCCTGTCCGGACTCGCCGTGGGGCTCCTCATCTCGACCATCTCGCGCACCCAGCAGGAAGCCTTCATGTCGATGTTCCTGTTTCTCCAGCCCGCCATCATTCTGTCCGGCTTCTTTTACCCGATCGAGAGCATGCCACGCGTGTTCCGCTGGGTGACCGTGCTCAATCCCGTCCGGCATTTTTTGGACATCATCCGGGCCGTGTTTCTCAAAGGCGAAGGATTGGCGACGCTCTGGCCACAGTATCTCGCGCTCGCGATCATCGCGTTCGCCGTCCTCCGGCTCGCGGTGGCGCGGTTTCCCAAGAGCATTGCGGCCTAGCGATGCGATCGGCTCTTCTATGGGCGTGACGGAGCAGGATATCTTGGGCGGAGTACGTGGATCATCTCCTCGCGAGGAGCCGTGAGCCGCTCCCGATCGCACGCGGTCGACACGATGCTCAGGCGGCATTTGGCGGCACGGGACATCTCCGACCGCCGCGTCCTGGCTGCCATGGCGGCAGTTCGCCGAGAAGAGTTCGTCCCCGAGCACCTCCGCGATCATGCCTACGACGACGGTCCGCTCCCGATCGGCCACGAGCAAACGATCTCCCAGCCGTACATTGTGGCCCTCATGACCCAGGCGGCGAGGGTCACGAGGCGGTCGCTGGTGCTGGACGTGGGCACGGGTTCCGGTTATCAAACGGCAATTCTCGCCAGGCTCGCCAAGCACGTGTGGAGTGTGGAGCGTCTGGCCGCGCTTTCCGGCCAGGCCAAGGAGCGTCTGCACCGGCTTGGCATCGAGAACGTCACACTCGTGGTGGGTGACGGAGCGCGTGGTTGCCCGGACGCGGGTCCCTACCACGCCATCGTCGTGGGCGCAGCAGCCCCGAACGCGCCGCAGGCGCTGCTCGAGCAGCTGGCCGAGGGTGGCCGGCTCGTGATCCCAATCGGCGACCGGGCCTTGCAGGATCTCACGATCATTGAACGCCGCGCCGATGGATTCCGCACGACGCGGGCCGGAGCGTGTCGCTTCGTGCCGCTGCTCTCCGACGCGGCGTTCGGGACGCCGTAGTGACGGTCGGGCGCGGTCGACCGCGTCGTCGACTACGGCTTGTTGGTCCCCTGCTCTGTGTTGAGCCGTTGCTCCAAGACCGGGATCTCGTCCTCGTCGGTCTGATCGATCCGGAGTGGCGTGACTGTCACATAGCCGCGGCTGAACCAATACAGGTCGCTTCCCTCCACGGCATCCCCCTCGGGTGGCGACCAGGAATCCCAGAAATACAGCTGACCGCGCGGCGTGTAGCGGCGATCGTAGGCCTGCTGGCCCAAGGCCAGGCTCATCGGGGCCACCTTCACGCCGACGGGGCCACCAGCCGGGACGTTCACGTTCAGCAGCAGCGGCGGGGTGATCATGTCGAGCGTCCGAAGCCGCTCGACGAGTTGGCGGGCATGGCCAGCTGCCACGTGGTAATCCTGGTGCGACCCGACCCCCACCGACACGGCGATCGCGGGGATGCCGTTGAGGGCACCTTCACGGGCCGCCGCCACGGTCCCGGAGATCCAGGCGGAGGCGCCGACATTGTCGCCGGTGTTCACGCCCGAGACCACGAGATGCGGCAGGGAATCCACCAGAACGGCCAACGCCACCCGCACGCAGGTCGCGGGCCGGGCGTCGATGGCGTACCATGGAATGGCGTACTGGTTGCCGAACTCCAGCACTTTGATCGGCTCGCGATACGTGATCCCGTGTCCAGTGCCGCTCTGTTGCTCGAGCGGGGCCACGACCACGACCTCGGCGATGGGGACCAGCGAGTCGACCAACGCCAACAGGCCAGGCGCTTGGTAGCCGTCGTCGTTGACGACCAGAATGCGGAATTTCGGCGCCTCTTGCGCGACACCGACGTTCACCGGTATTAGAACCAGTGCCGCCACGAGGACGGTACAGAGCCGTCTGTTCATGCCAGCCTTCCGGAGTGGTGAAGCAGATGATGGAAACGGCGTGCCGCAGCAGCCGGGTCCGTCGGATCGACTAAATGAATAGCATCGAGGCAGCAGAGGCAACGCAATGCTGATATCGCGGTGGGTGGCGGGTGTGGTGGGATTGAGCCTCCTCATGCCGTCCTGTGCGCCGGTGGTACACCGGCCGGGTCCGGACACGCCATCCAAGGTCATTGTGTTCATTGCAGACGGCGCGGGCGCCGGGCACTGGGCCGTTGCCCGTATCGCCCTGTCCGACCTGGAAGTGAACCGCTTCACCACTCTCGGACTGGTCGACGTGCGTGGGTGGAACCACCTCGTGACGGAGAGTGCCCAAGCGGCCACCGCCCTCGCGATTGGCGAGCGATCCGTGATGGGGGCCCTTGGACTGGGTCACGATTTGACGCCCCGGACGACCGTGCTCGAGATCGCCCAGGCGCGAGGCATGGCAACCGGTCTCATAACGACGACGCGACTCACGGACGCGACCCCGGCGGCTTTCGCGACCCATTACCCGGCACGGGACCATCTCGAGGTGGCCCGGCAGTTGGCCGGGCAGCACGTCACCGTCCTGCTCGGAGGTGGGCGAGAGATGTTCGCCCTGGCACCGGCCGGAGACACCGTGACGGCCCTGGAGGTCATGCGCCAACGCTATACGTACGTGGAGACCGCCGATCAGCTCGCTCGGCTGCGGCCGGACGCCGTGAGGTCGCTCCTCGGCCTGTTCGCAGACGGCGACATGGCGCTGGCCCCGGAACGATCCCCGTCGCTTGCCGAGATGACCCGGACGGCGATCGCCGTGCTCGACCGTGAGCCGAGGGGATTCTTCCTCATGGTCGAGAACGAGGAAACCGACACGCAGGCGCACGAAAACCAAGAGTTCGCCGTGCTGGCGGCCGAGATGCGGGCGTTCGACGAGGCGATTGGCGTGGCCGTCGAATACCAGCGCCGCCATCCGGAAACGCTCATCGTCGTAACCGGTGACCACGAGACGGGTGGCGTCGCCCTGCACGTGGACAGCACCGGAGCCCCCGTTCTGCGCTACACCACGAGGGGCCACACGGCAGGACTGCTCCCCCTCTTTGCGCACGGACCCGGGGCCGACCGGTTCCGTGGGTTGCTCGGGAACGATGACGTGGGCAGCAGGCTCCGCGAGCTGCTCGAGCGCTGACGGAACTCGAGCCGGCGTCAGGTGCTATACTCTCGCATGGCCACCCGCCCCCCAACGCGCGCCCGTCGCCGTACCCGCGGCGTGGCATTGGTCGCGTATCTCGCCGCGATCACGTGTCTGCCGTTGCTGCACGCAGGGACCGAGGTGCTTCGATCAGAGACCTCGGTTGAGGCCGGTCATACCCAGGCCTGTCCCGTCCTGCACGGTGGCCACGAGTGTACGATCGCGACCTCGGTTCACGACGCGTTGCTCGCCCGAACGTCGGTACGAGCGGGACTCGCACCAGACGCCCCCGCCGTCGCACCGCCGCGGGCCACACCGAATACCGCCCGCCATCGGGTCCGGCAGAACGCGGTTCGCGCCCCACCTATCGTCTGAGCCGCCGAACGCGCCTGCGCGACGACGCGGCCCCCCAGTTGTCCTTCTCGGCGTTGCCACACACCACTCTCTGTTGGAGTGCGATGCGAATACCGTTAAGAGTCATATTGCTAATGATGGCACTTGCCACTCCGGTGCCAGCTCAGGAACGCGGTCAGCCAGCGGACACGCTCCGGGCCGAGATCGAGCGCCTCAAAGCACGACTCGACTCGTTGGAGCAAGTCCTCGCCCGCCTCACCCGCGGAGGGCGTGACACCACTGCAGTGGCGGACGAGCTCGCCGCCCTCCGGGAGGCTGCCCGGCGCGCGGCAGGCGAAGGGGCGGCGAAGGCGGACACCACCGCCGGTCAAGAGAGCCGCACGCGCAACCTCCAGATGCTGAATCCGGAAATCAGCGTGACCGGGGACTTCGTCGGCAGCTTCGCCGCGCCGGCCGGAGCCGAAAACGAGCGCCGAGCGATTCCCCGGGAGTTCGAGTTCTCGTTCCAGTCCGCGCTGGACCCGTACACGCGGACCAAAATCTTCGTCACCCGTGAAGAGGAGCTGGAGATCGCCGGCACCGTCGAGGACGATGCCGCTGTCGAGGAGGAGCACGGTGGGTTCGAGATCGAGGAGGGGTTTCTCTACTGGGTTGGCCTGCCGGGCGCGCTCGGACTCAAGGCGGGCAAGTTCCGCCAGGAGATCGGTCTCTACAACCGCTGGCACACGCACGCCTTGTTCGAGGTGGATCGACCGCTGGCTGCCGTCGCGTTCCTGGGCGACGACGGACTCATCCAGACGGGACTGTCGCTCGCGTTACCCACCCTCAGCCTTGGCCCCGCCACGCAGACCCTCGCGGTCGAGGTCACGCAGGCGACCAACGAGGCACTGTTCGCTGGCGGCAACGACCTCAGCCTGCTCGGACGGCTTCAGAGCTTCTGGGACGTGGGCGGCGGCAGCTACCTTCAGCTCGGCGCAGCCGGCGTGTGGGGCGAGAATGACGACATGCTGCTCGACTCCCGCGTGCTGGGCACCGATCTCGCGTTTCGATGGGTGCCCCGCGGAGGCGCTCGGTTGCGCGAGTTGCTCGTCAAGTCGGAGTGGTACTTCGCTCGGCAGGAGATCGACGGCGCGGTCGAGACCGGGCACGGTGGCTATGGACAGGTCAACTATCGGACCGGTCCGCGATGGGTGCTGGGCGTTCGCGCCGATTACCTCGACGGATACGGTGCCGAACCCAGTATCGTGCAGCTCGTCCCCAGCGTGTCGTGGTGGCAGAGTGAGTGGGTGCGGATCCGGCTGCAATACAATTTCGTGAAGCCCCGCGGCCTGGAGGCGAGCCACACCGCGCTCCTCCAGGTGGTCTGGGCCATGGGGCCGCACAAGCACGAAACGTACTGATTCAACGGGAGTCACACCGATGTCACGATTCGCAGGCCGAGACCGACCTCATCGCCTCGGGAGTGTGTCACGGATTCTGCTCGTGGTTGTCGCGACAGCGGTGCTCGCCGCGCCGGCCGCCGCGCAGCGGAAGCTCCGAGTGGTCGCCACGCTCCCGACCTACGCGGCCATCGCGCGAGAGATTACCGGCCCCCTCGCCGACGTCCAGGCTATCGCCAGGGGCGACGAGGATCCGCACTTCGTCACGCCCCGTCCGAGCTTCGTGGCAATGCTGCAGCGTGCCGACCTGTTCGTCGTCACGGGCCTGGATCTCGAACTATGGGTCCCGGCCCTCCTGGATCGCGCGAACAATGCCAAGATCCTTGAGGGCGCAGCGGGCCACGTCGTGGCCTATGCCGGCGTCACCTTGCTCGACGTCCCGCAGAACGTGTCACGGACCGGCGGGGACGTCCACGTCTTCGGCAACCCACATATCCACACGGACCCGATCAATGGAATCCTCATCGCCCGTAATATTGTGGCTGGGTTGAAGCGGGTTGACCCGGACAACGGCGCCACGTACGACCAGAACCTCCGCGGGTTCGAGGATCGCGTGGTGCGGCGCCTGTACGGCGACCGGCTCGTCGAGTTGCTCGGAATGGAAACCCTGTTCTCCCTCGCGAAGGACAATCGGTTCTGGGACTTCGCCCGCTCACAATCGTTTCAGGACAGACCGCTCACGAGCTACGTTGGGGGTTGGCTGGCCGACGGGGCACTGTTCCGCAACCGGCGCATGGTATGCTACCACAAGAACTGGGCGTACTTCAGCTCGAGGTTCCAAGTGGAGTGCGCGATGTTCGTGGAGCCGAAGCCCGGCATCCCGCCAGCGCCCGGACACGTGGCGACCGTGATCGAGTTCATCGAGCGGGAGCAGATTCCCGTGTTGTTTGCGGCTAACTACTTCAGCCGGACCCAGGTCGAACGTGTGGCATCCCGGACCGGCGCTCGTGCCGTGATCGTGTCGGAACACGTGGGCGGCGAGGCGGGTGTCGACGACTACTTCCAGTTGATCGACCGCTGGGTATCCGCACTGGCAGCCGGCTTTCGCGGGACCGCGGCCGGTCATCCATGATCGGCTCGATAGCGCGTGCGGCCCCCCACCTGATGCGAGACTGACCATGCTCGAGCTGATGTTGCCCGCCCTCGTCGCCTCCTTGATCCTGGCCGGGATCCTCGGCTACCTCGGGATTCACATTATCGCCAGGGGTGTGATCTTCGTGGATCTCGCCCTGGCACAGGTGGCCGCGTTCGGCTGGGCCGCGGCCGGCCTCGGACTATCCCACTGGCTCACCGGAGTGACGGGCCTGCCGGAGGGGGAGGCGGGGTATGTCATCGCGCTCTGCGCAACACTCGTCGCGGCGGGCATCCTCAGCGTCACCCGCTTGGAACACGACCGAGTACCCCAGGAAGCGATCATCGGGATCGTATTCGTGGTCGCATCGGCCGCCACGCTCCTGGTAGCGTCCCAGTCACCACGCGGCGCGGAGAACGTAGAGCACTTGCTGACCGGGAGTCTCCTCTGGGTCACCTGGCCACAGATCGTGAAGACGGGACTGGTGTACGCCGCGCTCGGGATCGTCCACTGGCTGCTCCGCGAGCGCTTCCTCACCATCTCGCTGCATCCGGAGGTCGCCCGTGAACGGAAATGGTCGGTGGCGGGATGGGACTTCCTGTTCTATGCGATCTTCGGAGTCGTGGTCACGTCATCGGTCGCGATCGCTGGCGTTTTGCTGGTGTTCAGCTTTTTGGTGATTCCCGCGGTCATCGCGTTCCTCTTCCAGTCGACCCCTGGTCGGATGCTGGCCGTGGCGTGGATCACGGGCACGCTGGCGACCATCTTCGGGCTGTTCGTATCCTATGAGAGCGACTTGCCGACTGGCCCGGTCGTGGTGTGTGCGTTTGCGCTGGCACTCCTCCTGGCCTTTGCCGTCCGTCGGCTGATCCCAAAGCGGAGCCCCGCGTGAGAGGGGTGACGCTGGGGGTGCTCGGCCTCTTCTGCGGAGCAGCCCCCTCTGTCCACGGCCAGGTGGTTGTTCGGCTCGACGCGGGGGCGGTCTGGACGTCAGATCTGGCGCAGGACGTCATCGTCACCCCGATCACGGTCGCGCCCGCAGTCGCCCCGGCGGTCGGTATCTGGATCGGCACGCCGCTTGCCGACGCCTACCAGGTTGGGATCCGCATCCACTGGGCCCACAGCAACGTCGTCCGGCGCGAACTCGACGCCGAATTCGCGGTACTCCCACTCGCGGTGTGGACCGGCACAATGACGCTCGAACGCCGGCTCAACGCCTGGGTGGCAGTCGAAGCCGCGGTAGGAGCGATCAAGTACGCCCCGGGATCGGATGATCGCCGCGCCACCCTCTTTCAAGACGACGCCCCGCTCGTCGCGACAGTTGGGCTCGGGGCGCGCGCCCGTCGCGCCGTCTCGTCACGGTGGGCCGTCGGAGCCTACCTGACCTACGATGGGCATCAGTTCGTCACCCAAGCCCTGCGGGCCGGTGGTGTGACAGGCGCCCGCACAGTGCACCGAGTCTCGGGTGGTGTCTCGGTGTATTGGAGCGTCGGATGACTCGTCGCTGGGTCTGGGTGGGGGTCTTGCTCGCGCTGACCGTGGTGGTGGCTGCGTGCGAATCGCCCGACACCCCGGTGCGACTCGCGCCGTATCAGTTCCGTCTTGCAGGCACGGATACGGTGTTTCACTGGCCGGCCTCCTCCCTGCCCGTGCGGTTCTGGGTCGAGCCCGCCGGCGCCCTCCCCGAATACGTCGATCGCGGCCTACGGACCTGGGAGCGGCAGTTCTTGTACGGCGAGTTCCGCGGTCAGCGCGTGGCCGACTCCGCAGCGGCGGAGGTGCTGGTGTCCATGGAGGGCGACCCCCCACCCGACGCGCCGCTCACCGACGACCCGCCGCTCATGGTCTGCGAGGGCGTCACGCTCATCCCGAATCGGGAGGCGGATTCGGAGGGCGGAACGCGCTTCGCGGGTCGGCTACAGGTCAGCGTGTGGTGGTTTGCCGGCTTTGCCCCGAGCGACATCGCGAACTGCCTGGCCCGCGTCACCGCGCATGAGCTCGGACACGCACTCGGGATCTTCGCCCACAGCGCCGACCCCAACGATCTCATGTTTCTGCGGCCGGATGCCCGCGCGCCGTCGCTCCGGGACCGATCGACCATCCAGGTGCTGTACCACACTCCGAGCGACATCCTGCCGTGGATCCCGAACCAGGGCGCACCGGCGGTGGCATCCACCCCGATTCGATGATCCTCGTCGCCGTCCCCGTCCGTGTATAATTGACGTATCCCTTGGGCCTGAGCGACGACGTCGCGTGGCCGCACGGGACCGCCCCTCGCTCACATGACACGGACCTCGTTCATGACCGGACCTACCGCCCGCGACTCCGCATCCGCCGTTGCCCCCGGACTCATTCCCGGTGGGATCGTACGGTGGAACCTCCCGCCCGAAGCGCTGTACGAGGCCGCCGTCCACCGTCAGGAAGGACAGATCGTTGCGCGCGGCCCGTTCATTACGATCACCGCACCGCACACCGGTCGGTCTCCCAACGACAAGTTCGTGGTGCGCGAGCCGGCATCGGAGTCCGAGATCTGGTGGGGCAAGGTTAACCAGCCCATGGAGCTGGAGCACTACCGACTGTTGCGAGAAGGCGTCCTGCATCACCTCGGGGCCCAGCGGGAGCTCTTCGTGCGAGATGTGTTTGCCGGCGCCGACCCTGCGTACCGGACAGCCGTCCGATTTGTGACTCCAAACGCTTGGCACGCGCTGTTCGTGTACAACATGTTTCTCCGCCCGGACCTCGCCGATCTCTCGTCCTTCGCTCCCGATTTCACGGTGCTGCACGCGCCAGACATGAAGGCCGATCCCGAGCGGCACGGCACACGCAGCGGCACGTTCATCGTGGTCAACTTCGCCGACCGGACCGTGCTCATCGGGGGAACCCGCTACGCCGGTGAGATGAAGAAGTCGATGTTCAGCATCCTCAACTTCATCTATCCGGCCCGTGGAGTCCTGCCGATGCACTGCTCGGCGAACCTCGGAGAGGCGGGAGACGTCGCCCTCTTCTTCGGCCTCTCGGGCACCGGGAAAACGACCCTGTCGGCCGACCCGACACGCGCGCTGATCGGCGACGACGAGCACGGCTGGAGTGCGGATGGCGTGTTCAACTTCGAGGGAGGCTGCTACGCGAAGATCATCCGCCTCTCGGTCGACGGCGAGCCCGAGATCCACGCCACGACCCAGATGTTCGGGACCATTCTCGAAAACGCCGTGGTCGATCCGGTGAGCCGGCGGGTGGACCTGAACGACGATTCCATCACCGAGAACACCAGGGCGTCGTACCCCATCCACTACATCCCGAACCACCTCTCCGAGGGCCGGGCCGGGCACCCTAGCAACGTCGTGTTTCTGACGGCCGATGCGTTCGGCGTGATGCCTCCGGTGGCTAAACTCACCCCCCAACAGGCCATGTTCCATTTTCTGTCGGGGTACACGGCGAAGGTCGCCGGAACGGAGCGGGGGGTGACGGAGCCCCAGGCGACGTTCAGCGCGTGTTTCGGCGCGCCGTTTCTTCCGCGGCATCCGAGCGTGTACGCGAAAATGCTGGGGGAGCGAATCGCGGCACACCGAGTGCGGTGCTGGATCGTGAACACCGGCTGGACCGGCGGGCCGTATGGCGAAGGCCATCGGATCAACCTGCCGTTCACCCGCGCCCTCGTACGCGCTGCCCTGAGCGGCACTCTCAACGACGCGCCGACCAGGACGGACCCGGTGTTCGGAGTGGAGGTCCCGCGCTCCGTGCCCGGAGTGCCCGAAACCATCCTGACCCCACGATCGACGTGGACTGACCCGGAGCGGTACGATCGGCAGGCGGCGAAGCTCGCGCAGATGTTCCGAGACAACTTCCGCAGCTACGAAGATCAGGTCGACCCAGCGGTTCGGGCCGCGGGGCCCAGCCCGGCGTAACCCTCGATGGCCCTGGCCGGGGATTTCGAGGTCGTCCGGGACCCCGTCTGGAACAACATCCAGATCGACGCGCGCAGCCTCCGTGTGGTCGATAGCGCCCCCGCCCAGCGACTTCGCTACGTGCGCCAACTGGGACATGCCTACCTCGTGTATCCCGGCGCGACCCATTCCCGGTTCGAGCACGCGCTCGGCACCTATCATCTCGCGCGGCGCGCGCTCGGGCAGCTGGCCGAACACGGCGAACTCGGGAATCTCGGCGGCAGCGACGTCGCCACGATTCCGCTCGCCGCGCTCCTCCACGATGTAGGGCACTACCCATTCTCGCACGCACTCGAAGAGGCAGGCCTTCAGTCGCATGAGATGCTCGCGGCCCGTCACATCGACCACCCCGAGCTCGGTGCGGCCCTGGCGGCGTTCGGCATCCCCCATCTCGCAGATCGTCTGGTCGCCCTCATTCGGGGCACGAGCACGAGCCCGCTGCAGGGACTTATCGCCGGCTCGCTCGACCTGGACAAGATCGAGTACCTGACACGGGACGCGTGGATGTGCGGCGTCCCGTACGGGACGGTCGACGTCGACCGTCTGCTGCACTCGATCACCCTCGTATCATTGCCGAACGGCGGGCTGCGCGTGGGCCTGAACGAAAAAGGGGTGAGCGCGTTGGAGTCGCTCCTCTTCGCGAAGTATCAGATGTACCGCAATGTCTACTGGCACCACGCGGTGCGCAGCGCCACGGCCATGTTCAAGCGGCTCATCCGGTCCGCGCTTGCAACCGGCCATCTCGATCCCGAGTGGATCGCGGACAGTACCGACGAAACGCTGATGGACGCGGTCCGTGGCCTCCCGGACACCGGGCTATCCGCCCGCCTGCGGCGTCGGCAGCTGTACAAGCGAGCGCTCGACATCCGCGCGCGCGAGCTGCCGTCAGGTGGCGACGACTGGATGGCGAGCGACCCCGACCTCGTGGAAGTCGTCGAGAACCGCCTGGCGGAAGAGTTGGGGCTGCGTCCCGGAAGGGTCCTGTTGGATTACCCGGCCAAGCCCGACATGCTGGCGGTGGACCTTCCGCTCCGCATGCGGGACGGCCGCACCGAACAGATTGGCGCGAGCCACCGAGCAGATCTGCTGGGCATCCACGCGATCGCAGAGGAGCTTCACATGCAGGCACGCCGGCTCCGCGTGTTTGTTGGCGAGTCCGTTCGGTTGGATGAGGCGCCGATCCTCGCCCTCATCGAGCGCACGGGTGCTCAGGTCAGCGCCGAGGTCGACGCTGGGAGGCCACTGGTCCGGACCGGCTAGTCGGCGGGTGGAGGATCGGTCGCGTCACGACGGGGGGAGCCGCCGGCTTCGGCCAGCTGAGCGGCGAGCACGCGGTAGTACCGCGCCTCCTCCTGCCGATTCGCCTGCTCCATGGTGAGCGCACAGGTCTCCAGGGCATAGAGCAGCGGTCCGAGATGGTCGGCGGCCACCTGGCCGAGGGCATCCGGATTCGGGCCGGCCTTCACTCGGTCGCGGAGGAGTGTTCGACCGCGTCGATGCGCACGACGATGACGGTGATGTTGTCCAGACCACCGCGTCGGTTGGCCTCCGCGATGAGCGAATCCACGAACTCCCCGACGGTGCGTTCCGAGCTCAAGATCGAGTGCAGTTCGTAGTCCTCGAGCATGCCCGTGAGTCCGTCAGAGGCCAGGAGGAACACGTCGCCGGCGTGTAGTGTGCCCCCGTAGATATCCGGCGCGACGTCGGCGTTGGCGCCGACACAGCGGGTGATCACGTTGGAGTACGGATGGGTACGGGCCTGCTCGAGGGTCAGGTATCCGGCGTCCACCTGCTCCTGCACGTAGGAATGGTCTTTCGTAATCTGCAACAGCTGCCCGTCCCGCAGGACGTACGCCCGACTGTCGCCCACCTGGCCCACCATGTACCGCTCGCCGTTGATCACCATCGCCGTCGCCGTGGTGCCCATGCCGCGCTTGTCTTGCTCGACGAGGGTGCGCTGGAAGATTGCGGAGTTGGCCTCGACCAGTGACCGGCGTATGATCTCCGCCGCATCGGCATCCGACCGCCCGACCACCTGTTGCAACGCATCCGCCACGATCGACACCGCCATCTCGCTCGCCACCTCGCCTGCCGCATGGCCGCCCATGCCGTCGGCGACGATGAACACCCCGGAATCGGGGATCATCAGAAACGCATCCTCATTCCCCGAGCGCACGACGCCGACATCGGTGCGGCCAGCGCAGGTGAATCGCACGGTGCGCGCCACGCTACCTCTGCGGCTTGTCCGGTGGAGGGTCGGGGAGACGGATGGCGCCCATCAGCCGTGTCGAGCTTCCCTTCTTGGTATCGATGGTATCATCGGTCGGCTCGAAGATCGTCTGGACTTGGCCGACACGCACCAATGCTCCCGGGGCCAGCGGCACTTCACCCGACACGCGCTCGCCGTCGACCATGGTGCCGTTCGTGGAATCCAGATCCACCAACATCCAGATCCCCTCGCGGCGCTGAATCTTGGCATGTGTCGTCGAGACGCTGTCGTCGGGAAGCACGATGTCGTTGTAGTCGGCGCGTCCCACGTTGACGATGGGGACTTTGATCGGGAACCGCTGCCCCTTGAGCGGTCCGGAACGGACGACGAGGTACGCGAGCGCGTCGGCTGCCGGCTTCGGGGCTGGCGCAGCGGGCGCCGGCGTACGGGGCGTGGGCGACCTCGGCGGTTTCGGGGCAGGAGCTCCCGGACGTGGAACGGCCGGGAGACCATGCAACGTGTGACTCAAACGTTCGGCAGCGCCAGGCGGCGGACCCGGGGCGGCCAGCGGCGGCGATGGCGGCCCGGGCTGCGGTGGTGGCGCAGTAAACGGCGACCGTGGCGGCGCGCTCACCGCCGGCGGTGGCGCAGGCTTGGGAAGGTCTGCGTGAAATCGGAATTCATCATCGCCGATCCGAATCACGTCACCGCGGGCCAGGAGATGCTCCCCGTGTACACGATCGCCGTTCACGAACGTGCCATTGGTGCTGCTATCGACGAGCACATACCCCCTCGCCGACATCATGAGCTCGGCATGCCGCCGAGACACCTTGGGCGAGTCGAGCACCACGTCGCATCCGGCCTCGCGACCGATCACGAGCGGCCGGCCTCGCAGCACGTATTCCCGACCGTCGGTCAAGGACACCAGGCTCCCACCGGTCCCGCCCGGCTCGGACCTGGCCACGGGCTTGCCCTTGTCGACCAGGGAGGGATCGACCGCCTGCATGTATTGCGTGCTCCCGCTGCGCCGCTCGTCGACGTACAACAGCTCCGTGCCCCCGATCTCGATCTTGTCGCCATGCAGCAGCGGAATGGGCTGGGGACCCAACCGCACTCCGTTCACTCGCACGTCCACGTTCCCCCCAGCGAGACGGATCGCGGCCTGGCCGTCCGGCGTCCCCTGCACGATCGCATGGCGCGCGGCGACAGCGGCCCCGGCGATCACGAGATGAGCGGCCGCATCACTGCCGATCACCATCTCGCCGACGGGAACGGGAATCCGGCGACCACGCACTGCCAGATATGCCATCGGGCGCGATCCTTACGCGATTCGGGAAGAATTGTGAAAAGCTAGTGGTCGTCGGAGGGAGGTGCAACCGAAACCGCACCGGCCGGCCCTGCATCCGGTCCCTCACCGCTACTGGCCTGCTCATCCCACAGCTTGAGCCAGCGCCAGAACACCACCGACCCCACCACGACCGTCAAATAGCCCACGAAGATCCTCCACAGCAGGACGTAGGACGGCGTCAACTCGCGGGGTACGTAGATCGACATGACCGCGGCTGAAAGCACCTCCGCCAATCCGGACCCCCCCGGGGTGGGCGCAAAATACAGCAGAAACACGATCAACGTCTGCAACAGTAAGACATCAACGAGCGGGGCGTGGATGCCCAGGGCGCGGAGCACGACGTACCCGGAGAGCAGCTTGTTGGCCATCGCAGCGCCGGTCAACACGACCGCCGCGCCAAGGGAGAGCCAGCCTCGACCACGATAGAATGCCACCATCGCCTCGTGGGCGTGATCGATCCCCTCGTTGATCGTGGTCACCCAGCGGGCGAGCTTCGGGTGACCACGGCGCTCGACCCGACGCATGATCCATTGGGCGATCCGGCGAGCGGTGCCCGGAAAGACCATCACGAGGAGCATCACGACCCCCATCGCGATGAACCCACCCAGACTCAGCCTGAACAGGTCGTTGAGCGAGACCGCATCGCCAAGAATGCCGTGCTCCTCCAACGAGCGGCCCGCGCCGAGGAACACGGCAAGGGGGCCCGCCACGGTGAAGAAGAGGATCGTGGCGACGAAGGACATGAAGAGCGCCACCATGGCCACCGGAACGGGCGTGCCGTAGCGTTTCAGCACGTAGATGCCCAGCGGGCCACCGCCCGCTTGGGTCGGCGTGATCAGGGTGCCCCAGAAGTTAAGTCCGGCCGAGAGCACCGCTCCCTTGAACGACGTCTCGGGGTGCACGTGGCGCGCCAACACGTAGACCCGGAGACCGCCGCCGAACCAGTCCAGCGACGCCAGGCCCAAGCCGACGACGATCCACCCCCAGTGAAGCGTGACCATCGCCCGAAGGAACAGCTCCAGGTTGTTCCCGTAGAACAGCAGCGCCGCGAACACGATCACCGAGATCAGCGCGAAGATCTCGACGCCGCGACGGAGGATCTGTGGTGCGAGGCGATTCATCATGGCAGGGAGCCAAGCTACCGTCTGCCGTTGGCGGTCGTCAACGCCGGTGCTTGTAGCGGGCCGCCGGAAGCAGGTAAGCTTCGGGCCATGCCCGCCGATCGGATCGTCGTCCAGGGAGCATCCCAGCACAACCTGAAGCGGATCTCGTTCGAGATCCCACGCCACGCCTTGACGGTCATCACGGGTCCATCCGGTTCGGGCAAGAGTTCCCTAGCGTTCGATACGCTCTATGCCGAAGGACAGCGACGGTACGTCGAATCCCTCTCCACCTATGCCAAGCAGTTTCTCGACCGAATGCCCAAGCCGGCCGTGGATCGGATCGATGGGGTCGCTCCCGCGGTCGCGATCGAGCAGAAGAACCCCACGACGTCCAGCCGATCGACCGTCGGGACGGCAACGGAAGTCGCCGACTACCTCCGTTTGCTTTGGGCCCGCATCGGCCGTCAGCAGTGCCACGCCTGCAGCGCGCCCGTCACGGTGGATTCACCCTCCACGGCGGCGAGCCGCGTCCTCGAGCACCTGTCGGGCGAGCGCGTGCTCCTCTGCTTCCCACTTCCGATCGCCGGTCGGCCAAGCCACGATCTCGTGCTCGAGAATCTCCGCGCCATGGGGTTCGTGCGGGTCATGGTGAATGGACGAGTGTGTCAGCTCGAGGCGCTGCCTAGCGACGTGCGTCTCGATTGCACACCGTGCCTCGTCGTCGTGGACCGTATCGCGGTGACGCCGTCGGCCCGCGGTCGCCTGGCCGACTCCATCGCGATCGCCTTTGCCGAAGGGGAAGGGCGCGCCGAAGTGCACGGGGGGCCCGAAATCGTCCGCTTTTCACAACACCCCCGATGCGTCGCCTGCGATACCCCCACGGTGCCGCTCACCCCGGCGCTCTTTTCCTTCAACAACCCCCGGGGCGCGTGCCCGGCATGCAACGGGTTCGGGGCGGTGCTGGAGTACGACGAATCACTGATCGTGCCCGACCCGGAGCGCTCACTAAAGCAGGGGGCGCTGGATCCGTGGACCAAGCCGCGCTACACCAGACGGCGGCGCCAACTGAAACAGACGGCCGAGGCTCGTGACATCGACTACGAGGCCCCCTGGCACTCGCTGCGAAAGGCCGACCAGCGGTTTCTGTTGCACAACACGTCCGGTCGTTTCCAGGGGGTGTTTCCGTTTCTGCGCGCGCTCGAGCGAAAGCGGTACAAGCAGTACATCCGAGTCTTCCTCCGGCAGTATCAGCTCGCCAAGCGGTGCCCAGCGTGCCGCGGGGCGCGACTCCGACCCGAAGCCCTCGCGGTGCACGTGGCCGGGGCGTCGATCGGGGAGATCGCACAGCTCACGGCCGACGGCCTCGCTGGGTGGCTCGACCGACTCGCCGTCTCCTCACACGAACACGCCGTGGCCGCCACCATCCTGCGCGAACTCCACGACCGCGTCGACTTCCTGCGCGACGTGGGCGTGGGCTACCTCTCGCTCGACCGGCAGACGCGGACCCTGTCGGGAGGCGAGGCCCAGCGGATTGCCCTGGCCAACGCATTGGGCTCCCGGCTGGTCGACACCATGTACGTCCTCGACGAGCCGTCGATCGGCCTCCACCCTCGCGACATTGACCGACTCCTCTCACTGCTTCATCGCCTGCGGCAGGAAGGCAACACGGTGGTGATCGTCGAGCACGACCCCGCCACGATCCGCGCCGCCGACTACATGATCGAGCTCGGTCCTGGCAGCGGCGAGCAGGGGGGTGAGCTGGTGTACGCGGGCTCCGTGGCGGGGGCGAGCGATGGGCACACACTCACCGGTCAGTACCTGAGCGGGGAGCGGACCATCACCATTCCGAGCGCGCGCCGGCGCTGGTCTCGGCAGCTCTCGATTCGCGGAGCGCGTTGCCACAACTTGACCGGGGTGGATGCCGCGATCCCGCTCGGCGTGCTCACCGCCGTGACCGGCGTGTCCGGGTCCGGGAAATCCACGCTCGTACACGACGTGCTGTACCGTCAGCTGGCGGCACGACTCAAAGGCTCGCACGGAGCCAAGGAGCACCTGGGCGAGCCGGTCGGTGCGGTGGACGAGATGGCGGGGTGGGAGGGTCTGGGCGACGTCGTGATGATCGACCAGTCGCCCATCGGACGCACACCGCGCTCCAACCCGATCACGTACGTGCGCGCGTTCGATGAGATTCGTGACCTGTTCGCGGCACAGCCACTCGCCAGGGCCCGGGGCTACACCGCCACCACATTCAGCTTCAACGCTCCAGCGGGCGGCCGCTGCCGTCTGTGCGAGGGCGCGGGCCATGTGCAGGTCGAGATGGTGTTCCTCGCCGATGTGTTCGTCCCATGCGAGGCTTGCGAAGGTACGCGATTCGAGCCGGAGATCTTGGACGTGCGCATCAAGGGACTGTCGATCCACGACGTCCTGAACCTGACGGTCGACGAGGCCATGACCCGGTTTCGCCACCAGGAGCGCCTGGGAAAAGCACTGTGGCACCTGCAGCAGGTGGGGCTCGGCTATGTGAGACTGGGCCAGCCGGCAACCACCCTGTCCGGCGGCGAGGCTCAGCGGCTCAAGATCGCCCGGCAGCTCGCCACGTTGGCGCGTAAGCGTGAGCGCCGGCTGTACATCCTGGACGAGCCGACGACCGGCCTTCATGTCGACGACGTTCGCATGCTGATCAAGGTGCTCGACCGGCTGGTCGATGCCGGGCACACCGTGGTCGTGATCGAACACCACCTGGACGTGATCAAGCGCGCCGACTGGGTGATCGACCTCGGGCCGGAAGGCGGCGAGGCGGGTGGCCGCATCGTTGCCACTGGCACGCCGGAGGACCTGGCGGACACCGAAAGCGCGACTGGCCGGTATCTGCGCGACGCCCTCGCCGCCTCGGCAGCACTGGTGCATTGACGGTTCTCGACGAGGCCGATCGAGCCGCAGTGGACGGCCAGCCGACTCGCTTGCGTGGCTTCCCGGGCACCGTTAGACTGACGGCGTCGTGGCGACGTTTCGCTCGGCCACGCATTCCGGAGTAGCTCAGCTGGTAGAGCAGGCGGCTGTTAACCGCCGGGTCGGGGGTTCGAGTCCCTCCTCCGGAGTTCGCCTCCTGGCCTTCGTGGACGCGGAAGATGCTCTGTCGGCTGGCCGGGCGCCGTGTTTCTGGTACCGCGGCGGTGGACATGATGCTCCTCTGCAGGAAGTGTCACAGCGGCCGTGGTTGTACCAACGCCAAGTGGTGCGAGCAGAAATTCACCTTCGGCCCTGTTTCATATGGGCGGTGTGACATCTGCCATAACAGGGATTTCAAGGGGGCGAACGCTGATCAACGTCAGCAGTGCGTGAAGTGTACGTCTGGCGATTACTCCGAGCCATCGGGCACGCCAGAGTATTGAGCCCATGGAGCGGCATGTCGGCCTGTCGTCCTCCGTCTCACGAGACCGCGACCGCTCCCATTGCCAGCCATTGCGCCCCGTCGCAAATCCACGCGCCCACACCGTGTCTTTACGTACGCGTAGTATCCGCAGACGCAGGATTCCGTTGCCCGGCCATCGCGGTCGGTGCCGAACTGCAAACGCAGGTCGCATCCCCGACAGCGTGGTGGCCCGCCGTCCGGCACCATCCCGGCGCGATCCAGTATCAGCCGCGAACGGTTCACTTGCGCCGGTGGGCGATGCGCCCGCAAAGGAGGTTCATAAGGGGACTCTCCGGTGGCGCACAGCACGAGCGGCGGTTCACTCGCTTCATGGTGCTTTCTCCGTGGCGCGAAAATGAAGGGGGTCCCTGAGGTTCTGTAACTCGCGGTAATAGTAGAGCGGCGTCGGCCGCCTGCCCTGGAGCTTCAGCCTCTTCAGAAAGTCGACTTCCTCCGCGGTCGCTGTGCCGCTGAGGGCCGGATCCTGAAGGAATCCCTTGAGCCCAGGCTCTTCGACGTCGTGCCGTGGGGATTCCACCTCGACAAACTCAAACCGCTTCACGTTCCCGGAGACCACTCTGTCGGTCAGAACGATGTCCAGTGCAAACGTCGCCAGGTCCATATCCCAGGAATCAATCAGCGGATCCAGAAACGAGACGCAGTTCTCACTGGACACATGGAAGATGTCCGTATCGAGAAACTCGAGCACGATGACGCGCATCTCTTCGTAGCTCCGGCCGCCCAGTTCCGCGACCGTCCGGAGCCAGGATTCGTTCTCCAATTCCCGTTGCGCCAGCCCCTGGACCACGTCCAGCAGCTTCTGCGTGATCAGGCGTTCGAGTTCACCAAAAGGCTGCTT